>NZ_JBBOSS010000001.1:2977500-3687500 GCF_038005185.1 Solibacillus sp. FSL K6-1554
TACTAACACTGTAGAACTGGCTACAGAAGTGTAATTTAATGATTCAAACCATAAAATAAAATGAAATGATAAAAATACCCCTGCGATTGATGAAAAGATCCAATCGCGTTTTGACAGCACTTTTATTTCATTTTTATATTTCATCAAAAACCACGGGAGCATAATCATTATCGAAAACAGCATACGGTAAAAGGCAATAACTCCAGCATCTGCACTTGAAAGTTTTACAAAAATCGCAGAAAGGGAAACAGAGATTACCCCAATAATAATAGGGATATACGGGTGGATTGGTGGTTTTTCCACTAAAATCCCTTCTTTCTATAATATATTATCTAATACGAAATATTTTGCGATACCTCATATCACATTATCAAACTATACCTTATTAAGAATTATTTTTCGAGAGGATTTGAATTCCATTTAACATGAAGGAGATGTTTGGATATGGAATGGTTAGCGAATGATAAATTTACGTTAGAAATTTTATTAAAATTATTAATTGCGGCTACACTAAGTTTAATTATTGGTATCGAAAGGGAATTGAAAAAGAAGCCAGTCGGTCTAAAGACCAGTTTAGTTATTGCAACGTTTAGTTGTTTACTTACGATTATCTCAATTGAGACTGCCTATTCAACACCTGCACGAGACGATATTAACATTACGATGGATCCATTGCGATTAGCTGCACAAATTGTAAGTGGTATTGGTTTTTTAGGTGCTGGTGTTATTTTGCGTAAGGGGAATGACAGTATAACGGGTCTTACAACAGCAGCAATGATTTGGGGAGCAGCCGGAATCGGAATTGCCGTAGGAGCTGGCTTTTATATTGAAGCTTTTATTACTGTGATTATTGTCGTACTGGGCATTGAACTACTGGCACCTTTTCTGTTTAGATTCGGTCCAAAACGTCTAAGAATGCGTGAAGTATCTTTAATTATCAATACCGACCAAGCAGATAATATAAAAAATCTCGTGGATTATTTGAGGGAGCATGATATGTATATTGATAATATTTCAATCAGGGATGTACCATTTTCTGATAAGCTGTTGCACGAAATCGATATACGATTGTCGACCGTCGAAACGAATCATACAATCGAACTTTACAACCGGCTGCGAAAGTTGGATTATGTAAGAAATATTAAAATAGAATATTTAGATTAACGGAGGAAAACGCAATGGGAGAACTATTTAAATTACTCAAGGATGGTAATAAACCGTCATTACTCGCTGCATTCGTCAATACATTTTTAGGAACGATTAAAGGAGTTGCGTTCTTCTTTACTGGAAATGTTGCGATGTTCGCCGAAATGATGCACTCTTTCGGGGATGCTGCAAACCAATTTTTCGTATTCATAGGCTCTGCCCTAGCAAAAAAGGCTCCTACTCCAAAATTCCCGAATGGTTACGGACGTATAGTTAACTTAGTCTGTTTGGGCGCCGTTTTAATTGTAGCAATCCTTTCATATGAAACAATTAAAGAAGGATGGCATCATTTTATGCATCCTGCAACGGAATCTTCAGGAGTTTTGATTGCTCTTGGTGTATTGGCAATTGGTATTATTCTAGAAGGTTTTGTTTTAAATAAAGCCGCAAAAGAAGTGCTTCATGAAGTTAGCGTAGAACCTAAAGGGATAATAATATTCCAGTCTGCAAAATATTTAAAGCGTGCAAAACCAGCGACAAAGCTTGTATGGATGGAAGACTTAGTGGCGACTTCAGGTAATGTCCTGGCGTTTTTAGCAATTATTATAGCATATTTCACCGAATTTTACCGATTAGAAGGATTTATTTCAATGGTAATCGGTTTAATGATGTTTTACGTAGTTGGCCGTGTCTTTTTAGATAATGCACGTGGGGCAATTGGAGAAACTGATGAGGAAATGCTTGTGCATATCGGAAATCTTGTGATGGAAGATCCTCATGTAACAGATATCGCACGACTTGAAGTAATTAAAGAAGGCGAATTCTTACATGTTGAACTTATTGCGGAAACAGATCCAAGTTTGTCTCTCGCCTATTTAGATGATGTACGCGATCATTTAACTACACTGCTGTTAAACCAAAAAGGTGTGACAAAAGTTACGTTGGCGTTCGATGAGGATAATGGAGAACGCAGCTGGACACATATCGCTACAAAACCCGAATCAGAAAAAGGCATGATTTAATTGAATCAAGTAAAAAGGAAGCTGGTCCCACTATCCGACCGCTTCCTTTTTTTCAAGTTCTTATAAAGACATTTCTAAAATTTTGCGTACATCCTCTGCTTCAAGTTTATTGAAGTTGCCGAATGGACCATATACTAGGCAATGCTCAACCATTTCTTCGAAGTGTGTAGCATCAATTTCATAGTCAGCTAAGCGATTCGGGGCACCAAGAGATGTCCAAAACGCTGATAATGCTTCAATACCTTCCAAACCAACTTGTTCCTCTGATTTGTTTGTCGGATCAATATTGAATACATTTACAGCTAATTTTGCAAAACGGGAAGGATTCACCTGTAAATTATGCTTCATCCAGTTCGGGAATAAAATAGCTAAGCCGCTTGCATGTGCAATATCGTAATATGCTGATACCGCATGCTCAATATTATGCGTTGCCCAGTCACCGCGTGAGCCTAATGCCAGGAAACCATTTAGGCCGATTGTTCCTGCAAGCATTAATGTTTCACGATGCTCATAGTTAGACGGATCTTTCAATGCTTTCGGTGCAACATCGATCAGCGTACGTAAAATCCCTTCGCTCATTTCATCTGTAATCGGTGTGTTTGTAGCATTGTTGAAATACTGTTCAAAGATATGAGACATTGTATCAACAACACCATTTACCGTTTGGTTTGCCGGCACTGAATAAGTATAGGATGGATCTAAAATCGAGAATTTCGGGAAAGTTGCCGGGCTACCCCAACCATACTTCTCTTTTGTTTCTAAGTTCGTAATAACCGAACCTGAGTTCATTTCAGATGCTGTCGCTGCTAATGTCAGGACTGTTGCTAATGGTAATGCTTCAGTTGCCATAACTTTTCTAGTTACGATATCCCAGGCATCCGCCTCCACTTTTGCACCTGCTACGATTAACTTAGAGCAGTCAATGACCGAACCGCCCCCTACCGCCAACACGATATCAATCTGATTTTCTTTACAAATTTCAATACCTTTACGTGCTGTTTCTACACGAGGGTTTGGTTCGACACCTGATAACTCAAATACATTCATGTTCAAGTCATTTAAAATGGCCATAATATCATCGTATACACCATTCGATTTAATACTTCCCCCACCATACACGATTAATATATTTTTTCCGTATTGCGGAAGTTCTTTTCTTAAATGTTCAATACTCCCTTTACCAAAATGAATTTTTACTGGATTATAAAATGAAAATTCGTTCATCATTAGTTCCCCCTATTTTCAAAAAAGTCCCACTCCAATAATAGGAGTGAGACTTAATAATATAATGTTTATACCCATCCACGGAAGCGAGAGGCCTCGGCAGTGCGGCGAACACCAACCATATATGCAGCCAAACGCATGTTAATATTACGGTTTTGAGCTGTTGTATAAACATTTTCAAATGCAGCAATCATTTTTGAATATAATTTTTCACGTACTTCTTCTTCCGTCCAATAATAACCCATATTGTTTTGTACCCATTCGAAGTAAGATACCGTTACACCACCAGCAGACGCTAAAACATCCGGAACAAGCAAAATACCGCGCTCTGTTAAAATTTTAGTTGCTTCAGCTGTAGTTGGACCGTTCGCTGCTTCTACAACGATGTTTGCTTTAATTTGATGTGCATTGTCCGCTGTAATTTGATTTTCAATAGCAGCAGGCACTAAAATATCGCAATCCAGTTCCAAAAGCTCTTTGTTTGAAATTGTATTTTCAAACAATGTAGTAACCGTTCCAAATGAATCGCGACGATCTAATAAGTAATCGATATCCAAACCGTTCGGATCATGCAACGCACCGTGTGCATCTGAAATACCAATAACTTTCGCACCTAAATCACTCATAAACTTCGCTAAGAAACTACCTGCGTTACCGAAGCCTTGAATAACCACTCGTGCGCCTTTAATATCAATATTACGTTTTTTTGCAGCTTCTTCGATCACAATTGTAACACCTTCTGCAGTTGCACGGTCGCGACCTTGTGAACCGCCAAGAACGATTGGTTTACCTGTAATGAATCCTGGCGAGTTAAATTCATCCATACGGCTGTACTCATCCATCATCCAAGCCATAATTTGAGCATTTGTAAATACGTCTGGTGCCGGAATATCCTTCGTCGGGCCAACTACTTGACTAATGGCACGAACATAGCCGCGGCTTAATCGTTCAATTTCACCCATTGACATTTCGCGTGGGTCACAGATAACGCCACCTTTCCCTCCGCCATATGGAAGGTCAACAATACCGCATTTTAACGTCATCCACATCGAAAGCGCTTTCACTTCCTCTTCCGATACCATCGGGTGGAAGCGTACGCCACCTTTTGTTGGACCTACTGCATCATTATGTTGTGCACGGTAACCAGTAAATACTTTTGTCGTACCGTCATCCATTTTTACAGGAATACGCACAGTCAACATACGAAGTGGTTCTTTCAGTAATTCATACATTGCTTCGTCATAGCCTAGTTTATTTAATGCCTCATGAATTACTTCTTGAGTTGATGTAAATAAGTTCAAATTTTCAGCCATTTTATAATTCGCCTCTTTAAATTTTGATGTATTTGGGTCTTTCCGCCAACATTGTAACATACTTTATTCAGAGTTTGTTAAATATTTAGCCACATTTTATACACTTTTAACAATTCCTTTGATAATTAACGAAGAAAGCGCTTTTTTCATGAAATTTGCTCAAAACTGACCTATTGTCTCCATATAAAAAACATGTCCAACTTATTAAAAATAAATTGAACATGTCCTGCTTAATGTCCAGATTGTTCGATCCAATCTTTCAATTTTTCCTTTAAAATTTGAAATCCATCCGCATCCACTTCATCGACCCGATCTTGTAAAGAACGCCGTGGCGGCATATCCCTTCTTCGGTGGAACGGTACTTCCTGCAGCTCGCGTATCGATAAGCTTATTTTTTTTTGATCTGTATCCACATCCAGAACTTTAACTTCTATTTCATCCCCGACGGATAAAAAATCACTTACATCCTTCACAAAACCGTATGTGATTTCAGAAATATGCACAAGTCCCTGCGTATATTCATCTAAAGCAACAAAAGCTCCGTATGGTTGAATTCCTGTCACTTTACCCGTTAGCACGTCACCCACTTCAATTTTTTTTGTCATACGTTGTTCCTACCTTCTTTTCGTATATACGTAAATGTCATGTTAAATTATAACATATGAGACGAGCTGTAACAAAGAATCGCTTTAATCTAGCGTTTTTAAGTCATTAAATAAGAGTCTATCTAAAAAAATGTAAAAATTTCTTCTCCTTCAATTTGCAGATTCAATAAATTCAAAAAACTTTTTGCTAAATACGTGAATCGTACTGTAAAATGAGTACTTGCATATATATGAGGAGGGTTTTTTTTGTCATCTAGAGATCAATTTACATCTAAGATAGGATTCATACTTGCGGCAGCAGGAAGCGCAATCGGTCTTGGCGCGATTTGGAAGTTCCCCTATATGGCGGGCACGAATGGCGGTAGTGTATTTATTATTTTGTTTGTTCTATGTACTATTTTAATTGGTTTACCGATATTAATTGCAGAATTTATGATTGGACGACGAGGTCAAAAAGATCCGATCACATCTTTTAAAGAGCAGGCTCCAAATAAACCATGGTTTATGATCGGTTGGATTGGCCTTGTTGCATGCGGGTTAATATTATCCTTCTATAGTGTTGTAGGTGGTTGGATATTAAGCTATATACTTCGGGCTGTTAGTTTTTCACTTACAGGTCAAGGGGTAAATTTCAGCACTTTGTTCACGGATATTATTTCAAACCCATGGGAAGTATTAATCGCACAGGCTGCTTTCATGCTTTTAACATTATTCATTGTACAAGCTGGAATAAAAAACGGGATTGAAACAGCAAGTAAATGGATGATGCCGATTCTATTCTTATTTTTCATTTTACTGTTTATTCGTTCTATTACATTGGATGGTGCGATGGAAGGCGTTAAATTCATGTTCGTTCCGGACTGGTCATACCTAAGCGGCGATACTTTAATGTTAGCGTTAGGTCAAGCGTTCTTCTCTCTTAGTATTGGAGTTGCGGCAATGATAACATACGCATCTTATTTATCTAAGAAAGAAAAAATTGTAACTTCCGCTGTAAATGTTGCGAGTATGAATATTGCGATTTCTTTATTGGCAGGCCTTGTTATATTTCCTGCAGTATTCGCATTAGGCTTTTCTCCTACAGAGGGACCTGGCTTAGTATTTATAATGATCCCAGCGGTTTTTGAACAATTGCCATTTGGCGGATTTTTATTGCTGGTATTTTTCATCTTACTCCTGTTTGCAACAGTTACATCAGCGATTGCATTACTGGAAGTGGTCGTTTCAATCGGTATTCGAGAAAAAACAGCTCAGCGTAAAAAAGCCTCTTGGTTATTAGCATCGATTATTTTTATTGTCGGTATCCCCAGTGCTTTGTCATTCGGAATTTTATCGGACATCACCATTTTCGAACGGTCTATTTTTGACTTTGTTGATTATGTAACAAGCGCGATTTTAATGCCGATCGGTGCCTTTTTAACTTCTATTTTTGCCGGATATTATTATTCAAAGAAAATTTCTCGTGAAGAAATGCAGGCATCCCCAATTGTTTATAATTGCTGGTTGTTTATTGTACGTTATGTAGCCCCACTTTCAATTGCGGCTATCTTTATTAATAAAGTTTTCTTTAGTTAAACTTGAAAAACTTGTCCGATTTAAAAATCGGACAAGTTTTTTTTATAATTTAGAGGACTTTATAAGTTGTTGTTCATATGATAGTAAACATATACGGGGAGGAGATGGGAAATGAAATTGCAGTTTCAGGAACAGATGAAAACTTTACGTTCGGAAAAGAATTTATCAATTGAAGAGCTTTCATTACGAACACAAATCAGTATTGAAAAACTGACAGCCTACGAAAACGGTGAGCAAATTCCTTCAACCCAAACCATACTAATTTTATCAACTATTTTGGAAGTTCCGGTTTTGAACTTAATTGACGGACTACATTAAAATGCGGGCGACCTCAGCTTACAGGTCGCCTGCTTTTTATATAATACACTTCGCTTCGAATTTTACGGCAATTAATTTATAAGCGATTGCAACACATTGCTCGAATGGAATCCATTGTTCAAAAGAGTATTCATAAACTCTTTGAATGACTTTTGCCAATGTTGTTGGATCGTCAATATTTTGAAGTGCAGCGACAACATCTGCCGTTTCAGTAGAATAACTATCGGTACCGTAGCTAAAAGGGTCCCACTGTTCCAATAAATGTACACATTTTTGATTCATTTCAATATTATCCATTTGATTCACCTAACTACCTCTTATAATAGTAAGTATGATACCATAATTTGAAAGAAATCATAAGAAAAGAGGATTCAAATGTCTATTTTTAATAAAGTTCATGATCGTCGCGGTTCCGCATCTGTAAAATGGGATATGATGAATGTCGTTTACAATCTGAAAGATAATACTACAGAACTACTGCCGATGTGGGTAGCAGATATGGACTTCCCTCCACCTGCAGCTTTAACAGAAGCACTAAAGGCTCGATTGGAGCACCCTATTTTTGGCTATACATTTGCTGACAACGATGTAAAAAATGCAATTGTTCATTGGTATAAAACGCGCCACCAATGGACGATTGATCCTAACACAATTATTTTCCAGCCTGGTGTTGTGCCAGCAATCGCGACCATTATCGAAACCTTTACAGAGGTTGGTGATAAAATCGGTATGTCCACTCCAGCATACCCACCATTTACCAATGTACCGGCTGCTCAGAAACGTGAAGTCGTAACATGTGAATTAACTGAACAAAATGGTCATTATACGATGGATTTTGCTGAGCTTGAAGAAATATTCCGCGCCGGTATTAAACTATTTGTTTTATGTAATCCGCATAACCCGATCGGTATTGTTTGGAGCCGTGAAGAGCTGGAGCAGTTAGTCGCACTATGTGTTCAATACGATGTCTATCTATTATCCGATGAAATTCATGCGGATATTTCAATACAAAAATCATATACGCCTGTATTAACGTTAGCGAATGCAAACGAGGCAAAAATTATCACATGTATTGCACCAACAAAAACGTTTAATATTGCCGGAATTCATGCCGCAATGATTGTTGCATCAGACCGTAAACTATTTACGGCAATCGAGAAAAATACACAGGCACACGGTAATTTAGGTTTAAATACATTTGCTTCGACTGCTGTAAAGGCTGTCTATTCAGAAGGAGCAGCGTGGTTGGACGATCTTCTTGTTTATATAAAAAACAATATGGAATATGTTGCGAAAGAATTGAACGCTATTGAAGGACTTGATGTGGAAATTCCCGATGCGACGTATTTAATGTGGATTGACTATCGTAAAACAGGGATTGAAGAAAAGGAACTAATGGCACGACTTCTATCAGTAGGACTAGTTGCGCTAGATCCAGGGACAAAATATGGGGAAGCAGGAAGAGGCTTCTTACGTATCAATGTAGCTTGTCCATTCGAACTGTTGCAGGACGGGGTTGAACGCATTAAAAGAACGATGGCAACATTTGAATAATGAATCAAAGGGGCAGCCTGGAAATATTAATTTCCGGACTGCCCCATTTTTATTACATCATTTTGATTATTGCTTTTGATATTCCTCCTTAGCGTTTTCTTTAGCGATACGCGCATCACGTTCTTTTAATGCGCGTTCTTCCAAAATTTTAGCCTGTGCTGCTTGGCGAGCAGCGATGCGGCGGATGAACCGGAATGTAACAAAAACAATAATCAGTAATATAGCGAATTCAATTGCAGCTGGAAGATAAAGTGATTTGTCTTCCGGGAAATATAAAAAGCCACCAGAGAAATTCATTAAAAATTGGTTCACTAGCCCACACGTCCTTTAAAAATTAGTCAATTACTGTGATTGACTCAATCTTAACATCTTCTTTAGGCTTATCGTGCATATTTCGGTCAACTTTAACAATATTGTCAACAACATCCATACCTTCAACAACTTGGCCAAATACTGTATGTTTGCCGTCTAACCACGGTGTACCGCCGTTTTGTTTGTAAAATTCTACTTCATCTTTTGACCAGCCGCGCACTTCCATCTGTTTTAACATCGATACTTCAACTTGTGGTGCTTGAACGATAAAGAATTGAGAACCGTTCGTACCAGGGCCCGCATTTGCCATAGATAATGCGCCGCGGATATTCATTAACTCAGGCACACATTCATCTTCGAATGTGCCGCCCCAAATAGACTCGCCGCCCATACCAGTACCAGTTGGATCGCCACCTTGAACCATGAAGTTCGGAATTACACGGTGGAAAATAATACCGTTATAGTAACCTGATTTTGCATGACCTAAAAAGTTTTCAACTGTTTTTGGTGCGTGCTCCGGGAATAATTTAATTTTGATTGAACCCATAGTTGTGTTCATTTCTACCATTACTTCACCTGGATTTAGTTCTTTCGATAATTGTGGAAACATTTTTGTCTCTCCTTTAAATAAAATGTGGAATGGATGGGTATAGGTATAGAACCAAACTTCCCCTTTAATACCAAGTCCCAGTTTACCATAACTCTAATATTTTAAGCCACTATGTTGCGAAGGACTTCCTTCGTATTACGAAATAAGCTATACTATATTTTAATAAAAAAGGAAGAATGTGATACTTTTGAAAAATATGCGACATAATTTCATCATCATTTTAGTAGCAAACTTTATTGTTGCAGCGTCTGTTACGATGATTATGCCGTTTTTATCTTTATATATTGATACGCTCGGTGATTTTTCCGATGACTATGTCCAAACATGGGCGGGCATAATCTTTGCGGCTACATTTATTACCGCATTTTTAATGTCCCCGATTTGGGGGAGAATTGCTGACAAATACGGGTACAAGCCTATCATGATCATCAACTGTTTTGGTGTGGGGTTAAGTATCTTTTTAATGGGCTATGTTCAAAATGTCGAGCAGTTTTTTGTATTGCGACTTGCAATGGGTGTTGTAACAGGCTTTATCCCTACTTCCATTGCATTTATCAGTAAACATACCCCAAAGGAAGTTGCCGGAAAGACGCTTGGGACATTGCAGATGGGAAGTGTCGGCGGGACATTATTCGGTCCTGTATTAGGAGGCTTGATGGCAGATACTTTTGGCTTTAAATATACATTTCTCATTACCGCAGTCACAATTACAATTGCAGCAACTATTATCATTTTCGGAATTCATGAACCGGCCATTATCCGAAAAGTTAAGAATGCCATTTATTCACGGAAAAACGTAATTTGGGCCATTTTCCATCACCGCCTCATATTAAATGTTATGTTCGTAACTTCTCTCATTCAGATCGGGAACTTTAGTATTCAGCCATTGCTGTCCCTATACGTATCTGAACTTACCCCTTCTCAGGAAGTAGCAATGCTCGCTGGTGTTACATTCAGTGCTGCAGGGCTTGGTAATATATGTTTCGCTAGATTTTGGGGGAAATTAGCTGACCATTATGGTTATGAACGGATTTTATCGTACTTGTTAATATTGGCTGTTATTTTCATCATTCCGCAGGCTTTCGTTACAGAGTTATGGCAGCTGATCATACTACGGTTCTTATTCGGAATTATATCCGGCGGTCTAATCCCGATTACATCCGCGCTTATTCGCCGTGAAGCACCGATTGAAGTACAAGGTGAAATTATGGGCTATAACCAGAGTTTCCGTTTCCTTGGCAATATAATCGGGCCGGTATTAGGCGGGGTTGTAGCAAGCCTAGGAGGAATCCACTCCGTATTTTATACGACCGGCCTGCTATTTTTTATCGGCTTTGTCATTATGTCTTTTTTGAAAAAGCTCCCAGTTCAGTATATGGACGAGATGTTAAAAAAACATGGTTAAATGTTCAATGTTTATATGGTATCCTTAAAAAAACAACAGATGATTACGCATGATACGTTTTCATTTTGTTGTTTTTATTTTGGACAATTTTATTGAAGATCCTAGTTAGGGGCCAATCATCCATGAAACAACTTTTCGGCTACATTGTCATTTTATGTAGCATTCCTATACTTCTCCTAATCGGTAATGCGGCTTGGAAGGAAATGGCGAAAGCGGAGCAGTATGAACAATTAATCAAGCGATCTATTGAACTTCCTGAAGTAACTTCTACATCGCCCATCACTTTATATGATGCAAACAGTAAAATTTTTAGTGAAGAATATACTGAATGGTCACAGCCACTTGCGCTGGATGAAATTCCTGAAATCGCAAAACAGCTATTTATATTCAGTGAAGATGAAAGTTTTTATCAACATATCGGTTTTGATGTGAGTGCAATCGCCCGTGCACTCATCGCAAATAAATCGGAACAGTCAATCCAACAGGGCGGTTCCACCATTACACAACAGCTTGTCCGCATGCGTTATTTAACAACAGACAAAACATATGAGCGGAAATTAATGGAGCTTTTTTACGCCTACGAAATTGAAAAATCTTTTTCAAAAGACGAAATCTTTGAAATGTACTTAAATGAAATGTATTTCAGCAATCAAGTATATGGAATCGGCGCTGCGGCAACTTTTTATTTCAATCGGCCGTTATCAAAACTTTCTATTGCCGAAATCGCTTTTATCTCGGCTATTCCGAACAATCCCTCATTATATGATCCGGTCGTGCATTTTGAAAATACAAAAAGCAGGCAGGAACGATTAATCGATAAACTAACCGAACATCGGGTTATTACAGCGGATGAGGCAAATACATTTAAAAATGAACCGATCCAGTTAAATATAAAGCAAAAAGCCCAGCAATATCCGAGTTACAGTACATTCGTTTTACAAGAACTGAAATGGCTGATTGCCGAACAAACGGGTTACCGTGAAAAAATCGACAATACGTCAGATAAATTGGAAAAGGAGTTTCTACAGTTAGAATTGCAGAAAAAAACAGAAGCTATTTTACGTCAAGGAGTTCATGTATATACTGCGCTACAACCTGATAAACAGCGGCAGGACGAGGCAGCCATTAATCAAATTTTACCGAAAACGGATTTACAGGCGAGCGCAACGATTATTGATAATGAAACACGCGAAGTGATCAGCATTTTTGGCGGAAAGAATTATAGAAAGCATGACTTGCACCGTGCATTCCAATCACCAAGACAGCCGGGTTCTGCATTTAAGCCGATCAGTGTGTTTGCTCCTTACTTTGAAGAAACTTCCGCTACGCCTTATTCGATCGTAAATGGCGGTCCGTACTGTGTCGGGAATTTTTGCCCGGACAACTATGGACGCATTTGGTACAACAACATTACAGTGGAAACCGCATTCAAAAACAGTATTAATACAAGTGCTTTACGTTTGTTTAATTCCATAGGGGTTGATACAGCATTTCGTTATATTAACCGCTTCAATTTCGAATCGATCATAGAAAAAGACCGGACATTTGCCGCAGCATTGGGCGGATTAACATATGGTGTGACTTCACTGGAAATGGCCGATGCATACTCCAGCTTTATCGATGGCTATTACCTGCCTGTCCATAGCATTCGGAAAGTAACGGATTTAACAGGGGAAACGATTTTTAGCTGGTCGCACAAACGGGATGAAATATGGTCTGCATCGACAACGAAAACGATGCGCAGCCTTTTGAATGAAACGGTGGCTACCGGTACCGGGCGAGGTCTTTATAGCTCATCCGGCTATATCGGAGCCAAGACCGGAACGACGAATGAATTTAAAGATTATTGGGTTGCCGGGTTGACGAATGATTATACGGCAGCTGTATGGATCGGTTATGATCAGCCTCGTTCAATGGAAGCAATCGAACGCGCAAAAATTCATTTTTCTATATTCAATGCAATAACAGAATAAAAAAAAGCTTGTTAGTTTTAAATAGCGCACCTCCCCCGCTAAATCCTAACAAGCTTTTTTTATACTATGCGAACGGTAAGCTCGCGAGAATCCCGTTGTACAGCTTAATAACGGCATAGACGACAAGAGCCAGTAAAAGAAACCAGGTAAGTACTTCAAAAAAGATTAAACCGATCACACCTGCAATGGACATGTACTGACTCTTCTTATAAACGTTATAAATAAAATAACAAAAAATCGTGAACACAAAAATGCCGACTAAAATTAGTAAGGATTGACTTCCAATTACCGAAGCAAATGCTCCAAAAAAGAAGATGACATATCCACCGCGTGCTGCATGGATCGTTTGCCCTTCTTTATCTTTTGAGAAGAACAGCATTCCAAGCTCATGAATCGTTTCCCCGATCAGCTTCAATGCTGAAAAAATCATGAAAAATAGTAGTACAAATACAATCAGTAATACGAAACGCAGCTCCAGATCCGATAAAAATTCACGCATTCCATTATAGACGCCGATTGCATGAAGCAATTGTAGTGATTCTGATATGGCTAACATACTGAAAGAAAAACTGAATAAAATGATTGTAATGAATGGTAAGTAGCCATATAAATATGGATTTTTCATAATTTTGGTCCCTCAAAACTCGTAATATTTCTCTTTCTCATCATAGCTAACTATGAGGGGACGAGCAAGCCTCTCCTTATCAACTTCCGCATACTTACCAGTAGCGTCTCGGATAGCGCGGATAATAAGGTGGATAGTAGTAATTAGGCGGATACGGTTGATAATACGGCGGATATGGTCCGTAACGATTATTCAATGAACCTCCTAAAAAACCTCCTAAAAAGCTCCCTAAAAACGGAACCCCAAATGGATATCCGAATCCAAAACCTGGATTATAGCGATTAACCATGTTCATGTCCTCCTCCCTTATGAATAGTGTATTCATAATTATGAGAGCCGCTAGTCACCCGCCTAAAAATGAAAAAGATGCTTTGCAAGTTTTTCCTTGCAAAGCATCCAGGAGGATTAATTAGTTATCGCGTAATTCTACTAATGCTGCCAAAGTACGTACCATTGCGCCTGTGCCGCCTTTTGGTCCTAATGCATGCGGTGCATCCGCATCAGATGTCCCTGCTATATCAAGATGAACCCAAGGCGTACCCTCTGCAAACTCTCCAACAAAGCCACCGCCGAAAATCATATGGCCGTCACGACCCGGCGAGTTATTTAAATCTGCAACTTCCGATTTACGGATACGCTTTTTATCGCTTTCTGTTAATGGTAAGCGCCATACAAACTCGCCTGTTTCAAGCGCCGCACCCATAAACTCTTCGAAAAATTCCTCGTTATTTGTTAAAGCACCTGTTTTATCTTTCCCTAATGCTACAATTACGCCACCAGTTAATGTTGCAACATCGATTAAATAGTTGGCACCTTGCTGCTTTGCATATGTCATGGCATCTGCCAATACTAAACGGCCTTCTGCATCTGTATTTAATACTTCCACTGTTTTGCCGTTGTACATTGTAATGACATCATCCGGCTTAAATGCATCCCCTGATACCATATTGTCTGTAGAACCGATGACAGCAACGACATTTTGTTTCGGACGAGTTTCACCGATAATGCGCATTGCACCAAGAACTGCAGCAGCACCGCCCATATCACCTTTCATGCCAACCATGCCTTCACGCGGTTTTAATGAGTAGCCGCCTGTATCGTATGTTACCCCTTTTCCGACAAAGCCGATGACATCTTCCCATTCAGGTTTTCCTTGGTATTTCAGTGTAATTAAACGTGGCTCTTCTACAGACCCTTTATTGACAGATAAAATACCGCCCATACCCAATTCTTCCATTTGGGCTTTATTTAATACTTCGACTTCTAAGCCATAAATATGGGCAAGCTCTGTTGCATAGTCTGCTAAGTCACTTGCTGTCAGTAAATTAGGAGGTAAGTTGATTAATGTACGCGCTTCATTTACAGCATCCGCATAAATTTTCCCGACTTCAAAATTTCCAATGACATCTTCCATATTTGCTTCTGTCACAAATTGAATTTGATCAAAATACGTATTCGGCTCATTTGAAGACGTTTTATAATTTTGTACGGAATAATAACCTAAATTCAAACCTTCACCAGCTAAATACGCGACTTCCGCTTCTTCCAACTGATCTGTTGTAAAAGATTCTACCCAAACTGCCGCGTCGCTTACTTTTGCCGCTTTCAATTCTTTACCAACAGCTGCAAATACCTCACGTAATTCGTTTGCTGTTATATTTTTGCGTTCACCGATACCGACAAAGTAAATACGTTTAAGTGAAGAATGACTGCCCGAATACGGCAATTTCGTAATTTTTTTAACGTCCGACGAAATTTCGCCTGCATGAAGCCATGTGTCAATGACATCTCCATAAAATTCACTAAACGCTGACCAGTTTTTCATTTGCTCACGATGCTTTTGTACTCCGATAATCAATGTTTCAGAAGTTTGTGTTTCAAATGTTTTAGCTGCTGATTCAATATTCATAGTTTAAAACCTCCTAATGTATAGTTTTATTATATACAAAACTGTTTAATTCGGGTAACGAAACATCCAATAATTTTTATTTTTCTGTGAGTTTAAATTCAAACGTATGTAGGGAAAATGATATAATTATAGCAATGAGGAGAAAGTAGGTGTAATTATCGAACTTCTACAAAATACGCCACTTTGGCTTGGGGTTTTTGCGATTATTTTTGCGCAAGTTTTAAAAGTACCGATTCATTTTATCATAACGAGAAAAGTGGATTGGAGCTTGTTGACATCTACTGGCGGAATGCCGAGTTCCCATTCTGCAGCTGTGACAAGTGTTGCTACGGCAGTTGGTATTGAGACCGGATTCGATTCACCGACTTTTGCTGTTGCAGCGATGCTGGCAGGAATTGTCATGTACGATGCGAGTCATGTACGCTTTCAGGCTGGACAACATGCTGCGGTTTTAAACGAACTGCGCCACGATCTTCGGTTGTTTTTTGATGAAATTAAGCGCTGGCCGGAAATGAATGAGCAAGAAAAAATAGAGGATTTAAAAACATTATTAGGTCATAAAAAAAGTGAAGTATTCGTCGGAGGATTTGCAGGGATTGTTTTTGCTGCTTTATGGTACACCATTCAAATATTATAAAATAGGAGTTATGTTAAAGGTCAAACCGGCTTTAACATAACTCCATATTTTTTTGCAGGCAATCCGCTGAAGTAACCTAAAACATGCGATATCCTGCTTTTCGCAGTGCAATCATGACAAAGCCGGATACGATTGCCCCGCCAAAACCACCTGCTAAGATGATGATATCAACGAGCTGTAATGCCTGAATTTTATCGATTAAAGCCGGAAATGCTGTCCCCGCTTTAAAGAAATAATCTAAAAAACTTACTTCATCAATGATAAAAACTACGACAACCGGATAGACAATTGCCATCAACCATGTCATCCGCAATAACATATTCAATAAAAAGCCGATTCCGAAAAACATGACAAAAAATAATACGACGGAAATGATTACTTGTACTAACGAAACATCATTCATGTTATGTATACCCCCATTAATCTATCATAATTTTACATGATATAACGGGTCCTTTCAATTCAACATCCAAAATAACGTATAGAATACTAATATTGTCAAAATTCCTTCATAAAGTAAATAGTTTTATTTTTTGAAAAACAGATGATATTCGCTATAGCCAAATACATCTCCCGGGTTCACACCTTCAATAATCGGGTGAATATGTTGTGCTGCATGCTGGTTAGCCATTTCTCTGAGCATGACCGATGACAGTTCATGATGGATAATCTCATTTGGTGCCATCCAGCATGCTTCACCGATTTCTCTTTCCTGCAAAGTAAATGGCTGGTCATTACCGACTGGCTTACAATAAAAAATCGCCATATTGTCACTAATATCATTCAAAATTACACCGGAACGGAAACCCACTAGTCCCTTTACTTCACAAACAATTCCCGTCTCCTCCAACACTTCACGCGTGACAGCATTCGTAACGGTTTCGGCTGGCTGGACAAATCCTGCCGGTAGGGACCATGCCCCTTTTAGTCCCCCATATGTTTTTTTGACGAGCAGCCACTCTCCTGCTGAATTTTCTACAATTGCAGCCACTCCAAGCCATACTTTTCCACGATCCTTTTTCATTAACATCAATCCCCTTTGCTATGCTGATAAGGTCCGGTATCTAGTCTCCCGCTTATCCTTTTCTCCCGGTTTAATAATTACTACCTGAATGTGGGATAAAAAAACTTGCAAAGGATGCGTTATACACTCGTTTGCAAGTTTGAAGTTTGTTTATATAAATTTAAATTTCCCTTTTTTCAATGTTAAGCCGACACCGCCGACTAAATATAATGCGCGGTCGTCTACGACTTTCTTTAACGCGGATGCAGGTTTACCTGTAAATTTACGACCGAATGCTGTTCCGATTGCATCTTCCTGACCTAATGAACAAACAGCCCCCTTATCATCGTAAACAAATACTTCTGTCGGTTCATCATTCATTATATGTTTAATATTTTTCGCAATAATAGCACCTTGTTGCATCGCAATTTGAGCTGTTGGCGGATAAGGTCTGCCAGTTTCCTCATTCAGTAAAAATGCACAGTCTCCTACGATAAAGACATCGTCAAAGCCCGGTGCGCGCATATCTTCATGAACTGCAATACGTGCACGGTTTGATTCAATACCGGAAGACTCGATTAAAGCATTTCCACGTACTCCCGCAGCCCAAACAACGGTACCGGCTTTAATGAATTCCGTGTTTCCTTCATCCTTTTTAATTTTCACACCTTCTGCAGTTGCTTCCACAATAGGTGTACCGATTAAAAATTCCACACCTTTTTTACGTAACTGTTCCTGTGCATAATTGACTAACTCCGGATCAAATCCTGGTAATACAGTCGGTGCTGCCTCTACGCAAAGAAGGCGTACTTTTTCCTGTGGGATATCAAATTCTCTGCATAGTTCAGGAATCCGGTTACCGAGCTCCCCTAAAAATTCAATTCCTGTAAAACCGGCACCGCCTACGACAATCGTAAGCTTACTGTCGTCTTTTACTTCACCCAAAATCCAAGAAGCAAACTGATATTCGATATGCTCACGGACTTGGCGAGCGGTATTAATATTCGTCAATGATAATGCATGTTCCTTCAGGCCGGGAATTCCGAATGTTTCCCCTTCGAATCCTAAGCCGATCACTAAATAATCATACGTAAACTCACCGGCAGATGTCTCTACTTTCTTTGTGTTGACATCAATGTTTTCTACATTTGCGATGACAAACGTTACATTGTCATTAATCACTTTTGAAATCGGATAACGTGCTTTATCCGGTGAAATCGTACCTGCCCCTACTTCATGCAGCCAAGTTGTTTCATAATGATAGTCGTTTTTGTTCACTAAAATAATTTCTGCTTCGTGTGTATTGATTAACTTTTGAAGATTTACAATTGTAGTTAATCCCCCGTAACCCGCGCCTAATACTAAAATAGTCGGTCTCTTCATTCAATCAAACCCCTTCATTTTAATGAACCGGCGCTATAAATCTATTGGCTATTTTTATAGAACGCCAGTAAACGGTTTATTACTGAAATACTAACATAATAGTAGCGTTTTTCCTGCGTGATTTCAAACAAATGGATATGATACGTTCCGTCAATTTACAATATTATATTCATATAAATAATCGTATTTAATGTCAATGAACAAAAATTCTTCATTCGAAATGGCCATTGAATATGTTCGTGTCAACTCGCCTGTTTCAATATCACTGTATACAGAGGACAGCTCGCCTTTATTGTCTTTTGTCATTTTAATAATGTTCAACAGGAAATAAGGACGCCAGCTCCAGTTTTTTCCGATAATTTCTTCTTGCTTTTCCCATTGTTCGTCTTTCCAACGGATATTCGGAGATGTTTGGAAACCATTACTGTCGCAAATATAAATACGAAACGCGCATTTTTCCAAAGCCTTTGCCAGCTGCATTAGTTTATCAATTTGTGAAGTGGATGGATTGATCTGATCGACTGTTGAACAAATTGTCCGTTCAAGACGCTTCATTTCCTCATATTTATGCAGAAGCAGCTTTTTCTCCGTTGCTATAAACTGCACACACTCTTTGCGGAAACGTTCTTTTAAAGAATCGCGCACTTGCAGCTCCTTATGCGGCAGTTGCAAATAAGGGCCTTTGAAATAACGAGTCCCGTTTTTCCATCCATGCTGTAACTGGTACACCGTTTCAATATTTTCGACTAATAATTGCGTACCCATCTTTACAGCGAGTGTTCGGATAGTTGAAAACGCATGGTTTTGCGAACCCCATAAATTGTAGTTCAACTGACCAACATTGATTTTAAGAATAGCAGGTTCGAGTAGTAATATATTTTCAAGCTGAGTTTGCGAGCCGACATCTGCCAATGCAATTTTAACACCGTATGTTTTGATATATCGAATTAAATGCTGAAGCTGGTTCAACTCCCCCTCAAAAAGATGTTCCGTCATGACTAACGTAATATTCGGAAGATTCGATTCAGCAACTGTTTCTTTCAGCATCGAAAAATAACTTTCTCCAAAATCCAGCAAAAGCAGTTCGGGATTGCATGGGATATATAAACCGACATCATCAATTAAATGAGCAACATTTTGTAATGATCTGCGGACAAAGATTTGCTCAATTTCTGCTCTAATTTCTGCTGGTACGTCCTTTTCATATGTAAACTGCTCGATATTAATCATTTCTTTTTCATTTTCACTTTCCACTTGGCCTATCGCTTCATAAGCCACGATGCGATGTCCATCTGCACTATAGATTGGCTCATATAAAATTTCGATTTGATCTAGCTTATCCAGTAATTCTAAAACACTCATTTAAAAAAGCCCCCTAGCAGTATGGTGATAACTCTATAATAATTCAAACCTTATAATAATACAAAACGACATATTAAAACATAGTTATTTTATAGGAAATATAAGTTTTAATAGTTAAAATAATTTAATTTCATACGATAGTGAAAAAATTTCATTTTAAATACTAAAGGGACACCCTAATTCGGATGATACTATATAAATAAAATTTAATAATGCAAACGTATTCCTGTTATGTTAGAGTTAAGCAAACTAAATGAGGTGCTTACTTGGATGAGCTGGCGAGAAGGAAATGTTTAGAGGAAATACGGCTCCATAAGGTACGCACTAAGAAATTACGAATATTGATCACTAATACTGATAATATTGAAGTTAAAATGCAGTTAACTAAAGGATTACTTTGGCATATTAAGCGAAAACGAGAGTTAAGAAAAATGCTGATAGATGATATTGGTTCAGATTCATAAATAGGTTGATCGGTAAGTTCCGTAATATAAAAGCAGTTTTTTTATTTACTACATATAACTTTCAGAGAGAACACAAAGAAGCGACCAACAACGAGAATAAATCGTTGTTGGTCGCTTTGTGTTTTTTTATGCTAAATAAATTTAAAGTTTAAATTCTCTTACTAATGTATTAAGTTCTTCTGCTAAATT
Organism: Solibacillus sp. FSL K6-1554; assembly: GCF_038005185.1. Classification (NCBI taxonomy): domain Bacteria; kingdom Bacillati; phylum Bacillota; class Bacilli; order Caryophanales; family Caryophanaceae; genus Solibacillus; species Solibacillus sp. FSL K6-1554. Next base: position 2,998,130 of record NZ_JBBOSS010000001.1, read on the forward strand.
GGCAAGATGTTTCGAACTTCCTGCTACCTCTTCCATTATACTGCTTGTTTGTTGAACAGAAGCGGATGTTTGTTCAATGCCCGCTGCAGATTCTTCAGATACTGATGCAATTTCTACAACAGAACTGTTCATCTCCTGTGTACTTGCTGAGATTTCTGATAAATTTTTACCGATAGTTGTAATACTATTTACCATTTCAGTTACAGCAACACTAATTCCTTCGAAAGTTTCTCCCGTTGACTCAATTTGTGTTTTCCCGAGTTCGACTTCTTTATACCCAACTTTTAGTGAGTCAGACACAATAAAAGTTTCTTTTTGTATATTGTCTACAATTCCTGTGATATCTGTTACAGAATTGGATACTTGTTCAGCCAGTTTTCTTACCTCATCAGCAACTACTGCAAATCCTTTTCCATGTTCGCCAGCCCTTGCAGCTTCAATAGCAGCATTTAAAGCAAGAAGATTTGTCTGATCGGCTACATCCTTAATGACGGTAACTAGATTAGATATTTCCTGTGATTGCTTATCCAACCCTGCAACCTTTTCGACGGATTCATTTACAATGGAATGAATTTTTTCCATCTGTTGAATCGATTGTTTCATTAACTCTGCTCCGTCATTGGTCATACTTAGAACGGCTTTTGAATTTCCTTCTATTCGTAACCCACTTTCATTTGCCTCTTGGACTGTTTCTGCAAAAGTATTCATTACCGAAGCTAAATCACTTGCATTATTAGCCTGTGTTTCAGAACCAGCAGCTAATTCTTGAACAGTAGATGCCACTTGTTCTGATCCCATTTTCACTTCATCGGCAGATTGAGATAGTTCTTCACTATGACTAGTTAATGTCTCTGAAGTTTCGGAAACTTTTTTCATTGAATTTCTAAGATTGTTATGTAATAAATTCATAGCATCTGCCAATCTACTTATTTCATCTTTTGATTTAATGAGCAATAGTTCTTTCGTTAAATCACCATTTGCAAGATAAGCCATCTGTTCAGTTACTTTTATAATTGGTTTAGTAATTAGATTTGCAGAGAACCAAATGATGATAACTCCTAAAATGATTGAAATACCACTAACAATAAGAATAATATTAAACAACTCAGTAGCAGGCTGATTAAAATCCGTCATATAGGTACTGGCGGTCACTACCCAATCCCAGTTTGGATCCACTTTCGAATAGGAAACCTTCTCTTCAATTTGCTCTTTATTATTTGGTAATGCTGAATTATAAAAAGTAAAACCACCGCCGTTATTGGCTATTTTAATCATCTCTTGAGCAAATTTTATACCGTTTTCATCTTCATCATCCCATGCACTAGCGCCCTCTTTAGATGGATGTGCAATTCGAGTTCCTTCTTGACTATATACAATCATATAGCCATTTTCACCTAGATCTATAGAAGCATTAATATTTCGGGTCCCATCCCCATTCTTCTCACCTAGAATAATCCCCTTTACTTTCTCTTGAGCACTTTCAAGGGAAATTGTTCCTTTTGAAACTTCCGAATTGTATGCTTCGATTGTTGCAAGTGTAAATTCAACACTGTTTTGCAAGTTTGTTTTACCTATTTGCTCTAAACTGGTAGAGCTTTTCTGGTAACTTGTCATTCCTATTACTATCATTGGAACTATCAATAGTAAAATAGAAATTCCAATTAATTTTGATTTAATAGATGAGTGAAATTCAGGTTTAGATTTAGCTTGTTTTTTCAATTAATATACACCCCTTGTATTTATAGAACTATCATTTCATTTTGTTTTGCAACTAATTAAATCCCCCTATTTATAGCATTAATTGACTATTAAAATCCCCCCAAAGAAGAGTATTAATTACTTCTCCACAACTAAAAAACATGGAAAAAAGTACTATTTATAATTCCCGAATGTTATTTTAACCTAAATTTTTACTTAATCCAACATATTTTTACATAATATACTCTTTCAGATGTTTATTTTCTTTTTTAAGCACAAAAAAAGCCTCCTTGATTTGTCATGTTTAATAACATCACAAATCAAGGAGACTTGTTATTCACAATCCATTATTCACATGGTTGCTCTACTGCAGGACGTGCTGCCGCTTTAAAGCTTGTGCCGCAGCCGCATGAAGCAAGTGCGTTCGGGTTGTCGATTGTGAAACCGCCACCCATTAATGATTGTTTAAAATCGATTTTCGTGTCTTGTAAAATACCCGCATCTTCTTTTGATACGATAATTTGAATGCCGTGTTGGCTGTCTACGAAGTCGTCATCATTAATTGTTTGCTCGAATGCCATTCCGTATGAAAGTCCACTACAGCCTCCGCCTTTTACGGCTACACGCAGGCTCGCATTTTCTTCTTCGTTTTGAACCATCATTTCTTTGACTTGAAATGAGGCCGCTTCTGTTAAAATGATTACTTGTTTTTCACTTGCCATTCCAGTCACCTACTTTCTTTTATTTATCATATCAATTGTAAAACCTATCTGACAACAAAACTGCTCTACCTGATTATATTCCTGCATTGAGTAAAAACTTTCAAGGAAAAAATACCTAAAAATTTCACATCAATTCGGTATATTAATCACATTTTTAAATTTTCCTTGCTATAATAAAGGAACATAATTAAATGAAAGGTATGAACCTTTATGGAAATTTCCCCATTTTACGAAAAGACAGTGAACTGTATTCATTGCAAGAAAAATTTTTCTACACTAAAAGTTCGTACCAAGTCCATAAAAATAGAGCATACAGCATCCGACTTTCAACCAGTCTATACAGACAATTACGTGAATGCATTATATTATAATGTATTTGTTTGTCAGCATTGTGGGTTTTCGTTTACGGAAGACTTCAGTAAATATTTTGCTCCAGGTGTGAAAGAACAAATCAATGAAAAAATTTGCAGTCATTGGGTACCGCACAGTTTCAGTAATGAACGTTCTATTTTTGAGGCCATTCAAACATACAAACTGGCATTGTTTTGCGCAACAATAAAAAAAGAAAAATTTGTTATTACATCAGGCTTGGCATTGCGGTTGGCGTGGTTATATCGATCATTAAAAAATAATATACAGGAACAGCGCTTTTTAAAAATGGCACGCGATCATTATATGGAAAGCTATTCGACGGAAGATTATGCTGGCTCAACAATGTCCAGTGTACGGATAGTGTATATGATCGCCGAGTTGTCCCGTCGCCTTGGCGATTATGAAAATGCAACACGCTTCTTTTCACGTGTAATTGAAAGTCAACGTGTAGGCGGAGAAGCTAAACTCGTTAATATGGCAAAAGAGCAATGGGAATTAGTTCGTCAAGAGCGCGGTAAAATAGCCCAATAAAAAAGAGCTGCCAAGTAAGTAAAAACTTTCTTGGCAGCTCTGTAGTCTTGAATTAGAAAACTTGTTCTACTTCGACGATACCCGGCACTTCTTCTAAAAGAGCACGTTCGATACCTGCTTTTAATGTGATTGTAGAACTTGGGCAGCTACCGCATGCGCCTAATAAACGCAATTTTACGATACCTTCTTCAATATCTACCAATTCACAGTCTCCGCCGTCACGTAATAAAAACGGACGTAATTTATCTAAAACTTCTTGTACTTGTGCATATTGTTCTGTTTCTGTCATTTTGCTCGACTCCCTTCATTAAAATCATTATAATGTGAAGGAGCAAAAAAATCCATTATTGAATCACGAAAGGTTGGAATTCCTATGTCACAATCTCATCCAGTTATAGAAGTATTCGGCGCTGACATCATCTGTGCCAGCTGTGTAAATGCACCATCTTCCAAAGATACATATGAATGGCTCCAAGCTGCAATTTCACGAAAATATCCGGAACAGCCGTTTACTATCCGCTATATCGATATTGAAGGTGTAATTGATAATGAACGTGATCAAGATTATGCAAACCGTATTCATGAAGATGAATTTTTCTACCCTTTAGTTTTAGTAAATGATGAAGTAGTTGGTGAAGGCTATGTGCAGATTAAGCCTGTATTTACAGCGCTAGAATCGGCAGGCTTTGTACCAACTGAAGAGTAAAAATATTAACATAACAAAAAATTCAATTTTCTCCTCGAGGAAATTGAATTTTTTGTTTTAAAGTCAAATTGAATTCCTTTACAGGGATGATCAATTTTTAGTTTTCGTTTTGCTTTTTATAGTACCAAAGCAGACCCGACTTCATAAGGCGTGCAATGCGTCCTGTTACCGTTGTATCCGCCAGATGAACGAAGCCTTGCTTTTTCCCAAGGGAGCCCATAAAGCCTTTCATTTTGATTTCTGAAAGCTTTTCTGGAAGCGGCTCGCCTTTCCAGCGCATTTTTAAGACTTTAACGATACGTTCGCCTTGTTCTTCTGCCAATTGCGCTGTTGGAGGTAAATGTGAAGAAGCACAATCTCCAACTACAAATACATTTTCATCCCCAACTACATGATAATGATCCGTAATAATCGGACGATTGAATTTATCTTTTTCAACATCCAGTTCACGAACGATTTTCACAGGCTGTACACCAGCTGTCCATACGATTACGTCAGCTTCAATTACTTCATCATGGTTGTATAAACGTCCTTCTTCAACGCGCGTAATATTCGATTCTGCGATTACATCGACGTTATGTTTAATAAACCAGGACTTGATATACTCACTTAGCTTTTCCGGGAAATCACGTAAAATACGGTGAGAACGGTCAAATAATTTAATTTTTAAATCAGAACGGCTTTCACGTAGTTCACTCGCAAGCTCGATTCCTGAAAGACCTGCACCAATAATGGCAACCGTTGAACCTGGAGCCAATCCGCATACTTTTTCGAAAGTTTTACGTGATTTGGCGATTGTTTGAATACTATATGTGAATTCATCGGCACCCGGCACTCCATGGTATTTATCAATACAACCTAAACCAATTACAAGCTGGTCATAGGAAAGCTCCTCGCCGTCACCTAAATAGATTTTTTTATCTTCACGGTCGATACGTACTACTTCTCCGTAAACGCATTTTAAGCGCTCATGTTCCGGAAACGCAACTCGGATTTCCTTATCTGTTGATGTACCTGCAGCAAGTGCATAGAATTCTGTTTTCAAACTATGGAATGGTGTACGATCAACCAATGTAATTTCTACATCCGCTGGTAAGCTTGGCAATAGACGAAGTAGAATTCGCATATTTCCGTATCCGCCACCTAATAATACTAACTTTTGCATAGCATATTCCCTCATATCTGTAAGTAATCAATTACGAAGCTGCTAGGCATCATAATTGTGTTCACAAAGTTTCCATAAGTATTATAACTGTTTGTGATAAGTTTCACAATATATTAAATGATATTTTGTGAATAAATTCACATAAGTTAATGATGCCATTTCATTATAAAGGATCGCAAGGATTTTCAAACATCAGCCGAAAGTTATTAAATCAGAGAAATTGACGTTTTCAGCAAAAAAAAGTAGGATTGCTAATAGTGAGGTGACAACATGTTAAATCCATTAGTCGAATTTTGCATTAGTAATTTAGCAAATGGTGCGCAACAAACATATGAACAACTGGAGCAAGATCCTGATATTGATGTATTGGAATATGGCTGCTTAAGCTACTGCACAAAATGCGCCGAAAACTTTTATGCTGTTGTGAACGGGGATATAGTTGAGGCGGATACTCCAGAAGAGCTGACGAAGCGCATTTATGAATATATAGAAGAAAATCCGATGTGGTAAACGACCCACACCGGATTTCTTTTTGTTTATTTAATAAGTTCCAACAAATTTTCTACACAATAATTAGGCAACTTTGCTTGTTTTTTTACAATCTCAGTAGGCGTAACACCCGTATTGACATGAATTGTATCACAACCGAAGTTTATCCCACACAAAATATCGGTATCATAGTTGTCCCCGACCATGACCATTTCACTCTTTTCAAAGTGATGCTCTTCAGCAATGATTTGCAGCATTACCGGTGATGGTTTCCCAACAAAGGTCGGTGTAACCCCGGATACATTTGCAACTAATTGAACAAATGATCCATTCCCGGGAGTAAAACCGGTTTCGTTCGGAAATTTAATATCGCCATTTGTTCCAATAAGCTGTGCGCCATTCTGGACATAGTCACATGCTTTTACAAGTTTCTCATACGAGATTTGACGGTCAATGCCCATTACAAGAACATCGCTTTGTTCATCGGTAATTTCTAATCCTTGCTCGATTAAAGCAGTACGAATGCCCAATTCACCGACTACATTTACTTTTTTATTACTACTCATTTTTGCAACATAGGCTGCCGATGCAAGTGAACTTGAATAAATATGATCAAGGGGTGCATCCACGCCAATATCTTGTAAAACTTGCTGCAGTCTTTCACGGGTTTTCGATGAATTGTTCGTTAAATAATACGGCTCAATTCCCTCGCTCTGCAGTAAATGAACAAATTTTACGGCAGAATCGATCGCTTCTTTCCCACGATAGATTGTCCCATCCAAATCAAAGCAATACGCTTTATATAGGAACATTATGCCTGATCCTCTGGTAAGAATGCTGAAACTGGTCCTAATTCATTCGTTAAGTAATCGTGAACTTTTGGTGAGAATTGCTTTAGTATATTTAAGTTTGCTGTTAATACATTTAAAATTTCTTCACTATCTACAGCGATAAATTCACGAACGATCATTTTGCGTAAGCCGACAACCGTTTTTAATGGTGCATCCATCTCTTCTGTAATCACTTTTTCATCAACGAAAATATCGATAATGTCTTCGTAACTTCCAGGGTCACGCATAATAAAACCGTCAATCACCAGGTTTCCTACATCCATCATCGCTTCCATTACATTATGGGCGATACGCTGTAATGCCAGCTTATGAATATCATCTGCCAACCAGTTTTCTGTCGATTCAAAGATTGCCAATAATTCGTCCAAGTGTGCTAAGTTGTTTGTAATTTTATTTCTATCTACGAAGTACATAGATAAAGCCTCCATTCAATCAATAAAAGTTGATAGTGTTTTCCTTTATATAGTACCATATTCTTTAGAGATGGAAGGGGTACAAAACAAAATGGAAAGATTTTTCTTATATGATGATGTAGAAGATACAAAAACGCGCTTCGTCAGCTTTGCCGGAAAAACACAGCGTTATGATTTAGCCATATTACAAAGTAGTCGCTTTTTCGGAAAAGTGCTCGTCCTTGATATTCAGTTTGGGCGTTTTGCCATCATTGGAGCAGATGATGTGGAAGAGCCAGGTTATTTAGAGCATGTATATAACCGTACAGAAGAAGAGACGGAAGACTTACGAGAATACTTGCGTGAACTATTAAGCTAAAAAAGAGGGGGCGCTATACAACGCCTCCTCTTTTGTTCGTTATTCAACTGTTTCTACTGGCTCTTCTGCCTCAGTTTGTTGTGCGATTATTGGTTCCTTCTTTTGCTCTGGTGCACGGCCTGTTTTATGAACTATAAAATAGGCGCATCCAAAATTACAATATTCATACAAATAGTCTTGAATCGTGCTAATTTTTGTATCAAACGTGGATTTTTGATTTTTGTCATCAAAAAATCCTTTTAAACGTAGCTGACCGTAACCCCAGTCCCCTACAATATAATCATATTTCGTCAATATATCTGAGTATCGTGCGATAAATGCATCTTCTTGAAAGCCTTCCCGCACATTTTCGATCACTTCATAAGCATACCCATCTGCAATAATCAAACTAGACACCACCTATCTATTTCCATGTTAATGAATATTGAAGATGAAAGCAATATTCACAACAAATTTTGTAGGTAAATATGGTGAAATCAGCAATAGTCCGTCTTTCACCAAGTATTATTATACTCGCCAAAATAAGTTGAACGTCTATTTTTTACAATGTAACACTTGATTGTTTTGCTGCATTCACTTGTTCATCCGCATGGTAACTACTGCGTACTAATGGACCTGCCTCACAATGACTGAAGCCTTTTTCCATAGCGATTTTACGCAGCTTGCCAAACTCGATCGGAGAGTAATATTTTTTTACTGGCAAATGTTTTTTCGTAGGCTGTAAATATTGACCGATTGTCATAATATCAACATTGTTTGCACGCAAGTCATCCATTACTTCATAAATTTCCTCTAATGTTTCTCCTAAGCCAATCATTAAAGAAGATTTTGTCGGAATAGTTGGCTGCATTTCTTTTGCTCTGCGTAAAAATTCCAGTGAACGGTCATATGTCGCTTTTGCCCGAACACGTGGTGTCAAACTGCGTACTGTTTCGATATTATGGTTTAAAATATCCGGCTTTGCATCCATCAGAATGCGTAAACTTTCTTCACGGCCGCTTAAGTCGGATGGTAGTACTTCAACAGAAGTTAACGGACTTTTACGGCGAATTGCACGCACCGTTTCCGCCAATACTTCCGCGCCCCCGTCTTTCAGATCATCACGTGCTACCATTGTAATAACAACATGTTTTAAGTTCATTAACGCAACGGAATCTGCAACGCGTTCCGGTTCCGCCAAATCCAATTCATTAGGCAATCCTGTTTTAACTGCACAGAAACGACATGCCCGCGTACATACAGAACCTAAAATCATCATTGTTGCTGTACGACGCTCGCCCCAGCATTCGTGAATATTCGGGCAGCGAGCTTCTTCACATACCGTATGCAAATTATTGTCTCGCATTAATTTTTTTAATGCTTTGTATTCGTCATTGGTATTTAGCTTAATTTTTAGCCACTCTGGTTTGCGTAAGTGCTCTTCCCTCGGATTAGTTGGTTTACAAGATGTCATGTCATTTACTCCCCTCACTCAAATGCTACGATGTTTCTGATGTCAGATTATCATATTAACTACTTTCCAACAACAGAGTATTCTTATAATTTTAATTTATCATAATTAAGTTACTATTCGTAAGGGATTGGTACTTCAATAGACGGCTGTGCTCCTTCACCTGCACTGTAAATATGCGGCACTGTCCCTCTTACTAAACCGATTGCAATTGGAATTTTCTGTTCGACCGATGCAGACTTACTGGCAAATGGTACAATAATCTGGACATTAACACCAATCAGTAAATTTACTTCTACAATTGCATTATTTATGCCAAATTCACTTACTGTTGACTCAACATTACTATTTACATTACCAATAATGTGAAAGCGAATCGGTATTTTAGGTCCTAAATTTCCGATAATCGGAAGGTTTAATGCCTGCCCTAACGGTACGAAAAATACGATTCCGTCTCCTGCTTCCATTTTACCTACGTCATATTCCACATTTTCCAAATTTGGCAAATGTGATAAATCTCCATTTTCGGCCTGTTCTAAATACTCTTTTACTAATGTTGTCGTTTCTGCACGCACTTGGTTAATTATTTCCGTATTAAATTTTGTCGTAATCATATCGTCTGACTGTGTGGGTAAATCAACGATGACATCATTTACATCAAGTACACTGGATGTTCTGGAATTAATTGCTTTACTCACGACATACGAAGCTACTTTATGCGTTTGGACTTCCGCGTACTGCAAATAGGTTGGCATTAATCTGCCGTTCATGACATATATACTAAGACAAACCATGCCGATAATACTGACGATGACGATCGTTACGACATTATGCATTTTGCCTTTTTTCCTGCCATAGGAATTCCACTTTCTTTTACGAAAACGCAAAAAAAATCCTCCTTCCCATAAAATATGAGAAGAAAGATTTTTTATTCAATATTTCCCTCAAAATCCACATCAACTTTTTTAATATCGATTGTCGGGTAATCACTTAAACATAGTTCATATGTAGCGCCCAGCATTTTGCCGTTTTCTTGAAAAATACGGATCCAAGGTCGTGTCACATCAACAAGATTTTGCTTCGATACAATTCCACGTCGGCCATCTGTGAGCAACACAATTGTACCATTTGCATAGTGGACTACGCTCCGTCTGAATGCCTCCATTACCTTTGCATCAAAAAGCTTCCCATCACCTTTGTCAATGATTGCAATCGCTTCTGAAGGCAACATTTTCTTTCGGTAAATGCGATTCGATGTCAATGCATCAAATACATCTGCAACAGCGATGATTTTTGCAAACGGATGAATTTCATTGTTAATAATCCCCCGTGGATAACCGCTTCCATCGATTCGTTCATGGTGTTGGAAAGCGCAATGTGCTACGAGCAATGATACTGAATGTAAGTTGCGTAATAAATCAAATCCGTAGCGTGCATGATTCTTCATCTCTTCATATTCTTCATCCGTTAAGTTGCCCGGCTTTAGTAAAATATCAGGTGAAATAAGCAGCTTCCCCACATCATGTAAAATTGCCCCAATTCCAATTAATCGTATATCTTCGTAAGAATAGCCCATTTCTTTAGCAATTGCGATTGAATACAGTGCTACTTGGAATGAATGCTGATAAATATATTTATCATATAAATACGCATCTGTCAGCACCATTAATACTTCCTCGCTATTTACGATGGCATTCATAATATCATCGACAATTAAGCCAATCACTTTGGACTGTTGATCCAGTACATAGGATGCCTGATCCCGTTTAGCTTTTTTTACATTTTCGAATGATTTAGTCATATTTTTTACGGCTTCCATTCTTTTTAACGGAGCAATCGTTTCTTCTATTTCAATTCCTGCTGATAGTTTATCATCAATGTATAAATAATGAATATTCAGCTCTCGCAGCCTTTCAATAATTCGGCTTGTTACAACGACGTTTTTGTGAAGCAGTGGATGGCCGGCTTCATTCCAGATAGTCCTGCCGACTGTCATACCTTCTTTCAAAACATTTATCGATATTAATCGCATCTATATTTATTTCTCCATTCTACTATTACGTTCATTATATAATTGGAAAGAGGGGTTTTGGAAGATTACTGAAACTTTTTCATACAATAATTTTTAAAAACATCCCGGATAAATTCCGGTAGAAGATATTGTTTTTTGGCATATTTAAAGCTAGGGAAAAAATACCCGAATGTAAAGAGATCCAGTGTTGCTAAACGGTAGATCCGATCCGGTTCCATAAGTTTCCCGTTAATATATAATTCGCGCTGCTTCGTCATCTCAATACCATAATTCAATATTTTCCCGAAAATAACGCCTCTAAAGCCAAGACCTTTTAATTCAAGACGTGGCCAATCTTCGTTTTCGGATTGAGTAAAAATTTCTTTTAATTCATTACCTGTTATTTGCACAACACATATATTTATCGGATGGGGAAAAATTTTATGAATATCATATGTAGAAATTAGCCCTTTGCGTAGTGGTTCGACAAAAATTCCAGCATTGAACATGACACAATCCGCTTCTGTATAATCATACATACACTCTGCAAATAAATCCGATAATTGGGAACGATGGAACCATTCTTTATTGTAGGGTTTCGTTAATGTAAAAATAGGTTTTTCCAAAATAGCCTTTGCTTCTTTTTGAAGATTGGACAACCACTGTTCTTCTTCTTCAACTGTTGGTAAAAGAGCGTTTTCAAATAGGCGATCCGATTTTTCTACTACCTTCCGGGACGCGTGGTCAAATTCCACCGTTAACTGACCAGTATACTGGCCAAATTTCCCGCCTCCTGTTAAAAGGACGTTATTTTCCACTTGACCTTTTTCAAACACATGATGTGTGTGCGAACCGAAGATCACATCGATAATCGGACATTCCTGTGCCAGCAATTCATCTTCAGTTATCCCTAAATGTGATAAACAAACGATTATATCCGCCTGTTTTTTTAATTCAAAGGCCAGCTTTACAAGCTCTGTACGCGGGTTTGTTACGTTCCACCCAAGTTCCTTATAGAAAAGATCAAACGGGGCTGTCGCAGCTATTACGGCTATTTTCGTGCCGTACTGGGTAGTCAATATTGTGTATGGCTTCATCCAACTTGGATTTTCTTCTGACTGGGAATATAGATTTGCGACAACTACTTCGAACTGTGCGTCATCATATAATTGATAGAGCAAATTATAGGAAAGCGTTATACCTTCATTGTTTCCAATTGTCACAACATCATAATCAGCATCGTTTAACATTTTGATATTACCTTTACCTAGTGTTGCCTCTGTATATAAATTCGAACGATCCAAATGATCCCCTAAATCGACCAGAAAGCTCGTTTCGCCTTTTTCGGCCAGTATTTGACGTTGTATTTGAATAAACGACTGACTGCGCTTCCAGTACGTAAAATGACTATGCAAATCATTCGTATGGAATATATGAATTATTTCTCGCACTTTTGCATTGCCACCTCACTCTTCGTTATTCTTCAAAAAGACCTAATTGCTTTGGTGCTAAACCATCAAATTCAAGATCAAGAATTTGCTGCATTCGTTTTGCGTTTTTTGCGGCATGCCCTCCGGAATTATTATTAAATAATACGAAGACATGTTTTGATTGGCGAGCCAGAAATTTTATTTCTTCTGCAAGTTTTTGCAGTTCTTCTTCATTATAATCATATAAAAAACGTACTTTTCGCCAGTTCTCTCCATGGCCTATATTTCGCCAGCCATGTACATTGCGCCCATGGATACGTATGAGCACTTTCTCATCAGTAGCAATTGGAACAAAGGGGACCGAGCCGCTTCCTGCTTGCGGTTCATCACAGACTGTATGAATCAATTGATGGTCTCTTAAAAATTGCACTGTCTTCTCTCTCATTTGAGGGCTGTACCAAGTTTGATTGCGAAACTCAATAGCAATAGAATACCCTTGTAATTGTTGCTTTATATATCGGATATATTGAACATTTTTACCTTGGCAGTCAAACCAAGGAGGAAATTGAACAAGAACCATTGCAAGCTTACCATGCTTTTTAAATGTATCTGCACAATTCCGGAATGCGTTGAACATATCATTTTTCGTCTCAAATGGCAGTTCATCGCGTAAATGACCTGTCATGCCCTGATAAGCCTTCACGACAAATTGAAAAGTATCCGGGGTATCCTTGCACCATTTCTCAACATTTGCCGGTGATGGTATTGCGTAAAAGGATGTATCTAATTCTACGACAGGGAAATGCCCGCTATAATCAAACAATTTATCTTTTGCGGCAGTAACTTCACTATATACTTCCGGGTGATCTCCCCAACCAGTTAAGCCGATTGAAATCATCGTTCTTCACCTCTCTAGCATTGTATAATACCTTACCCGTTTCGATGTTCATTCATTGCAAAACACTACATTTCCTATCATAATAATAGAAAAAAGGAGGACAAGTTTATGCATATTTTACAATCAACTGAGGAATTTGAGCAATTTAAAAGCAGTACAGCCGTAATTTTCGAATTTACAGCGGACTGGTGCGGGGATTGCCGTTTTATTGATCCGTTTATGCCGGAAGTTGTAGAAAAATTCCCGGAGTATACATTTGTTAAAGTAGACCGCGATAAGTTTTTAGATTTATGTATTGATTTAGGAATTATCGGCATTCCTAGCTTTTTAGCTTATGAAAACGGCATCGAGCTTGGACGTTTCGTCAGCAAAGACCGTAAAACTCAACAGGAAATTGAAAGTTTTATTTCTAATTTAAAATAGAAAAAGCTTCAAACGCATTAATAGTCGTTTGAAGCTATTTTAATATTATTTAATAATACCTTCATGCTCTTCATTTTTCATAACCTTACCGTTCTTCTTTTCCCCTAAAGCCCAAAAAGTGAGTACTACCGCAACTACCACTACAGTACCAGGAACCCCTAAAGCTATTGGCCAAAATAAGTTTTCCATTTTGTCGCTCCTTTATATCATTCTCTAAATCCATTATTCCATCTAATACAATTATTGTAAATGAATACTCCACGCTTTCTGAAATCTTTCTAGTAAACCTTTGTATTTCTTCACGAATTCAACACAATTATATACAAAAAAAGCACCTGACTCCAACTTAGGTTGGAGACAAGTGCCTCATAGATTATTATCCGATTGAACCTTCCATCTCGAACTTGATTAGACGGTTCATTTCTACTGCGTATTCCATTGGTAATTCTTTTGTGAAAGGCTCGATGAAGCCCATTACGATCATTTCTGTCGCTTCTTCTTCAGAAACACCACGGCTCATTAAGTAGAATAATTGCTCTTCAGATACTTTTGAAACTTTCGCTTCATGCTCTAAAGATACATTATCATTTAAGATTTCGTTGTATGGAATTGTATCAGAAGTAGATTCGTTATCCATGATTAATGTGTCACATTCGATATTCGAACGTGCACCTTTTGCATTTTTACCGAATTTTACTTGACCCATGTAAGTTACTTTACCACCTTGCTTAGCAATCGATTTAGAAACGATTGTTGAAGATGTGTTTGGTGCTAAGTGAATCATTTTCGCACCAGCGTGTTGGTGTTGGCCTTTACCTGCAATGGCAATTGATAATGTCATACCACGTGCACCTTCACCTTTAAGAATACAAGCAGGGTATTTCATCGTTAATTTTGAACCGATGTTACCGTCGATCCATTCCATTGTACCGTTTTCTTCAACAACTGTACGTTTTGTAACAAGGTTATAAACGTTGTTTGCCCAGTTTTGAATCGTTGTGTAACGGCAGTAAGCGTTCTTTTTAACGATGATTTCTACTACAGCCGAGTGTAGAGAGTTTGTTGTGTAAACAGGCGCTGTACAACCTTCTACGTAGTGTACAGAAGCATCTTCGTCTACGATGATTAGCGTACGCTCGAATTGACCCATGTTTTCAGAGTTAATACGGAAGTATGCTTGTAATGGTGTATCTAATTTAACGCCTTTAGGCATATAAATAAATGAACCACCAGACCAAACTGCAGAGTTTAATGCTGCGAATTTGTTATCTGTATAAGGGATTACTGTACCCCAGTGTTTTTTGAAGATTTCTTCGTTTTCTTTTAATGCTGAGTCAGTATCTTTGAAGACAATCCCTAAATCTGTAAGGTCTTGCTTCATATTGTGGTAAACTACTTCAGATTCATACTGAGCAGATACACCTGCAAGATATTTTTGTTCAGCTTCCGGAATACCTAATTTATCGAATGTCGCTTTGATTTCTTCAGGTACTTCATCCCAAGAACGTTCTGTTGCTTCAGATGGTTTTACGTAATACGTAATTTCATCGAAGTTTAATGATGCAAGGTCACCACCCCATTGTGGCATTGGCATTTCATAGAATTTTTCAAGAGCTTTTAAGCGGTAGTCAAGCATCCACTGTGGCTCTTCCTTCATACTTGAGATTTCACGAACGATATCTGCTGTTAGTCCACGTTCAGAACGGAAAATTGATACGTCCTTATCATGGAAGCCATACTTGTAATCGCCGATTTCAGGCATTTTTTTAGCCATGTTGTCTCCTCCGTTCATCTAATGAGAAGTGCTAAAATGTGCATGACACACACTTTAGCCTTACTACTATTTATTTCTTTTCGTTGTTAACGCCTTTTTCCATTGCTTTCCAAGCTAATGTAGCGCATTTAATACGTGCCGGGAATTTTGCAACACCTTGCAGTGCTTCGACATCCCCAAGATCATATTTTTCATCGTCAAAGTCTTCGCCCAGCATCATTTTCGAGAAAATATCCGCCAATTCCAAAGCTTCGTCCAATTTTTTGCCTTTAACGATTTGAGTCATCATCGATGCTGAAGACATGGAGATTGAACAGCCTTCTCCATCGAACTTTGCATCTTCCACGACACCATCGTTCAGCTTCAATGTTAAATGGATACGGTCACCGCAAGTAGGGTTATTCATATCGATTGTCACACTGTTTTCTTCAAGAGCCCCTTTGTTACGAGGGTTTTTATAATGATCCATTATTACGGAACGATAAAGTTGATCTAAATTATTAAAAGACATCGCCAAAATACTCCTTCGCTGAGCGCAATCCTGCAACTAAACGATCAACATCTTCTTCATCATTATACATGTAGAAGCTTGCTCGAGCTGTTGCTGTTACTTGAAGCCATTTCATTAAAGGTTGGGCGCAATGATGTCCCGCACGAACTGCGATGCCACTCATATCCAATACTGTCGCTACATCGTGAGGATGCACGTCATCAAGATTGAATGTCACGACTCCGCAACGTTTCATCGGGTCACGTGGACCGAAAATCTGAAGACCATCAATCGTTTCCAATTGATCCATTGCATAGCCTGCCAACTTATGTTCATGCGCTGCAATATTGTCTAAACCGATTTCCTCTAAAAAGTCGATTGCAACACCTAAGCCTATTGCACTTGCAATAATTGGTGTGCCGCCCTCGAATTTCCACGGTAACTCTTTCCATGTTGATTCATATAAACCTACGAAATCAATCATTTCTCCGCCAAACTCTACTGGTTCCATTTCTTCAAGAAGCGCTTTTTTACCATATAGTACCCCAATACCAGTAGGGCCACACATTTTATGTCCTGAAAATGCCGCAAAGTCAACATCCAAATCTTGAATATCTACCTTCAAATGCGGAGCTGCCTGCGCTAAATCCGCAACAATTACCGCGCCATTTTCATGAGCAATTTGTGCAACTTCTTTAATCGGGTTAATTGTACCTAATACGTTCGAAACATACATCATAGAAACAATTTTCGTTTTTGGCGTTATTGTTTCACGTACTTTTTCTAATGAAATTGTACCGTCTGCTTCCAGGTCGATATATTTCAATACCGCCCCTTTTTCTTTTGCAAGCTGTTGCCATGGAATAATGTTTGAATGGTGTTCCATGTACGTAATGACAATCTCATCACCTTCTTGCACATTTTGACGACCATAGCCTGCAGCAACCGTATTAAGTGCTGTTGTTGTACCACGAGTGAAAATTACTTCTTGTGTTGAACTAGCATTAATGAATTTACGAACTTTTTCACGCGCACCTTCATAAGAATCCGTTGCACGATTTCCAAGTGTATGCACACCTCGGTGAACATTTGAGTTATCTAAATTATAGTAATTTGTGATTGCTTCAATTACTTGAATCGGCTTTTGAGATGTAGCCGCACTATCCAAATAAACTAAAGGATGTCCATTGACTTCCTGATTTAAAATTGGAAAATAACTTTTAATATCATTAGGTATCATTATCGAACTTTCCTTTCGATAACCTCCGTCAGCTGCTTTTTAACGCCTTCGATTGGCAATTTAGCAACAACTGGCGCAAGGAATCCGTGAATTACAAGGCGCTCTGCTTCTGCTTTAGAAATACCACGACTCATTAAGTAGTAAAGTTGAGTTGGGTCAACGCGTCCAACAGATGCAGCGTGTCCTGCTGTTACATCGTCTTCATCAATTAAAAGAATTGGGTTTGCGTCACCGCGTGCGCCTTCAGAAAGCATAAGTACGCGAGACTCTTGTTCTGCATTTGCTTTTGTACCACCATGCATAATATGACCGATTCCATTAAAGATTGACTGTGCTGAATCTTTCATTACACCGTGTTTTAAAATTTGACCGTCGGAATTTTTACCCCATTGACGGATTAATGTTGTGAAGTTAAGTTTTTGATCTCCGCTACCTACAGTTACCATTTTGAAATCTGAAGTAGAGTTATCGCCAATTAAGTTCGTTGTATTTTCATAAATTGTATCTGAGTTTGTCATTAATCCTAATGCCCAGTCAATTTTTGCGTCGCGCTGTACATGTCCACGGCGGTTTACATAAGCAGTATAGCCATGAGCCAAGTTGTCTACTGCACCGAATGTTACTTGTGCATTATCTTTTGCGATTACTTCTGTTACAACGTTTACTTGACCATGTGCTTCGTCAAATGTAGAAATATAAGTTTCAACATAAGTTACAGCCGAAGATTCTTCAGCTACTACTAACACGTGGTTAAATAATGAAGCTTCTGCATTGTCATTTAAAAATACAACTTGAAGAGGTGCTTCAATTACAACGTTGCGTGGAACATATATGAAAATACCACCATTTACTAGTGCTGCATGGTAAGCCGTTAATTTATGCTCATCCACTTTTACAGCAGTTGTCATAAAGTATTTTTCCACTAAATCTTTATGATCGCGGATTGCTGTTTGGATATCTGTGAAAATTACACCTTTGTTTTTCAGTTCATCTGAAATTTTAATAAACGCTGGTGTGTTGTTGCGTTGGATATACAGGTTTTCTTGTGTTTCAGTATCTACTACTGATTTCACCTCTACAGGTAGCTCTTCCAAAGAATTGAATGGAGCACTTTCTACTGTATGGTTTGCGAAATCAATGAAGTTCCACTTGTTAATGTTCGTTCTGTCTGGTTTTGGTAAGTCAAGCGCAGCAGCTTTTTCCATTGCGCTCACACGGAAATCAGCAAATGATGCTGGTTCAGCATGTTTTTGCGAGAACGAGCGTACTTCTTCTGCTGATAACGCTAATTTTGTTTCAACCGTCATCTTCGTCGTCCTCCTTTATTATGCTTCTGTTACTTCTTCTGTATCTTCAATACCTAGTTCAGCTTTAATCCACTCATAACCTTCTGCTTCAAGGCGTTGTGCTAATTCAGCACCACCTGATTTTACAACTTTACCTTGCATCATTACGTGAACATGGTCAGGTGTGATGTAGTTTAATAAACGTTGATAGTGAGTGATCATTAAGCAGCCAAAGCCTTCGCCGCGCATTTCGTTAATACCTTTAGAAACTACTTTTAATGCATCGATATCTAAACCAGAGTCGATTTCATCTAAAATACCGAAAGTTGGTTTGATCATCATCA
Organism: Solibacillus sp. FSL K6-1554; assembly: GCF_038005185.1. NCBI lineage: Bacteria > Bacillati > Bacillota > Bacilli > Caryophanales > Caryophanaceae > Solibacillus > Solibacillus sp. FSL K6-1554. The sequence continues at coordinate 3,016,781 of NZ_JBBOSS010000001.1, forward strand.
TTTGTAGAATTTCGTTACGCTTTTTCTCACCACCAGAGAAACCTTCATTTAAGTAACGTTGTGACATTTCTTCAGGCATTTCCAGGAATTCCATTGTTTTATCTAATTCACGGATGAATTTCATTAATGAGATTTCTTGTCCTTCTTCACGACGAGCGTTAATCGCTGAACGTAAGAAGTCTGCGTTTGTTACACCAGGAATTTCAGATGGATATTGCATAGCAAGGAATAAACCAGCTTGTGCACGCTCATCTACTTCCATTTCTAATACGTTTTCGCCATCAAGGTAGATTTCGCCTGATGTTACTTCATATTTTGGGTGACCCATAATTGCAGAAGCTAATGTCGATTTACCAGTACCGTTAGGACCCATGATCGCATGTACTTCGTTTGTATTGATAGTAAGATTTACACCTTTTAAAATCTCTTTTCCGTCGATTTCAACGTGAAGATCTTTAATTTCTAATGTTGACATTAAATTACCTCCAAATATTCATTTGCATACTTTCTGTACGCCAAATTAAGTTCATTACCAATCTTACCCGAAATGAATGTTGGTTGCAAATAGTTTAGAATGATTTTAATTAAAAAATGTCTATCATTCTTGTAAAACGCTTTACTGCAGTTTATTTCTACTATTTAAATAGTAATAATTCAGCTTTCCATTTTTTCAATAGCAATCCATTAATTGAGAATCAATTTCACTTATTGAAATGATTGATTCTTCTTTTCTCCAAAAAAATATATAAAACACCATTCTGCTTTCAAAATGGTGTTTTATATCATCCTATTAACTTTTTACTAACATTTCATTTAAATAATAATGAACACTAGCAGCAACTCCGCGTCCTTCTTTAATCGCCCAAACGACAAGACTTTGGCCACGGCGTGCATCACCGGCAGCAAATACGCCTGGAATATTTGTTTCATAGTCTTTAACCGATGCACGGATGCGGTTATTCGTTAGTTCTACTCCGAAATGTCCAGGTGTTTCTTTTTCGGCACCTTCAAAGCCGATTGCGACAAATACATGCTGCGCCGGCCATACTTTTTCAGTTCCAGGCAATTCTTTAAAGTAATGAAAGCCATCTTCGCCCAGAATTTTTTCCATTTGAATAGTATGAAGCGCTTTTACATTCCCCTTACTGTCTTTCTCTATTTTCGTAGTTTGAATACAATATTCTCGCGGATCACGGCCAAATTTCGCACCAGCTTCGGCATAAGCATAATCCATTGTATAAATGTTCGGATCTTTTGGCCACATTGTTTCATCTGTACGTGTTGTGGCTTGTTGCGGATGTTTCCCGAATTGGTATACAGATCGGCATTTTTGGCGAAGTGCTGTTGCTACACAGTCAGCACCTGTATCTCCGCCACCAATTACGATGACATCCTTCCCTTCCACATTTAACGCCTGATTATCCGCAAAGTCGGAATCCAGCAGGCTTTTCGTAACATCCGTTAAATAATCCATTGCTAAATGAATGTTGCCAGCATCGCTTCCTTCTAAATGAAGTACTCTTTGTTTTTGTGCTCCCGTACATAAAATAACAGCATCAAAATCAGCTTGTAATTGCTCCTTCGTTATTTCTTTTCCGATTTCTGTGTTGGGCACAAAATCGATTCCTTCTAATGATAATAAATGGACACGTCTTTCAATCACATCTTTTTCAAGCTTCATATTCGGGATTCCGTACATTAATAATCCGCCAAATCGGTCGGAACGTTCGAACACCGTTACTGAATGACCTAGTTGGTTCAGTTGGTCTGCTGCTGCTAAACCTGCAGGACCCGAGCCGACAATCGCCACTTTAAAGCCCGTACGCGATGCAGGGATACGTGGTGTGATCCAGCCATTTTCAAATCCTTTATCAATGATCGTACGTTCAATCGATTTAATCGCGACAGCTGGATCCGTAATAGCAAGTGTACACGACCCTTCACATGGAGCAGGGCAAACACGGCCAGTAAATTCAGGGAAATTATTCGTCATATGCAAACGTTCCAACGCTTCTTGCCATTTCCCTTTATAGACTAAGTCATTCCATTCAGGGATGACATTTTGAATCGGACACCCTGCTGCAGTACCGCGAATTTCAATCCCCATATGACAAAATGGCGTTCCACAATCCATACAGCGTGCACCTTGTGTCTGTAATTTTTCATCAGATAACCTGCTTGCATATTCGCCCCAATTTGAAAGTCGCTCTAGTGGTCGTTGCTCCTGAACTTTCTCTCGTTTAAATTCCATAAAACCCGTTGCTTTTCCCATACTAGAAACCCCCTCTTATTTTGTGCTCACAAGCTTTTTCTGACTAGTCGTCACTTCCGTAAATGCCTGCATTGCTGCATCGTCTTTTGTAGAACCAGTTGCAGTGTAGTGGTTTATTTTATCAACCATAATTTTATAATCTGTTGGCACAACTTTAACGAATTTTGGAACAAACTGCTCCCACTTTGCTAAAACGTCCAATGCGTAGGAACTATCCGTTTCTTCCAAATGTTGAATAATTAATTGGCGGACAGATTCAATTTCCGCTGGGTCTGTCAGTTTTTCAAAGTGAATCATTTCCGTATTGCACTGCGCTTTGAACTTTTCCCCATCACTCGGCAGAATATAGCCGATACCACCGGACATTCCGGCACCAAAGTTTTGACCGACATCCCCTAATATAACGATTTTACCGCCTGTCATATACTCACATCCGTGATCCCCAATTCCTTCAACAACGATTTCAGCACCTGAATTACGAACACCGAATCGATGGCCAGCACGCCCATTAATAAATGCCTTACCGCTCGTTGCTCCATATAAACAAACATTTCCGGCGATAACGTTTTTCTCCTGTTCACCTTTAATCGGTGCAATCGCTGTCACTTTTCCTCCTGACAATCCTTTACCGAAGTAATCATTGACATCCCCAACTACACGCATCGACATTCCTCTTGGGATAAAGGCGCCAAAACTTTGACCAGCATGGCCTGTAAACGTTAAGTTAATTGTGTTATCCGGCAGACCTGCTTCACCGTATTTCCGGGAAATTTCACTGCCGACAATCGTTCCCATTACTCGGTCTGTATTTTTAATCGAATAATTTAACTCGATTCGCTCGTTTCCTTCGATTGCTTTTGAAACTTGCGGTAATAACTCTTGTAAATCAAAACTTCCCTCAATATTATGATTTTGCTGATGCTGTTTAGTGCGTGTTCCTTGGATTTGATGAAGCAGTGCCGTTAAATCGAGCTGACTTGCTTTCCAATGTTTTGCTGTGCGATCTGAAATTTGCAAAACATCTGTACGACCTACCATCTCTTCCACAGTACGGAATCCTAGAATACTCATATATTCGCGCATTTCTTCAGCGACAAAACGCATATAATTGACGACATGATCAGCTGATCCCATAAATTTCGCACGGAGTTCCGGGTTTTGCGTTGCTACACCTACCGGACAAGTATCCAGATGACAGGCACGCATCATGACACAGCCTAATACGATTAACGGTGCAGTCGCAAAACCGAATTCCTCTGCCCCTAAAAGTGCTGCCATCACGACATCTTTTCCCGTCATTAGCTTGCCATCCGTTTCCAATGTCACTCGGTCTCGAAGTCCATTGAGCATCAATGTTTGATGCGCTTCCGCTAAACCAAGCTCCCACGGTAAGCCCGTATGCTTAATCGATGTTTTCGGCGATGCCCCTGTACCTCCGTCATAGCCAGAAATGACGATGACGTCCGCTGCACCTTTTGCAACACCTGCAGCAATTGTACCAACACCCGCTTTTGCTACGAGTTTCACAGAAATTCTTGCATGACGGTTTGCATTTTTTAAATCATGAATTAACTGAGCCATATCCTCGATTGAATAAATGTCGTGATGCGGCGGTGGTGATATTAAACCAACCCCAGGAGTGGAACCGCGCACATCTGCTACCCAAGGATAAACTTTATTGCCAGGCAGTTGCCCGCCTTCCCCTGGTTTCGCCCCTTGCGCCATTTTAATTTGCAGCTCATCGGCATTCACTAAATAATGCGATTTCACACCAAATCGTCCTGATGCAATTTGTTTTATTGCACTGCGCTTGTTATCACCATTTGGTTCGATTGTAAAGCGGGCCGGATCTTCCCCACCTTCACCTGAATTCGAACGTGCACCTAGACGGTTCATCGCTACCGCCAATGTTTCATGCGCTTCTTTCGATAACGAACCAAATGACATGGCCCCTGATTTAAATCGTTTTACGATGGAATCCACTGATTCAATTTCTTCCATAGGGATTCGGCGTTCATTCTTTTTAAAGTCGAATAGATTACGTAAAAATCCAATTCGTTCTTCATTAGCCATTTCTGCATACATCCGGTACAATCCAAAATCATTTTTACGAGTCGCCCATTGGAGTGTATGGATAGTTTTCGGATTAAACGCATGATGCTCTCCGTCCGCACGCCACTGGAAATCCGAACCTGATTGCAGTTGGGCTGACATCGATTGCATCGCTTCCTCATGGCGGCGTTTTGCTTCTTCTCCGATTGTCTGTAAGTCAATGCCGTCAATTTGTGAAGCCGTACCTGTGAAATACTCGTCGATCACTTCTTTTGAAATCCCGACTGCCTCGAACACTTGGGCACCGCGATAAGATTGAACTGTTGAAATTCCCATCTTCGACATCACTTTAACGACACCATCCGCTGCACCTTTTCGGAATTTTTGAATCGCTTTTTCAAACGGTACAGATAAATGACCATTTTCAATTGCCTCATGAATTGTTGCATATGCTAAGTACGGGTGAATGGCGTCAACACCGAAGCCGATCAATGCAACAAAATGATGAACTTCCCGAACTTCCGCACTGTTCACAATAATGCTCGCCTTCGTACGTAGACCGATTCGCACTAAATATTGATGGATTGTACTCGCTGCTAGAAGAACGGGCATTGTTAACTGCTTAGCATCATCCATATAGTCAGACAGTACAATAATTGTCTTACCTCCAAAAATAGCAGCTTCCGCTTCCGTTTTGATTCGGTTAAGTTCACTTTCTAAATTTTCGGTAAATTTTAACGAGATTTCCGCTACTTCAAAATGTTCTTCGTTATTATTTACAATCTGCTCATATTCTGCAGTTGTTAACACCGGCGTTTTCAGCAGGAGGCGACGTGCATTTTGCGCATTCGGCTGTAATAAATCACCTTCCGCTCCAAGCAACGTCATTGTCGATGTCACGACATGTTCGCGAATAGAATCAATCGGCGGGTTTGTCACTTGTGCAAACAGCTGCTTAAAGTAATTAAATAATGATTGTGGTCTATCTGAAAGAACAGCTAATGGGGTATCGTTCCCCATCGAGCCAAGCGGATCTTTTCCTTCATTTGCAAGAGGTACAATATATTTTTGTACATCCTCAAATGTATAGCCGTGAATTTTCTGGCGTAATGTCAGCTCATTTATTTCAGGTAACTGCTCACTCTTCGATTCAAGTTTGATCATATTTTCTTCCAGCCATGCTGCATAAGGTTTTTCTGCTGCAACTTCGGATTTCAGCTCCGCATCCGAAATAATTTTCCCCTGCTCTAAATCAATCAACAGCATACGACTTGGACTTAATCGATCTTTATAAAGAATGTCTTCTTCAGCATAATCGACAACCCCAGTTTCGGAAGAGAAAATAACATGATCGTCTTTCGTCACATAAAGCCTTCCTGGACGCAAGCCGTTACGGTCTAAAATGGCCCCAATCTGTTTGCCGTCCGTGAAGCAAATAGCAGTCGGTCCATCCCACGGTTCCATCAAACTTGCATGATATTGATAAAACGCTTTACGGTCTTCATCAATGCGCGGATTTTCTGTCCACGGTTCCGGAATCATCATCATCGCTGTCTCAGCCGGTGAACGTCCAGCCAATACAAAAAATTCAAATGCGTTATCAAGCATTGAAGAATCAGATCCCGTTGTATCGATTATCGGTAAAAGTTTTTCAAGGTCCTCTCCAAACGCTTCAGATACGAACTGTTGCTCACGTGCACGCATCCAGTTAATATTGCCACGCAATGTGTTAATCTCCCCATTATGGATAATATAGCGATTCGGATGGGCCCGTTTCCAAGATGGAAATGTATTCGTCGAGTAACGTGAATGCACGAGTGCCAATGCGGATACGAAGCTTTCGTCCTGCAGATCCACATAAAATTCACTTACTTCTTCTGGTGAAAGCAATCCTTTAAATACAATCGTCTGACTTGAAAGACTTGGAATATACAATTCGTACTGCTGCTCTGTCGCCCAATGTTCGAGCTGTTTGCGAATGACATACAGTTTTCGTTCGAACGCCTTATTGTCGTTTTCGTTAGAACGAATAAATACTTGGCGAACAACCGGGGCAGTCGATTTAGCAATATCACTTAAATTTTCTTTATTTGTCGGAGCAGTTCGCCAGCCGATCAGTTGCTGATTTTCCTGTCCAATTAATTCATTCATCTTTTCTTCAATTTTTTGGCGTTCGTTTTCATTTTCCGTGAAAAAAATTTGTCCTACACCATATTCACCCATTTCAGGTAAATTAAGTTCCGCGCAGTTTTGTTGAAAGAAAGCATGTGGGATTTGAACTAACAGCCCTGCTCCATCACCTGTCTTGCCATCTCCGCCACGTCCAGCACGGTGTTCTAAACGACATAACATTTCTAGCCCTTTTTTTACAATCTGATGTGAAGGTATTCCTTTTATATTTGCATACATGCCAATTCCGCATGCGTCATGTTCAAATTCAGGATTATATAACCCTTGCGCTTCTGGTAACTGATGAAAACTCATATCCATTCCCCCTCATTCTTTCAATACCGTATTTACATTTTAAAGTTTTCGAAATAATATAAACAATATATAGTTTGGATATAAACAATCTACTTTTTAGATGAATGGGGTGGAAATAGTGGAATTAAGACAGTTACGTTACTTTGTAGAGGTGGCAGAACGCGAGCATATTTCTGAAGCTGCGGAGCATTTACACGTTGCCCAGTCTGCAATCAGCCGACAAATTGCCAACTTGGAAGAAGAACTTGGAACACCGCTTTTTGAACGAATCGGGCGTAACGTAAAGTTGACGCCAGTTGGGAAGATTTTCTTGGAACATTGTATTACCGCACTCAAGGGAATTGATTTTGCTGCAAAGCAGGTAGAAGAATATTTAGACCCGGCAAAAGGTACGATTAAAATAGGTTTCCCTACAAGTTTGGCAAGCTATGTATTGCCGACCGTCATTTCTGCATTTAAAAAAGAATACCCGGAAATTTCTTTTCATCTACGCCAAGGGTCCTATAAATATTTGATTGATGCAGTCAAAAATCGCGAGCTGAATTTAGCTTTGCTTGGACCATTACCACCAAAAGACGAAGCAATCAATACAACAGTGCTGTTCAGCGAAAACATCCATGCTTTGTTGCCCGCAACACACCCACTAGCGAAAAAAGAATCGATTAACCTTGTTGATTTGCGTCACGATCAATTTGTACTCTTTCCTGAAGGTTATATTTTAAACAAAGTTGCCGTTGATGCATGCCGCTCTGTAGGCTTTATGCCGAATATCACTACCGAGGGAGAAGATATGGATGCATTAAAAGGGCTTGTGGCTGCAGGAATAGGTGTGACACTTTTACCGGAAAGTTCACTCTATGATTCAACACCGCGCATGACCGTCAAAGTGCCGATCACCATACCTAATATAAGACGTACAGTCGGCATTATTGCACCAACATCAAGAGATCTTGCCCCATCCGAACAAGTATTTGTCGACTTTATATCAAATTTTTATTCACGATTAACACGATTCCAATAAAAGGCTTGGATAGAAGTAGAAGTTTCATTGGATATGGAGAAATCCCATTTTAGGAAAGATAATTTTATGAAACGAAAAAACCATTTTCTCCCCAATGGAGAAAATGGTTTTTGGATTATTTTTATTCGCCTGAAACTGGTACTACAGAGCCGCCCCACTCTTCGACGATAAAGTCTTGAACTTCTTTCGAGCGTAATGCATCTACTAATGCTTTAATTTCTTTTGAATCTTCATCGCCAGATTTTACTGCAATGATATTTACATAAGGTGATTCACTAGACTCGATTGCGATTGAATCTTCCAATGGATTAATGCCGTTATCGATTGCGAAGTTTGAGTTGATCAATACCGCATCCCCTTCTTCATTTTCGTACATTTGCACTAATAATTCAGCCGCAGTGTTTGCATCGAATTCGAAGTTTTTCGGATTATCTACGATGTCTTTTATCTCTGCTTTTGTTTTATCAATACCTTCTGCTAATGTAATTAAACCTTGTGCTTCAAGTAATGAAAGCATACGTCCATGGTCTGCCACTGAGTTAGAAAGTAAAATCGTTGCACCTTCAGGAAGTTCTTCTAAAGATGAATATTTTTTAGAGTAAATACCGATTGGCTCGATGTGAATACCGCCAGCATTTGCAAAGTCATAATCGAAATCTGCTTTTTGTGCTTCGAAGTATGGAATGTGCTGGAAGAAGTTCGCATCTAGATCACCGTTATCTAAATCTTGGTTTGGAAGTACATAATCTGTATAAGGTTCGATTTCAAGCTCAATACCTTGTTCCTCTAATATCGGTTTAACTTTTTCAAGGATAACTGCGTGTGGTGTATTCGATGCACCAACTACTAATTTTTCATCTTCTCCTCCACATGCTGCTAATGCAAGTACTGAAGCTCCTAAAATAACGCTTGATAATAACTTTTTCATTTGTTTTACCTACCCTTTTTTATTAGTTTGTTTTCGGCCCATCGAAACTTTTTCTATATTCTGATTATTTTTCGTATAGACGCGCACTTTTATAAAAGTTTGCGTCCATATTGTTTCGATGCACCAATATTTATAATTACGGCCTTACGAGCCACTAACTATCGTTTGTCCACTCTTGCTGTGATGAAATCCCCAATATATTGAATGATGAATACGACTACTAAAATCAATACAGTTGCCATTAAAGTCACATCTGTTCGGTTACGCTGGAAACCATCAAGGAATGCCAGGTTTCCTAAACCACCCGCACCAATGATACCGGCCATTGCTGTATACCCTACTAAAGCGACAGCTGTAACAGTAATACCTGAAATTAATGCCGGTAAGCTTTCCGGAATCAGCACTTTCCAAATAATCGTAGAAGTTTTCGCTCCCATTGAGCGAGCCGCTTCTATAACACCTTTATCAATCTCTCTTAATGCAATTAACACCATGCGCGCATAAAACGGTGCTGCACCGATAATAAGCGCAGGTAATGCTGCATTGGCACCACGGATGGTTCCAAGTAAAAACTTCGTAAATGGAATTAATAAAATGATCAAGACGATAAATGGAATCGAGCGGAAAATATTCACGAATGACCCTGTCAAAAAGTGTACAATTTTATTTGCCCATAATTGATTGTCGCTCGTTAAGAATAAGACAATACCAATTAGAAGTCCTAGTATAAATGTGATGACTGTCGCAACAGCCGTCATATAAATTGTTTCATATGTTGCTTCGAGCATTTTACCCCAATCTACGTTCGGAAATAATTGATTAAACATGCTCAATCACCTCCGCCTGAATTTCTTGCTTCGCTAAAAAGCTTAATGCTTCCGCGACTGCTTTTGGCTCGCCATCGATATGAATAAACAATGTACCAAACGAACCGCCCGTTGTATTTGAGATTTTGCCATGCACTATATTAACAACTACGTCAAATTGCTTAATCATTTGTGAGATGACAGGCTGTTCTGTCGTTGCCGCTGCAAATGTTAATTTAGCGATTTTGCCTTCTGGATAATTGGCTAAAATCTGTTCCAGTGATGCTTGCGTTTCTTGTGTTTCACCAGAAGCTTGCGACACGAAGTTTTTCGTAATCGGTGCTTGCGGATGTTGGAACACTTGTAATACATCTCCCTGTTCCACTACTTTTCCGGCTTCCATAACAGCTACTCTGTTACAGATTTTACGGATAACATGCATTTCATGTGTAATGAGTACAATTGTAAGTCCGATGTTTTTATTAATATCAAGCAACAATTCCAAAATTGAATCCGTTGTTTCAGGATCAAGTGCTGAAGTCGCTTCATCACATAAAAGCACTTCCGGATTGTTTGCCAACGCACGGGCAATGCCAACACGCTGCTTTTGACCGCCTGAAAGTTGAGAAGGATACGCTTTCCCTCTTCCTTTTAAACCAACAAGTTCAATTAACTCTTCTACTCGTTTTTCACGATCAGCTTTTGAAACACCTGCTATTTCAAGTGGAAATGCGATGTTTTCTTCAACGGTACGTGACCAAAGTAAATTGAAGTGCTGGAAAATCATACTTATTTTTTGACGTGCTTCTCGTAATTTAGCCCCGGAAGCTTTTGCAATATCCTGACCACCTACAATGACAGAACCTGTCGTTGGCTTTTCCAAACCGTTCAATAGGCGAATCATTGTACTTTTACCGGCACCACTGTAGCCGATAATACCGTATATTTCTCCTTTGTTGATCGATAGGCTTACATTATCAACTGCCGTAAGCTTACCATTTTTCGTGTTATACACTTTTGTAATATTTTGTATATCAATCATCGGTTGTACTCCTTCTAAATTGAAATAACCTTCCTGCTATTTCAAAATCATGTTCTTTTTTTCATCCAAAACATCCGCTGAATGAAAAAAACCTTTCTACCAAGACAAGTAGAAAGGTTTCACATACATTTATACGGTAAACCGTTCTCTCATCTTTCAAAGTTTACACTTTGTGTGAATTGGCACCTTTGCGTAATCGCTGGTTGCCGGGCTTCATAGGGCACTTCCCTCCACCTCTCTTTATAAGAGCAACGTTATTAAGTTTTATTATTATGAATGTTACTTTATCACGACAAAGTGACTACGTCAATTACTTTTTTAATATTTCATACAAAAACGGTACGGATTTAAATGCATAAATTTTATTCGTTAGTTCTCCGTTGTCTGAAACGATTAAACAAGGTACACTTTCAATTTTCAGTTCATAAGGTAAATCCCCTAAATAATTGATATTTGCCATACCAAGCGGGAGATCTGGTAGTAATTTCTCAATTACTTCCAACATTTTTTCCGATACTTCACATGTGCCGCACATAGGCGTATATAGGAAAAATGCTGTCTGATCATATTGTTGTACGTTTTGTTCCCATTGCTGTTTCGTCCATTGTTCCATTATACTGTCATCCTTCTTTTACTAAAAATTTTGCCCGTAGTAAAATATCCCTTAAGATTTTAGTAGGTGTTTTTTCTACTTCAAAATATTCGTGAGGTATGATTAGCTGTTGTGCTTCAGGATATGCACGGTTCATCAGTTTACGTAACTTTTCACCGTTTTTATCTGCATCAAACATAGTGATAATTTCATCTTGCTCATAACCTTCCAATAAATCAATCAAATTGACTTCGCTTATTGTGCCATTTGTACAAATAATTGTCACGTCCTCTGCTAAAATCGGGATTAATCTCAACTTATCGGCACGTCCTTCGACAACAAGGCATTTTCCCATACGTACACGCTTCCTTTCAAAGTCACCTTTATGTATAGAATAACAAAAAAACACTAAAACCTTACTATAGAAGGCTTTAGTGTTTCATATTATTGTTCGATTAATGCAGTGTAAGCATCTGCGTCTAATAATTCTTCAACTTCCGCTTCACTTGTTAACTCAACAGTAACCATCCATGCATTTCCGTATGGAGATTCATTAACGTATTCTGGGTTGTCCAGTAATTCTTCGTTAATTGCAACTACTTTACCAGAAAGTGGTGCATATAGTTCAGAAACTGTTTTTACAGACTCTACACTACCGAATGGCTGATCCTTTGAAATCTCATCGCCTACTTCAGGTAATTCTACGAATACGATATCACCTAATTCAGATTGTGCGAAATCCGTAATACCGATTGTTGCCTTACCGTCTTCAATTTTTACCCACTCATGCTCTTTTGAATAACGTAATTCTTTTGGTGTGCTCATTCGAAAACCTCCATGTTATATGTAGTACATTCAAGTTCATTTTGCCATATTTCGTTCGGAAATACAATGTGAATAACTGTTTATTTCCAAGTTTCTAAGAAGTCAGACTCCTTAAATCCTAAAGTTAATTTTTTTCCATCTGTTACGATCGGTCGCTTAATTAACATACCATCTGATGCCAATAGCTCTAATTGCTCATCCTCGGACATTGTCGCTAATTTATCTTTAAGACCTAATTCCCGATATTTCATACCAGACGTATTGAAGAATTTCTTTAATGGCACTCCACTTGCTTCATAAATTGCTTTAATCTCCTCTTTAGATGGTGTCTGTTCTACGATATGAATATTTTCATAGTCCACACCTTGCTCATCTAGCCACTTTTGCGCTTTTTTACACGTTGTACATTTTGGATATTGAATGAATTTCACTGTCATGTAAGTACTCCTTTTGCCCTGGATTTTCCTATATTGTAACGGATATAGAAGGACAAATCAAAAATGTGTTCGTATTATTGGCGTTTTTATGAATATGGGTTTTATTAGAATATTTGTGTCGATATTAGAACATGCTGGTCGTATTTTAGAAGAATGGTTTCGTTTATTTGAAACTTTGGCGATCATATTAGAAGAAAGGAAACTTATATTAGAACTTCCGAGATATATTAGATCATGTAAAATATATTAGAACATTTTACATTATATTAGAACAACATAGAAAAATCGGGTGCAGTGTCATGCACCCGACTATAGTATTTTATTAAACTACATACTTTTCTGCTTCAATTAATTTCACTGAAGCTTCACGTTTTTTCGGAATTAAGTTGTAAGGATTGTTGCGCGTTAATTTACGTAAAGCCGATAAAATCATACGTGCATCGTCACCTTCAACAGAAGCGATTAATGTTTCTTTTGCTTCTTTTTCGATTTCTGCGAATGCTTCCTGACAGAAAATTTGAGTGTAAAGGATTTTTTGTGCTGCTTTTTCTTCTCCGTCACGCTCGATTGCTTTTTGTGTACGGATTACTGCAGATTCCATTGCGTATAATTGGTTCGCAATGTTCGCGATGTTCACTAACAGCTCCTGCTCGGCATCCAGTTTTGCACCGTAGCGTTGTGCTGCTGCACCTGCTGCAAGTACTGCAATCTTCTTCGCATTTTTCACTAAATATTTCTCTTGCTCTAAAGCACCTTGGCCGATTTCTTCAGGCATAAGCATTAATAGCTCGTTTTGCAGTTCTTGTGCTACTTGTAATAGTGGTAATTCACCTTTTAATGCTTTTTTCATAAATGTGCCCGGTACGATCATACGGTTAATTTCGTTTGTACCTTCGAAAATACGGTTAATACGAGAGTCGCGGTAAATGCGTTCTACTTCGTACTCAGCCATAAATCCGTAACCACCGTGTAACTGAACCGCTTCATCCGCTACGAAATCCAGTGTTTCAGAACCGAATACTTTTGCGATTGAGCACTCAATAGCATACTCAGCGATTGCTGCTGCAATTGATTTGCCGTCTTTTTGCTCTTCATCAGATAACTGGCTTAAACGGTCTTCGAAGTAGCCAACTGTACGATAGTTTAAAGATTCTGATGCATAAATGTGAGAAGCCATTGATGCGATTTTTTCTTTCGTTAAGTTGAAATCCGATAATTTCGTTTTGAACTGTTGGCGTTGGTTTGTATAAGCAACTGCTAATTCAAATGCACGTTTTGATGCACCTACAGTACCTACTCCTAATTTATAACGCCCGATATTTAAAATGTTGAATGCGATAATATGACCGCGGCCTACTTCACCTAATAAGTTTTCTACAGGCACTTCTGCATCTTCTAAAATTAATGTACGAGTAGAAGATGATTTAATCCCCATTTTCTTCTCTTCCGGACCTACAGAAACTCCTGGGAATGAACGCTCAACGATGAATGCAGTAAATTTATCGCCATCGATTTTTGCGTATACAACGAATACATCCGCAAAGCCTGCATTTGTAATCCATTGTTTTTCACCATTTAATACGTAATGTGTACCCGCTTCATTTAATTTAGCAGTTGTTTTTGCGCCTAATGCATCCGAACCTGAACCTGGCTCTGTTAATGCGTATGCTGCGATTAAGGCACCTGAAGCTAACTTCGGTAAATACTTCGTTTTTTGCTCATGGTTACCGAATAATACGATTGGTAATGAACCGATCCCTACATGGGCACCGTGCGTGATTGAGAAACCGCCAGCCGGTGACATTTTTTCTGCGATTAATGCAGAAGAAATTTTGTCTAAGCCTAGGCCTTCATATTCTTCAGGTACGTCAGCTGCCAGTAAACCTAAATCACCTGCTGTTTTTAATAGACGTACCGAGTGTTCGAACTCATGGTGCTCTAAGTTTTCAACTACCGGCAATACTTCGTTTGTTACATATTCCTGTGTTGTTTGAGCAATCATCTTTTGCTCATCTGTGAAATCTTCCGGTGTAATTACTCGGTTAATTTCCACGTCCTCGATTAAAAAGCCGCCACCTTTAATAATGCTGTTTGTTGTTTGTGCCATTATAAATTCCTCCCTAGTTTCCTTTGTGATTTATTATTTCCCCAGACAATTAAAGAACTTCAAATACCCCTGCTGCGCCCATTCCGCCGCCGATACACATTGTTACAACACCGTATTTACCGCCGCGGCGTTTTAATTCGTTGATTAACTTCACTGTAAGAATCGCACCTGTTGCACCTAGTGGATGACCTAATGCGATAGCCCCTCCGTTAACATTCACTTTCTCCATATCAATACCAAGCTCACGAACTACTTGGATTGACTGTGATGCGAATGCTTCGTTAATTTCCCACAGGTCTACTTGATCTTGTGTAATTCCTGCAATTTCAAGTGCTTTCGGTACCGCAACGATTGGTCCGATACCCATTACTTCAGGTGGAACTCCGCCGACAGCAAATCCTAAGAATTTTGCCAGTGGCTGCATTCCTTGTTTCTCCGCTTCTTCACGGTCCATCACAAGTACTGCTGCTGCACCGTCAGAAGTTTGAGAAGCATTCCCTGCTGTTACAGATCCTTTTACGTTGAATGCTGGACGTAATTTTGCCAACGTTTCTACCGATGTACCTGGACGAACCCCTTCATCTGTATCAAAAATTGTAACTTTTTCTTTTAACTGATTGTTTTCATCGACATAATACTCCGTCACTTCAACTGGAACGATTTCGTCTTTGAATTTACCTTCTTTAATTGCTTTTTCAGCCAATTCATGCGAACGCACTGCAAAAGCATCCTGCTCTTCACGTGTCACATTATAACGATTCGCTACTTCTTCAGCTGTGTGACCCATACCGATATAGTATTGTGGTGCTTCTTCAGCAATTTTTGGGTTTAGACGAACTGTATTACCAGTCATCGGAATCATACTCATCGACTCTGTACCACCCGCAACGATTGCTTTTGCATGGCCAAGCATAATGCGCTCTGCTGCATAGGCAATTGTTTGTAGCCCTGATGAACAGAAACGGTTAACTGTTAATGCTGGTGTTTCATCCGGTAACCCAGCCAATGCCCCAACTAAGCGGGCAACATTCATCCCTTGTTCTGCTTCTGGCATTGCACATCCCATAATTAAATCATCAACCGGACCTTCATAGCCCGCACGTTTTAATGCTTCTTTTACTACTACTGCACCAAAATCATCTGGACGAGTGTTCGCAAGTGATCCTTTTTTCGCACGTCCGATTGGTGTTCGTGCTCCTGCAACGATAACGGCTTCACGCATAATGATGTTTCCCCCTTGTGATTAGCCAGCAAGTAAACTCGTAAGCTAGTTGCCGGCAAAATATTTCAACTAATACAACGTTTTAAAATAAAGTCTGTCGCTTTTTGCAATCACGGACTTCTATTAGTTACGTAACGGCTTCCCTTTTACAAGCATGTGCTGCATACGCATTTGTGATTTCTGATCTGCAACCAGTTCTAGGAATGCTTGTTTTTCCAGGTTTAATAAGTACTCTTCCGACACTTCTGTTCCGTATGGTACTTTTCCGCCTGCGATTACATAGGCAAGTTTTTTCGCGATTTTCAAGTCATGTTCTGTAATAAAGCCTGAATCGAACATTCCTTGAGCCCCTAATAGCAATGTTGCATAACCTGGTGCACCTACTACTTTCACCGGTTTTTTCACTGGTGCTGTATAGCCTGCATCCGCAAGTGCAAGTGCTGCTTGTTTTGCATCATAGATTAAGTGATCCGGATTTACCGAAATACCATCCGCAAAGTCCAGGAAATTATTTTCACGTGCTTCTTCACCAGAAGTCGAAACTTTTGCCATTGCAATTGTTTCGAATACTTTATTTGCGATTTGCTGATAGTCTACATCCACGCCATTTGGCAAGCCTTTAATGAACTTTTGGTAAAGACCTAAGTTACCGCCGCCACCTGGGATTAATCCAACGCCTACTTCTACAAGACCCATATACGTTTCAGCTGATGCTTGAATGTGTGCAGCCGGTAAACATACTTCCGCTCCGCCACCTAATGCCATTTGGAAAGGTGCCGCAACAACCGGTTTTGTTGAATATTTAATACGGCGCATTGCTTGCTGGAATGACTTAATAACAAAGTCCAATTCAAAAATATTATCATCTTGTGCTTCCATTAAAATCATCGCAAGGTTGGCACCGACACAGAAGTTTTTACCTTGGTTCCCGATTACAAGGCCTTTAAAGTTTTTCTCAACTTCATCAATGGCATAGTTGATCATTTGTACAATGTCTAAACCGATTGCATTTGATTTTGAGTGGAATTCAAGTAATGCGATTCCATCCCCTAAATCAATTAGGCTTGCACCTGAATTTGATTTAATAACACCATGTTTTTTCTTGTAACGTTTTAAGTCAATCGCTTTTTCATTTACAGGCACTTTCACATATTCCGAACCGTTATAGTAGGCTAAATCACCATCAATTTCAGAATAGAATGTTTTCAGGCCTTTCTCTAATAATCCATTTACGAATTCAGGAATTTCACGGCCTTCTTCTTTCATTTTAGAGACTGATTTTTCTACGCCGATTGCATCCCACATTTCAAATGGACCTTGAGCCCAGCCGAAGCCCCATTTCATTGCATTGTCAATTGCAACGATGTCATCAGCAATTTCACCTACTAATTTTCCTGAGTAAATTAATGTCGGTGCAAATGAATTCCATAATAGTTCCCCAACTCGGTCATTTGCATAAATTAAAACTTTTAATTTACCTCCTGGACCTTTTGCTTGTTTTACCATTTCTAATGATGGTGCTACAAGTTTCGTAGTCGGTTCATATTCAAATGTTGATAAATTCAATTGTAGAATTTCTTTCCCAACTTTTTTGAAGAAACCTTGGCCCGATTTAGCGCCAATCCAACCATTTGAGATCATTTTCTTTAAAATAGGAGATTCTTCAAATACTGCCTGTTCTTCACCGGTTGTCTGGTCATATACATTTGTTGCAACATGTGCAAAAGTATCAAGACCAACAACATCCAATGTACGGAATGTCGCAGATTTTGGACGACCGATTAGTGGGCCTGTTACCGAATCTACTTCACCTACTGAATAGTTACGTGCAATCATTTCGTTCATTGTCACAATTAAACCGTATGTTCCGATTCTGTTTGCGATAAAGTTCGGTGTGTCTTTTGCGATAACAACACCTTTTCCTAATACATCTTCGCCGAACGTTTGCATAAAGCTCACAACTTCCGGTTTTGTTGTATTAGCCGGAATGATTTCCAGTAATTTCAAATAGCGTGGCGGGTTGAAGAAATGTGTACCAAGGAAATGCCCTTGGAAATCTTCTGAACGCCCTTCCGCCATTGCGTTAATGCTAACCCCTGATGTATTTGATGAAATGATTGTGCCTGGTTTACGTACAGCATCAATCTTTTCAAATAAGCCTTTTTTGATATCTAATCTTTCTACAATTACCTCAATAATCCAGTCAACATCCTTCAGTTTTTCTAAATCATCGTCAAAGTTACCTGGTGTAATTAATGCTAGATTTTTTTTCGATGAAAGTGGTGCTGGTTTTTGCTTTAGTAATTTTTGCATTGCAGAAATTGCAAAACGGTTTTTTACAGGTTTTGAATCAAGTGTTAACCCCTTAGCTTCTTCTTCCTTTGTTAATTCGCCCGGAGCGATGTCTAATAACAATGTAGGAATCCCGATATTCGCCAAATGTGCTGCAATTCCTGAACCCATTACCCCTGAACCTAAAACCGCTACTTTTTCAATTTTGTAAGACACGAGCACTTCCCCCTTCTCCCTTGAATGAACAGTCATTCATTTTGAAATCAAAAAAAAACTTCAAACAGCTTTTCTGTTCTTAGTGTAGATTATTTTGACAATTTACGCAATAATTTTCTCGCAATTTTAAATAAATTTATTATTCTTATATTTTTATTGCTAGATGGTACATATATTAAGTTAAATTACTTTTCGTAAGCTGTCCAAATCGTGTACAATGGGCGTAAGGAGCGTGATTAATATGCAAGAAATTACAACAATTGAACAATTCACAGAACTAACTAGCAAGGAAAAACCAGTAATCGTGAAATTCTTTGCTGGCTGGTGCCCGGACTGCACACGTATGGATATGTTTATCGATCCAATTATTGAAGAGTACAATCAATATGACTGGTATTCAATCAACCGTGATAACTTCCCGGATTTAGCGGAGAAGTATCAAGTAATGGGTATTCCATCATTACTAATCTTCAAAAATGGTGAAAAATTAGCACACTTACATAGCGCTAATGCAAAAACACCTGCACAAGTGGAAGAATTTTTAAACGCACAAGCATAATATGTATTACGAATAAATCCAAAAGTTTACCACTTTTGGATTTATTTTTTATTTTTCATAAGCTAAAGCGCTAGTCATAATGCGGTTTTTTAATTACAATTGATTACGTGAAATTTTATTGTAAGAAAGGAAAATTTATGACTTCAGATCAACGAAAAAAACTTGCTTTACTTATGCTTAACATGTTCATTGCAGTTGGGAGTTTCGGGATTATCATTCCAATTATTCCTGCCTATTTAAAAGAAATCGGGCAAGGTGGAACAGCTGCAGGTTTAATCATTGCGATTTTTGCATTCGCGCAATTTTTAGTATCACCTATCGGGGGAAAATGGACGGATAAGTATGGTCGTCGCCCGCTCATTAATATCGGACTGCTTACTTTAGCTATTTCGATGTTTATTTTTTACTTCGCAGATTCCATTTGGCTGCTTTATTTATCACGTGCTATCGGAGGAATTGGCTGTGCATTCCTGATTCCTGCAATTTTTGCATATGTAGCAGATATTACAACGATGGATCAACGCGCAAAAGGTAATAGTTTTATTTCAGCCTCGATGTCACTTGGTATTGTAATCGGTCCTGGTATCGGCGGCTTTTTAGCGGATTTCGGACTTAAAACACCGCTTCTTGTTTCAGCGGTAGTCGGATTGCTTGCGTTTATCGTATCTTATTTTACTTTGGCGGAGAGCCAGGAAGAGAAAGTCGAAATTCTTCAAGACGAAAACTCTTCAATGATGAAAGATATTCTTTTATCTGTTAAAAAGCCATTCTTTATTCCACTGGTTATTACGCTGATCATGAGTTTCGGTTTAATGTCTTATGAAACCGTTCTTGGACTTTATGTAGATGATAAATTTGGTGCAACACCACAGGAAATAGCCTTCATGGTAACATCAACAGGATTAGTCGGTGTTATTATGCAATTATTTGTAGTTGACCGCCTTGTAAAAGCGATTGGCGAAGTAAATGTATTAAAATTATTTTTAGTCGTTACCGCTTCTGGCTTCTTCCTGTCGATTATCGCAGGAAGCTATACGATGTTCTTTGCGATTTCGTTATTAATATTCCTTGCGACATCAATTTTGCGTCCTGTATTAACGACATTAATTTCAAAAATGGCCGGGAATGAACAAGGGTTTGCAATGGGTATGAACAATGCCTATATGAGCATAGGAAATATTATTGGTCCTCTTCTTGCAGGCGCGTTATATGACATCGATATCCTATACCCGTTTATCGCAGGATTAATCATATTAATTTTCACTATTATTCTAACATTTATGTGGAAAGGTATTAAGATCCAAAAAGCATCATTAAAAGGAGGTCATTAATCGTGAAAATTATTGTATTCGGAGCAACAGGTGGCGTTGGACAGCATTTTGTTGAAATGGCTGTCGCCGCTGGTCATACTGTTACCGCATTTGTACGTACACCTGAAAAATTGAAAACTACAGATGTAACGATTGTTCAAGGTGATGCATTTAATGCAGAACAAGTGGCAGATGCGATTATCGGTCATGATGCGGTCATTTCATGTTTAGGTTCAAGTACTGGCATGAAAAAATCAAATGAGCTTGAAACGATGGGCAAAAACATTGCAGACGGTATGGAGAAAGCCGGTGTAGAACGTCTAGTATATTGCGCTTCAGCTGGAGTAGACGGAGAAATTCCAGGTGTGATGGGCAAACTGATGATGAAAATGCTCGCGAATCCATTAGCAGATCACCGAGCAGCGCTTAACTATTACAAAACTAAAGACATTTCGTACACAATCGCACGTCCAATGGGCTTAAAAGATGAACCGTTAAAAACTGATTATAAAGAAGCAATCGATACGGTTCCAAAAGGTTCAAGCTCGATTCCAAGAGCTTGCGTGGCCCATTTTATGGTGAAAGCATTGGCTGATGCACAATACGAAAACAAATCAGTTGGTTTGTGCAGCTAAATTTAAACAGACGAAAACTACCCCGAATGGTCGAGGTAGTTTTCGTTTTTTCATTGTTTATAATTTTCTATTCCGGATAATAATCATCAAAATTAACAGGTACGGTATATTCAATCCCTTTTTCATCTTTCAATATGCGCGGAGCCGTTCGGGTTAATGTCCAGCTAAAGCCATTATCACCCGTAATGAAATATTGATCGTCCTTCGTTTTAATTTGGATGTTTGTGTAGGTTTCCTCGATTAATTCTCCAGAAAGTGAATTGCCTCGATAATGGATTGTATTATCATTAAAAATATATATGAGCTGGTCATTATATCGATTGGCAATTGACATATCAGTAAAATGTTCTGGTTTCGCTTCAAGCATACCAATCCTACGGTAGTCTAGTAAAACATCTTTTGCAGTAAATTGGTAATAAGTAGAAGTTTGTTTTGAGTCTTCAACATACTCAACTAATAAGTGGGTACCCATTCTTTCTGCATGATAAAATACCTGTGGGTTTGTGAGTTCTGAATGTTCAAATATATCTGCATATAGGAGATGCCCTTGTTCAATTGTAATGACTTTCGGCGTGCTACCACTCATAAACAGTACAGGTTCGTCATGAAAATCATCGGCAAATGTCATTACGTTTGTACCTTCAAGCTGCCCTATTACAATTTGGTAATCCCCTGTTTTATTTCGATAAATATACATTGTTTCATTTGTTTTACTATCGATAATATAAAACTGATCATTAGTACCGGTAATCATCACTGTCGGTTGATCACTTGCAACATTTAAGTCTAGACGTTTTCCTTCCGGTGTTTCAAATACTCGCCAAGTTCCCTCTTCCGTTGGGATTTGATACAATATATGATCATTTACCTGTTTAACTTCTGCTCCAGCTAAATTCAATTCCATATTTTCTAAAACCGGAGCATATGGTGCTTCTTTATATTCCAGCAAAAACTCTTTTGGCAATTCGATATTTTCAGTGTAAAGAACCATCGATTGCGTAATATCCAATTCAATCATTTCGGATTCTTTATTAATGACGAGCTCATCTAAATAGTCAATGTCATTCGCTTGAAGCTTCAGAAAAAGGGTGATTGATTTTTCAGTATCAATTGTTTTAATCACTTCAACAGGATTATCGAATTCAAATATAGAATAACGTTTGTAAGCCTGTTCACTGTTAACCGGAGATAACTTTGCTAATGCTTTTTTATCTTCCTGAATAATCGCTTCGTAAAAATCAGCAACTAACTGTTGATTATTCTCCTCCAAGTATGTAGATTCGATTTCAACAGCCTGTATAGTTTGATTCGGAGTAAAATACAGCACCGCACCAACCGCAAGCATTAACAGAACAACTAAGGCTGGCTGCAAAAATGGCAGCGGTTTTTTACGTTGCTTTTTTTTCATTACTTTTTGTACAAATGCTTCATCCATCAACGGTTCGCTGCCAATTGTTTCATCAATTGCTTGCTTCACTTGAGAATTCGCCATGCCATTCACCACCTTTTAATTGATCTCTTAACTTTTCACGTCCACGCCTAAGTCTCGTTTTCACGGTATTGTCCGAAACCGAGAGTAAATGTGCAATTTCATCGATGTTCAGTTCCTTGTAGTAATATAAAATTATAATTTCACGGTACTTAACCGGAAGCTCGAGAACTACTCTTCCCAGCAATTGATTTTCGCTTCTCTCAAGCACATACTGCTCTGCAGATTTGGTTCCTTTAAAAATATCCTGAATTTTATTTGTTAAAATGGTATTTTTGTAGCTCCAGCTGCGTAAATAATCATAACTACGATTGATTGTCATTCGATATAAATACGTCCGGTAACTCGCATCGCCACGAAATTGTCCACGCTGCTCATATGCTTTTAACAGTACATCCTGTACAATATCTTCTGCCATTTCTTTATTTTTCACATATGTATAGGATAGTCGAAGTAATTCCTCGCCATGTGTTCTTATAAACTCTTCAAGCTGCATTTTCTTCCCCCCTCTTCTCCAAATGCCAACAGTTAGACGGAGCTGTTTTATTTTTAGTTTCAACTTTAAATGTTTATTTTTTTTGAATGTGGGTATTAAACTACTTTATAACAATTTGGAGGTTTTTAGTATGCGAGTATTATTAAATGTAAATGGCAGGTCACAATATAGTTCGGATATCCGGCCTGAATATCAAAACTCGGCATGCGGCCCAACGACTGCACATGTTATTTTAAATTACTTATGTGAAGATGAAACAATCCGCACGAAAGATGTAAATGAACTTTATAAATTTTTAGGTGGTACAAAAATCGGACTTTTTAAATGGCGGATGATCAGAAACTTACGTCGACTACTCGGAGATGACTGGTGTATTGAAGAATGTACATTAACTCAGGCGATTGAGCAATTACGCTTAGGTAATCCGGTAGCGATGAAATTTGATGTGTATTTTACCGGGCAGTTCTTAAAAAATTATACCCCTCTCTATAAATACCACTGGGTACCGTTAATTGGCTATGAAATAAAAGACAATGAACTTTACTTAACGATTCATGATAATGGCGGCCGCAATCGAGACAGCCAGATCCGAACTTTTAAATATGATGACAACCGCAAAATATTAAGCTTTGTGAAAATCGAAAAGGAAAAGCATTAGCATTCGCTAATGCTTTTTCTATTTGAATAAATGATAAGCTAATTGGCTATTACTGTAAATAAAACTGCGAGGATATATTATGAAATCAGTGAGATCTATAAGTCTCTTACATATTATCTTTTTAACAATGACATTCATCGGGTTAAAAAACCATGTCACGATTATTCCATCCTTACTAAATGGAGCAGGTCGTGATGCTTGGTTTTCTGTTATTTTTTCAATATTTTTGATGATTCCCTGGTTAGTTCTTCCTTTTATCACATTAAAAAAACTTAAAGAAGAATCTCTTCGTATGTATTTACTAAACAATTACCCTAAGCTGGGTAAAGTGCTTATTTTTATCATTGGTTTTTACTTACTTCTCATGGCCGTTATTACAATGCATGAAACACTACAATGGGTTTCAACAACCTTTTTGCTGCAAACGCCGCCATTGCTTTTGTTTTTCTTTTTTACGGTTGTATGCTTTTTACTGGCAACATCCTCCATATTAACGATTACGATGGTCAATGTTGTCGTCTTGTTTGGTGTTGTCGTCCTTGGCTTCTTTATCGCCTTTGTTAATATTCAAGTGAAAGATTATGCATTGCTGCAGCCATTTTTCGAGCATGGATTTACACCGGTTTTCACATCTATGGTATACCCTGCTTCCGGCTTTATTGAGCTTTATTTGCTCGTATTTATTCAGCAGCACTTTAAATCAAAGCTTAAATTTCGGCATTTATTAATAATGCTCTTTATACTATTTGGATTAACACTAGGTCCCTTATTGGGGGCAATTGCCGAATTCGGACCAACTGAGGCTGCTAAACAGCGCTACCCCGCATTTGAAGAATGGCGAATTGCCACAATCGGAAGCTTTATAAACCATATTGATTTCTTTTCTATTTACCAGTGGCTTACAGGAGCATTTGTCCGTATTGGTTTTATATTATTTATAGCAGTCGAGCTATTAGGGCTCACTGGTCAAAAGAAGAAAGTTTGGGAATATATTTTTCCGCTCTTTGTTTTTTGCTCACTGCCTCTTTATTTACTCGATGACAGTATATTTAGCAAATGGAAGGGGCAATATTTTCTAATAAGTACTACGTTATTCTTTTTCGTACTTTCAATTATTCTCTTTATATTAGTAAATCGAAAAACAAAGCGAAAGTTGGAATATAATGATTGAATACGCTGCCTTAAAAAAGCAATTTGATAATTGTGCTGATATTCGCTTTCAAACATTTGACTTCCCTGCAAGCAACGTTATGCTCATCACCTGTGAAGCGATGACAGATAATCATTTATTCAATGAAGT
This sequence comes from Solibacillus sp. FSL K6-1554, assembly GCF_038005185.1. Lineage (NCBI taxonomy): Bacteria > Bacillati > Bacillota > Bacilli > Caryophanales > Caryophanaceae > Solibacillus > Solibacillus sp. FSL K6-1554. Next base: position 3,041,524 of record NZ_JBBOSS010000001.1, read on the forward strand.
AGTCGTACCCCGATTAAGAATGGCATGCCAACAAAAGGAACAATTTGATGAGGCAGTTTTAATACAGAAATTGCATCTTCCGCAGCTACTGAAAATTGAAGATTTGCAAGAAGCTGTTACGAATGTATTTAGCGGATTTGTTCTTATTTATATCGAGAATTTAAATATACTGTTATGCAGCAATATTGAAAACAAGCCTAATCGAAGCCCTGAGGAATCAAACTTAGAAGTAACTATTAAAGGTCCACGTGATAACTTCATTGAAGACTTAGGTGTAAATATTGCTCTTATCCGCAAACGTCTGCCTACGAATTCATTAAGTGTTGAGAAGATAACGTTAGGAGCACGCTCAAAAACAAAGTTAGCTATTTTATATTTTAATGACATTGCAGATTTATCTATCTTGAAACAATTAAAAAAACAACTCTCTGAAATCGATACAGATGTTATTTTAAGTGGTGAATTAATAATGGAACGGATGAATAAAATTTCATATTTAATTCCTTTAAATGATTCGACAGGTCGTCCTGATTTTGCGATGCAATCACTCGTTACCGGACGCTTTATCATTTTAGTAGACGGAATTGCATACGCAATTATCACGCCCACCAATATATTGGCATTATTAAAGTCCGGAGAGGATAATGATTTTCCATCCATATTCAGCTCGTTAGAAAGATTATTACGTTTATTCTGCATATTAATAGCACTTTTACTACCGGCTTTTTGGCTTGCGTTAACAACATTCCATCAAGAGCAGCTCCCAATTCAATTACTTGCGACAGTTGTACAAGCCAATACGGGCTCCCCACTGCCTGCAGCTATAGAAATGCTTGGAATGCTTTTTATGTTTGAGTTATTTCGTGAAGCGGGATTACGCTTACCGAGTATTTTAGGTGGAACGATCAGTGTTGTAGGAGGATTAATTATAGGTGATGCAGCCATTCGAGCTGGGATTACAAGTCCGGCAATGATTGTTGTCATAGCCATTTCAACGATTGCTACCTTTACACTTGTCAATCAGTCCTTCGTTACGACGATCAGCATGCTGCGAATTGTATTTATTATTATTACATCGATTTTAGGACTTTTCGGTTTCTTCTTATCAATCTATATTTGCCTTGTTTATATCGCAAATATCCGTGTATTTGGTGTTCCTTATTTAAATATAGCAGTCAATTTGAGCTGGGATAATATAAAAATGACCCTTTTCCGTCCACCAGCAAAATCAAACACTAAACGACCGGAAGTATTAAATGTTAAAGATAAAACAAAGGAAAAAACAAAATGAAAAAATTGCTTTTACTTCCATTGTTACTTTTAGTTGCTGGCTGCTGGGATACAAATCAGCCTGAACGTATGTATTATTTACTTGGCCTGGGAATCGATTATAAAGATGATCAATATGAAATTTATAGTCAAGTTGTTGCTTTTACTAATATTGCTAAAAGCGAACAGCCGAACCCGGAAGCTACGCAGGCTGAAGTTGGGATTGCCAAAGGAAAGACTTTTGATGAAGCATTTTTTAATTTATATCAAACGATGGATGAGCGCTTCTTTTTAGGGCATTTAAACTATGTTCTCTTTTCGGAAAATATCGCAAAGGAAGGTAAAGTAGAACCTGTTATCAATTCCCTTATCCGATACAGGGAATGGAGGTATACAACTTGGGCTTATATTACAGATTCACCACTCAAGGAAGCTTTGCTCATCACACCCATTATCAATAAATCCATAACACTTTCAAAGGTATCCGACCCGCTTAGTTCATTTAATCAGTCATCCCGAGTCCGTCCTATACAATTACGGGAACTTATGATTCATTTTAATGAACCTAGTCATGAAGCCAAAATACCATTTATCGAAATTAGCGAAAACTGGTCAAAGGAAGATGGACCGGATCCAGTCTATTCATTTAAAGGCATAAGCATTATCGGTAAGAACTCTGGTTTAAAAGGGAACTTATTAGGCGACGATTTAAAAGGTGTTCAATGGCTAGAGAATGAAACAGACCGCTCAGATATTACCGTTAAAACGGAAGAGTTTGAAGAGTTATATACAACGACAACCGTTGACGAAGTGCGTTCTAAAATCACACCAATTGTTTCCGAAAATAATGTGCAATTTGATTTACAAGTGCAATTGGTTGTTCAAACAAATGAAATTCTTAATGAAAATAAAATGGATTTATTAAAAAATAAGATTAAGCAGCAAGTAAAAAAAGAAATCGAGCAAACCTATAAAGCTTCATTAGAATTTGATGCCGATATTTACCGGTTAGCTGAGGTATTGTATCGAAAAGATTTGAAAACCTGGAAAAAGTATGAACAAGATGGAAATATTCCTCTTGACGAGTCTACTATTCGGAAAGTGGATGTGGAGCTTGTAAAAGTCAAAGGTGAACGTATCATTTCCCATTAAAAAGAGGTTGTGCAACTGTGCACAACCTCTTTCGCATTTTATTTGTAAATCGAACGAGCATGTTTCGCGATTAAGCGATAGCCTTGCTGTTCAATATGATTAAACAAATCCGGAGCATAAGGGGATAAAGCTAAGTGTTCCAGCTCCACGTCAATCGGTACATCACAATGGATTGTAGCTAATTGATGGGACAAACGTAACATCGCTAAATTTTCGCTGATTTTAATGCGTTGTCCCGGCTTTAATGTCGGCAATGCTTCTAATACGCCATCAATGGAACCGTGATTTTGAATAAGCTGTAATGCTGTTTTCGGACCAATTCCCTTTACACCCGGGTAACCATCACTCGTGTCCCCCATAAACGCTTTCACTTCCGCGAATTGTTTGGGTGCAATGCCATATTCCTCTACAAACCGGCTTTCTGTATACACATCGTACTCTGTATAGCCTTTTTTCGTAAATGCGATTTTTGTAGAAGGGTTAAGTAATTGCAGTAAATCTTTATCTCCGCTAATGACAGTAATTTGGGCATCGTCTTTCCATTTTTTAATCATTGAGCCGATTAAATCATCTGCCTCAAGACCTTGCGTACCAAAGTTTTGCCACCCGATCATTTCAGATACTCTTTTAGCCATATCAAATTGCGGCAACATTTCCTCCGGTGGTGCAGGTCGATTCGCTTTATAGCCATCGTATAGGTCATTGCGGAATGTAACCGCGCCCATATCCCAGCATACAGCTAAATGTGTCGGCTGCATCAGATTTTGTGCTGTCAATACATGACGGGCAAAGCCTTGAACACCATTTGATGGCGTCCCGTCATCTAAACGTATAAATTGATTCATTGCAGCTGACGCAAAAAATGAACGAAACAATAGCGCCATCCCATCAACGATTAATAAATGTGGTTTTGTCATAATAAATCTCCTCTTTCTACTAAACACTTATTATAACAAATGCACCGGTAGAATGTAGCTGTCAATACTTACCCATTCGGTTTCAAGTAGTCGATAATATGATTTACGTCCTTGCTGAAAATACGATCCTCTGTCATGGCAGGCGCTAAGTTGCGAATGTCTTTCCACTTATCATAAAGATTTGGCGACATGTTTGCTACACCCCGGTATTCCACTGCCTGTGCTGCACAAAATGCCTCGATAGCCAATACATTTCTTACATTGGCAATAATCATCCGCGCATGGCGAGATCCTGTCGTCCCCATTGATACGTGGTCTTCCTGATTTGCTGAGGACGGAATGGAGTCGACCGAAGCAGGATGTGCCAAAGTTTTGTTTTCCGATACTAAACTTGCGGCACTGTATTGCAAAATCATTGCACCTGATTCAAGCCCTGGATTCGCGCTTAAAAATGCAGGCAGCCCTTCATTTAACTGCGGGTTTACTAATCGTTCTATCCGTCGTTCTGATACATTGGCCAACTCCGCCATACCAATTTTCAGAAAGTCCATCGCAAACGCAATCGGCTGTCCATGGAAGTTTCCTCCTGAAATGACTAAACCGCCGTCATCAAAAATGAGCGGATTGTCTGTTGCCGCATTCATTTCGATTTCGAGCTTTTCTTTGACATAGTTCAATACTTGCCAGCTTGCCCCATGAATTTGCGGGATGCAGCGAAGCGAATACGGATCCTGCACACGCTTTTCACCTTGATGTGTAATGAGCTTACTGTCCTTCAGCCAATCACGCATACGCTCTGCAACAGCCATTTGTTCCTGCATGCCTCGCGCTTCATGGACAGCTGGATGAAAAGCATCGATAATCCCGTATAAACTTTCCAACGTCATTGCTGCAATCCATTCACTCGCATAAGCCAGTTTCTCCGCTTCCAAGTAATTGACGACCCCTTGTGCAGTCATCGCCTGGGTTCCATTGATTAAAGCAAGGCCTTCTTTCGCCTGCAGCTCAATTTTCGGCAGTCCCCGACGTTCGAATACTTCATGTGACGGGCGCATGACACCATTCACATATACATCGCCTTCTCCAATAACCGCCAATACTAAATGAGAAAGTGGCGCTAAATCTCCGGATGCCCCGAGTGAACCTTGCTGTGGAATAACTGGAATGACCTCTTCATTAATCATCCATAACAAGCGTTCCAGTACTTCCAGTCGAATACCCGATAGCCCTTTTAATAAAGCATTTAATCTTAGCACCATCATCGCTTTTGCAACATGTTCCGAAAAAGGCTCCCCAAACCCGCATGCATGGGAACGAATTAAATTTACTTGCAGTTTGCTTACTTCGTGCTCTGCAATTTTTACATCGCTGAATTTTCCAAATCCCGTGTTAATCCCATATACTGTTTTATCTTGCTGAACAATTCTTTCCACTGCTTCACGGCTTTTAACAACTCGTAACTTCGCTTCTTCAGCTATCTCTATTTTTTCCCCATTATATAAAATGTTTCCCAATTGTTCGATCGATAAATTTTGTCCGTTCAACTGAATCATTTCCCGCACCCCTTTTAAATATTGTTACTCTTAAATTTATTATTGTTTAAATAGCAGTTAATTGCTACTAATATTTCACCCTTAAAATCATAGTTCAGTTGAAAACGCCTGTATTAAAGGCTTTGTGCGTTTTATTTCTAAAAAAATGTTCACCTACTAATACATTAACCTTCTAGTGATTTAGTATTTTATTATAGTAAAGTGCTAAAGCGAAGAAGGATAAAAAGCTTAGAAAGCAGTTGTAATTTAATTGAAAAATAAAACTCTTAGTGAGAAATGGGCAATATAATAAAATTGATTGGAATGGAGGGCGACTCCTACGGGAATAGCACGACGCCTGAGACTACAGGCTCAGGCCGTGCCCATGGAAAGCGTCCAGGAATGGAAATCAATTTTTACGCACAGCAAAAAATGCCATTTTCCTTAAAAAGAAAAATGGCATTTTGGATTATTTTAAGCCTCTACTTTGTTCGCTTCATATCTCGGATTGCTTGAATCGATAATCGCACGAGCAAAATCGCACATAAAAACAAGCCTAAATACGCAGCAGTATTCAAATAAATTGCATAGGCATTATGAATAAATTGCGAGATTGCGAGCAATGCCACCGATATAATCCCAAATGTAATCCCAACCATCAGCAGAACAAACCGTGAAAACAGCTGAGTGACAAACATGGAATTCGCTTTATCAGAAAAAATATCATGATGCAAAATAATTTTCCCGCTCTCCACTTTCCTGAACAGCTGATCAAGACGACGCGGTATTTTCCGTATATTCGGTAATAACAATGCGAGTTCTTCTTCAATTAAGTCTTTCGTCTCGCCCGGATGTTTGAACGGTTTCAATAAGCTTGATTTCAAATAATTATTGGAGAAGTCTTTTACTTCACTGAAAATCCTAAAGCCTGGGCAAATCACAGACAATGTACCATCCAATGTAACAATCGCCCGTAAAGCCACATTGACGGATGGGTAAAAATGGAGTCCAAATTCACGCACTACAGAAAAGATAGAGTACATTAGTTCATCTGTAGGGATTGTCGACACATAATTAATTTTCAACAGGATTTGGCTAATCGCCTGCTCCATTTCATGCCGATTGATTTGTTCGGCATTTTCCACAAGCTGGGCAATACCATCAACAACAAGTGCTGCATCATTTTGATGAATTCCGACTAGGAAATATTTTAACCCTTCCTGCTGCAATTCAGCTAAACGGCCGACAGCCCCATAATCGAGAATTGCGACACGCCCGGTTGTTTCCTCAATATAAATGTTTCCCGGATGTGGATCCGCATGAAAAATTCCGGAAATAAGTGTTTGCTCTAAAAACGAATACAATAATGTTTGTGCAAACTGATGGCGGTCAATGCTCAAATCCGTAAATAATGCATTTCCTACTGTAACGGATTTCCCTTTTATATATTCCATCACCACAACATTTGAATTACTGCATTCTCGGTATACTTTCGGCACTTTCACATCGATACTGCCACGTTCGACAATTTTGGCAACCTGTTCCATGTTGCGAGCCTCAATAATAAAATCAATTTCTTCCTTTAACGCCATGCTGAATCCTTTTGCCAAGTCGTAAAAGCCTAAGTTTTCAGCCCATTGCGATTTACTGGAAATCCATCTGGCAAACTCCATTAAAATCGATAAATCATCCTGCATAATATTTTTGACATCAGGCCGTAAAAACTTCACAACGACAGGTTCGTTCGTTTCCTTTAACACCGCTTTATGTACTTGACCGATTGAAGCGGAGGCTAACGGAGTTTTACTTATATAAGAAAAGATTTGTTGCGTACCTGCATTGAAATTTTCTGCAATTATTTGGTCAACTTGCTGCTCGGTAAGGGGTTTCACATGTTGCTGAAGCTTTTCAAGTTCCTCAATAAAAATGGGAGACAAAAGCTCTTTACGCGTTGACAGTACTTGTCCAAATTTAATAAATACCCCGCCGCACTGTTCCAGCGTATCCCGTAATGCTTTTGCCAGTTCACGTTCATCTTCGCGGGCACGGGCATATTTCATCGTTCTTGTTACCCCGTTCGTTACCGCGATTCCTACAACTTCGCGTAACCGTTTTTGACGCTTCCAATACGTAATAAGTATCTTAAAATAGGAACGTCTGCCGACAGGTGTGCCATTTTCATTCAATTCTATCGAATCAAACAGCTCAAAAAACAGATAAAGCAGCATCGAAATCAGAAGCATACTGCCGAGCCAGATAAGTGTTGTAATGTTGACTACATTCGAAACGATTCCTTGGTCATAATAGTCCGATCCTCGTAAATATGTATACCAAAATACAAATGTCGTAAGGGAAACACTAATTAACACGGATAATATTCTTTTCATCAGACTTATTTGTGAGCCGATTAAACGGCCGCTAATGAAGAAAACAAGCACGGATGCAATAAGTAATTGAAGTATAGCTGATATGAAATCCATTCAAATCGCCCCTTTAGGTCAAAGTTAAATGTGTATGCACTTCTACATTCCCTTTTAACGCTTTACTAATCATACAAGTTTCCTCTGCCTTATATGCATAGCGCTCCGCTATACGACGGGCACGTTCATCTTCCTTATTTTGCAGGTCAATGTCGACATAGTGATGGATCGCTTTATAAGTAAAAACACCATTTGTCACATCAACAAGCCCTTCTGATTTCAAATTCAGCTTTGCATCAATTTGGCTTCGTTCAAGCATTGCCGCCAGTGTAATTAAGTAACAGGTTGCTGCAGCACCGAGCAGCATTTCATCCGGATTTGTCCCAATACCAGGTCCATCCATTTCAGGCGGAATCGAAATTTGCGTCTGCAATCGTTCGGTTTTTAAGTCACCAACCGAATTTCGTCCCCCTGGCCAGTCAATCGTTAATGTAAAAGTATGTACCGTCATTACTATTCACTCTTTTCAATTTTCTTTAACTATAACATTTTTCCCTTAGGATGTTCAGCTAATGAAAACAGCCGACTAACAGAAAGCTCCTGTTAATCGGCTGATGTTTACCATACGTTTTGTTTATATTTTTTATAGTAGTTAACCTGACGGATGAACATGTAGATTTTACGTTTAAAATGCTTGTCCTGTTTATAGAACAACGGATTCACAATTTTCTTTTCCAGAATCAATCGGCGAATATCCTTTTTCACCGCTTCATCGTAAACGAATTTTTTTAATACAATTTTCGGCACGACTGAAAACAGCACATCCCCTTTTAAATACGAGCATGGTTTCGGAATATCGTAAATTAGATCTTCAACAAAGTTGCGCGCCAAATTATGACCCATTGCATTAATATAATAACTTGAACGGCCTTGTCGAATATTTACTTCAAACACTTTAAACTTCCCGTCACGCTCATCATATTTTAAATCAAAGTTTCCGTAACCACGATAGCCGACCGCTTCCAAAAAGCCGCGCAGTTTCGTCATTACTTCTTCGTTATAACGGGAAATAAGCGCCGTGTAATTGCCAATCGCCGTTTTCGTATGTTCCTGAAGGACAACTTGTGCAAACGATACGAGCTGTGTTTCGCCTTTTAAATTGACATAAACAACCGAATCCCACATTGCTGTATCGTCACCGGGAATATAATCCTGAATAATGAGTTCTTCCTGGTAGCCGCTGTTTTTAATCATATCGATCACTTGTTGGACTTCTTCTTTGTTTTCTACTTTGAAAACTTTCGCCTGTCCTTCAAATGGATGACGGCTATACTCAATCCCGTTACTCGGTTTAATAATAACCGGATACATCATCTCGGTTTCGAATTGACCATCATTTTTGCAATCATAAAATACCGTCGTCGGAATATCGATTCCATATTGTTCGCAAAGTTTATAGAAATTGGATTTAATCTGTAAGTCATTCATTAACGTTTCGTCGATATAGTTAAACACAAAGTAATCTCTTAAAATCGCGCTGTTTTCAATAATTAAACGGACGTATAAATCATTTGTGCCGATTAGAATCAGTTTTTCTGCTTCTTTTTCATATTTTTTCGCTACGCTAATTAAAATTTTGGCAAACTGGTCTGGTTCACCAAGTTTTTTGTCATACTCAATTGCACGTGGAATATTACTTAAGTTCGTAAAAGGTAAAACACCTTTCCCTACTAGAATCGGACGGATCTTATATTCTTCATGGAAAGATATCGCCATGTTGTATGCATTAATATCAGTACCGACAATAATCGGTAAAAATGGTTGTCGAGTCATTACTATACTTCCTCTCAATCTGTTCAACGGTATTCTTATTTGATTTATCACTTATTTATCATACAATACTCTATCGATTTATGCTGTATTTTGTAAATGGTTTTTATTATTTCCCGAATATTTTAATGAAACTTCTCCTCGTTTAAAACGTACGTATTAAGTAAGAGGTGATCGGGATGAATGCTCAATTACAATTATTCTTCACAAACATTGATAAAATCGTTTTATATTTTGGGGCAGATGCAAAATATTTTTATATTGACCTTGCACTAAAACTGACTGTCCGCAATATTGTATTTAACTATGAGGATTATGAAAGCGTGCGTCAACAAATTAAAAACAATACAAAATGGTATAACTTTGCTCGCGTTAATACTCAGATTATTAATACATATTATGTTCATTATGCAAATGAACCTGAAAAAATCGGTGAGGTTATAAATCTCCATAAATTATTGACGAAGCAGTTTAGCCGCCATGAAGACAGCTATATAGCGGCTGCCTATTTAAACTCGGAAGAACATATCGAGCGAATCGGTCTGTTAATTACAGATTTAATGGACAAACAAAGCGTAAAATATGCGCCTTTAAAACTTTCCACTAGTACGATGCTTGCCGGGCGTGTGGAAGATACTAAAGTATTGGCAAATAGTGTGGAAAAGTATTATCAGGCGCTTGTGTCTATCGGATATGAACGAACAAAGGACACGACAAATACAGCTGTCATTTTAACAATCGGAACAGGGGATTTTCATAATGAAACCTTTGCCCGATTAAAAGAGCTGACGACTTTTATTAGAAAAACAGAAAAAAAACTTACACCGTACCATTACAATACGATTGCCCTGCTCTCGCTTGCGAAGTTCGAAGTGCACCAATTCCCGGCACTACATGATATGCATGAAGAAATTTGCCGCTTTTTAAAGGTGGATCGAAGCCAGTTTAACTCATTGCTGGTAGCCACTCAAATTTACACATCGACTGAATCTATCGGTGACTTACCCTCATATGATGTAGATTTCTCCACAATTATTTTCTCTGCTGCAGAGCATTCAAATTCTGGTCGTTATGAAAGCGACCTTCCTGCTGGCGGTGCTGACTGAAAGAAAAATAAAAAAACTGTGCTGAACCGGAAGAGACTCCATTCAGCACAGTTTTATTAATTTTGTTTACGTTCTTTTGCATATTCAGCAGCTGCCGTAAATACGATGTCCGTTGAAGAATTCAATGCTGTTTCACAAGAATCCTGGACTACACCGATGATAAAACCAATTGCCACGACTTGCATCGCAATATCATCTGAAATCCCAAATAGGCTACATGCTAACGGAATCAGTAATAGCGACCCGCCTGCAACACCGGAAGCACCAGCAGCCGATACTGCAGCCATTACCATTAAGATGACCGCAGTCAGGAAATCAACTTCGATACCTAATGTATGAGCAGCTGCCATTGTCAGTACGGAAATTGTAATCGCAGCCCCGCCCATATTTATTGTTGCACCTAAAGGTATCGATACAGCATATGTATCTTTATTTAATTTCAGCTTCTCTGCCAATGCCATATTGACTGGAATATTAGCCGCTGAACTACGTGTGAAAAAGGCTGTAATTCCGCTCTCTTTTATAGATGTAAAAATAAGCGGATACGGATTTCTGCGTGCTACTGTATATACAATAAGTGGATTTACAACGAGCGCTACAAAGAACATTGTTCCTACTAAGATCAGAATTAGACGAGCATATTCCCCTAATGCTGAAAGGCCTGTCGTTGAAATCGCTTCAAATACTATTCCTAAAATACCGAATGGCGCTAAGTTAATAATCCATTGCACAACTTTTGTAATCGCATCCGAAAAATTCGCCATAACACTTTTTGTTGAATCATTCGCAGCTTTTAAAGCAATCCCTAAAACAACTGCCCAAGCTAAAATGCCGAGATAATTTGCGTTCATAATTGCACTTACCGGGTTTGTCACGATATTGAATAATAATGTTTCAAACACTTCTAGTATCCCGCTAGGCGGAGCCACATCCTGTGCTTCTGTTTTTAATGTTAATACTGTCGGGAAAATAAAGCTTGCAATGACGGCAACAAATCCTGCCGCGAATGTCGCAACTCCGTATAAAGCTAGAATCATTTTCATATTTGTTGCTTTGCCGCCAGCATGTGAAGCAATCGCATTAATAACAAGCACGAACACCAAAATCGGTGCAACTGCTTTTAAGGCTGAAACGAATAGAGTTCCTAGAATGGTAATACCACTCACCGCTTCCGGTATCGTCAGTGCTAAAATAACACCAATAATTATACCAATAATAATACGGTTTACTAAGTTAATGCTGTTCCATTTTTCGAACAATCTTTTCATAATTTCCCCCGCTATTCTAAGATGTTACATTGCTTCTGGATGTTTGAGAACGAGTAAGTGATTGGATCTGATCAATGCACTACAAAATTCTCCGGCTGAAGCTACTTTTCTATATAACACTTCAAAATTTAATAATTTACTATAGACCAATAATACAATGTGCGACTAAATAACACAACTGTATTTTTCCACAGTACAATGTTAAGAAGCAACTTTAAACTGCTTCAGAATTTTTTTGGATTATTTTATAAAATATTGAAGCTAAAACTTGCTGGAATAACATCCCGAAAACGACCGGCATCGCTACTTTTGACGGAAAATATGTGGTAGCGATAACGACCCCTACCGCAATATTCCGCATTCCTCCATTAAAAACAAATGTCGCCTGATCAGCCTCTGATTTCCATAACAGCCGACCAAGTACAAGGGAGAATACATAGCCAGAAACTGCCAAAAACAGGACAACAGCAATAACTTTCGCAAGCTCCAAGTCAATCGTTTTTACATAAGGTGCAATTGCACTACTATTAATCATAATAATGCCGAATAAACAGAGCTTTGAAACTAAAGACATTGGTTTTCCATATTGTTCGAATAACTTCCCTTTCGTCCATTCGTTTACAAGGATACCCAATATAGACGGTAAAACAATCATCCAAATAAGATCAAAAATAAGTGCTGATGTATTTAGTGATATCGATTCCCCGACAACTAAATGCAAAATTAATGGCATAAGGATCGGAGCAAGCAGAGTATCAATCAATATAATGGCGAGAGATAAAGGCAAGTTTCCTTTACTGATCGTCACCCAAATGACGCTCGTAACCCCTGTTGGTACGGCAACGGATATTAGAAATCCAATCGTTAATAAGCGGTCATCGAATATGAGTTCCGCCAGAAAGAACGCCCATAAAGGCATGAGAATATGTAGAAAAGCGATGACAAATAAAATCGTTTTAGGGTATTGTTTAAACACTTTTATATCGCGAAATTTTAGATTCAAGCTGCTGATGAATGTCATCACGGCAAATAATACCGGGACTAGAAAAAGAAAATGTGTTCCGATTTTTTCGAGCAGCACACCGATGACTAAACTGAGGGGTGTTAATACCGGCATCCACTTTTGAATAAATTGATTGAGCAATTGAACCATGCATTGTGCCTCTTTTCTTGAATTTATATTCCTTACCGAATTGTATCATAAGCGGATTACGTCCGGACCAGAATGAAATTCAACCATCAATTTAGTAAAGCAACCGTTTAAATAGATAAGTTTGCAAAGATTATGGTATTTTTATGATAGGTATTTAAGGAGGTTATTGCATTGTCATTATCTAAAAAGGGCTATCTTGTCTTGTTTGTCGGGATACTTTTATTAATCAGTTCTATCTTTTTCACAACTAACTGGAGCATTACTTCATGGCTTGTATTATTTATCGTCAGTCTGCTATTTTGTACAGTCGGAATCATTATGTTAATTGTACATTTAGTTAAACAAATAAAGTTGGAAAAGCAGAATAAGTAAAACAAATGAAAAATGAGCAACCGTATTGTTGGTTGCTCATTTTTATTTTTCTTCCTTTACGGATAGGATGTTAACGGCTTCTTCAAATTGAATACGTACTGTTTTTCTCGCACGTACGGATGATTTTGCTTTCACTTGAACTTGTTTTTTTTCGCCATTATGCTCAATTTCCACTAAAAAGCATTTTGCACCACATTGCATTTTCAACAGCTCCTTGCTTTAATTATAGTGACATTTGCCCTTATAATCTATTAGCTCAACTTTCGATAATACTAAAAAAAGCCGCAAATAATTGACAATATGTCCATCATTTACGACCTTTTCTTATCCCGCATTAACGGACCGTGGGGATGAAAAATACCCCAACCAATTGGAGTTTCACTTTATGTTGAGGGAACGATAATTTCCCCATCGTCTTCATCTTCAATTTCTCCAACAATTTCTGACAATATATCTTCCATTGTCACAAGACCGATTGTGACACCTTTTTCATCTGTAACAATCGCCATATGGTTGCGCGATTGCTGCATTTTTAAAAACACGTCTTTTATCGCTACTGTTTCCTTATAACGGGGAATCTCACGAATATACGTACTGAAATTATTCTTCCGTCCCGCAGCTATATCTGTCAGCATTTCCTTCGAGTTAATGAAACCGATAAAGGCTGCTGTATTTTTACTGCGATCAATGACCGGATAACGCGTAAATTCGTACTCGTCAATAACAGCAAGAATTTGCTCTAATGTATACGTTTTTTCGATTGTAATTATTTCATTGCGCGGAATCATTACTTCCCGTAATTCCCGTGTATCAAAAGCAAAGATATTTTCTAGATAGGCAAGCTCTGTCTGGTTGATTTCTCCACCTTCATAACTTTGCGTCACAATCATTTTAAGCTCTTCTTCCGAGTAAACTGTATCGTGACCAGCCGGTTTGACACCAAAGATTTTGAGCAGCCCACGAGCAGAACCGTTTAATATCGAGATAATCGGTCCTGTAATTTTACCGAACCAATAAAGTGGCGGTGCCAATAATAGTGTCATTTTTTCTGCATATTGGATGGCCAATGTCTTTGGCATTAATTCACCAAGTACTACGTGTAAAAAAGTAACAACCGATAATGCAATAACATAAGAAAGGGCTGTTGCAACCGCCGCTGGAATGCTGAAGTAGTCAAAAACAGGCTCAAGCATTTTCTCTACGGTCGGTTCCCCGAGTGCACCAAGAATTAACGCTGTAATCGTAATTCCAAGCTGACAGGCTGACAAATAATAATCCAAATCCTGTGTTACCTTTTTTGCCGTGACGGCTTTTTTATTGCCCTCTGCGATCAGCTGATCGATTCGTGACATACGCACTTTTAAAATTGAGAATTCTGCTCCAACGAAAAAGGCTGTTAACAAAATAAATACTGCAATTAAAATTAAATTTATCATTATAATACTGTCCAATTAATTCCCCCGAAATATGAGGGATTCACCTCCAAGACATATAAAGTATCGATCATTTACTGCTGAAGTTTATATTGTCTTAATACAACTTCTTTAATTTGATAATTGTCCATATCCGAAATGACCCAAATATGGTCGTCGAATTTAATTTCATCACCGATTTGAAGCTCTTCACCGTTTTTGATTGAATCGATGTTCGTATGCTGAATCCAGCCGCCAATTGTATCTATCTCTTCACTGTCCTCAAACTCAAAACCGAAGCGATCTTCCAGTTCATCGAGCAGAACACGACCATTAATCGTATATTCGTTTTCTCCTGACTTACGGATATCATCTACTTCATCCTCGTCAAATTCATCCCGAATCTCTCCAACCAGCTCTTCCAAAACGTCTTCCATCGTTAATACTCCGGCTGTACCGCCATATTCATCGATAATGACCGTCATATGCACTTTCGCCTTTTGCATTTTTAATAGTGCATCCTGGATACTAGTCACACCTAAAACAAATGGTACTTTCGTTAAAAACTGCTCGAGCTGTACTGTTCGATTTGAAACGATATAGCTAAGAAGCTTGTTTGCATTAATCACACCAATAATGCGGTCTTTATCATTATTTTCAACAATCGGATAACGTGTATAGTTATGTTCATCTAAAATTTGGATAATCTCTTCGGCGCTCATATCTTTGTCGATTGTAACTAAGTCTGTTCGAGGCACCATAATATCTTTTGCAACACGCTCATCAAAAGCAAATACATTTTCTAAATATTTCAGTTCTTGTTGGTCAATTTGTCCGCCCTGGAAACTCTGTGCCATAATAATTTTCAGTTCTTCTTCAGAATAGGCCTGCTCTTCACTTGCTGATTTAACACCAACTGCACGTAATAGTAACCGAGATGTTCCATTTAATGCCTGAATAAACGGATACATAATTTTACCGAACCAATAAAGTGGTCCTGCAAGCATTAAAGTTACTTTCTCGGAAAACTGAATCGCTAACGTTTTTGGCGCCATTTCGCCAATTACTACATGCAAATAACTTACAATAGCTAGTGCAATTACATAAGAAGCAGCCGAAGCTACAACATCCGAAACATTTAACCAGTCAAATACAGGATATAGCAGTTCTTTTACATACGGCTTCGTAAACGCTCCTAAACCGATTGCTGTAATGGTAATACCAAGCTGACAGGCAGATAAATAATAATCTAGGTCTCCTGCTACTTTTTTTGCAATGACTGCTTTCTTATTGCCTTCCAAAATCAATTGGTCAATACGGGATTTACGAATTTTAACAACGGCAAATTCAGCTGCAACGAAAAATCCAGTTAAACCTAAAAAAATAATTAATAAAATGATGTTTAATATGGTGTTTACGTCCAATTACTTCCCTCAGCGTGAGGGATTCACCTCCAAAAATAATTTAATAGTAATTCGGTCTTTCTGATATGTACCCAACTATCCTATTGAACATGCTAACTATAATGGTGAAGTTACTAATTCTTATAGAAGAATTATTGCCCTCAAAACCATCACGTTACAGTTTATAAAAATTATATAGTTTTTTTTATCAAATCACAATAAATTGTGCCCAATAAATATAGAACTATAAAAAAAGCTTTCAACTTTGAATAATCAAAGCTGAAAACTTTTAATAAATTTATTCTACATCCATTGAAGATTTTAAAATTTCGCCATTATATAATTGAACTTTTTCATATTCGTCTTTCTCCACTTGGAGAACGAATGTATGAGGGACGCCTTCATCTTCACATTTTTGTCCTACATTGTCGATTAATTGAACTGCTAAGTAATTACCGTGTTTGTAAACATTATCGACTGAAGTACCACAGCTACCCGAGTAAGTAACTATAAATACGGCCATATATTTATCCATATCAAGCGTGAAATTGTCTACATCAAAGCGAGCTTGCAAGGATTCAAACTGTCCTTGCGTATTTGCATAAGCAATATGCGGTACGAGCGTCTCGTAAATCGGTGCAATTTTTTCATCATACTTAATAATTTCAAATGGTACTGCCTGTTTTTCGGTAAATTTAACTTCTGTATTTTCTCCATTACTACAACCTGCCAACAACAATAAGATTATAGCGAACAAATATTTTTTCATCATAAATTCCCTTCTCTTTTACATCTTCATAGTGAATTTTAGTTTACTTTCAAACAATTTTCAAATCTTCAACCTTACTTTAAATAATTGTCCATTTGTTAACACTTCCCCTTAGTCCAATATGTAATAAAACATATTAAACTAAATTTCTGGGCGAAAATTATAATCACTACGGTATTTTGACTCATATTAGGCGAATTCCTATTGGCGTTTATCCACATTTACATACATTACAAAGAATACTTAAGAAAGAAGGTATGCTTGTTGTATCAAAATCCGTTTGAACGCTTTGATGAGAGCCCTGCAGGACAACCATTTCAACAACAGTTTTTCCCAGCCCCACCCGGTCAAGGCCCGGGAGGTTTTCCAGGAGGACCTGGTGGGTTCCCTGGCGGACCAGGATTCCCTGGTGGAGCACCGGGATTCCCTGGTGGTAGTCCAGGTGGGTTCCCTGGTGGCCCAGGAATCCCTGGTGGTGGTCCTGGCAGTCCTGGTGGAGGTCCTGGTGGTAATACCCCAATGCCAATGGGTCCGCCCCCTACCTTTACTCCCCAAATGCAACAATTATCTGCTGGCCAGTCACAGCAAGGTTCCAGTGGTATAAGACGTTGTATTTTCCGTAATACGTTTATTTGGCAACGAAACGGAAATAGTTTCTGGTTCTTCCCGACGTTTGTTACGCAAAATATCATTTTAGGCTTTAGATGGAGTCGTTTCGGTTGGGTATACAGTTCAGTAAACCGTAACTCAATCCTGACTTTCCAATGTTTCTAGGCTAAAGGTAAATACAAAAGCTCTTATGCGGTAGTATTCATACTACCGCATAAGAGCTTTTACTTATTGTTGGGCTGCTTCTTTTACAGTTTGATTTTCATGTAATTTTCTCATTGCAAAGCTTGCCATTGAAGTCGTCTGTTTGACCAACAAATTTAGGCATAATTTTACCTACTAGAGGACCCGCTACTAAACGTACAAGCAATACGACGATAATCAACATAATCGGTAAAATTTTTAACGTATAAAAATAGACTTCCTTAGTAAAACCTCGCTCAAATCTCATAATGAGCGGGGTTGCTAAATCTTTTACTTCTTTTTGCAACAGAAAAAGCAATGACAACGATATATGCCATTGCTTCGCTAACTGGTTAAATAAATTCAGACGTTACAGCTTCAGTTCCTGCGGTTCGCCATCATTCATTAATTTGATTGTGATTGGATCGAATTGAAGTGTCACCATATCCCCGTCTTCTGAAGTAAAAACGTCTTTAAAGAAGTTTGTAATTTTCAGCTTTAATGTATCATCTTTTACTTCGCTTAGTTTTGCTGTAATTTCTAAATATGGGGCATCAAGATCTTCCTTAGTATAGCCCAGTAAAATATGAGTGTAGGGATTTTCATTTAAATCGTACACTTTTTGGGAATCCTCTGTTGTTGTCGCATATAGTGTGAAGTCTTCATTTGTAAATGTCATGTAACGAACATAAGGGTGACGTCCGTTTAATGTAGCCATTGTTCCAATTTTATGATCTTTAATAATTGAAAGTACTTTTTCCTTTAATGTTTCCATTACGATACCTCCCTTAGTATAGTTGAATTTCTTCCTGGTTTTTTCCGTTTTTATTCATAATTCTCATTCTTGTCGGCGTAACTTGAATGAGCACAAAGTTCCCGTCCGCATGCTCTGAATATTTTTCAAGCAGCTGCTGCTTTACAACATCATTTAATGTTGTCGCTGCATTGCCTTCGATTTCTAAAAATGTTTCAAGTATGCCATCGCTTTCATAGCCTAATAAAATATGGGTACCGCCATATTCCTTAATTTCACGGACGACATCGGAATCTTCCTTTGCCACGGTATACAGTTTTGATTCAACATAGTGAAATGTCATGTAGCGTGAATTAGGCACACCGTTATTATTTGTGGCCATAACGCCAATACTGTTTTCATTTAAAATTTGTAATGCAATTTCTTTATTACTCATATTTTCACTCCTCCGGTAAATTAAGTTCCATTATTCGTGAGATGAGAAGCACGTCCAACTTGATAGAAGCCAATTTGCATAATTGCTGATGTGCTGATGCTTTTATAATTCCCCTAATAAATTTAAATAAAACAACTTTCTTCATATTCAACGCAGCTTATAGTCCTCTCGCTTTTCCTCGTTTTAAAAATGACCACGTAAAAAACTCATTTATATTAATTACTAATCTGTAAAAAATTATAAGATATAGGGATATTTGTTTGAATATTAAAAAATTTGTAGATAAAATGAAATTGGAATAGATATCCTTTATTCTGCATGACAAAGAAAAACTATATGTAAGGAGGACATTGGATGAAAAGATTTACTTGGCTTTCTCTTATTCTCACAACTCTTTTATTAGTTTTGGCTGCGTGTAGCGACGCCGAAGAGACGACAAATGAGTCAACGCAAGGCGATAGCGGCACGACAGAAGGTACAACAGAAGAAAAAGCTTCCGGCAAGCTCGTCATTTACACAGGGCGTGATGAAAACATGGTACAGGGTGTTATTGAAAAATTTAATGAGCGTTACCCGGATATTGAAGTGGAATATATGACAATGGGTGCCCAGCAAATTTTAGAGCGTGTCCGTGGTGAAAAAGCCAATCCACAAGGGGATTTTTGGTGGGGTGGTACACAAGCTGCGATGATGGTTGCCGCAAATGAAGATTTACTTTTACAGTGGGATCCTTCATTTATCGATGCGATTGACCCTCTTCATAAAGATGAACAAAATCGATGGGTCGGTGAAATGCTATTACCTGAAGTCATTATGATTAATAGTGATGTCATGTCACCAGAAGAAGGACCTCAGGATTGGGACGATTTACTTGATCCGAAGTGGAAAGATGAGATTTTAATTCGCGGTGTCCTTGCTTCAGGAACGATGCGGACAATTTATTCTTCTATGATTTTCCGTCAAGGTGCTGATGATCCGTCAAAAGGCTATGAATGGTTGAAGCAACTGGATGCGAACACGAAAGAATATACGCAGGATCCTAATGCATTGTATTTGAAACTGGCACGTCAAGAAGGTTCGATTTCATTATGGAACTTGCAGGATATTTTACTGAAAAAACATACAACGGATTACACGTTTGACTTTATTTATCCGGAAAGTGGTGCACCGATTTTAGTCGATGCAGTCGGTATTGTAAACAATGCGAAAAACGAAGAAAATGCGAAATTATTTATGGAATTCCTGTTCGATCAGGAGACAATGATTGAGCTTTCAAAAGAGTATTACCAAATTCCAACACGTACTGATATTGCAGCGGATGCTATGCCGGACTGGTATAAAGAGCTGGATTTGAAATCTTTGGAGATCGATTGGCAAGTTATGGCCGATAAAGAAGCGGAATGGATGGAATATTGGGATACAAACATTAAAGGTAAAGGTAAATAGTAGTTATAGACTGACCTCTGAATTAAGAGGTCTTTCTTTTCATAATTTGTCGGTGTGAAGGGAGTTGGATTGGATGAAAGCTGTTCATATTAACGACGTTTCAAAAAAATTCGGTGATGTCGTAAGTGTCAAAGATTTAGAGTTGGATATAAAATCGGGTGAGTTTTTTACATTTTTAGGACCTAGCGGATGTGGCAAGACAACTACATTACGGATGATCGCCGGATTTTACTACCCTTCTAAAGGAAAGATTTATTTTGACAATCAGGATGTCACAACATTGCAGCCTAATAAACGTAATATCGGAATGGTGTTTCAAAACTATGCACTCTTCCCGCATATGACCGTCAATGAAAATATCGCATTCGGTCTGGAAATCCGGAAATATGATAAAAAAACAATTAAAGAAAAGGTTGACCGGATACGAGAGCTCGTTCATTTAGGACCATATGGCACACGTAAGATCAATGAGTTATCAGGTGGACAACAGCAGCGTGTTGCTTTGGCACGAGCACTTGTTATTGAACCTGATATCTTGCTGCTGGATGAGCCATTATCCAATTTGGATGCAAAGCTGCGTGAGGAAACACGCATTGAAATTAAACGAATTCAGTCAGAGCTGGGTGTGACGACAATCTACGTTACCCATGACCAGACTGAAGCAATGGCAATGTCGGATCGGATTATGGTAATGGAGCATGGTGTCGTTAAACAAATTGGTACACCACAGGAAATATACCACCGTCCAAACAACCGCTTCGTCGCTACTTTTATCGGAGAAACAAACTTGCTTACAATGAAAGTTCAATCGATTGAGGACAATATTATTACTGTTACAAATGAGAAAGAACTTGAACTCCAAGGCCTGACAGAAAACTTGGCACCGGGTCTTCAAGTATCAACCGGTGACGAAATTTATGTATCAATCCGTCCTGAAGCATTTGAAAATGGTCCTGGTGAAAACACCGTTACAGGTATCGTTGAGCTGATTGAATTTACTGGAGTCAGCGTAAATTACTTTATTAAATGGAATGATACAACATTAAAAGCAATGATAATTAGTCGGGGTACTGTAATACTGCAAGCTGGCGATATGATTGAATTACATATCCCTAAACAAAATATTTATTTTCTAGGAGAATAAGAGAGGAGGCACACAATGAGCAAAAAATCCGTTGACACATACGAAGCGAGTTGGTGGTCTCGTCTTACACAATCACGCTATTTTGTCTATATTCTCATCTCCCCGCTGTTTTTAATTTTATTTGCCTATGTCATTTATCCATTTTACTCAACATTTATTCAAAGTTTTGCAGGCGACAATCAGCTAGCAAACTATCAGAAGTTTTTCAGTTTGGAAAGTACAGCCAATTTAGAGGCACTTTGGAACAGCTTTTATATATCGATTATTAGTGTTATATGCTGTGCTGTTGTCGGGGTAATGATGGCCTTTTTACTGGAGCGCTATGATTTCCCGGGTCGTAGGCTGCTCTCCATTTTAGTACTTGTCCCGATGGCATTGCCCCCGTTAGTCGGGGTGTTATCCTTTACATTTTTATATGGCGAAAGCGGCATTTTCCCGCGCTTATTTCAGCAGATGTTTCAATTGGAAGATGTACCGTTTGCATTGAAAGGGATTTGGGGTGTTATTGTTGTTCATACGTTTACTATGTATACGTACTTTTATTTAACTGCTTCTGCCGCAATTAAAGGGCTTGATCCTTCTCTGGAAGAAGCCGCAACAAGCCTTGGTGCAAGCCGGATCCGTGTTTGGCGGAAGATTATTTTGCCGATGCTTACCCCTTCTTTAATCGCATCTTCCCTGCTCGTTTTCATGGTGTCGATGGCATCCTATACCGCGCCGCTTATGTTCGGGGTTGAACGTACGATGACAATGCAAATTTACTTATCACGGACAAACGGCAATCTGGATATGGCGGCAGCACAGTCAACCATTTTATCGTTCGTATCTATCACCTTTTTACTTATAATGCGTTGGTACCAAAACCGACGCAATTATCAAAATTTAAGTAAAGGCATAAGTGTTCACCGCTCTGAAGTGAACTCGAAGCCTTTAAAATATTTAGCGGTCACACTGTCATTCATCGGTACATTAATTTTAATTCTGCCGATTTTGGTGCTGATTTTAATTTCGTTTTCTAAAGATGGTGCTTGGACAATTCAAATTTTACCAACGGAATATACACTCGACCATTACAAAGCGCTCTTTACTGATGAGCGGACATGGCGTCCAATTTGGAACTCGCTGCAGATGGGCTTCATCGCAACAGTCGGCAATATTATATTCGGTGTTGCTGCAGCATATGCCATGGTCAGACTTAGTTTCAAGGGGAAAACAGCGCTCGATATTTTAATTACGATTCCTTGGGCATTGCCAGGTACAGTTGTAGCCGTCAACTTAATCGCAGCCTTCTCTACAGAAAGTGTATTTACATTCGACCAAGTATTGATCGGTTCATTCTGGATTTTACCGCTTGCGTATTTTATCCGGCATTTGCCGCTTGTCTTCAGGTCAACATCAGCATCCCTCATGCAGCTGGACCAGTCTGTAGAAGAAGCTTCCCGGAGTTTAGGGGCATCATGGTGGTACACATTCAGAAGAATTGTCATTCCCCTAACTTTATCCGGCGTTCTTGCCGGGACATTGTTGGCTTTTGTCCAAAGTATAGGGGAATTCGTCGCATCGATTTTAATTTATAATACGTCGACTATTCCATTGTCGGTTGCAATTTTCCAAAAGTTGTATGCCTTCAAGTTTGGGACGGCGTGCGCGTATGGTGTGCTGCAGATTATTTTAATCCTGATTGTACTGATTATTTCAGAACGATTATCGAAAGGTTCTGCAGGAAGCGCAATATAGCAAAAAAAAAGTAAAAGCATAAAAACTGCTTTTACTTTTTTCTTTATTGCTATAGCTCTTTAACCATCCAAACTTCATCATAATAGTTACCGTCAACTTTCAATGCATGTCGTTCCAATGCATATTGCTTAAATCCTAAAGATTCATAAAGGGCAATTGCCCGTTCATTCGTTGATTCCACTGTTAGATGCAGCTGTTCAAGACCCTCGTTTTCTCTTAATAGACGCAGCAACTCCTCTACCAAGGCACGCGCAACGCCCTTCTCTCTTTCTTCTGGCATAACATACATACCTACAAGAAAGCCTTTATGATTTAATTTTGCGTTTGTTTCCCTTTTAAATGTCGCAATTGCGATCAGTTGGCTCTCTTTAAATGCCCCAAGTGTAAATTTATCGGCTTGCGGGCGAAGTCGTTGTTCAATTTCCGGAACCGTATAATTATTCTCATGTTCATAAGACGAGCTAAAAAATGTTGGATAATTTAAAAGTCCATGCAATCTGACTTTATGATATTGTTCCGCATCTTTATAACCTAATATTCTAATATTCATCTTTTCACCTCTTAAATTTACGTCCCTTATTATATACCCCGTTTCTTAATCTTTTACACTATTTCGCTAGTATCGCTAATTCTATTTCGCTACGTAATAGGGCTGGCGCATCGGCATAAACCCCAATATATTTTGCCTTTTTTTCATATCCGCCAACTAATTGGATTGATTGCAATTGCTTCATTTCAATTACAAAAGCGGGCTGTTCATCTGTATTACCTAATACTTTAAAATGATAGACATTTTTATCTTCTTCTATCGACTTATGAAGGTGTGCAATATTAGTCACATCAATTTTTGTTTGTTTCAATAAGCCATTGGATAGATATAGATTTCCGTTTTCAATACGAACTGGATTTAGCGTTAATGCACGAAAATCTGCAAGTAAGAATACGAGTCCATAAAGTGATAGAACTGTATGGCCCCAAGCTAAAATTGGTAGCCGATCATGAAAGAACCAATGAAATGCGATTCCTTCAAACAATGCCGCATGAAAAATCATTACTAAAAAAGGTACATACATCGTATTTTTGTAAACGGAAAATCCGGTAGGCTGTTTTTTCTTCCAACTGCAAAACGCATAATAAAAAACTAGCATTTCTGAGCAAAGTACCCTAATGAGAATGTTATCTTTCACTTTCTCCGCTACGATTCGAGGAAACGCAAAAATAAGTTGCTCCTGCTCTAATTTAACTGCCCGAATAATGCTTGGTAAATATTTGATAAAAATAAATAAAATGAATAATTCTATAAGAACCAACCCAGCTTCTACAGCGATTGCAGAAAGTGTTAAATAACGGAAAGGTTCCATCAATCCATCAGGGATTACTAGTCGAGCAAATAAAATACCGGCAGCGATAAAGACAACGAAATTTTGGACTGTCCATTTGCCCTTTTGCAGCAAAAGAAGCGCTGGTGCCACAACTGCACAGTCAATTAGCGAACCGATCACCATCCCACGCGCTTGCCCATCTGAAAGTGTGGAAACAAACGATAACTGATAAACAATCATATTACCCATTAAAATGATACAAGCAATCAGGAGCCATTTATAATCAAATACTCTTTGGAAAACCATCGCAATCCCCTTCCTTAAATGCATTACATAAATTCCCATAAATCTGGTATTTCCATTATAATCTAATGTTACCCTTCCATCATTAAAAAACGCAGAAGTTCACATAAACTTCTACGTTTGGATTTATTGTATTTAATCGTTATTGTATTAGCCATTCACAAGGATATCCTTCATCAGTTCCCGGTTGCGCTTTTCGAACACTTCGTTATGCGAAGAAACTTTTGCATACTGATCTGCTGTCGGTTCAAGACTAATTTTGATGGCGTTGATCGCATTGACAGCATCCTGGAATGTACCGGTAATTAAATATACTTTATTATCATATTTGGAAATATCGCCAACAGCATAAATACCGTCAACCGATGTAAGTCCTTTACCGTCCGTCAAATAATAATAGTCATAGTCTTTATCTTTTTCCGGAGAGAGTGCCGCATCAAAAGAAAATGAAGAATCCCGGTCATAGCCGTGATTTACTAGGACATCATCTACAACGATTTTCGATGTTTCCTTTGTTACGACATTTTCCAAAATGACTTCTTCTATTTTTGTTTTTGTCTCATTTGCTACAAGTGTTTTTATCTGTGTATTTGTAATGATGGGAACGCCATTATCCTGCAAATGTCGGATTTGTGCTTCGTGCGCAGATAGCTTTTCGCCTCTGTAAATGACGGTAATCTGCTTGGCAATACCGATCAGATCCTTCGCCCAGTCAATCGCCGAATTGCCGCCGCCTGAAATTAGCAGTGACTTGTCCTTAAAGCTTTGAATACCTCGAATTGTATAATGCAAGTTCGATACTTCATACTTTTCCGCACCTTCAATATGCAATTTAATCGGACTAATAATGCCGCCGCCTACTGCAACGATCACTTTTTTCGAATAGTGTTTTTCGCCTGAACTTGTCTCAATCACAAATAAATATTCTTTTTTCGTGATGAAATCGACTTTCGTATTTAGACATACAGTTGGCTTAAATGTCAGTCCTTGTTTAACCAGATTTTCAATGACTTGCTGTGCAGGAGTTGCAGGCATGCCGCCAATATCCCAAATAATTTTTTCAGGATAAACATGCAGCTTACCGCCAAGCGTAGGCTGAAATTCAATGATTTTTGTTTTTAAATCTCTCAACCCTGCATAGAACGCACTGTATAATCCACTTGGACCACCGCCAATTATCGTTACATCATAAATATCGTTCATTCGAAACACTCCATTCTTTTCATTATCGGTCAATTACACTTTTCGCGAAATTGCAGCCGGATTCCATTGACTAAGTTGCAGCTAAACGAGCATTCCGGATTTCGAATGGTGTCTTCCGATTGGTACTACAGAAGGCGAATCCGAAACAGGATCTTGTGTGACCACACAGTTTAGATTAAATATATCTTTGATTAATTCACTCGTAATCACGTGTGCTGGTGTTCCCTCCGAAACAAGTCGACCTTTATGTAAAGCAAAAATATAGTCGGCATAGCGGGCGGATAAATTAATATCATGGAGTACCATTACAATTGTCGTACCATGTTTACGATTTAAATCCGTCAGCAAGTCCAAAATCTCCACTTGGTAGGTAATATCCAAGTAGGTTGTCGGTTCATCTAGAAACAAAATATCGGTTTGCTGTGCAAGTGCCATGGCAATCCATACACGTTGTCTCTGCCCTCCTGACAGCTCATCGATATGACTGTCTGCAAGTTCGGTAATATTCATCATTTCCATCGCTTCCGCAACTGCATCATAATCCTCTGTTGACCAGCCTTTTAACAAGCTCTGATGAGGAAATCGGCCCCGTCCAACTAAATCGGCTACCGTGATGCCTTCCGGTACGATCGGTGATTGCGGAAGAAGTCCTAAAACACGTGCAAGCTGCTTCGGCGGGATTTTGTTAATTAATTTATCATCCAACAATACTTGGCCGGAGATTGGCTTGATTAATCGTGCCATCGTTTTTAAAAGTGTTGATTTCCCACAGCCATTCGAACCGATAATAATGCTGATTTTGTTGCTAGGAATCGCTAGACTTACACCGTGTAAAATCGCTTTGTTGTCATAGCCTGCAACAAGATTTTCCGTTTGGAATGTATGTGTCGATTTCATCATAAATCTCCTTTCCGATTAATACGGATTAATAAATAAATTAAGTATGGTGCACCGATTATCCCTGTAATGACCCCTACCGGATAGCGTGTCTCAAAAGCAAACTGTCCGATAAGATCTGCTGCCAATACTAAAATGACCCCGATTAAACCCGCAGGAATAAGACCTGAAAATCCGACACCGACCAATTTTTTTGCAATGGGACCTGCCAGGAAGGAAATAAAGGCAATCGGACCCGTTGCAGCAGTCGCCAATGCAATCATGAGCACCGACTTAATAATAAGGATCACTCTCGTTTGGTTTGTATTGACGCCTAGAGACGTTGCCGCCTGTTCACCAAGCTCCAGCATTTCCAGACGCTTTGCAAAGTACATCAAGATCGGTGTACATATACACACGACAAGAATTAACGGGTATAAGTTAGTCAATTTTGCACCGTTTAAACTACCGCTCAGCCATCTCATTGCAGCGGGAATATCATGTGTATTTCCGATTAGCATTAAATAGTTGATAAAGGCCGTCAGCATCGCCTGAATGCCGATACCGATTAAAATTAGTCGACCAATCGAAAAGGATGTGCCTTTCGCCAGCAGATAGATAAAGATAGCTGTTGCAAGCCCTCCGATTACAGCTGCGATGGATACAACAGTATTGCTTGCATTTAATACAATGATACAAAATACTGCCGCAGCACTTGAACCTGTTGTAATTCCGATTACATTTGGATTTGCCAGCGGGTTGCGCAGCATTGTCTGGAATATGTAACCCCCGACACCAAATGCAAAGCCTGCAAACAAACCGGCTACCATTCTCGGGAAACGAATTGTATTGACCGCAAAAGATGCTCCCTTCACTTGTTCACCTAGTAAAACCTTTATAACATCTTGCACCGGATAAATCGTGTTGCCAAGCATAAGCATCAAACCGCAAAGTACGAGCGAAATAATTGCCATCAAGGAAGTCATCAATATAAACCGGCGTTTTCTTTTTAATCTTGACGTTTTAATCATCTTCATCGTTTCATTCATCATATTGCACGCATTTTCGCTTTCATCGTAATTAAAATTAAAATCGGCGCACCTATAAAGGCCGTCACAATTCCAACTTCGAGCTCACTTGGACTGCCAAGAAGCCTTCCGATCACATCGGAAAAGGTTAAAATAACCGCCCCCGACAATGCTGACATCGGAATAATATAACGTAGATCAGGACCTACTACGAGACGTACGATATGTGTAGCTAATAAACCAATAAAGCCGATTGGACCTGCCAAAGCAGTCGCAGCACCACATAATAATACGCCACCTAATGCCGCTACAATTCTTACTGTACCTGTGCGAACCCCTAGCCCTGTCGCGACATCATCACCTAATGCCAACGCATTTAATGCCGGCGCTGTAAAAAAGGCAATGAATAGTCCTACCGCGATAAATGGAATAAATAAAGTAATTGTATCCCAGCTTCCTGACCCGACACTCCCTACTTGCCAAAATCTGAATTGATCCATTACATTCGTTCGCGGAATCATAATGGCAACGACCATTGAAGATAAAATAGCGCTCGTAGCTGCACCTGCCAAAACGAGCTTTAATGGTGTCGCCCCGCCTCTTCCCATTGAACCGATTCCAAATACAAAAATAGCGGTAATAAAAGCTCCCGCTATCGCAAGCCAAATATACTGATTTGCAGAACTGATATTCAAAAAGGCAATACCGCAAACGACAAAAAGGGATGCCCCTGTATTTACACCTAATATACTTGGATCTGCAATAGGGTTACGTGTAACCGATTGCATAAGCGCTCCGGAAACACCTAATGCTGCGCCGCATAATAAACAGAAAATCGTTCGTACCACACGCTGTCTTACTACGTTCGCTTCATGAGACTGAGCTTCTGAATGGAATAACCCATTCAGAAGCTCTGTCCAGCTAATCATCCGCGAACCAAATATAAGTGATGCAAGTATACATAGTCCGAGTAAAATCGTTAAAAGCAATAATACTTTTATAAAATTACGCGGCATTATAATTTGCTTCTTTTCTAAAACGGATGGACTTTTCATATTACTTTAACTTTTTCGCAACTTCCGAAATTAGTGATACGTATTCATCAATTGTGTACTGAATTGATAATGGGTTCGGGTTTCCTGCTGCAGCAAGTGGTGTGTTGTCAGGAATAATTAAAACCGTACCATTTTTGATTGCAGGCACTTTGCCTAAAATCGGATCTGCCTGAAGTGCTTTTAATGTGTTGTCATCACCATAGGCAATCAGAATTTCAGCATCGTTTAAAGCATCTGCATTTTCTGCACTTAACTCGATATAGAAGCTGCTTTCATCCTGAACTTGCGCTTTAATGCTTTCCGGATATTCCATACCTAGCTCTTCCAGTAATTCACCACGTGGGTCAGCTGGTGTATAAATATAGAACTTGGATAAATCTGTAGCATTAAACATACCGAACGCCGCTTTTTTACCTTTGATTTCAGGGAATTCGTTTGCTTTATCTTGAATTAATTTTTCTGTATCAGCGATTAATTGTTTACCTTCTTCTTCCATACCCATACCTTTTGCATTGAATAGGATTTGGTCACGCCATGTAATAACCCATGGAGTTTCCGGATATGCAACGACTGGTGCAATCTCGCTTAATGTATCATACTCTTCTTGTGTAAGACCTGAATATGCTGCTAAAATAACATCCGGATTTGAATCTGAAATCGCTTCAAAATCTATGCCATCTGTATCTTGGTAGATGTTCGGATTTTCTTCACCAAGCTCTTTTAATTTTTCTGCTGTCCATGGAAGCATACCGCTTTCATCCTGCACTCCGTAGTTTGCTGCTGAGAAACCTACTGGTACTACACCTAGAGCAAGTGCCACATCATGGTTTGCCCATGCAACCGTTGCTACACGCTCCGGTTTTTCTTCAATTACTGTTTCACCTAATGCATGTTTGATTACGATTGGATATTGCGTTGCTGAATCTTCAGAATTCGAAGAGCCTGTTGTTTCATTTGAATTCTCATCTGTACTTGTTTCTTTATCTGAGCAACCCGCAACAACTAGTAAGCCTATTGCTACGAAAAGCATTGCCATTAAAGAATAGAACTTTTTCGTTTTCATCTAATTAACGCCCCTTAAAATTGATTGATAATAATTATCATTATCGCTAATTAGAATAATAAAGCTATTTGATAATGATTGTCAATGAGATTATTACTTATTGCGGATTATTTTTTATATAGGAGGATTTTAAAATGCTTTTGTAGCCTATAGCGCTATTTTGGTTTACCAATTACTACGTTATTACAAAAAACTACCGAGAGCAGTTTCAAACCTTTGCTTTCGGTAGTTTATAATTTTTAATATTAAATAGTTTCAAATTTTTTCTCAAATCGAGCGACTATTTCCTTCCCGATTTCAAGGGATGCAGTTGCTGCTGGTGAAGGGGCGTTTAGCACGTGGATGCTGCGCTTACCCGGAATGAAATAAAAGTCATCTACCATTGAGCCATCACTTTTTAAAGCTTGAGCCCGTACTCCTGCTCCTCCGGGTTCTAAATCATCTGCTTGGATTTCTGGAATAAGCTTTTGTAAACTTTTTACGAATAGCCCTTTGCTATATGAACGGGCCATCTCATTTAATCCTTCTTTCATATTTTTCCCGGCTAACTTCCAAAACCCTTTGTATGTTAACGTCTCGGCGATATCAAATAAGTTAATATCTGTTTTTTTATAGCCTTCTCTTTTAAAGCTTAGAACAGCATTTGGACCAGCTTCTACTTCCCCGCCAATCATGCGCGTATAGTGTACACCTAAAAACGGAAAGTCCGGGTTTGGTACAGGATAGATTAAATGATTGACTAAACTACGGCTGCTTTCTTTTAGCTTATAGTATTCCCCACGGAAAGGTACGATTTTTAAATCGGCAAAATATCCTGTCATTTTTGCAATCCGGTCACTTTGAAGTCCTGCACAGTTAATCATTACTTTTGTTTCAACTGTACCTTTTGAAGTTTCAATTGACACTCCATTTTCATGCTCATTAATAGATTTCACTTCTTCGCCGCAACGAATTTCGCCACCGTTTGCTTCTATTAACTCCCGGATTTTTTCTGACACTTGCTGGTAGTTGACAATCCCGGCTTGTGGAACTCGAATGGCTCCAAGACCCGCTACATGCGGCTCAATTTCTTTAAGTTGTTCTGCATTTAACATTTCTATTTCAAGCTCGTTTTGTATACCGCGCTCGTATAAGTTTTGTAATAGCGGTAGTTCGTGTTGCTCAGTTGCTACAATAACTTTCCCGCAAATGTCGTATTCAATGCCATGTTCTTTACAAAAGGCCACCATCGACTGACTACCTTGCTTTGCGAAACGAGCCTTAAAGCTACCAGGTTTATAATAAATGCCTGAATGGATGACACCACTATTATTGCCGGTTTGATGCTTCGATACCGAACTCTCCTTTTCTAAAATGACTACTTTTTTATCCGGGAAGCGTTCCGTTAAAGCTAGACCGACAGATAAGCCAACAATCCCTCCACCAATAATAACTACTTCTAACATCTATTTTCCCCCTTACGCTTCTATGCCGCATGCTTCAGCTAACAGCTCGACAAGATGCACAACTCGAACTGTTTCAGCTAACCCTTCACGCTCTACACCTAACTTCATTTGTAAATGACAACCTGGGTTTGTCGTAACTATCACATTTGGCCGTTTTTGTAATAACTTCACATGCTTCATCTTTTCATCTAATATTTTCATAGAATGGTTATATCGAATGATGTTATATATCCCTGCGGATCCACAACACATATGAGCATCAGGCAATGGCATTAGTTCAATACCAGGAATACTGTTTATCATATGAAGTGGTTCATTTACTCGTTTTTGTACGTTTGTCATATGACAAGACGGTTGATAAGTAATTACATAAGGCAAACTTTTCTTTAATGGTAGCGGTAACTTACTTAAAATAACGCTAATATCTACAGATTTTTCAGAAAATTTTATTGCGCGTTTTACCCAATCAGCCTCAGTTGCTAAAAGTTGAGGGTATTCCCCTAACATAGCACCACAGCCACCGATACTATTTACTACGAAATCAAAATCATACTGTTCAAATGCTTCAATATTTTGTTTTGCTAATTGACGTGTCTTATCTGTTAAACCGCTATGTTGATGAAGCGCACCACAACAACCTTGTTCTTTAATAACGGTCACATCACAGCCTGCTTGCTGCAATAACTTCATGCTAAGTGTATTAATCGATGAAAACATCGTATCCATAATACAGCCAACGAAAAAACCTACTTTAAATACTGGGTTTTGAGATTGTACAGCATAATGTGTTTTTCTTTTATTTCGTTTAATAGGTCCTTCAATGGTTGGTAATATCGTTTCAAAAGAATGGAGATTTTCCGGTAAAATGTTTAATATTTTTGTTTTTTGTGCGACTTTTTGTATACCACTTTGTTGATATATGGCTAAGCCAGTACCAAGGACTTTTTGAATATTTTTATTCGGTACAACTTGATTGAACAACATTGATTTCACCGTTTTCATACGATTTTTCATTTGTTGTTCTTTATGAACTGTTAATACTTCAATTGCCGACTCCAAAATTTTTCCGTATTGCACATTTGTGGGACATACTGTTTCACATGCACGGCAACCTAAACATAAGTCAATTGAATCGGATATTTCGTCATACGTAATTTTCCCTTCTGCAGCCATTTTGACTAAATTTATACGGCCACGTGGTGAATGGGTTTCTTTTTGGAATGTTACATACGTTGGGCAGGTTGGCAGACAATAACCACATTGAACACAGCTGAGCGTCTCTTGATATGCAAGTTCAGTCATTTGTTAACACAAACCTTTGATTTGGTTCCGGGAATATTTTCCCTGGGTTTAAAATATCGTTTGGGTCCCAAGCTTGTTTAATCCGTTTCATCATATCGACTCCAACTGCCCCGAGCTCCATCTCCATAAATGGCGCTTTTAATGTACCGATTCCATGTTCTCCCGATAATGTACCACCCAGTTCAATGGCTGTACGGAAAATTTCCTCTACTGCCTTTTCAACACGTCTCATCTCTTCTGCATCGCGCTCATCAGCAATTATATTCGGATGTAAATTCCCATCGCCTGCATGACCAAACACCACTAGATCAACTTTATATTTTTCACGTATTTCTTTTAAACGTTGAAACATTTCCGGAATTTTGCTACGTGGTACTGTTGCATCTTCAGAAATCTTTGTCGGCTTCAGACGTACAATTGCCGGGGATACAAGTTTCCTTGCTTGCCATAGTTGGGCTGCTTCTTCTTTTGTTTGCGCAATTTGAACTGCACGGGCGTTTTCTTTAATACAAACATCATTTACTCGTTTAATTTCATCTTTAATTGCCTCGGGATGTCCATCTAATTCAATCAAAATTAGCGCATCAATATTGGTCGGCAGCCCTGATGGACGATACGCTTCAACTGCTTCTACTGAGGCTTTATCCATAATTTCAAGCTTTGCCGGAATAATCCCCGCACTTAAAATACTGGATATAGCTCGACCAGCATCGACAATGTCATCAAACTGCGCCATTAATGTTTCCGTTGCTTCTGGCTTTGGGTATAAGCGTAAAATGGCCTCTGTAATGACACCCAACGTTCCTTCAGAACCAACAATAAGTTTTGTTAAATCGTAGCCAGTTACATTTTTCATCGTTTTACCACCAGTCCGAATGACATTTCCTTCAGGCGTAACAACTTCCAAGCCAATTACGTAATCTTTTGTTACACCATATTTTAATCCTTTAGGTCCTCCAGAATTTTCAGCTAAGTTCCCCCCGATTGTTGCAATATTCATACTGCTCGGATCAGGAGGATAAATTAGGCCATGTAGCAATGCAGCATCATTAATAGCTTGTGCTGTAACCCCAGGTGATACTATTGCCAACATATTTTCCGCATCAATTTCTAATTTCGATGTCCATCGGGAGAGGTCAAGCACAATCCCCCCACGAACCGGCAAAGGACCGCCGCTTAAGCTTGTCCCTTGTCCGCGTGGATAGACAGGAACCTTATGAGTATTCGCCAGCTTTATAACAGCGGCTACTTCTTCTGTTGTTAAAGGCTGCACAACGTATTCAGGCATATACGAACCGAATGAAGCATCAAAAGAATAGCTTACTAAATCAGCCTTTTCAGTAAATATGCGTGCATCATCTTGAATGTTTTGTTTTAAAAGCTGTAGGATTTGATTCATCTCGTTCCCTCCACTGTCCGCTAACTTCTGACCGCGATAGAGAACGTAATCGAAACGTTACTCTTCCGGTAAGTTGAGAATTTTTTGGCGTGCATTGATTAAATGTTCTCGCATTGCTTGTCTAGCGCCTTCGCAATCTTTCTTTGCGATCGCTTGAGCAATTAGCATATGCTCCTTTGCGACTTCTTGACGTTTCTTGTCCCATCCTAAATTATGGGATAATGAAAACTTTAAAGCACGTAGATGCAGATCACTTAAGTTGCTAATTGTTCCAGATATAAAATCATTTTTACTCGCTTTCATAATGAATTGATGGAACTGATAATCTTCTTCATGACCAATCGCCTGGTTGTCTTTCATTAAATTCTGGAAGTGCTCAACTAAGTTTTGAATCTCAATCAGCTCGTCTTCTGTCCGTCGTTCGGCAGCAAGAGCAGCCGCTTCACTCTCTATAATGATTCGAAATTCCAACAAATCGAGCACTTGTTTTTTATGAATAAGCTGGAAGCGAACAGGATCGAGTAATTCAGCTAAAGATACTTCTTTAACTAAACTTCTTCCACCTTGTCTGCTTTCGATGGCACCTGCCACTTCAAGTACTTTCAATGCTTCTCGAATCGGTGCTCTACTTACACCAAAGCGAGTTGCTAACTCGTTTTCAGTAGGTAATATTGTATTCTTTTGTAATTCACCAGTACGCATCATCTCGATTAAAAAATCTAAAACTTGATCCGCAACTTTTCTACGTTCTACTTGCATATGAAAACTCCTATCTTTCAACAGATAAATTATTAACTTGGGCATTCGCCTTTTTACCGCGTGGAATATGAATTGCTAATACTATTATAATAAGGGCGAGTCCGATTGCACTTGTAATTAATTCCGGAATAATAAGCAGAATTGACGCAATCCCCATTAGCATACGCTCCATCATATTCATACCTGTCGTAAAGAAATTAAATACTGCTGTTGATAATGCAAATACACCTAAAATGGATGTTGTAAATGCAAATGCTATTTGAAATATTGCATCTATACCTGTTGCATCTGTCTGCATGACAAGAGCCGGGTTGTATACAATCATGAACGGTAATAGGAATCCTGGTAAACAGAGTTTTACCGCTGTCCAAGATGTTTGCATCGCATCGGCTCTTGCTATACCTGCCGCTGTATAGGAGGCTAGTGCTACAGGTGGTGTAATATTTGAAAGTGCACCGAACCAGAATACAAAGAAATGTGCTGCAATCGGATTAACACCAGCTTCAATTAGGGCTGGCGCAGCTGCTACTGCAACGACAATATATAAAGCCGTTGATGGTAAGCCCATACTTAACACAATACTAGTCACCATGACTAAGATTAAAATAATTGCTAAATTATTCCCCGAAATTTGAATAATGTTGTAGGCAAGAGTTGAACCTAAACCTGTCATCGTAATTACTGCAATGATAATCCCTACTGTTGCACAGGCTACCGCTACTTGGATAGAACCTCGTGCACCCTCAATTAATGCGTTTACAATTGATTTTATTCCAATACGGAATTCTTTGTCTTTCGTTAACCAGCTTGCTACAATACAAGCGAAAATCCCTGAGAAACCAGCTAATAGTGCTGTGAAACCTGTCATTAAAGTCACAATAACAATAACAATCGGTAAAATTAACACTCCGCGCGCTTTAATCACTTCGATAACATCTGGTATATTATCTTTACTAATCCCTTTTAATCCTTGCTTTTTCGCTTCAAGATCAATGGCAATTATGAGTGAAGCATAGTAAAGAATTGCTGGTATAATTGCTGCCAAAACAATGACGTTGTACCCTACACCTAAGAAACCAGCCATAATGAATGCAGCAGCTCCCATTATTGGAGGCATAATCATCCCACCTGTTGAGGCAGTTGCTTCAACAGCTGCAGCAAAGCGTGGTTTTAAACCGATACTTTTCATTAATGGAATTGTAAATGTTCCCGTAGTGGCAACGTTCGCTACAGCCGATCCGCTTAACATTCCTGTTAATGCTGAAGATAATACAGCTACTTGGGCTGGGCCACCACGTCGTTGGCCCGCTATGGATAATGCTAGGTCATTAAACAGACGTGTAGCTCCACTCGCATTTAAAAAAGCACCAAATAAAATGAATATTACAATATAGGTCGTCGCAATCGAGAAGGTCATTCCGAATATACCTTCAGTTGTCATGTATAAACGGTATAGTAAACGTTCGAAGCTAAACCCTGCATGTCCAAACATTCCTGGAAACCACGGACCAAAAAGTGCAAAGAATAAAGCAATTGCAGATAATATTGGAATAAATAAGCCAATCGTACGCCGTGAAACTTCAAGTAATACAACAATAGTAATAAATGCAAATACATAATCAATAAAGGTTGGCTCTGAGAATTTTACATTATGAATATTTGAGTAATTTAATAGGATGTAAGCTCCCCCAGCAAAACCAAATGCCGCCCATATATAATCTACAACTGTGATTTTTGTTTTACTCGATTTTTTAGTTGCTGGATAAAGTAAAAATGTCAGCACTAAAATAAATGTCAGGAAGATGGCATTACGGTATATTTCCTGGATATTCATTAAACTGTTTACGTATACCGAGAAGAATGCCAGTGCAAACAATAGTGCTGAAATAATAAAGCCAGTCTTACCTGTAAACGTACGTATTGCTCCACCAGCTTCTTTATCGTTTTCTAGTGTCTCTGCTACATCGAACTCTTCTACTTTTTTCTTAAAAATCATCATTACACCCCCATAATGGATTCTTATTGTTGATCTTCTGCTGCTTCAGGTGGAACTAAATGTTCCGGTATGTCTAAGCCAGCCTCCACAAAATATTTGTATGCTCCGATATGAAGTGGTGTTGGAAGACCATTTAATGCCGATTCTAATTGAATTTCAGTCGCTGAATTATGGATTTGATGTACTTTATCTAAATTTTCATAAATCGCCTTCGTTAACTTATAAACAAGATCCGCATCCATTTCTGCTGTTGTTGCTAAAAAGTTTGGCTGAGCAATCGTGTTAATTTCTTTATCAATTCCAGTGTACGTACCTGCCGGAATAACAAAACGGAACCATGTATTAAAAATACTGTTAATGCTATCAAGCTGTTCATCTGTGACATCAAGAACAGACGCTTTAACACCTGACGCAGCCATATCCATTATTGATGAAACCGGTACACCTGCCGGTAAAGATCCTCCATCTAATCGCCCGTCGCGCATCGCTGAAATGGTGTCATCATACCCTAAATATTCTGGCGTGATGTCTTTTTTCGTTAAACCAAGTCCTTCCATAATAACGATTGTTGATTGCTCCGTTCCGGACGCTTGCGGACCTACAGAGAATGATTTCCCGTCAATATCTGAAAGCGTTCCTGTGTCTATTTCCTTATCCATTAATACGAAGTGCTCAACATTTGACCAAAGCATGGAGATTGAACGTAAATCCTTATAAGGTCGACCTTCAAAGTTTCCTCCACGCCCTTCATATGCTTGCGCACCTATCAACCCTTGAAGGATCGCTACTTTTGCTTCTTCATTCTTTAATAGCTGGATATTTTCTACTGAACCTGCTGATGATTGACTTGTCCCCTTAACATTGTCTTCAACTAAGATTTCAGTCCATAAATTTCCTAGTCCAACCCCAATTGGATAATAAGTTCCCCCTGCTGATGCAGTTGCAATTGTTATGAATTCACGTCGTTCAATACACCCTGACAACACTAATGTTAGCGCTACCAAAAATAATAAAAGAGACTTTTTCATTTCATTCCCCCCGTTTATGAAAAGTTTTAAGCTTGTATGACAAGTTTACAAGTAGAATATTATATTATCAATACTAAATATTCAGAATTTTAAATTTACCCAATTTTGCCTAGTAGTTAGTAAATATTATTTATATTTTAAAGACAACTTTCTAAAGCAAAAACCCATTCCTGTCTTTAATAAATATTTTTTCTCTTTTATTCTTTATTTCTCTTTAAATTGACGTTAACGTAAATGGTATACTTTCGCCAATGGGGGTGCCTTATATGAAATCCATTAAAACGATCGCTAAAGAATACGCACTCACAACGAGAACATTGCGCTACTATGAAGAACTCGGGATTTTGAAACCGACACGACCTCATAATGGAATGCGCCATTATTCCAAACGAGAGGAGGCAAAGATCAAGTTAATTATCCGCGGAAAAAAGTATGGCTTTTCTATGGAAGAAATCAAGGAAATGATTTTGCTTTTTGACCTTGATCGTACTGGTATTAAACAGTTGGAGCGGACAATCGAATACGGTCAGCAAAAGTTAAGGGAAATTGATCAGAAGATTCAAGAGTTGTATGAAATCCGTCAAGATATCGAAAGGACGGAAGCTATTTTTCGGGAAAAACTAATTCTATTATTGGAGGACCAATCATGAATATTTCTAATCTGTTAGCTCGTCATGCAAGAAAGTATCCGAATCAAATTGCTGTCATTAGTCTCGGTCAGGAAACGACGTATCAACAATTGGATGAACAAGTAAATAAAATCGCCGGCTCATTGCGTGCAAACGGAATTGTTAAAGGTGATAAAGTCGGGATTTTCATGCCGAACGTGAAAGAGTTTGTCGCACTTTACTTTGCCATTCAGCGTATTGGTGCAGTTGTAGTTCCGATTAATGCCAAGTTTGTCACGCGTGAAATTGAATATGTGCTCAATCATAGTGATGCAAAGGCGATCTTTGTACATGAGCTGATTTTCGAACAGGCTGCTACGATTATATTCAACGGTCTGAAAGTAAAAACAGGTCCTGTCATTCATGATTGGCAAAGCTTCAATCAATTTGAGGCTGAAGGTAATGAGGTTGTTTGCTGTGATTTAGTGGAAGATGATCTTTCTACTTTACTTTATACTTCGGGCACAACCGGCAATCCAAAAGGTGTTTTACTGACAAACCGCAATGTACTTGCTGTATCGCATATGATTGCCATTGAAATGGAAGTAAAACCTGAAAGCCGAATGCTGATTATGATGCCGTTAACTCATTCTGCTCCATTGAATTTATTTTTAGTTACAGCTGTTTTAGTCGGGGCTACCGCTGTACTCACACCAACGTTTACGCCTGACTTATTAATAGATACAGTAGAAAAATACAAAACGACACACTTCTTCGGCGCACCTGTTGCCTATCTTTTAACTGCTGGCTCACCGCGCATCGCAAACGCGGACCTTTCGTCAATGAAATGGTGGGTTTACGGAGGGGCACCGCTGTCTGAAAAAGAAGTCGTCTATATTCAACAGCAGTTCAATACCGAAAATTTAGTATGTGTGTACGGTTTAACGGAAGCGGGTCCGAGCGGATCGATTCTACACGCAGCCGACCATCCTCATAAAGCAGGCAGTATCGGAAAGCGTGCACCATTTGGAACAGAGCTGCGTGTTATTAATTCACTCAATGAAAATGTTGCTCCAGGTGAAATTGGTGAAATCATTTTATATGGTGAAGGTAATATGAAAGAGTACTATAATAACCCGGATGAAACTAAGAACATTTTCATCGATGGCTGGGTACGTTCAGGCGATTTAGCCCGCATTGACGAGGAAGGCTATATTTACATTGTTGACCGTAAAAAAGATGTAATTATTTCCGGCGGCGTCAATATTTATCCGAAAGAAATTGAAGATCAATTATTGCAGCACGACGCTATTTTTGAAGTTGCGGTGTTCGGCGTGCCGCATCCTGAATGGGGTGAAACAGTAAAAGCGGTTTACTGTGCAAAAGTCCCTGTTTCCGAGCAGGAAATTCGAGAGCATTTAGAAAATAGACTTGCCGCGTTTAAAATACCGAAAATTTTTGAACAAGTTGAAGCACTTCCTCGCAATGCTTCCGGAAAAATATTAAAACAACAGCTAAGAGGTGAAGCAAATGCAAGTGTTAGCCAATAAACATGAAAAAAGCCAAAATTTTTACGAGTTTGATCAAACATTGCAGCAGCTACTACAGCAAAAGCTTTCTCCGTCTTTTTACCGTTATGCCGATGAGCAGCTGACAGCATTCGGTGCACTTTGTGCAGGACCAATTGATGCCCGTGCCAAAGTGACAGACCGTGAAGGTGAACCGAGATTACGCCGCTATAATGCATACGGCGATGAAGTAAGTGAAGTCATTGTAAACGAAGGTTATAAACAAACGGTTGCCGAAACTTATGCAACAGGAATTGTTGGCTATGTGCATAAAGACATTCCGGAATTAGGTCATAAAGGTAATTATGTATACAGCTTTGCGCAAGGTTATTTATTGTCGCAAACTGAGCCCGGCTTTTACTGTCCTGTTACATTGACGATGGCGACTGCGTATTTATTGGAGCACTATGCATCAGAAGAGCTGAAACAAAAGTTTATGCCGCACATCTGTGCAACAGGCGATACGGAGTTATTTGAAGGGGCTACGTTTTTAACAGAACGTCAAGGTGGATCTGATGTCGGTGCGAATGTAGTGGAAGCGCGATTGGATCAAGGGGAATGGCGTTTATACGGTGAAAAGTACTTTGCGTCGAATGCGGGTATGTGCGGAGTGGCAATGGTACTTGCACGCCAAACGACCAATTCCAAGCAAGGCTCGAAAGGCTTAACATTGTTTGCTGTACCGTGGCGTGAAGACAATGGTGAGCTTAATCACATTACAATCCGCCGTTTGAAAGATAAGCTTGGCGTAAAAGCGGTACCATCAGGTGAAGTTGAATTTAACGGTGCGAAAGCATATGTTGTCGGGGATCCGTCTAAAGGGATTTACTATATGCTCGAAGCACTCAACTTATCACGTATTTGCAATGCTGCAGCATCGGTTGGCATTATGAAACGTGCCCTTGATGAAGCAGTCCATTATACAAACGGACGTATCGCTTTTGGACAGACCGTTGCCGAGTTTCCGATGGTGCAGCATTCATTAGGCGCATTGCACGCAAAATGGCATGCATCACTTGTCGCGTTATTTGATTTAGTATCGCGCTATGATGAGGTTATCGGCGGTAATGCATCTGAAGACGAACAGCAAATCGTCCGCCTGTTAAT
The DNA here is from genome assembly GCF_038005185.1 of Solibacillus sp. FSL K6-1554. Lineage (NCBI taxonomy): Bacteria > Bacillati > Bacillota > Bacilli > Caryophanales > Caryophanaceae > Solibacillus > Solibacillus sp. FSL K6-1554. The sequence goes on from NZ_JBBOSS010000001.1 coordinate 3,082,498, forward strand.
TGCGTTAGTAAAAAAGGAAACGGCAGAATGGGCGATTGAATTTACCCATGAAGCAATTGAGCTACATGGCGGCAACGGCTATATCGAGGATTTCGTACTCCCCCGTTTACTTCGGGATGCCCAGGTATTAACCGTTTGGGAAGGAACTGCGAACATATTGGCACACGAGCTCATTCGTCTTGTGCAAAAAAATGCGCATATTACGCTCCTTCATGAACTACAGCAAACGAGCCATCCGTATTTGCAGCAGCTTGCCTCTGTCGTGGAGCAGCGTTTTGCAGTGTTTGTCACACTAGATCCGGCAATGCAAACGCTCGAAGCAAAACCGCTGATGCAACAGCTTGCTCGTCTATACGAAGCAGTTGTCGCAGTAAAGCATGCTGAATCGGCCGGTGAACGCGAGCAGATGCTGGCGGAAATTTATATCGAAGAACAATTTGATCAAAAGCCCTTTGGTGAAGTGCCGTTAGCGGTGAAAGGGTTTAAATTGTTGAATAGCGGTTATTGATTGGTTGAGTGGAACGCCTTGGTTATGTAGTTACCGGGCGTTTTTTGTTGGGCTGGATTATGTTGCCGGTGATATGCGCCGGGGTGCACTAGAGTTTGGCCGAGTATTCTAATATAGTTACAGAAATTCTAATATCATTTTATTTGTTCTAATAAAGTTGCGATTTTCAAATTTATTCTCCAGTTGTTCTAATAAGGAATCGGTTTGTGAGGTTAGTATAAAAAATGGACACGTCTTAAGAGACACTTTAAGATTAAGATATCTAAAAAAGGACGTGGAACCGATGAAAGAAAAACAAACTCGTAAGCGATTAGACGCACAAACAAAAGAATACATTTTAAAGTCTGTTTTAGAAGATGGCGCAAAAGTTTCAGATCTGGCATTTAAGTTTGAAATTGGGTCTTCAACGATCCATAAATGGATTAAAGATTATCGTGAATCGAAAAATCAGGATGTCACACGATACTTTACTTCTAGCGAAGTAGATAAGTTGCAGGCAGCGTTTGATAAGAAGTTACGTGATTTGGAAGAAGAGAATGAAATTCTAAAAAAGGCTATGCACATCTTCGCGAAAAACCCCGAGTGATTTATGCATTCATTGAAAAGCATAAAAACGACTTTGGCATTGCGATGATGTGTAAAGTATTGATGGTTTCAAAAAGCGGTTATTATGATTGGCGTAAAAAACAGATACAGCCCTTATCGGAAAAAGAAGTACGTGATACAGAAATTGCCTATCAGATTCATCGATCGTATGCGAGGAGTTTTGGTACATACGGTAGCCCTCGCATTGCGCAAGACTTAGCGAGTTTAGGTTATGTCTGTTCGCAAAAGAAAATTGCGAATATGATGCGAAACCTTGGGTTAAGTGCCGTAATCCCGAAAACTGTTCAACGAACAACGGATTCCAATCACCATCAATTTATTTATCCGAATCTAGTCAAACGTCAATTTCAAGTAAAAGAGAAAAATAAAGTATGGGTCGCAGATATAACTTATATTCGAACACTGGAGGGGTGGGTGTATCTTGCGTCCATCATGGATTTATATTCTCGTAAAATCGTCGGCTGGGCCATCGCAGATCATATGGAAGAAACATTAGTAGATCAAGCCTTGAAGCATGCATTAGCAGTTCGAAAACCCGAGAAGGGATTAGTTCATCATTCAGATCGAGGCGCACAATATTGTGCCACAAGCTATACAAGAACTTTAAAAGAACATGGGATTAAAATTAGCATGAGTCGTAAAGGAGATCCCTATGACAATGCGTGTATTGAATCCTTCCACGCCACAATCAAAAAAGAATGGATCTATCGTCACCGTTTCGAATCCAAAAAAGAAGCACGAAAGAGCGTGGAGTCATATATCGTAAACTTTTACAATGAACGACGACGTCATTCAACAATCGGTTATTTATCACCAAACCAATTTGAGAGAAATCAACAGGAGTCAGTTTGTCAAAATGCCTCATAAAGTTCTCTTACAGGGTTTTCATCCCTCCATGCTCAGGTCTGGGCATGGAGGGATGAAAAACAGAGCAACCGAAGGGCGGTAGCAAAAAAGTCTCTTAACGCGTGTCCGAAATATTGACAGAAGACCATTTGTTCTAATATCACCTCCAGACTTTCCAATATCGGGTTGAGTTTTTCTGAAATCGTGTTCAATTGTTCTAATAAAAAAAGTGCGAGGAAAAAAGATTCCTTTTTTTAACTTTCTGTTGTCTAGTTACATAGTTTAATGGGTATGAGATTTTAGATAGGATATGGAGGATGGAAAATGATTCGATTATTAAAGAAAATGAACGGCGACACACAATTTTGGCAAGCCTGGAAAATGAATAAGCAGATTCATATATTATCCGGGACATTAGGTGAGCAAGGTCAGGAGGAGGAACTGCCTTTAGGATTTTTTCAAAGTTCTAAACGCGTCATGGAAAAACTGGCGGCAGAGAAGGTCAATCAAGGTTATGAATATGTAGATCCCGGTTCTTTAATTAAAATTTCTGTTCAATACCGTTATGAACAGGAAGAGCAGTTTGAAGAAGCGGAAGAAAGAAGCCTGTTCGTGGAGGATTTATTAGATGATATTTTGCACGAAACTGGAAACGGCGAGCTTTATGGCTCCGAAATCGGGGATGGTGCCGGCATTACGTTCTGCCTCATTGTTGATTTAGGATTAGCACTGAGATCAATCTTAACAGTACTAACCGAACATCAAGTAATTGATGGAGCGGAAATTGCCTATTTAAATGATGAAGAGACCTATATTGGCATTTATCCTGAAGGCATAGTGTTTGAGCTCGTATAAATAAAAAATAAGGGTGTGAACCATATAAAACACTGTCCACACCCGTTATATCTTTAAAGTTTACTTCGCTTCTTCAATCGCTTCCATTAAAGCAGGAAATAACTTTGCATCGTCTGCATCTTCATCTGTTACTTCATTTAAAATCTCAAAATCATCTGCATCGATGACAAATAGGCTCATGCCTTCTTTTAAAAATTCATCGGCTTCTACTTCGCCTTCGTAATATTGATACGTTGCTAAAACGATGTTTGAACCTTCTTCTTCATCAAAGAAGAAATAAAGCTTTTCCGTGTTGCCGTATACTTCTTCTAACACATCTTCCAGTGCTTCCGTACCTTTACTCCACTTCACTTCATTATTTATTGTCGCTGCCACGAGCGATTCTAATAGTTCGTCTACTGTATTTGTCATAATAAGCCTCCAACTCCGCTCTATTTCGCGGTTAGTATTCCCACTGTAACATAAATCTAACATTAAAACGTTAAAGGCAGAATATTATTTGCTCACGATTTGTTCATTCACCTCGTAATGCGCTGCGAATAACTTTTCGATCGTCAAATCCAGTAGACCGACTAATGTTTCAAATGCAAAATCCGCGTCCAGCCGTTCCGTCCATTTATGCGGGTCTCTCCCTACCGGACCGATGTTCAGCACCGGTACATTCAGCTTTTTCATATCCCCGATCGGCAGCGAGTAGCCTTTATCCCAAACCGGCATATTGTTTATAAGCGACGCAATCGAACTGTTTTCATAGTTTAGTCCTACATAGCTTAAATCCGATATTCCGGCAAAGTAGTTTTGAATAGTAAACTCCATATTAAAAGTTTCATGCGTGTATTGCTTCAACTCATTTACAAGGTTGCTGATGAGTCCATTTTTGCCCGAACTGATTGCAGGATAAAATGGCGGCGCAAAGAAAATGACAATCATCGGTGCCAGTTCATTACATAACGCAGCTAATTGATCGACTAGATCAATTGTTCGTTTCCGATCATCTTTTTCGCTTTCCCGATTTGATAGAAGCCCTTCAACTTTTTCCTCACCGTATTTCTCCAGCGCATATTCATAAATTTCCTCATACGTCATGACCTTCACTTTTAATTGCTGCGGTGTAAATTCCGTATGCTGCGAGTACTTCGTAGCTTTGTTCATATAGGACTGTTCAATTTCATTTGCCGCTTTGATCGCTTTTTGCTGGAGCAATGAAACAACGTCTGTCATGCTTCTTTCAAATAAAAATAAATTAAACAGCGTCACAGCCCGGTGTGAAATTTGTGTGGAATACTCCGTTTTCAAGTCACGGTAAATTAAATTTGTTGGTGGCGGTGTAATTTCCTCGTCCACTTTTTCACAAAAGTCCGTATTTAATTCCATTTCAGCTGTGATTACCGATGCCATATAATTTGCATTTAATCCACCAAAAGGTTCCCCGACATGGGCTTCCTTCCCGTAGCATAAAAAGCCCGGCAATGCTTTTCCGATAGATCCGGTATAGAAGTAATTATTTTTATCGCCAGGAAAATTGCTGAACATCGGCTCTGAATTTAAAATTGTTGTATATTCAAGATTATGCTCTTCCAGAAGTTGTACAAGTTTTGGAACCGCTGCTCGCATCCCTTCAGAGTTTACTTCCTCATCAGGAACGGTCAATAAAAGAATGTTGCCGTCGTACTCTCCGAACGTCGCTTGTTCAACAATGGACATATGCAAGGCAAGCCCGCATTTCATATCCATTGTCCCTCTGCCGAAGAGCCAGTTTCCGCTCTCCATATCAACTTGCACTGCTTCAGGCAAATCATCTTTGATCGAGTAAAATTGTTCCGTTAGCTTCTCAGGATCAAAAGCATATTTTTTCCATTTTCCGTAGTCCTGCACATCCACTACATCAAAGTGACTAATTAATACAATTGTTTTTTTAGTATCTGGAGATTTTTTGACCAATGCGCTAATAAAACTGCGCCCGTCACTCAAATATGTTCGATTTAAATGGCCAGGGTTTTCTTTGAAATAGGCCAGCTCCGACAGTTTATTCACTACAATATCAGGGAATTCCTTTTCTGCCTGTGAACCTGAAACACTTTTTACTTGTACAAGTTCACATAATAATTGCCTTAACTGCTCTTTGCTCTTCCATTTAAACACAACATACCCTCTCCTTTGTCTAATTCTAGCTGTCTCTCTATGTCGCCTCATTTTCCTCAGTGTAAATAAATGTGAATATTCAGTCAATCATTTGTTTAAGACTATACTATTCTTCGAGAGTTGAAATTGGTGTTGGGTATAAAGAAAAAGTTGAAGTTTGCTTAAGGATTAAATACTCTCGGTAAACGAACATACCTCTATGAAGATAAAAAATCCCGCTAACATAAAAGATAGCGGGATTTGTTACATACATCTAAGCTTATTTCTTTTCTTTACCCATTGAATGGAATAATTGAATTGAAGATAATGCGTTAAATGGCATTTCTAAGTTGTTGTTAATGCTTTCTTCGTAAGTTGCTTTTAAGTCTTTTTGTAAGACTGCTAATGCTGTGTCTGCAGTCCACTCAGATACATCTGACCAGTTACGTGCTACCCAGCTGTCGCCAGTACTTACTTGTAATAACTTAATAATTTCTTCATGTGGTAATCCGTAGTGGTTACCTAATTTTAAGCCTTCTGCAATAGCATTCATGTTGATACCTAAGATCATGTTGTTCACCAATTTCGCTACTTGGCTGTTGCCTGCTTCAGAACCGTAGTAGAAAGTGTTTGAACCCATAGCATCGAAGTATGGAGTGAAACCTTTCACGATTTCTTCTGCACCTGAAGTCATGATTGATAATGTACCAGCAGCTGCACCTGATGCGCCGCCGGAAACTGCAGCACTGATTAATTTTAAGCCGCTTTCCGTTTCAACACGGTTGCCTAATTCGTTCATAGCATCAGGAGAAAGAGTACTCATAACGATTACCGTTTTACCAGCAGCGTTTTCAGCTGAAAGGATACCGTTATCACCGAAAATAACGTCTACGTTTTGTGCATAGTCACGAACCATTGAGATGATTGCCTCATCTGCTAATTCAGCAACTTCTTTCACTGTATCTACCATTGTGAAACCAGCAGCTTCAGCTTTTTCGTAAACACCTTTCCAAGCGTCAAAGCCGATTACTTCGAATCCAGCTTTCTTTAAGTTAGCCGCCATTGGGAAGCCCATAGTTCCTAATCCGATAAATCCAATTTTTTTAGCCATTACAAATTCCTCCAAAAAATATATTTGATAAGACGATGATTTATAAAATTCAACTTCTTTTCATACTTAATTCATCAACTTCGCATCAGCGGACACGCCCCTGAATGAAAATAAAGCGTTTTCAAAAATTCACTTTGCTTAAGCTAAGCCCATTACCGCCATAATAACGACAATCGCCATTGCTACCCAGTGTGTGACACAGACAGAAATGAAACCATTTTTAAACGACTCTTTCATCGATAACCCTGTGATTCTGTTGAAAATCAGCAAGAATCCAGAATAAGGAACGATGGAAAGTGACACGGAACCAATTGCAACTGCACGGTGAATTGTTTCTGGATCTAAGCCTAGTTCTAAATAATATGGTACAAAGTTTGCGATCGAAATGCCGATTGCCCCTACAGCAGATGCTGTAATACCACCGATTAAACCAGTACCTACCATTAAAGAAAGAACTGGTGGTCCAGGAATCGACTGAATTAACGAGAAGATACCTTTGAATGCTGGTACACCTGTTGCAATACTACCGAATGCGATTGTACTACCTGTTGTAATTGTTGAACCAACAGATTCATTTGCACCGTCACTAAGTAATTCTTTTTGATTCTTAATTTGTTTTCGGAATAATACAGCACTTAAAAGAATCGCGATAATTAATGCAATAAAAATAATGTAGTTTACTTTACTGAAGATTAGGATTGTACCTAATAACACAATGATTGGCAGTAAACTGATGAAGAATGACGGAAGTTCACGTTTTTGTTCAGTAGGAGATTCTACTGCAGCAAAGTGATCTTCAAATACTTCATTTTTACTTAAGCTGCGGTTCAGAACAATTTTCATAAATACTAAAATGAAAATGATTGCAGCGATAGAAGTCACAATACCGATTAATGGTGCTGCCGTTAATGTTGTACCTAAAGCTGTTGAAGGAACAATGTTATGCAGTGAAGGTGCACCAGGAAGCATCGTCATTGTGAATGTTGTCGTACCGCCAAACACCGGAATAATAACCAATTTCCATGAAATATTTAATTGCTGGAAAATCGGTCTAGCCATTGGAACTAAAGCGAAAATAATAACGAATACGTTAATACCACCGTAAGTTAAAATGGCAGAAATAATAAATAATGCTACTAACGCGTTATATGGGTTTTTCGTACCAACTATTGACAAGATTCTATTTGCAATCGATACAGTGGCACCACCCACATCCATGTACTTCGCTAAAATCGATCCTAATAGGAAAATCGCGAAGTTCGATGCAACGAAGCCGGCAAGGAACGTCATGTACGAATTTTCTTTACCAAATACCGATTCAAGTATCGGCACATCGTTAAACAGTAGAAGAACAATTGTAGCAATTGGTGCTGCAACAATAATGTTGTGCTTCTTAACGATAAAGAGAATAACTGTTAGAATCCCTAACAAAATCCCTATAATTCCTAAAATATTCATTATGATTAACCTCGTGTTCTATTATAAATTTTTTAGATTGTGCATTTGATTAATGCAAGATGTTTGCCTTAATGACCTCCTTAATAATTAATGGGAATGTAAAAAGATAAATCTCGAATTAGTAGTTCAATTCGAGATAAAGTGAATGGTAAAATGAAAATTTATTGTAAATTACAATAAACTATTAACATTTTCGAACAAGGTGGAAAAATATTCACAACTCGTACACATTTAGTATACAACCGCCCTTATATTGAGTAAAATTCATAGTTAGAATGGAAAGTATGCATAAAATTCATAGATAGGAGGAGACGTACTAAATGGATATTCGCCAACTTACTTACTTCATTGAAGTTGCAAAGTATAAAAGTTTTACAAAAGCTTCAAAGTCTCTTCACTTATCCCAGTCAACACTGAGTAAAGTAGTGAAAAGTTTGGAGGAGGAATTGAATGTGGAGCTGATTGACCGCTCTGCAAAGAAGATTAAGTTAACGGAAGCCGGAGAGATTATATTGGCGGAAGGCGAAAAGATCATGGAATCATTGGATGATATATCCGTTCATCTATATGATCTGATGAATTTGAGAAAGGGGAAAATTAGAATGGGAATTCCCCCCGTTATCGGTTTTTTATTTTTCCCGAGAATTATTAAAGAATTTAATGAACTATATCCCGATATTAAAATTCAAATATTCGAGGATGATTCAAAAACGGTCAAACAAAATGTTATGGAGGGCAGCTTGGATATTGGTGTTGCGATGCTGCCGGCAAATGAAAAGGAATTTAATGTCGTACCGTTCCTTAGTAACGAACTTTCGCTTTTCGTTCACCATACACACCCTTTAGCGGACAGGGATCAAGTGAATTTAATCGAGCTCGAACATGAAACGTTTATATTGATAAAACAAAAATTATTTCATGAGCTTATAATCCAGCAATGTTTGCATGTCGGGTTCCATCCGGAAGTTGCTTTTGAAAGTTCGGAGTGGGAATTTATCAGCGGTATGATCAGCGAAAATTTAGGTGTTTCAATTTTACCGAAGCCGATGGAAACGAAAGTTGATCATAAGCTGATCAGTTCGATTCCAATTGTGAATCCGAAACTCCCTTGGAACCTCGGTCTCCATACAAATAAAAAGAAAAACCCCTCCCCGGCTGTTCGTGCTTTCCTGAAGTTTATGGAAGAGAAGCTGCCATATGAGCTGTAGCAAAAAAAACGCTTAATCGAGGCCTGCCGGAGATTTTCCGCACATGCCAGGATTAAGCGTCTTTCTATTATATAACTCTAAAATCTGTTGGTAGCCAAATTCAATGAGCAATAAATTGTTTCCATTTACTCTTTTAATTCATAGACATTAGTTATCCGAATAGAATATTTCTGTTGCACATTATTATTATTGATAAGTTTTCCTTCATATAGTAATGTACCTTGTTCAATATCAAAAATCTTGAGTACAAAATCATTATTCACTTCTGTCATGACGTAGAATTTTCCGTTTAGTGCTATTGTGCTGTTAAGTTCAGGATATAACATTTTTACAGGATACGGTTCAGTAATCGGTTCAAGCCATCGCTGCTGTCCGATATTATATCTGTAAATGACTATTTCCTCTTTTGTTGAATAGGCGATAACTAAATAATTATCATCCACCTCAATACTTTGCAGGTTCTGATCTAAACCTTCCGGTAACTGAATATCTGTTATTTCATTCGTTTCCGTATTTAACGCACTGAACTGATGTGAAATCAGATCTTGTTCAGGACTATTCAAATCAAAAGAATTTATAGAATAGACATGGTATTTTTCATGACTTAAATATGAATACGAATTATAGGAATCAATACTTTTTCTTGTCGCTTCATCCGTTGTTGCTTCTTCAAGTAAAGTTTCACTCAGCAACTGCTGTTTTTTCATATCAATAATTACATGATACAGTTTTTCGCTTGCGTCATTATCAACTTGCTTTGCAATAAGTTTAAGCTCATTATCAACAACCGTAATGTCACTGTAAAAAACCCAGTTATATCTATTTTTCAGCTGTGACTCGATAGTAAATGAAGTTTTCTCATCCTTCACTTTATCCAGTACATCAATTTCATAACTGTACGGGTTCCCTTCTTTTACCTTCCAGCCTTCTTCAGGTTCCTTCACATAAATAAGCTTCGTATCATCCTCAAAAAAGTTATTTGCAATTAATGCTTTACCGCGCATAAAGCTTTTATGTTCATCTATAAGTCTTTGAAACATTATCGGCTCTCTAAGGTTATGGGTAGAATCGATTAATGTGGATTCATCTTTACTAATAAGAAGTGAATTGTAGCCTATCCCATATTCATAACTTGTTTCGAACATCAATGAATCTATATATTTATCATCACCTGAAATTTTTTCGAATGTAAAATCGTACTCTTTGGTTTTTGCGTTCACTACTTGTATATAGTGCACTGTAAATGTTACAACGATTATTCCGGCAATTAATAGAAGTTGCCAATATTTTTTCATGTCATTCCCCTCCTCTACACATTAATCTTTCGTTTTAATAAATAATCTGCCAAATAAATCGCAAGGGCAGTTGTTAAAATACTGAACCCAGTCACTAGTAAATAAATTTCATTCATATAAAAATAATCGGTAATCGTTTGAATGATTACTGGAACCATTACAAGGACTACTGAAATTACACTATAGATTAATGCCAGGAAAATCCCTTTAAGATGATAGCTGCGTTCAAGTAAAATAGAGGTGAAAATTATTGCAACAGCTGTAATGCCAATTACATAATAGAAAACAAATAACAACGGTGATTGTGGATACAATAAATTCAGTATTTCAGTAGAATAAATATAAATTACACTTTCATCCATCCACAATTGGTCAGGTACTATTTGTTGAGTAATTTGATCCACAACTTCCAGTAAGACGATTTGCATTCCTGTTAAACCGAAAACAAAAAGCAAAATAGTAGTCAATTTGGCAAAATACACATTTCTGCGTGCTGTAGGAAGCATGAGCAAACGATAAATAACCGATGATTTCCCTAACCAGTCACGGTACCAAATAAAAAATACATAAATCATAATTAACGCTGCTGCAAATACAACGGATAGTATGAAGTATTCCGAAAATAAAAAGTTCTGCAGTGAATACGGACCATAGTTTTGTATATAGTCGCTAACTGTCATATGGTCACGCAGCATCGTTGTTTCCGCATTGCTTACATAATGTAAAGACGTGATAATGGCACCAAAAATTTGGGCTGCTACTAACGCAATTATTAAAGCTAGAAAGAGTTTGCTGAATCGTTTCACTTCAAAATTGACGAGCTTTATATAATGATTCACCCGACATACACCTCCCGCATTACATCTACTACAGATTTGCCTTCTGTTTCCCGCATTTGTTCTACATTCATTTCTCTTAATACACGCCCGTCTCCAATGAGCACCGCCTTGTCAATTAAATGTTCAATATCATTAATTTCATGTGTTGTAATAATGACGCCGCGGTTTTCGATTAAATGACTCGTAAAGACATTCGCAATTTGTTCTCTTGAAAAGATATCAATTCCGGAAAATGGCTCATCCATTAGTATGTAGTCTACATCCAATGCCAAGCCAAGCAGTAAATTGACTTTTGCCGTGTTCCCTTTTGACAAGCTTGAAATTTTATCGCTCGGATCCAGTTGAAAAAAGGCGAGAAGTTCAATTGCCCGCTGTTCATTCCACACTTTATAAAAATCGGCCATAAACTCGAAGCTTTGTGCAATTGTATAGTTTGGCGACATTGTCAGACGGTCTGGGATATACGTAATTTTTTCGTACATATCTTTGCTGATTTTTTTGCCATCGATTAAAATTTCGCCACGGTCAATCGGAGTGAGCGCCATGATTGATTTCATAATGGTCGTTTTTCCGGCACCATTAATTCCGATCAGGCATGTAATTTCCCCTTTTTCTGCAGTAAAGCTCATATCTTTCAATACTTGCTTTCTTTTGTATTTTTTAGAGACATTTTTTACTTCAATCACGCTGCTCCGCCTCCTCATACTGTTTCTGTACGAGCTCCATTATTTCAGGAAGTGGTGCATTGATTGATTTTATCGAACTGATAAATACTTGCACCGCTTCACTGATTAATTCTTCTCGTACACTTTTCAGTACCGTTTCATCTTTCGTAATGCAACTCGGCATATTTCCTTCTGTATAAATCAATTTCTGCTCCTCCATTTCCTTAAAGGCACGCTGCACTGTATTCGGGTTGATTTTGAGCTGATTGGCCAATTCCCGTCTAGATGGGATGACATGCCCTGGCGCAAACGAACCTTTTGCAATTTGTTCCTTAAAATGACGGATTACCTGCACGTATACAGGATCCCGGTTATTGAATTTCACATCCACCTTGTTCAGCTCCTTTCGTGTATTATTCACTTAGTACACTATCCGCAAAAAAATCCTTTGAATTGTACTCTGTACTAACCGCTTAATACAGTACGCATAAAAAAATGTATTAAGCACTTCATACACCCAATAAGTGTATTATGTGGTTAATACATTTTTTTGTCAATATTATTTTTTAAAGGTAATCATTTACAGATGTTTTTGGATAATCCGATTTAATCCATTCATGGTCATTCGAAAGTTTTTCATCGCTTATGAGGAAATATTGATAATGGACACGATCTCCCTGATCCGGAACCGGGTCATTCCATGTAATATCGAGGTGATACCACTGTCCATCTACTTTCACTAAATTCCAGGCATGTGGTCCGCCTGCATTACCGACAACATATTTCGCTTCGATACCGAGCGCTTCAAACATTAATAAGGCTGCTAATGCATATCCTTCACAGACACCTTCCCCATTCATTAAAACAGAATAAGGGGTATGCGGATTTGCTTTACTGTTCAGGTTGTACTCAGTATGCACGACTAAATAATCATTCACAAATTTTACTTTATCGGATTCCGTTGCGTTCTCCGGAATTGTACTTATAATCTGATCGATTTTCCCAAGCACTATGGCGTTTTGTTCTGCTGTTAAATCATAGTTTACCGTTGCATGCCATTCGACTTTATTGCCAAAGTATTTGGCACGAGTTGAGAACTCGCCCATGACCGCCCATAAATACGGTTCATTTACTTCCAGCCATGCAAATACTTCATCTATTGTCGTTTCAAAATCGGACACATCCCCTTCATAGTACACCGTAAACTGATGTTCAAACTGCGACATATGATGGGCGATTGCCTGCCCTAACTGCTCGACATTGGTCACTGCCTTCGGTAAATCTTTTACGTCATAAACCGGAACAACTTTCTTATTTGCCAAATCTTGAAAATTAAAGCTTTGCAGTTTATTTTCACCTTGCATAAAAGTTGTCACGATCTGATCGATTTTATCTTCCAAGTTAACATTCAGTTTTAATTGAATGTCTTGGTCAACTGTCGGCAATGTCAATGAAGAGGCTTTTACTTCGTCTTTCAAAATTCCGCCTGAAAGAATTGTTGCAATTAGAAAAAGACATGTAAATAACCCTTTTGAATAGGTTAATGCGCTTGCATACAGTTTTGTGAAAGGATTTCTCGTCATACGATTTAATTCCGTATTTGCTTTCAGTTCAAATTTATCTCGGTCTCTGGAGGCAAATAATCGATTTGGTTTTAAAGTCGCGTTATTATAAACACTTTTATATACGTCAAATAGCTGTTGCTTATTGCCTTTTGCCAATTTAATTTGTTTGAAATTCTTCCTGATCCCTTTTCGTATTCTGCTCCGAATATATAATTGTACGGTAAAGGAACGAAACAGCTTTATAAAAATTACTAGGACGATTAGAAAAATGATTGAAAAAATAATTAAATTACTCATATTACCCCCTACTAATTTTACTTATTTCTATATTACTTAATTATAGTTTCAAATGATAAATAATATGCATGACATTCTCATAAATAGTCCTTGTACTATCTATTTTCCTCACCCGTTATTTATAGATTAGCTTTATGGTAAATGAATTTTCCGAAAACAATTTACTTCCACTACACAAAAGTGTAAAATTACACTAATAGAGTATCATTACTTTTATTGAAAGAGGTGATTGTGTGGAAAGAGATTCAGAGATGCTGGAACGGATTGCGGCTTTGGAACAGGAAGTACGTTCATTAAAAACAGAAGTACAGCATTTAAAACAGCATGTGAAAATAGAGCATGTTGTACCTGTTAAAAAAGAACAAGTAAAACCTTTTGTACGAGAAAAAATATCTGTACCGAATACGGTTGCTGTTCCTAGAGAAGACCCTATTCCCGTAAAGGAAAAGCGGTCACTAGAAGATTTGTTTACTCGGGCATTACCGCGAATTTTTACGGTCATTTTAGTGCTCGGTGTTCTTTGGGGATTGAAACTCGTTAGTGATTACGGCTTTTTATCAGATAGCGTCAAAATTATTGCCGGCTTTGCATTATCGATCGGCCTTGGCGCATGTGCCTATTATATGGAGAAAAAGGAAAAAGGGTCGCGGGTTGTCGCGTTATCGCTTTACGGTGGTGTCTTCATTGTCGGGATTTTAACTACTGCTGCAGGGGCCATTTTATATGATGTTCTTAGTTTATATGTGGCTCTGATTTTTGCACTGCTTTACATTGTTTATGGGGTGTTCATCAGCTTTATTAAAGGAAATGAAGCATTGACAGTACTCGTTGTCTTTACGTCATTATTACTGCCTTATTTACTGGAATACATGCAATTCAGCGGAATCATTATCGGCATTTTCATCGTGCTGCTGTTCGCAGTTCTACAAATCGTTATTTGGAAGCATACACAGCGAAAAGCACTTTATATCGGGACCATTTTTTCAGTTTTAGCACTGGCGGTTGTTTCAATATTCCACGATGAACGACTCGTATTTTTTGCATTTGCGATCATTGCCGTTTTTAGTCTATTTCTCGTAAGTTTCTTACGGTTGTATTCTAGTAATAGTAAAGTCCATGCTAGTTTACTATTTACTTTTACTGTCATTGTATTGTCACTGGTAAACGGCATTCTTTCTCGTGAACAGACCCCGTTACTAATCGCTCTTATTTTGTTCTTAACGATTGTAGCTGGTGCATTATACATCGTATATAAACGTACGGACCGACTGTTGATCGATATGTTCGGGACGTTATCGGCTATTGTACTGCTGAATATTATTACACAGCTTAATATTTCAAGTGAAATGACGCTGCTACTGATGATTGTCGTAACTTTTGGCGGACTGGTTGTTGCGGTAAAGCATGCGATATTATTTATGAAATGGGTTAAGGGCATTACGTTTACTGTACTCTCCTTTTTCGTTTTAATGTTTTATGAAGTGGAGCCATTTTTCTCACTGAAGCATTTAAACATTGTTCTAGTCATCGCGATGCTAATCGGTCTTTATAAAGTGCTGCTTCTGTATAAAGGTACACCGGTTGAAGAGAAGAAGAGACTTTTCAAACTTGAAGATATCTACCCTTCTCTATTGTATTTAGTCGGTCTTCTTTATATTTGGAAACTGGACTGGGCGTATATGCCGCAGCATTATACAACGTTTTTAGCTTTCAGTGTGATCGCATTTGCCTTTGCCGCAGTTTTGATTATCAAACGTGATATTGCCGGTCAACTTCTCCCATGGCTTGCTGCCGGGGTTTTCGGAATTGCGGGACTTGTTTTACTTTCTACGGTATGGGTTGATGATCGCACCGTTATTGTTTCCCTTATCGTTCGCATTTTATATTTTGCCATCCTGTGGGCAATTATTGCAGATTCTTGGGAACAAGGGTGGATTTATAAAAACTACAAAACGTTTTTCAGCCGTTATACAGAGCAGCTGACAATTGCCAGTATGATTATTTCGATTATTTGGATCTTCAGTATAACGAACTTCATGAATTTCCATGATCTCATCAATTGGAGTTCGGCGGTTATTCTAAATACCGTGTTCATTTTCATCTTCGCTTGTCTCGCACTGTTCCTTGCAGCGAGACGAAATTATAGCAATCTGAAGATGGTCGGTATTGGCTTATTGTTTTTCGGAATTATTAAGATGATATTCTTTGACTTATCCGAACTCGACATTTTAATCCGTTCGATTTCATTCATCATAATCGGTGCAATCGGACTGGTCATTTCAAACAAGCTACTCGGAAAAGAAAAAGAAAAATAATTGTTCATTGAATGTAGTCTAGGTGATTTTGCTTAGGCTACTTTTTTTCATTTCTATCCATCGAAATGAAAATAGTATTATGTTATATTTAGTGTATTATTACACGAGGTGATTCGATGGATCGAGATTTTATCATTCAAATAACATCGGAAAGTTTGAAACTTATCCGAACGGAAAATAATTACACGCAAGATAAAATGGCCGAAATTTTAGGCATTTCGAAAAAGACGCTCGTACAGATCGAGAAAGAGCGTACTTATGCAAACTGGACAACGACGATTGCGATCTGTGCCCTCTTCCGTCATAGCGAAACATTACAAAACCGTATTGGCGGCGACCCGATGGAAGTCATTGAACTTACCGCACATAATGTCATCATTACCCCACGTGAAAAAACAATGGGCGGTTATGTTTGGTGGAAGAACATCGACGAATTTAAACACCACCGACTTCAGCAAAATCTTTTAAGCAAGCATTACCGCATTTTAGATGACGAAAATTATCGAATCATTAGTACGTTTGATGAAGATGTCGTAATGGAAAAATGGCAAGCAATAAAATCTATTGTTTAATTAAAATGACGAGTAAATAAACGGTCCTGCTGAGTGAATTTCCCCTGTCAGCAGGACATATTAATTTAACCCCTCTTTTTTTTCATACGCTAACAAATATCTCCTAAAAGAAATAAAATAATTGTACAGTTATTCTCTTACCCTTTTGTGCATTTTAACGAAAAATTTATATAAGCTAGACAATTTGATGTTTTTTTAACTTTTTTAATAATAAACATTGAAAATTACCTTAATTCAGAATATTATTATCTATAAATATTATGAACTTTGTTCACTATATTAATAATTCAAGTCATTTCAATGGGGATTGGGGACTTTTAGGGGGAATGCATATGAAGAAAATTAACGTAGCACAAGTTATTGCAGACAGTAAATTTAACCGCTTTCATTTCAGCTTATTGGCATGGTGTTTTCTCATTATTTTATTTGATGGGTATGATTTAGTGGTCTATGGTACAGTTGTCCCTGTACTAATCGAGGAATGGGGATTGACGACAGTTCAAGCCGGAGCAATTGGCAGTTATGGTTTGTTCGGTATGATGTTTGGTGCGATCATTTTAGGGATTTTAGCAGACCGTATTGGCCGAAAAAAAGTTACCGCGATTTCGATCGTATTATTTAGCTTATTTACAGTCCTATGTGGCTTTACAACAAATGTATTGTTATTTTCAATTTTCCGCTTTTTCGCTGGGTTGGGCCTCGGTGGCATTATGCCGAATGTCATCGCATTATTGACAGATTATTCACCTAAAAAAATGCGTAGTATGGTCGTTTCCATCGTATTATGCGGCTATTCTGTCGGCGGGATGTTAGCCCCTATTCTAGGTATCTTAATTATGCCAAGCTTAGGCTGGGAGTCGATTTTTTGGGTGGCCGGAATTCCACTGCTATTATTACCATTGATGTATAAAAAGCTGCCGGAATCAGCAGTTTACCTTGCTAGAAGGGGAAAGACAGAAGAGTTATTCAAAAATCTACGAAAAGTAGATCCGAATATAACATTTGACGGAACGGAAGAGCTCGAACATATTCCGGTTGATAATTCCAAAGTTCCTGTTGTCGGATTATTTAATAATAAACGTGGTTTAAGTACGGTCATGTTTTGGACAGCGTTTTTCTCATGTCTTCTAATGGTTTATGGATTAAACACATGGTTGCCAAAGCTCATGATTGAAGCGGGCTATGGGTTGAACTCGAGCTTAGGCTTCCTCATTACACTTCAAGGTGGTGCAATGGTCGGTACGATTATTATCGCCCGGTTATGTGATAAATACGGTTCAAAGAAAATGCTCGTTCCGATGTATGCCTCTGGTGCAATCGCTTTAACACTTCTAGGGTTTGGCGGTAATACATTTTACATTTATGTGTTAGTTGCTGTCGCTGGTGCTGCAACAATCGGTGCTCAAAATATTGTACAAGCATACGTTTCACAGTACTACCCGCCAAATATCCGTTCCACTGCATTAGGGATGGCATCCGGGATTGGGCGTATGGGCGGCATGATGGGTCCCCTTCTAGGCGGGTTCCTATTATCGATTGCATTGCCGATTGAAATGAACTTCATCGCATTTGCCATTCCGGGTTTAGTTGCTGCGATTGCTTTAACATTCGTTTCGGATAAACGCTCATATGTAAATATGCAAAATCGCGTGTCTTCAGAAAATGTTACCGCAACTAAAGCGACCTTATCCGAAGCTGCCGATTAACCGAAATTGAACGAGAAGGGCTGGGACAGAAGTAGAAATTTCATAAGCTAAGGAGAAAAACCTTATTAAGAAACGGATATTTTATAAAATTGATTGGAATGGAGGGCGAGTGTAGCTGACGGCTACGCCTTTCGCTACAAGCAAGCTTCCTGCGGGAATAGCGTGACGCCTGAGACTAGGAACAAAAGCTAAGAACGCCACGTCCTGTGGCAACGCTTTTGTGACCAACATCCTGTTGGCCTCACACCCGCGGAAAGCGTCCCGAAATGGAAATCAATTTTACGCTCAGCAAAAAAATGCCATTTTTCTCTAAGAGAAAAATGGCATTTTTGGGTTATGTCCCACCCTCTCTTTGCGCTTTACTGCTATAGAATGTCGTGACCTGTGCTTAAGCTATTTAATATAAATAAACTTCCCCACGTTGAAAATAAACTTCGAATTTCGGGTATTATTTAAAAAACAACTCTTTTAAGGATGTGTGCATAATGTGGCAGGAAATTTATGCGGATTTACATATACATATTGGTCGTACTTATAAAGGTCGGGCAGTAAAAATAACAGGAAGCAAAAACTTGACGCTGACAAATATTTTGGAAACCGCTACTTCGAGAAAAGGATTGGATTTAATCGGCATTATTGATTGTCATTCGCCAGAAGTAATCGAAGAAGTGGAACATCTTCTTCTAGAACAAAAAGCAACAGAATTAGCTGAAGGCGGAATTCGTTATAAAAAGACGACGCTCATTTTAGGAACGGAAATCGAGATTTACGATGCCAACTGCCATGGGCCAATCCATGTTCTTTGCTATATACCGACACTTACTAAGATGAAACAGTTTTCAAATTGGCTCCGGCTTCACCAGAAGAACATCCATCTAAGCACACAGCGTACGCGATGTGATGGACACACTTTGCAGCAAAAAGTCCATGAACTTGGCGGCCTTTTTATTCCGGCGCACGTATTTACCCCGTTTAAAAGCCTTTTCGGCAGAGGGGTTAAAAGTAGTTTAACGGAAGTATTTGATCCAAACCTCATTGATGGAATTGAACTCGGATTAAGTTCTGATACGATGATGGTCAAAGGGATTAGTGAATTGGCCCCTTATAGCTTTGTAACAAATTCGGATGCGCATTCTTTAGGAAAGCTTGCCCGTGAATATCAGAAAATCCAGGTACAGGATGTTAATTTTGAAGAGCTGAGAAAAGCGCTCCATAAGATGGAAGGCAGACAAATCATAGCTAATTACGGACTTAATCCCCTACTTGGAAAGTATCACGAAACGGTATGTGCCAACTGCGGCGAACAATTAATAGAGGAAGGTCATAGCCGCTGCCCTCATTGCGGAAAGGAACAGTTGATCAAAGGCGTTGCAAAAAGAATTGTAGAATTAACGGATAACCCGCAGCTGGAAATCAGCAGACCTCCGTATATTCACCAAGTTCCGCTCGATTTTATTCCGGGTATTGGCG
The DNA here is from genome assembly GCF_038005185.1 of Solibacillus sp. FSL K6-1554. NCBI lineage: Bacteria > Bacillati > Bacillota > Bacilli > Caryophanales > Caryophanaceae > Solibacillus > Solibacillus sp. FSL K6-1554. The sequence continues at coordinate 3,101,935 of NZ_JBBOSS010000001.1, forward strand.
CTAAAACAATTGAAAAGATGTTGGATGCATTCGGCACCGAGATGAATATTTTACATGAAGCATCATTTGAGGAACTAAAAAGCGTCATTCCTGAAAAACTTGCAGTCCTCATCGATTTATCAAGAAAAGGACAAATTGCCATTACAGGAGGCGGCGGCGGAGTATATGGAAAGATTGATACGAATTAAAAGATTCTTTTTAATTAAAAATCGTGATTCTTTCTGCTTTTTCAATCATCATATTCGTACAGTCTACTAAATTATAGTATACTTAGATGATAGAAATTTTATATAAAGGCAGGGTAGGAACACACAATGAATAAAAAACGTAAATGGGGCATTGGCTTCAAAATAACGAGTGGGTATATTATTCTCATAATATGTTTAATCGTTTCGGCGCTTGTCTTAAATAACCAAATAACAAGTTTACAATCAGAACGAAACGGCGTCATTAAATATGATTCCCAAATGCGCATGATGTCAAATAATCTAGAACGTCAAATTCTTAATATGGAATCCTCCTTACAACGTTATTTAATTACAGATGACGAAACTCATCTTGATAAATTTAATGAAGAACTCGCAACATGGGAAGCTTCTTATGAAGAACTAAGCACAATTGTACGAGACTTTTCAAGCGGCCAAGAGCAGTTGGAAGTGATACACAGCGGTATCGAAGATTGGATCAATAATATTGGACAGCCTTTATTGAACGCGATACTTGCTAATAATAATGAAGAAATACTTTCGACGTTTGATGGAATGCAAAGCAGTGTGGCAATCAGTGATTTACAGCAAAAGTTCACTGCATTCCGTACTTTTGAAACAGACGCAATTCAAGTAAAAGTTGCGGAGCTTAATGACCAAAATACGGCGTTAACATATAGCCTTTTTGGAATTTTAACATTAATCGCGACGGCTACAATTATCATCTTCACAATTATTTCTCGTAATATCGCAGGGTCGATTAACGAAGTAACCGATGCTATCCAAGATATGAATGCATCAGACGGGAAAGTACGGAAGCGAATTACTGCTAAGACGAACGATGAAGTGAAAGATCTCGTACTGGCAACAAATTCACTTCTAACCACATTGGAGAACCGTCAATGGTTCCAAACAAACTTGGCCGAGGTTGTAACAGCCTACCAAGGTGTCGATACACTCGATGAATTAGGTGAAGTACTGCTGAACTCGTTGACGACACGTACACATTCGGTATATGGCGCATTTTATATTCAAGATATCCGCAATAAAAACAAATTCAATAAGATTGCTGCCTTTGCGGAAACTGGCGACAATGTCGGACGTGAAAGTTTTGAAGTTGGACAAGGCTTCATTGGACAGAGTGTGAAGGAAAAACGGATTTTAAGCTATGATAATAAAGATAATAGCTTCCACTACTTAGAAACAGCACTTGGTAATATTCCAATTTCAAATGGTATTATTGTGCCAGTATTTTTCGGGCAGGAAGTCGTAGCGGTTTTTGAATTAGCTTCACTAAAACCATATAGCCAACTGCATCGTGACCTAATTAAAGAAGTCGTTGTACATTTAGGCGTAACGATTAACAGCATCATCGGTCGTATGGAAGTCATTCGTCTTTTAAATGAATCACAGGCGATGACGGAAGAATTGCAAGTTCAGTCAGAAGAGCTACAAACACAATCTGAAGAACTGAAAATGCAAACAGAAGAACTGACAACAATTAATGAACGTTTAGAAGAACGTACACGTGACGCGGAACAGAAAACACATGAGCTGGAAAAAGTACAAGTTGAGCTGAGACAAAGTGCAGAACAGCTTCGTCAAAGTTCGAATTACAAATCCGAGTTCCTGGCGAATATGTCGCATGAATTGCGAACACCGCTTAACAGTATTTTAATCTTGTCTGAAATGCTCGCGGAAAACCATGAAAACCATCTATCTGATGATGAGCTCGAATACGCAAAAGTCATCCATGATTCAGGTGAAGATTTACTGAACCTGATTAATGACATTCTCGACTTATCAAAAGTGGAAGCCGGAAAAATGGATTTATGGTTCAGAGAGATGGATGTATATGAAATACCACAGCATATTCAAAATTTATTTATGCCGATAGCCAATCAAAAAGGTCTGGAATTATCGGTGGATGTCGCAAATGATCTTGCGGAAATCTTCCATACCGATGTGAAACGATTCCATCAAGTATTAAATAACCTGCTTTCCAATGCGTTGAAGTTTACAGAGGAAGGTTCGGTAACAGTGAAAGTGGATCGAGCACGTATTACACCGGCCATGAGACAGTTAAGCGACACATGGATTACGGTAAGTGTGACAGATACCGGTATCGGTATTCCGAAAAACAAGCAAAATATTGTATTTGAGTCGTTCCAGCAAGCGGACGGTGCTACTGTTCGTAAATATGGCGGAACAGGATTAGGCTTATCAATTTGCCGTGAAGTAACAAAACTTCTTGGCGGCTGGATTACTTTATCAAGTACTGAAGGTCAAGGTAGTACATTTACTGTTTACTTGCCAAGCTTACCTGATGGAAATGCTGCCCAAACGAACATTGCTGTACAGGAGGCTGTTTATACAGATGCTGCTCCGGCAATGGGTGTATCAAAGTCAATATTTGATGAAAAGCATATTTTGATTGTTGATGATGATTACCGTAATATTTACGCATTGCGCCAGGCATTGGAACATAAAGGTGTTCATATTCTAGAGGCGTCAAACGGCGTGGAATGTCTGAACATTTTACAGACGGCGACACGTGTTGATGCTGTATTGATGGATATTATGATGCCTGAAATGGACGGATATGAAACAATGGAGCGTATCCGCAAAGATTTACAATTACATGAGCTGCCGATTATTGCATTAACAGCAAAAGCGATGAAGCAAGACCAAGATCGTGCATTTGAAGCAGGGGCTTCCGATTATATTAGTAAGCCTTTAAACTTGGAACAACTATTCTCCGTACTAACGGTATGGCTCACAAGTGGGGAACGTTTACGAAATGTATAGAAAGAAGTTAGAAGTCCGCTTATTATTGGAAGCGGTATACTCATTATCAGGATTTGATTTCCGAAAGTATAATCAACAATCAATATTGCGACGGATAGAACATCGGATGCGGATTAACAATTTTTCATCAATATCACAATTAACCGAATCGATTATTTACGATAAAGATGCACTAAAAGTATTACTGAATGATTTCTCGATTAATGTGACAGAAATGTTCCGGGACCCCTCTTTCTTTAGGGCGTTCCGGGAAGAAATCGTTCCTAAGTTGAAGCAGCTTGATAAAATCCGGGTATGGCATGCAGGCTGCGCAACGGGTGAAGAAGTTTATTCCATGGCCATTCTGCTGCAGGAGGAAGGCTTGCTGGACCGCACGATGATGTATGCGACTGACATGAATGAAGATGTGCTGGAAAAAGCACAGCTTGGGGCCTTCCCTCTTCATAAAATGCAAGCCTATACGAAAAATTATATTTTAGCAGGCGGAAGAGAAAGCTTTTCCCAGTATTATAAAACGGATGACAGCTTTGCCTCTTTTCATCCATACTTAAGCGAAAACATCATGTTTGCCCAGCATAATCTGGCAACGGATAAATCGTTTCAGGAATTTGATATTATCATTTGCCGTAATGTGCTCATCTATTTTACACCGGATCTGCAGCATGAAGTACACCATCTCTTTTACGATAGCTTAGCAATAAACGGATATTTGGGTTTAGGCGATAAAGAAACATTGCAATTTACGCCGCTCGTTTCCAAATACCGTACCATTAACGCAACAGAGCGAATCTATCAAAAGAGGTTGTAGTAAGTACTTTTAGTTACTCAATATATAGGAATCGAAATAAAAATGGCACATCTTTTACGGATGTGCCATTTTTTATTTCGTATTAAATTATTTCTACATAGCAAAAACTCAATTTTTCTGTGAGAGAAAAATTGAGTTTTTATATTTAAAGACTTATTAATTAATCTAGTTTCCTTAACTATTGGCGCGCAATAATAATACACACATATCATCCGGCTGATTATGTTGCAGTTCACCCTTCAACAAGTAGTCAATCGGTGAAATGTCCGTCGACCAGTGGCTACTCGCAATTTTACATAGCTCTTTTTCAGATTCCAGATCACACGGACCCATTGCTTCCAGAACACCATCTGTAAAGAGGACAATTTGGATAGAAGAATTATATGGTATAACTGCTTTTTCAATTTTGATATCTTCCACAAATCCTACCGCATAGCTCGTCGACGTAATCGGTACTGTCTTTTCCCCATCAACTAGTGCATACCCTTTCGGATGCCCAGCATTTACGTATTCCACGGTTTTTTGCTTCGTATCGATAATAAAATACACACCAGTGAAATAGTACAATATATTTTCTTTTTCATTTTGCAGTAAATTCATATAACGATTCAATTCTGAAATAACACGCTTAGGGTCTGTCAGCTTCTTAATTGCCTCACGCAAAACAGATGAAATATACATACAAACAAGCGATGCGGACACACCATGCCCCATCATATCCAATAACATGACAGCATAGCGATCTTCATCAAGCTTGTCCCAATAGTACAAGTCTCCTGCCAAATTCGATGAAGGTAAATAAGAAGCCGTAATCGAGATATCCGGTTCATGAACAGGTGGACTTAATAGACTTTGTTGGACACGGGCTGCCAGATCCAACTCACTTTGAATAATCTTTTCCTGATTCGTATGCCAGTCCAGTTCTGATTTCAACCGTTTCCCTACACGTATACGGGCTAATAATTCTATTCGATTAATAGGTTTCGTTATGTAATCAATGCCGCCAACGTCCAAGGCTTCCGACAGCTTCGACTTATCTTCAAGAGCGGTAACGAAAATCACCTGGATATCTTTCCATTGTGGATTTTGTTTTAATATACGACAAGCTTCAATTCCATCCATCTCCGGCATCATAACATCCAATAAAATAACATTAACGTCATAGCACTTAGGGGCATTGGATGGATCTAGGTAGTCAAACATTTCTTTTGCAGATTGTACGGAAACAAACTTCTCATAACCATCACTTTTCAATATTTTTTCAATAACAAAGAGGTTAACTTGGTTATCGTCTACAACAAGAATGGTCATTACATCAACTTCTCTCTACTTTTTTAGATAAAGCATAATTCATTGCCCGTTACACCTAATTATACAGAAAACGACAGGTAAATGAAATGAAGAGGCTTTTTTGTCGATATTTCAGTCTATAAGTCTCATTAACTTTGTTCTATGTATAATATTAAGTAAACGATAGACTTGTTCTGAAAGCTTCTACCTATCTCTTTTTCTGCATGAACGAGCAGTACTTTATACCGAACAATTTATATAATTATCCTCATATATGTTTCCCACAAAAGAGAGATGGGTAAACATATAAGTTATGTTTTTTTTGAGAAATATTGCATAAAGTATTCTTTAAAGGGAACATAGGAAAAGGATAGGATAAAAAATATTTTAGTTCATGCCTCTCCATATAATCTTATCTATTGCATTTACAAGAGTACCCATATTATGATGAGCATAATTTAAAGAAAAGGATTCGATTTGATGAAAGAAATTTTGCTTATTCTATTATTACAACTGCTCTATGTTCCTTTATTTACTCTGCGAACAATTTTTTTAGTTAAAAATATTACAACGCTCGCATCACTGATCGGAATTGTTGAAATGCTCATCTATGTGTTTGGTCTGTCTCTTGTTTTCAGCGGCGATCAAGGTTTTCTTGCAATGGTCGTGTATGCGGTCGGGTTTGGTCTAGGGATCATTATCGGGACGCGCATCGAGCAAAAGCTTGCGATTGGCTATATATATGTAACAATCAATACACAAATCCGCAACGAAGAACTGATACAAGTTATGCGAAATGAAGGGTTTGCGGTAACGACATACGTTGGTGAAGGCCGGGATAGTCAACGATACAAATATGAAATTTTAACGAAACGGAATCGTGAAAAGGAACTATTTATGCTTGTTCAGCATCATGAGCCATCAGCTTTTATAATTTCTTATGAACCGAAGTCGTTTAAAGGCGGTTTCTTAGTCAAACGAATGAAGCAACATAAGAAGCATAAATAAAAAAGTCCAATGAAGAAAGTGCAGTGTAGCGCTCCCCCTTCATTGGACTTTTCATTTTATTTCACTTTTTGAGCTGTCACTTTTTCCAGTTCCTGCCCTAAAAACTTAGCAAGCTGCAGCATTGCGTACTTTTCTTCTTTTGCCTCTGCATCCGAATTATAGTTCGTATTTGTATTGACATCATACGTAAATACTTCGCCTTTTGCATTGCGGATGAATTCAATGCCTGCTACATCAATTCCGCTGTCTTTCAGGAAATTCGCATAGTTTTCAAGCAGCTTTATTTCGTTGTTTTCAACAATTTCGAATTTTGCACGCTGCTCTTTCGGCTCTTCCCCTACCGGACAGAATAGATCGCCAATTTGGCATACATCTGCTGGACAAAGCTCGAACCCTTCGGATGTGTCCACTTGTACAGAGTAGAAATACTCGCCGCCAATAAATTCAACACGTGTAATATAAGATTCAGGTGACTCGATGTATTCCTGAATCAGCACAATGCCATCTACAGGCTCTTCATAATCCGGCTTCGCTAAATGCTCTTCCAATGCAGCGATCGAATAAAATAGCTGAACACCTAATCCTTTGCCTGCACGATTATGCTTCGTAATGAACGGTACGATATTCAATGCTTTTGCAGCTTCAACAACTTGCTGTTTCCCAACGGCAGCAATTGTTTTCGGTGTTTTGATTCCGTGCTTTTCCAGTGCTGTATACTGCTTCACTTTACTTAACTCTAAACGCAATGCATTACTGCCATTCAACACTTTTCTTCCGTGGAATTCCAGCCAGTCCAGCACTGCTCCTGTCAGTTCAGGTGCGTAACGGTGACCACGGGTATGTGAAGAGGCACTCATTCGATTATAAAATACACCTTCTGGAGGAGCCTCTGTTAAGTTAACAATCCCCTCGTCCAAATGCCATGATTCATACGGTAAGTTTAATTCTTCTAATCGATTTACTAAGTGACGCGTCCAATCATCATTTTCATGGATTACATAGATTTTTGCCATCTGCCATTCCTCCAATATTCATGCTTATGCTTTTACACAGAATTTTTCAACTTTAAAAATTATACTTTCATCATATATTAATTCATATGATATTAGTATGATTTATTATCGTGTAATTAATAAATTTTAGGCTGAAAATAATAAAAGAACTCCATAGCGTTAACTAAGGAGTTCTCTTAACGTGAATACTCTGCTACTTTATTGCGCCCTGCCTGTTTTGCTCCGATATACAATGCACGGTCGGCATTGCGTAAAAGCCCTTTCGTTTCATCCGTGTCATCCGGGACATTTGAAACACCGATACTCACTGTAATAAACACCAGCTCTTTCTGACCGGCTTCGGCTAAATCGGATTCAATTAAAAATGGTGTTACTTCTACACATTGACGAATTTCTTCACCTAATTGGACTGCCTCTTCCTTCGTCCTATGCGGTAAAAGCATGACAAATTCCTCTCCACCATACCTAGCTAAAACCGCTTCTTCCGGAACAAAGTTTTCTAGTAGCTTGGCAAAATTTTGAAGGATGATATTTCCCGCATGATGGCCATACGTATCATTAATCCGTTTAAAATAATCAATATCCATCATTAACAATGAAAATTGAAGATGAGGATTCGCCTTAATCCGCTCTTGCTCTACTACTAGCATTTTATCTAAATAATGATAATTATATAGACCTGTCAATGCACAAGTCTCACTTTTCTCAACTGCCGCGCTTAAGTATTTCGCTTTTTCCAGAGACACGGCAAAATACGTCGACAGTAAGTGAACGATATCCATCTGATACTTTTCAAATGCATTCTTTTTGCGTGCTGTTAAAATTAATGTTCCTTCCGTTTTTTGGTTACGGTGTATTGGAACAATCATGACACTATTCATATCATGCGGGAGGAAATCCGGCGCATTTTCTTCCCACTCTTTTGCACTTGAGAATACCTTTTTGTCTTCTGTTTGGAAGCAAATATGAATAAATGAATCGCGGATTGAATCTGAATCAGCCTGAATTTCGATATCTTTTCTATCTACTCTTGCACGCAAAATCACATATTTCCCTTGAATATTATCGACAAGATACATCGCATCATGTGCAAAGAGCTGACTCACCCGGTGCATAAACAGTTCAATAATTTGCTGGGCGCTTAATCTGTCTGCCAACTCATGACCAAATTCGCTTGCTTTACTGAGTGAAAAGTTGACCCGTTCCGAAATATTATACATTTTTGCAATAAATGTTATCGCAAAAAACGGAATGCCAAGCAGGAAAATGGCCGGCGCCCCAATTTCATTAATCAGGATAACTAATGTAATGGCAAACGGGATTGTAATGGTCGCACTGCCGTAATCCCATAATATATGTTCACTGAAAAACTTTTCGTTTTCACCTGTAAAGCGATCGCGTACATATAAAATCGTATGGTTGATAAACAAATGGAACCCGACAAATACCGTTCCGTAAAGCAGTAAATGCGTTAAATTCGAATTCCCTACTTCAAACCCCGCTAAATGAACAATGCCTGCAGCCAAAAACGACGTATAGGCAAACATCCAAGAAGTAAAGATGATTCGGTAAAACGCATCTTTATGGTTTCTCATCTGGTAAATAATCGGTAAAATACTTAATTGGACAATCAGCATTTCCGCCCCGACGCCGTACAGCAGAAAGGCTGCCAATGTGACCCATTGTGAAAGAATAATCGTCGTGTTTCCAATTTGAAATGGAATGGCTGTTGTGATGAGCGCGAATATCGATAAATACACAAAAATTTCCCAGTCGATCGGCTGATTTGGAAACAGAAGATATAGGCCGTACATGAGGGGTAGCCCAGTAGCTAACCAAAGCAATAATACGTTCTTTTTCGTTCTTTGATTAAATTCCATACTTGCCCCCTTCCCTTTTAACTGAAATGTCTGATAACAATTATTATATCATGTCTATTAAGGAATGTAGCATGTTTTACTTCCTAATTTTTTATTTCTATTATCCTAATATTTAGGGAATTTCTGGGTTTTTAGATATAGTATACTGTAAAATAATAACATAATATTACGATTATTCAATAAAATTATTTTATTTAGCCAAAAAATGTAAATTTTTTATTTTGATTGTTGGATTACTTTTTCTACACTATCCCATACACAGTTTTGTACGTTGTTCATAGCTTAATTCATCTAAAAAGCTTTGGGGTATAATGCCTTTATATGTAGTTCTCCAACTATCAACATGCACTTTTGCAATCCCCGGTGCATCGTCTCTATTTGCTTTTCGAATATTCATCCCATCTCTTCCCTTCTAAATTACAGTATTTCAAATTGCTCCACTTCTCCTGTTTGCATATCTTTCATTTCATATCGTCCTGACTTCATTTCATTTTCTCCTAAAATGATCACTTTCCGGATATTTTCGCGGTTTGCCTTTTCCATTGCTTTCCGCAATTTCTTACCACTCAGTTCAACTTCTACACGATTTCCCTGCTGACGTAATTGCCATGCTAAACGCAGTGCTTCCTTTTGCGTATTTAATGGAATAATAAAAATATCCACCAACGCCTGATCTTCACTATTTTCTCTTTGCTCCATTGCTGTATAAATAACATCCAAACCAAATGAGATACCTACAGTCGAAAACTTTTCCTCTGAACCGATCAATCCTCCAATTGCATTATCGTAACGACCACCGCCTCCAATACTTGATTTAATTGCACCATCTTTTAAAAACAGCTCATAAATGGAACCTGTATATATCTCCAGACCTCGAGCTAAAAATGGGTTAAACACACAATTTTCACCAACATTTAAAACTTGTAAATAATCCTGAAGCTCGATTAATTCTTCATAGCCTTGTTTAATTAATTCATTCTCCTCTCGGTACTTCTCAAAATAGGCAATTGTCGGATTGGCATTTAAAAATTGCTTAATTAACTCAATCGTTGAAGGTGAAAGGTTCTGTTCTTCCAGTTCTTTCAGTAAAGTAACTTGGTCTATTTTCTCCATTTTGTCCAGTATGAGAATGACGCTATTTATTTTTAGTTGAGGGACTTTAAAGTATTGCAATAACCCTGCTAATAGCTTGCGATTATTGAATTGAATCAACATCTCAATATTTAGCTTGTTAAAAGCATCGATTGTCATCACCATCAGTTCAGCTTCTGCAGACTGTGACTCGATACCGACTACATCCACATCGCATTGAGTAAATTCTCTAAATCTCCCTGCTTTAATCGGTCCATCCCGAAAGACTTTTCCGATTTCATAGCGCTTAAATGGCATTGAAAGCTGTGGATTCATCGCAATTACTTTCGCAAAAGGTATCGTCAAATCATAACGAAGCGCTAAATCGCGTTCTCCTCGATCGGTTAATGTGTACATTTCCTTTAATATTTCAGCCCCGCCTGCATATTTGGAAGCCATTAACTCTGTATAGTTTAATATCGGCGTCTCCAATGGCTTACAACCGTACAACATAAACGTATCTTCTAAAGTGCGCCGAATGTTGCGTCTTACAACTTCCTGAGCCGGCAAGTAATCCTGTGTTCCTTTTACATTTTGATAGTCCATTTTTTTCATACGAATCCTCCTGTTTTTGAGAAATAAAAAAATCGTATAATGATAAAGCTCCAAAACGGCTTTATTATACGATTCAATGCGAAAAAGTCTTCCTATTCATTATTAAAAATTTAATAAAGATAGCAAGACTACTTAGTATGAAGATGTAATTGTGCAAACTGCTGTTGAGTATAAATGAACCCTTTCATAAAGTTTCCCCCTTTTTAATTACTACACTATACTGCATGCTTCCAGATTGTGTCAACTTAAGTTTCAGAATTTTCTTTTTATAGTTGGAGAAGTACTCATCTAATTTGAGATGTTCTAATATGACTTTCCGATTTTCTAATAACGCTTGGATCTTTTCTAATATCCCCAAGTTATCTTCTAATAAAATTTCGATTACCCATAATCTCCCAAAAATTATTAATTTTCTGCATAATTTTTTTATTTCATTTATTAAATGACAAGTATACGTTAAAATTGAAAATGTTGGAGGTCGAACCTCTACATAATGTATTTAAAGTAAAGGACTGATGAAATGAAAAGAAGATGGTTGTTTTTGATGAGTCTTCTCGTTGTAGTCGTGCTCTCTGCCTGCTCACAGAAGTCAGAGGAAGAGAAAAAGGAACGGGTGAAAATTGGGGTCATGCTGTCAGATGCAGGACTTGGTGATCAGTCGTTTTCAGATATTGCTTTTGAAGGTCTCGAAAAAGCACGCGATGAATTAAATATAACATTTGATTACCGTGAACTTGAATTTACCGGTACATATAAGCAAGGGCTGGAAGAGCTCGTTGAGGAAGGTCAGGATCTGATCATTGGAATCGGGTTTACGGTCCAGGAGGATATGGAGGCCGTTGCCGCTGCCAATCCGGACGAGCAGTTTTTATTAATCGATGCTGTGTCGGACTTGCCGAATGTTCATAACATAACATTTAAAGAAGATGAAGGTTCCTACTTACTCGGTGCACTCGCTGCGATGAAATCAGACAGCAATACAATCGGATTTATCGGTGGTGTTGAAAATGAGGTAATCGAACGTTTTGAAACCGGTTTTAAAGCAGGTGCCAAACAAGTAAATCCCGATACAGAAATGCTATCCGTTTATGCGGGGAATTTCGGTGATGATCAGCTTGGTGCCTCCATTGCACAGGATATGATTGAACAAGGCGCGGACTTTATTTATCCCGCTGCAGGCTTTACAGGTGTTGGCTCCATTTTAGCGGCACAGAAAGCCGGTGTATATGCATTCGGTGTGGACAGCGATCAGTTTTTCCTTGCAGAAGATACGATTGTTTCTTCCATGCTGAAACGGGTAGATACAGCTGTTTATCAGGCAATTAAAGAAGTTTCGGAAACGGGGACCCTTTCGGAAAAAGATAAAGTGCTTGGCATTAAAGAAAATGGTGTAAGTCTAGCACCAATCCGTGTCGTGAATTTAACTGCACAGGAACAAAAGCAAATTGAAAACCTACAGCAGGAGCTTGCGGACGGGCAACTGACGATTAAGTAGAAGAAAGGATCGTACAACAGTGAAATTAAAACAAAAAATATTAATATTGGCATTGTTTCCGCTAATATTAGCTGTCTGTATTATCGCTTATAATATTAGTCAGCTTATGAGCCTGAATGCATCAACGGAAGAAGTGGTGGATTCCTTGGTTGCTGTTGAGGAATTAAACAGCTCGGTACAAAGCCTGCAGAAATCATTGAGCGTCTATTCGATCAATGTGTCTGAAAACAACAAGTATAATATTGAAACAGATTTAGCACGAACAGAAAAAATTTACAATAGTCTGCAAAGCAGTTTTTCAACAGATCGCCAACGTCAGATTAGTGCACAATTTGAAGAAAAATTCACTAAAATTGCTGAAGCGACTACAGCTTCCCTACAGGAAACAAATGTGGCGGAAATTAAGCGCCAATCCCAGCGTACACGAGGAATTGTCAATGATGTAGTCGAGTTGAAACGTGATGTCAGTGCAAACTATACCGCAATGCAGCAAGAGCTTGGCAATAAAATTAATGCCATTACATGGATTTCCATTATTTCAGCGATCGCACTGATTATTATTAGCGTTGTATCGGCCCTGTATTTTACAAACAGAATTGTTGGCCGCATCAGTCGATTAACTGCAGGTGCAAAAGAAATTGCTGCAGGGAATTTAAATGTGCAGTTTGAGGATAAAGAGTCTGACGATGAAGTTGGCGAACTGCAGGTTTCATTCCGCCAAATGACCGGCAACTTAAAGGAAATCATTACACATGTATCGGACAGTTCAGATCAGGTTGCAGCATCTGCCGAGGAACTGATGGCCAGTGCCGATGAAACAATGCTTGGCACAGAACTGATTTCCACTTCCATTCAAAATGTATCGGATGCAGCGGACAAGCAAAAAGAAATGTCGAACGCCTCTGCCTCCTTTGCACAAAAAGTATTAGAAGAAGCTGAGGAAATTGCGAATCAGGCGAATCAGGCAACAACATTGTCTAATTCTACAAATGAAAAAATTGAAAAAGGTTCGGTATATGTTGAAAACACTGTATCCCAAATGAATCTCATTCAATCAACAGTCGATGAAACAGCTGATTCTTTAACACTTCTTGCTAGCCGTACGACTGAGATCGTCAATATACTAAAGCTTGTACAGGATATTTCCGATCAGACGAACCTGCTTGCCTTGAATGCTGCAATCGAAGCAGCGCGTGCGGGTGAAGCTGGTAAAGGCTTTGCCGTTGTCGCGGATGAAGTGAAAAAACTGTCCGAGCAGACGAAGCAGTCGGTATCCGATATTTCGCGAATTGCCGTTGAGATTGAAAATGATACGACGACAACCGTTGCATCTATTCAGCAAGTGAAGGATCGCGTCAATGCGGGGATCACAATTTCGTATGATACGAAGGCAACGTTTGACGAAATTCTGGCTATTATCGGTCAGGTACAAAACCAGGTAATCGAGATTACAGCTGTTTCTGATAGTATTCATTCGAAAATGGCAACTGTATCAGAGCAATCACTGCAAATGGCGGCAGTCTCCGAAACTACGGCCGATAATGCCGTGTCGGTTGCATCCGCTTCTGAAGAGCAGCTTGCCTCGATGTCAGAAGTAAATACCGCAGCAGGTTCCCTTGCCCATCTTGCCGAAGAGCTGCAAGGTATTGTGGCGAAGTTTAGAACTTAATTGTATGCCGAAATCCTTTTATAGGGTTTCGGTTTTTCTTATGGGGTTGGGTGGTTTTATTAGAAGTTTTCTTTTAATGGACTTCTGGTGCGAGATGTTTGCTTATGTACCGGTTTGCGGGATATGGTTTGCTATTTTATTAGAAGAGTTGCGCATGATATTAGAAGATTGCGATGGGTTATTAGAACACCGACAAAGTTTATTAGAAGTTTTCAATAAATGTGCATTTGGCTGAGGTAGTTTTCCTTGTTTTGCGGTTTGTGGTATACGGTTTGGTGTTTTATTAGAAGAGTTGCATCCGATATTAGTAGATTGCACCGTGATATTAGAACATTCACTGACTTTATTTGAACATCTCGGATACTTATTAGAACAACGGGCACTTATATTAGTACATCCAGCTTTTATTAAAACATTTTTCGCTATATTAGAACAACCCGGCAATATATTAGAAAATGCACCCCAGAAACTTAATTCCATACATTAAACTGGAATATGACGAAATATCCTACTTAAAACAATAGAAATATTACTTAATGCCAAAACTTTAATTTAAGACTAAATAAGTATTCCCTCTTTTCAAATGTAAGTCTTAAGTACTTTGAATTTAAACCGAAGTTATAGATATATTTTAACTATGAAATTCGGAGGTAAATAAATATGAATATTGGAAAGAAACTGTTCGGTAGCTTTGGTATCGTTATTGTAATTCTCATTTTTCTTTCAATTTTTTCTGTCATTAAAATGAATGAAATCGATAAGGATTATTCGTTCCTAATTGAAGATCGAGTATACAAAGTAACGGAACTATCGGAAATCCAAAATGCGACATCATTACAAGGGCTGTATATCCGCTCTTATGTTTTACGTCAGGATTCAGCTGATTTAGAAAACCTTACTACTCAAAGAGAAACAATTGCAGAAAAAATCGGTGAAATCGAAGGATTATTTAGAACTGCTGATATGCAGGAACAAATTAATACTTTAAAAGAAAATCAAGCTTTATATAATGACTATGTTTCTCAAGTTATTGACTATATTGATAACGATGAATTTGAAAAAGCTAATAATATGCTATTTGAATTTGCTGTACCTGCTAACCGCTCGATTCAGCAAACAATCAACAGCATTGTTGATGTCCAAAAGGAACAAATGCATACAACAAGCGATGAAACAACAGCAAGTGCAAAAATCAGTAAAGCACTCATGATTACCATTTCCGTTATTGGTATTTTACTGGCATCATGCTTAGCCATCTTTATTACACTCAACATTACTCGCCCTTTACACAGATTAACAAATGCGGCACATGTGATTGCAAACGGGGATTTACGAGAAGAAGATGTTCATGTGAAAACGAAAGATGAGATTGGCGAACTCGCGGCTGCCTTTAATGCCATGAAAGCCAGTCTCTCCAGCTTAATCAGTAATGTATCGTTGAACGTTTCAAGTACAACAGCTGCTTCAGAACAGCTGGCGAGCAGTACCGATGAAGTGTCGGCTGCTTCTGCTGACATTGCAAAACGTGTGGAAACCGTTGCTGAAAGCGGTAGTAACTCTGCAGCAATCGGTAATGATTGTGCTGTCGCTATGGATGAGACAGCTCAAGGTGTAAGCCGAATCGCTGAAGCCGCGCAAGTATTGAACTCTCATGCGATGGACATGCAGACAATTGCAGGAGAAGGTGGTCATACATTACAGACAGCCGAACAGCAAATGTCGGTTATTCAGCAATCTTCTTATGAAACAAAAGAAAAAATTAAACAGCTGAGCAGACAATCTGCCGAAATTGAGAACATTACAAAAGTGATTACGGATATTACAGATCAGACAAACTTGCTTGCTCTAAATGCAGCAATTGAAGCAGCCCGTGCAGGAGAACATGGGAAAGGGTTTGCCGTTGTCGCTGACGAAGTGCGCAAACTGGCAGAGCAATCGAAAAGCTCGGCATCACAAATTGCCGGCCTTACATCGACAATTCAAAAAGATACGAGAGAAGTTGAAGAAAGCGTCAATACAACAGCTCAAAATGTCGATCAAGGTGTTGTCTACTTACAAAATGCGCAAGTTTCGTTTAATCATATTGTCGGGTCGATTACAGAGATGACTGCTCAAATTCAGGAAGTTTCTGCATCGTCCGAACAAATTTCCGCAAGTACCGAGGAAGTTGCAGCGTCTATTGCTGAAATGGCTCATGCAGCTAACAGCGCTGCCGGTGAGATTGGCATTGTCCTATCAGCAGTTGAAGAACAAACTGCTACAATGCAGGAGATTAACGAGGTCGCCCAATCATTGAGTGAAGGCGCTGTCGGAGTTCAAGAACAAATCAATCTATTTAAAGTGTAGTAAACATAAAAAACGCAAAAGCTGCAAATCAGCTTTTGCGTTTCTTTGTATGATTGGATTCTACTAAACTTAATCCAACGTGTTAATCTGCTTGTACCATTTTAACTAGCACACTTGCCAATGCTTTCTTTTCATTTTCATCTGCTACTTTCCATAATTCTTGCAGCACTTTTTCTTCACTGTTTCGAGGTTCTTCGTTTTTAGCTAAATGATCCGCTACAAACTTGGCACCTTTTGCCAACATATCATCGCTCAAACCTAATCGTTCACCTTTAGCAAGCTGGTCGTTCAAATAACTTTTGAACGTTGAAAAACTTTCTAAAATCTGATCTTTTTTTTCAGGAGATAATTCTTCAAGTTTTTTGTTAATGTTATTCATTTCACTCATTTTGTAATTCCTCCTAGATTGTGTTTTGGCGTTCCCCTAACAATTACCCGCCTTATTTGTAATTAAACTTTATTTTAATAAAAGCTATTATTTTGAACTACCTAACGGTGATTGTCCGGTCTTTATCTATTTGTTTGTATTATTTTCGTTTTTTTCGATATGTTCCATAATTCGTTTATGACGACGGACATCCCGTTTCGTAATAGGAATGACTTCATGTCGGATCATTTTAAAGAAGGATACAATGAGTAAGAGCATGACGACAGTAAAAGGAAGGGCTGATATGAGGGAAGCTGTTTGCAATGCTTCGAGCCCGCCTGAAAACAATAGTACACTTGCAATCGCAGCGATTAATACACCCCATATTACTTTTAATCGATTATGAGGGTTCATTGTCCCTTTATCCGTCATACTTGCCATAATAAATGTAGCTGTATCTCCTGATGTAATAAGGAAAATAACAATTAAAACAATCCCTAAAATCGAGGCAATCGTTGTTAACGGAAGCTGTTCCAGCATAAGGAACAAGGCGACAGTCAGATCAGTATCAACTGCTTCGGCGATTGTAGTGCCTTTGTTCAAATCAAAGTAAAGTGCTGAACCGCCAAATACCGCAATCCAGAAACAAGAGATAACCGGCGGAATGATTAAAACGCCGACGATAAATTCACGGATTGTACGCCCTTTCGATACACGTGCTACGAACGATCCGACAAAAGGTGACCAGGCAATCGCCCACGCCCAATAGAAAATTGTCCAATCCTTCACCCACGTTCCCCCTGCATACGGCTGCAATCGTAGGCTATACTGTACGAAATTCGTAATATAATCACTGATTGCTAAAACGAAACTTTCCAATATGAAAACTGTAGGGCCTGTAACAAAAACAAATACTAGTAAAATCAAGGCCAAGTACATGTTTACATTGCTTAATATACGAATCCCCTTTTGCAGGCCGCTTATAGAAGATGCCATATATCCAATGAAAACTACACCTATAATTGCTAGCTGTACCCAAATTGAAATCGGTGTGTTAAAGACGGCATTTAAACCGCCGTTCGTTTGTAAAACACCTAATCCGATTGACGTGGCAACACCCATTACTGTAGCAATAACAGCCAATATATCAACTGTATTTTTAATGCCCTGATTTGTTCCTGTGACAGGCTCTAACGCTGTAGATATTAACAAATCTCTTTTTTTGTTGAACTGCATATAGGCCATAACTAACCCAATGATCGCAAATACGGACCATTGGCTAATCCCCCAGTGGAAAAAGGCATAGCCCATTGCGAGACGGGCAGCATCCGTTGTTTGTGCCTGGACATCGTTAAATGGTGTTTTAAAGTAATGACTCATCGGCTCGGCCACACCCCAGAAAACTAACCCAATTCCAAGGCCCCCTGCAAATAATAGTGCAATCCATGTATGGAATTTAAATTCCGGTTGTGCATCTTTTCCTCCTAAACGGATTTTCCCGTACTTGGAAATAGCCAGCACTAAAAGAAATACAATAATAATAAAAACGGAGAGCAAGTAAAACCAGCCAAAATAGTCGGTTGTCAAACCAAATAAATATGTAGCAACATTACTGAACGCTTTTGGTGCGATGCTTCCAAAAATAACACAGATTAATATAAATACTGCTGAAACTGTAAATACAGTATTCGAAAAATATTTCCCTTTCATATGTTCACCTCTTTAAATACATTGAAGAGAAATTACCCATATTATGCTATTTTTAAACATCATTACAAAGGCTGTTACTATTTTTATATAATTATTTCAGCTTTGCTCAGTGGATTCTTCGCTAAATTTTATTATTTGCCAAAATACCAAGCCGACGCATTCGTATAGAAGATTTTATCGCTAGCTTGTTCATCAAAAAGTTGCTGGATCAGCGTAATGTCCGCAATTTCAAATGGTCGTTTTGCCCGGGTCGATGGCAAGTCCGTCCCGAACATAAGTGCATCCGGGTTAATGCTGTAAATTTCCGGCAGTGATTTTTTTACATCTAATTCAACTCGGCCAAAACCGGTCGCTTTCACACGTACCCCTTTATCGACCAGCTTCAGTAAATGCGGCAGACCTTCTTCCGATAACCCTAGATGATCGATCGAAATAGCCGGTAATTTCCCAATCGTTGCAGCAATTTCAGGCAATTCCTTCGCATCGATATACAGCTCGCTATGCCAGCCGACCAATTCATGCACACGTCTCGCAAAATAATCGAGCTTGGATAAATCTTCCGAGCCACCGCGTTTAATGTTAAAACGCAATGCTCTCACACCATTTTTATGCAATGCTTCGATTTCTTCGTCTGACACTGTATACGGCAATTGTGTCACGCCGCAAAATGCCGGACCAAGCTGCTTTAGCGAATCAAGTAAATACGTTTGATCAAATCCTTGAAATGACCCTGAAACAATTGCCCCGCCTTGAACCGATAAATCTTTTGTTTCTTCGCTATATGCTGCAACGTCATAGCTTGGCGGCATATATCCCTGACTTTCGATAATCGGAAACTGATAATCGATAATATGAAAATGCGCATCAAAAATTCTCATTTCTCTTCTCCCCCTTTTGTTTTTACTATATATTTTTTGCCAACATATGTCTCATGATAGCGGGAAGTTTTATTAGAAGATTTAGTGTGGATATTTGAAAAGAGCAGCTGCTTATTAGAAGAGTCGAGTGGTTTATTTGCACATCTGACGGGGTTATTCGAACATTTGGCTATTTTATTAGAACTTCCGGTTTTTATTAGAACCTTTTTTGTGATATTAGAACAATTTAAGATTTATTAGAACACCTAGGAGGAACCTGGCAAACTCTATAAAAAAGACTGTAAGAAATTAACCCTACAGCCTCTTGTTCCTTCTCTATTTCATATACAAATCGACTAATTCATAGCATCGCTCTTTTGTTAACTGAGCTTGAGTGCTTACATATTGTAGTGTTTCCATTGATCCGCCTTTATATTGTAATGCGTCCTCTGTTGCCTTTTCATCGCGATATTCTACCCAGTCATGCTGCTCTACTCTTAATTTGCTCATGTCATCGGGTGACAGCTGGTTTTTTAGTTCAGCGTAGATTTCATTTAATAACTGATCCCATTTTGAATATACTTCACCCTGGGCTTCAGTTATTTCTACTTGTGTCCCTTGAGTGAAAATTTCGTCCAACTCTTTTACACTTTTTTCAACCTCTGCTAATTTAGCGTGGTATCTTTCGTTCAAGCTGACAGAAGAATCTTCGGATGACTTAGTTTCTCCTGGCGGGGGATTTCCTTCTTCATCACCATTAGCGGAATTTTGTTCAAAGTTCTCTCTAATACTTTTATTAATTTCCAGTTCGGCTTCTTCAATCATGTTCTCCAGCTCAGCTTTTAAATTAGGTTCCAATTCAGGATTTTCCAGCAGTGTATGTGCTTTTTCTAAAACGCCATCCCAATCAGCATGGCTTCTTGCTTCCTCTACTTCTTTAAATTCCAGAAGCTGTGCATGTAAATTTTTTGTTTCTTCGTCGATTTGGCTATCCCCTGAATTTTGCTCTATTAATATTAACGCTTTATCATATTCTTCATTTTCCAACGCTACAATGACTTTGTCTTTTAGTTGTTCCTCGCTTTCTGTACCGCAGCCAACTAACAATAAGCAAACGGTAAACATTCCTACTAATTTTTTCATGTTGTTTTCCTTCTCTCTGTTATATGCTGCTATTTAAGGGCAATTCAATACAAACTTCTGTACCTTTTCCATATGCGCTATTCACTTCAATTGTCCCGCCGTGCTTTAAAATAATTGTACGGGAAATTGCTAACCCGAGCCCGGCACCAACGGATTTCACATCGGCTTTATAAAAAGAATTCATAATATGCTGTAATTGTTCTTCCTTTATTCCCATTCCATCATCTCGAATCGTACAAATCGCCTTTCCGTTTAATACGTACTGCTTTATACTAATTTCGCTGTTATGAGGCGAAAACTTAATAGCATTTTCGAGTATATTCAATAATACTTGCCTGATTTTATCTTCATCGGCGTAAAGGCTAACTGGCGAAGTGTTAAGTTTCATGCTGATATTCTTTTCATTCGCTTTACTTTGCAACTGTAATGCCGCTTCTTCAATCAAAGTCGCATAGACAAACTTTGTCGGATGCAGCTCAATCCGGTTTGACTCATATCTTGAGAAGTTCAGAAGATCCTCCACTAACTTTATGAGGCGATCGGATTCACTGTTAATCATGCGTAAACCAAAGTTTACTTCTTTATCAGTTAACCCTTCCGGTGACTCCAACATTTCAGCCCATCCTTTTATTCCCGTTAGCGGTGTCCGAAGCTCATGGGAAATCGAGGAAATAAAATCATTTTTTAACGTGTCCGTTTTGACAATCTCATCCGCCATATAATTCAGTGTTTTTGACATTTCGCCTAATTCATCCGGAAAATCTTCTTTGATTCTCTTTTCAAATTGTCCTTTCGCCATTGTCTCTGTAAATTGAATGATTTCATTAAAAGGCTTCACAATGGACTGAGCAAGCTGAAGGGCTACAAGAAAGACAATTGCCGCAACTCCGATACAAAGTAAGATCCCGTATCCTACCAGTCTTTGAATGAGAAGATTTGTCTCTGTTAAGGATGTAGTATAACGAAGTACGCCTATCACTTCCCCATCCAGCAGCAGCGGGATATACGTAGCCAAAACTTTCTCGCCTGTCTTTTCAAGCTCTTCCTTTTCATAATAAGGACTATTGGACGAAAATAGATTCGGATCTACTTTATAGTTGGTGTCTTCATAAAAACCTGTAGAAGACTGGATCATTTCACCATCGTTATTTAACAGTTGCAGTTCGGCTCCTTCAAACTCATAGCTTTTTACAACAAAGTCACTGAAATCTTTTATTCTAGCGGAAGTAAGCTCGATTTCATTTGCCCATCTAGGATGTATCGCTTCCACATGTTGTTGAAACGTATTGGCGATTCCTTGGTAATAAAACTTTGTCATTGCACCCCAAAACACTGTCATCACAAGGGTTAACGTCAAAATAATGATAATCATGAAATAAAGAATGACTTTTCGTTTCATTCGTTAACCTTCCAAAGGTATCCCCGTCCCCATTCCGTACATAAATACATTGGGGAAGAGGGATCTTTTTCGATTTTCTGACGAATCCGTCTAATATTGACGTCCACTACTTTTAATTCACCTACATAATTTTCACCCCATACAGCATCCAATAACTCATCCCTTGTGAACAATTCGTTTGGATGCTCCATTAGAAAATGCAGGAGAGAAAATTCAGTAGGTGTAAGCTTCACTATTTCGTCGAAGCTGTAAAATTTCTTGTTTTTTAAATCCATTTTAAAGTCTTCGGAAATCAGCATATCGGTAATTTGGGATTCTGCCTGGTCAGCGACATTTATTCTCCGCATAAGCGAAAAAATTCTCACTTCCAGTTCCTTTAGACTAAAAGGTTTGCATAAATAATCATCAGCCCCTATAACAAGCCCATCTATTTTATCCTTCTCTTGTGTTTTGGCCGTAATCATGATGATGCCCACCTTTTGATTTACTTTCCTGATCTCTTGGCAGACTATAAATCCATCGATTCCCGGCAACATTAAATCGAGCAAAATAACATCAAAATTTCTATTTTGAAAAAACTCTATTGCTTGTTCGCCTGATTCGGCTTCCACTACATCATAGCCCTTCTTTCTCAAACTTAATGAGACAAAACTGCGAATGGATAATTCATCTTCAACAACTAGGATGTTTGTCATATTTGCCCTCGCTTAAAACTCGTATTGTTCCAAATGAAATGTTTCAACAGGAAAATCCAAGTGTTCTTCTATCGTAGTATAATAAACTGTCTCTTTTGTTTCTTTTAATATTTTATGGTCGGCATGATATGTTTCTTTATTCGCCCATTGCACTTCAAACAGCAGATCATTGTTTGCAATTGATATAATTTGGATGCATTTTTCTATCGTCTTAATGGTCACTTTTCCGTGCCATTTTTCCGGAATCTCTATATAAAAAGTATGTTCAAGGTTGGTAGCCCGTTCTGTTACTTTTTTAGAAGTGCCGTTGATGGAATATGTGACATAGCGCACTATGTATGGGATTTCAGTTGAACCTTCTTCTACCCATCCTTCTGGCAAATACGTTTCACCGACTTCAATTATGCCGTCTTCATTAAGATCTGTACTATATAGAGACAGCGATTTAAATGGGAGATCCCCTTGTTCACCGCCTACCTTTATTAGGGCTGAACCGTCAAAAGCAATAATTTCAGTAATCATGGAGTTCACACCAATTGCACTATCAATAAATAATGCGTGATTCCCATCATTTAAATTTCCGCTCTTCATCCGCTGATGAAATGCATAGCTGTTTAAAGGAACAGCAGATAGGGATACTAAATCTCCCAATTCATAGTGATATAATTCGGCGCTATACGATGCTCTTCTTTCACCGTCTATAAGCAGAAGTTCCAATCTTTCATCAGCATTATAATCTGAAATATCAAGCCCTTCATAACTGCGTTCCACGGTCTTTTTCAAGCTACTGTCCTGCCATTCATAGATCATCAACTGCTTTTTTGTTTCAAACTCACTTTCTCCCAGCCCAACTACTACTTCCAATACACCATCTTTATTTAAGTCATGAAGGCCAAAATAATCGATTGTTTGCCCATTTGGTTCAATGTGCGTCGCTTCCCGCCATTCATTATCTTCTTCTTGTAAAACAACAACATGAACTTGCGATTTCTCTTGTGGATTTCTGTATAAGACAAATGCTTCTTGCTGTCCGTCATCATCCATATCCTCGATAAAAATGGACTGATTTTTATCACTTTGCACAGGTGTGACGAGTTCACTCGACGATGGTAACAATCCTTTCATCTGTTGTTCCAGATTTCTTTTTTGTTCGTCTTGCTGTTGTGGTGAAGTAATTAAATCGTTTGGGGATTTTACAAGGTCGCATCCCGAAAGCAATGTGATCATTAAAATCGTCACCCATCCAATGCCTCTTCTCATGTGCATACGCACCCCTAACTAATGCTTGCTTTGATCTTTTTCAAAACACTATAAATTGGAATAAGTTTATTATAAAGCCAACTCCTGTAGAAAGAGTTACAAAAAGGTTACAGTTCAGTTTGCTTATCACATACTTTCCCAAGTTTTTGAAAACTCCCCTCCCATATTTTACAAATCCCTCTTTAAGGCCATTACTATTAATTTATTTTTATTAAAAAAAGTCAAAAGAACCAGAGCGATTGGTCTAATTGAATCAAATTGTCCATCAATTGTTGACGAGTAATCGTTTAAAGCGTAGCATAGCCGTTACAACATATTGATAATGATTATCAATATCATTAGTTGGTTTGTTGATAATTGAAGATTTATTAAAGGAGGTTTCAGCCTATGTTGAATGGATTTACACCGTGGCCTGCTGATCGAGCTGAATTTTATCGGGAGACTGGTTGTTGGGTAGGTTTAACTTTCGGCCAGATGCTCGAAGACCGTGCTCGTCAATTTGCTGACAATGTGGCAGTTATGGATGATAAACGATCACTTACATATGCACAACTTAATGAGCGTGTGGACCAGTTGGCAACCGGTCTTTTACTGCTTGGGATTCAGAAAGAAGATCGTGTCGTTGTACAGCTTCCGAATGTGGTGGGTTATGTGGAAATTGTATTTGCCCTATTTAAGATTGGTGCACTGCCTGTCTTTTCACTCCCCTCTCACCGTTCTAATGAGATTCGCTACTTCTGCGAATTTGCGGAAGCGAAGGCTTATATCGTAATGGATCATTTTGGGGGCTTTGACTACCGAGGTCTTGCGCGAGAAGTTCAGCACACAGTTCATTCGCTGGAGCATGTCATCGTTCTTGGCGAGGCGCAGGAGTTTGTGTCATTTGATTCATTATTCAGTACACAATCTATCGAGTTCCCTGAAGTTAGAGGGAGCGAAGTAGCATTCTTGCAGCTATCTGGCGGGAGTACAGGAATTTCCAAGCTAATTCCAAGAACACATGATGAATATATGTACACGATCAGGCTGAGTGTTGAACAATGCCAGGTGACCGAACAGACGGTATTTTTGGTTGTGCTACCGGTTTCTCATAATTATCCGATGAGTTCTCCAGGTATATTGGGAGCCCTTTATGCTGGCGGTAAAATCGTTTTAAGTTCTTCACCTAGTTCGGATGTTGCATTCCCGCTTATTGAAAAGCATCGTGTGACAATGGTGCCGCTTGTTCCTTCCCTTGCGCTGCATTGGCTGGATATTAAGCCGAATCATACGGAGGATTTATCAAGCTTGGAAGTCATGCTTGTTGGCGGCTCAAAATTCAGTGCTGAAGCGGCGAAACGGGTGCGTCCTGTATTTGATTGTCAGCTGCAGCAAGTATTCGGGATGGCGGAAGGTTTGGTTAATTACACAAAATTGGATGACCCTGATGAAATCGTCATCCATACACAAGGTCGCCCGATGTCCCCTTATGATGAGGTGAAAATTGTCGACGATGAAGATCAGGAACTGCCTATTGGTGAGACAGGTCATCTGTTGACGCGTGGACCTTATACAATCCAAGGGTACTATAAAGCGCCTGAACATAATGAAAAAGCGTTCACAAAAGATGGTTTTTACCGGACTGGTGATATTGTCCGATGCACGAAAGATGGTTATTTAATCGTAGAAGGCCGAGCAAAAGATCAAATAAACCGCGGCGGGGAAAAAATCGCGGCGGAAGAAGTGGAAAATATGCTGCTTGCCCACCCTGCTGTCCATGATGCGGCAATTGTCGGGATGCCTGATTATTATATGGGTGAAAAAAGCTGTGCCTTCATTATTCTAAGAAATGCGGATGTAACGAAACGCCAGCTAAAGTCATTTTTGCGTGAACGTGGGCTGGCTACTTATAAAATTCCGGATGAAATCTTATTTGTAGAGCAATTTCCATTGACCCATCTAGGTAAAGTTTCGAAAAAGGATTTACGCCTTTTACTTGAACAGCAACTGCAACATTAAAATACTGAATATTAAGAAAAGAAGGTTGATAATATGGCAATTCAAACTGATTTTACAATGGAACAGCTGCGCGAACTTGTTGCTCAATATGTGACAGAACCGATTGATACGATTTCGGATGAAGATTATTTACTGGATGTCGGGATCGATTCTATCACGATGATGACAATTGTTGAAGAACTCCGTCAAAAAGGCTTTGCACTTACATTCATACAGCTTGCCGATGAGCCAACAATCTACGGGTGGCATCGTCTGATCAAACAATCGATGGCAGATTACGGAGGTTGAGTCGAATGACTGAATTACGTTTCCCTTTAACTGAAGCTGCCGCAGGGATTTGGTATGCCCACCATTTAACGGAAAGCCCTTTATACAATACAGCGGAGTACTTACATATTCAGGCTCCGATCGACTCCACCCTGCTGTTACAGGCAGTTGATGCCACAATCGAGAGCGCGGTTGGACTACATATCCAATGTTCGGAGGAAGAAGGCTCAATTTTCCAGACGATCCCTTCTTCGGTTCAATTTCATTCTCAACAGATTAGTTGTTCAATGGCTGAAGCGTTTCAACATATGCAGGAAGATGTCGGAACATTGCTTCATTTAGCAAAGGATAACTTTGTACGCGCCATTTTATTTTCTGTGTCTGCCGAAGAACATTTCCTTTATTTGCGCATTCACCATCTTGTCAGTGATGCGTATAGTTTCCGGTTACTGTTCCAGCAAATTTCCGAGCGCTATTCGGCTATGCTTCATCATGAATCATTTACAAAGCAGTTTGGTGACTATATTCAGATGGTCGAGCAGGAAGTACAGTACAGAACTTCCGATAAGGCAACGGCGGACGCTGCCTACTGGTTATCCAAAATGCAAGGAACCGAAGTCATTTCGCTCAGCAAGAAAAAGAGTGGTCGTATGGGACAGATTATTTTGTACCCCTCTTCCCTTTCTGCCGCTACATGGGCGAAATTAGAAACATACAGTAAGCAGCTGCATGTCAACATACAGGAAGTCGTTACTGCAGCAGTTATTGCCTACACAAAACGGATGTCACAGGCAGAGGATGTGATTGTCGGCATTCCGTTGATGAACCGTTTTGGTCATAAGTCATTGTCCGTACCAAGTACACGAGTAAATGTTTTGCCTTTGCGTGCAACGTTCACGACTGAGGAAACTTTTGAACAGCTTTGTATAAACGTAAAAAGCTTCATGACGGAGATGAAGCAGCATCAGTTGTACCGTCAAGAACAGCTGCGCCGTGATTTGCGGCTGACATCCGATGACCAGCTGTATGGTCCGGAAATTAATTTCATGCCGTTCTATGAAAACTATCTGTTCGGAAATGTCGAGGTGGAGCACAAAAAAGTTGTGACAGGGCCTGTTGAAGATATTTCATTTAATTTCTACAGTACGCCGTATGGAATGCAGTTTGATCTTGTAGCCAATTCGGATCTTTATGAACAGACAGAAGTGGAACGTCATGCAGCACGTTTCCTACAATTGCTTGAGTTATTGGTAGATCAAGCAAAAACACCGCTGTTCAACTTGCCAATGCTATTGCAAGAAGAAGCGGCCCTTTTTAAAGCAAAACAAGGCCCTGTCAGTGAGCTGAAAAATGCCACTGTGTATGAATTGTTCAAAAAACAGATGGAAAATATGCCTGGTGCGACCGCTGTTCAGATGAATGATACATCTATTTCCTACGCAGAACTGGATCTGCTTGTTGGTCGGATTGCGCATCAGCTGAAAGCGCATGACATTGGGCTCGAAGACTTTGTCGGAATTTGCATGGACCGTTCGATTGAAATGGTCGCAGCGATGCTTGCCTGCTTCAAGGTAGGTGCTGCCTATATTCCGATGGACCCTACTTATCCGACAGAACGACTGCTTTATATGATCGAGGATGCTCGTCCAAAAATTGTGCTCGTTAACAGTGAAGTTTCGTTTAATGAAGAAGGAACTCCCATTGTGCCGTTACAGCCTTCCAAGCAAATTTACGAACCGATTGCCCCTTGTATCGGACAAACAGCTTATATGATTTATACGTCTGGATCTACCGGAAATCCAAAAGGTGTCGTTGTTGAAATGCCAAGCTTGGTTAACTTTTTACAAGCGATGCAGCATCAATTTACATTATCTGAAAAGGACAATTTACTGGCGATTACAACGATTTCTTTTGATATTTCGGCATTGGAGCTTTATTTACCGTTGCTGTACGGGGCATCGATTCATCTGGCGACAAAAGAACAAGTACAAGATCCGGTTGTGATGCAGTCGCTGATCCAGCAGCAAAACATTTCCATCATGCAGGCAACACCGACTGTTTGGCAGATGATGGTACAGTACGCGAAAGATGCACTGAACGGACTAACTGTACTTGTCGGTGGTGAAGCACTTTCAAAAAGTCTTGCCCTCGCATTACTGGAAGCAGGCGCAACCGTTCACAATATGTATGGACCGACCGAAACAACAATCTGGTCAACTTACACGGAAATTCGCCCGCAAGATGCCCCTTCATTAGGTACTGCAATCGACCGGACAGACATTTATGTGCTCGATGCCATGCTTCAGCCCGTTCCGATTGGTGTCGTTGGTGAATTGTATATTGCTGGTGACGGATTGGCCCGCTGTTATCATAATCGTCCATCCCTAACAGCTGAGCGTTTTGTTGCACATCCATTTACTGCAGGGAAACGCATATACCGGACAGGCGATTTAGTTGTGTGGCAGGAGGATGGCAGCCTTCATTATGTTAGCCGTGCCGACCATCAAGTAAAAATTCGCGGTTTCCGCATTGAATTGGGCGAAATCGAAAATGCGCTTGAAGAAATGACTTCGATTGAACAAGCCGTTGTGATGATCCGTGAAGATCAGCCGGGTCATAAACAAATCGTTGCCTATGTTGTTGGGAATGAAACAGAGCAACAGTGCAGACTGCAGCTAGGAGAACGTTTGCCGGATTATATGATACCTGCTCATTTTGTTTTCATGGAAGCCTTCCCATTAACGAATAACGGTAAGGTTGACCGAAAGATGTTGCCGCAGCCTCATGTTTCGATTATTGAAAAAGCGAAACCGACAACACGTACTGAAGAAACGATATGCGCATTCTTTGAAGATATTTTGAATCTGCCATCAGTGGGAATCGATGAAAACTTCTTCCAGATAGGAGGGCATTCCCTGCTCGCAACCGAGCTGCTGTTGACATTACGGAAAACATTTGCAATTGATTTATCGATCTCTGTTATTTTCAATCGGCCTACTGTAAAAGAGCTGGCACAAGCAGTGGACAAAGCAAATAAAAAGACGCTCACTGTGATCGACAGACAGCAAGTTGAAAGAATCCCTTTATCGCATGCACAGCGCAGTTTATGGTTTATCCAGCAGCTGGAGGAATCAAGCGCTTCTTATAATATTCCACTTGTTTATACATCTGAACAGCAGATCGATGTATTAAAACTTATTAAATCAAATGGTAAAGTAGCAGAAAAACATGCTATTTTACGTACGATATATCCTGCAGTGGATGGAGTGCCCTATCAGCTGATCATTGATGATTCACCTAAAGTGCTGATTGAGGAAGTGAATCCAGAAGAAGTGCCGTCTCAAATCAATGCGTGCACACGCTATGCTTTTGATTTGAAACAGGAACCCGGCTTCCGTGTAACGCTCATTAATACGAACACATTGGTCGTTGTATTCCATCATATTAGTGCGGATGGCTGGTCACTTGCGACATTCACTGAAGATCTGCAGCTTGCCTATGATGGCCATGAGCTTGAGCCGTTAACGCTTCAATACCATGACTTTGCGGTTTGGCAGCAAACGCACGATGTTTATACAGATGACAACCTCGCTTATTGGACGGAAAAACTGAAGCATGTCCCGGATGAGATTGAGCTTGTCCGCGATGGGAAGCGTCAATTGCAGTCGAAACCAACAAGCGAAACATTAACGTTTACAATCGATTCCGCGCTTCACGGACAATTGCAGCAGCTTGCCAAAGATGAACAGGCAACTCTTTACATGGTGCTACAAAGCGGATTCTTAGCCCTCATGACAAAGCTCGGTGCAGGGGAAGATCTGATTCTCGGTAGTCCAATGGCGGGTCGTGATCAGGAAGAACTGCTGGCAAATGTCGGTATGTTCATCAATACGGTGGCGATACGGACGGATACTTCCGGGGACCCTCGTTTCACAAAATTACTGGAACGCGTAAAACAAACATCGATTGAGGCAATGGAGCACCAATATGTTCCTTTTGACCATATTGTCGAAGCATTAAAACCGACTCGTGTCCCGTCACAGCACCCGATCTTCCAGATTATGTTCGCCTTACAGAACACCCCCCAGCCATCACTTGTAATCGATGGCCAAAATGCCGACATTCAGCTGCATACAGTTGGGCAGCCGAAATTCGATTTGAGTATCGAGATGCGGGAGGTATATCTGGCCGAGCAGCCTAATGGAATCGAAGTACAGGTGGAATTCCGAACAGATTTATATGAAGCAAAAACAGTTGCCGCTCTAATGGAACGCTATGTAATCGTCCTGCAACAGGCGTTGCATAATCCGGCCATTTCAGAATTGAATGTGCTGTTGGAACAGGAACAAGAAAAAATCCTGCTTGACTGGAATCCGAAAGGTCATGTAAGCGATCAAAAAACGATTGCCGAACAATTTGAAGCGATTGTGGAAATGCATCCCGAACGAATTGCTGTCAGTGACGAAAACGAAGAGCTTACTTATACCGACTTGAACCGTAAAGCGAACCAGTTAGCGCATCTTTTACTGGAAAAAGGCGTTACATCCGAAACATTTGTCGCACTGTTAATGCCGCGTTCGACCGACATGATTGTCAGTATTTTAGCCGTTTTAAAAAACGGCGCTGCCTATGTGCCAATTGATCCGGTTTATCCGCAAGACCGTATTGACTATATTTTAAACGATTCAAACCCGAGCTGTTTAATCACTACAGAAGACTTGAAACCTACTGCAGAAGTGACGGAAGCTATGGAAGTGCTTGTAATGGAGGAGCTTTCGCTTACTTCATTCCCTGTTGAAAATACAAATCATAACTATCATCCAATGAATCCGGCTTATGTTATCTATACTTCCGGTTCAACAGGCCGACCAAAAGGTGTGGTTATTCCGAACCAAAATGTCATCCGCTTACTTGATGCAACAGATGAATGGTTTCATTTTAACGAAGAAGATCGCTGGTCGCTGTTCCATTCCTATGCCTTTGACTTTTCCGTATGGGAAATATGGGGTGCCCTGTTATATGGCGGTGAGCTCGTAATCATACCGTACAATGTCAGCCGCTCGCCCATCGACTTATTGGCATTACTTGCAGACAAGAAAATTACGGTGCTGAACCAGACACCATCTGCCTTCTATCAGCTCATGACCGTAGATAAAGAGCATCCCGAACTGTCCGAACAACTGGCACTTCGCTACATTGTGTTTGGCGGGGAGGCACTTAACCTGACGCGTTTACAGGAATGGTATGACCGACATCCGGCAGATGCCCCTACCCTTGTGAATATGTACGGCATTACCGAAACAACTGTCCATGTCAGCTACTTAAGCTTAAATGAAGAACTGAGCCAGTCACAGGCGAATAGTCTGATCGGCACGGCGATTCCTGATTTAAATATTTATGTCCTTGATGGGCAGTTAAAACCTGTTCCTCCCGGTGTTGTGGGCGAAATGTATGTTTCTGGAGAAGGCTTGGCACAAGGCTATTTAAACCGCGCTTCCTTAACGGCAGAACGTTTTATCGCCAACCCGTATGGAGCTCCGGGAAGCCGGATGTACCGTACAGGCGATCTGGCTCGCTGGACGAAAAACGGCGAACTGGACTATATCGGACGCATTGACCACCAAGTGAAAATACGTGGTTTCCGCATTGAGCTTGGCGAGATTGAACAAGTCCTTCTGAAACATCCGCAAATCTCACAGGCAGCTGTCATTGCGAGAGAGGATCGAAAAGAAGATGTCCGCTTGGCCGCCTACTATGTTCCGGAGCAAGGCATGGATGTAACCGAACAAATGTTGAAAGAATTCGTTTCCCGTTCGCTGCCGGCCTATATGGTTCCTTCAAGCTGTACTTGGCTGGAGCAGATGCCGCTTACCGCCAACGGAAAACTGGATACGAAGCAGCTCCCTGCTCCTGTCATTACATTGCAGGAACTTGTATTGCCGAAAACACCGCAGGAAACATTGCTTTGTGAACTGTTCTGCGAAGTACTGAATCTGCCACAGGTCGGCACAGAGGACAGCTTTTTCGAACTTGGCGGCCACTCGTTACTAGCCGTACATCTGATCGGACGCATTCGAGAGGCATTCGGGAAAGAGCTGGCAATCGGGCATTTGTTTGAAGCACCTACTATATCCGGACTCGCACATATTCTGCAAAAAGGAAAAGAATCACAGGCATTGAACACCGTACTGTCGTTACGCAGCGGGGAGCAACCGATTTTTGCTGTCCATCCTGCTGGTGGGTTAAGTTGGTGCTATGCAGGATTGCTAAAAAATCTGCCGCCGGAGTTTGCCCTATACGGCATTCAAGCAAAAGGGATTGCCGAAGACTGTGAACTTCCGGGTTCTTTAACTGAAATGGCGCTCGGCTATATTGAAGCCATCAAAGAAATTCAGCCAAAAGGACCTTATCGTCTACTCGGATGGTCACTTGGCGGAAATGTCGTACAGGAAATGGCTGTCCAGCTGGAACGCCAAGGAGAGGAACTGTCGCTTCTATGCATTATGGATGCCTACCCGTTCACATTCACCCCGCCAGTGAAGCTGACGGAAGAACAGGAGGCACTCGTGGCACTTCTTGCCCTAGCCGGGTATGAACCTGATATAGAAGATGAAGTGACACAGGAATATGTAATGGATGCTCTAAAAGCAGAGGGCAGCGCGATTGCAACATTAGATGAATCGACCTTTCTGCGCTTAAAAGAAGTTTATAAAAACTCGATTCAGTTACTGAAAAATCATCAGCAAGAAACGTATAATGGCGATGCTTTATTTTATAAATCTACACTTGTGCCAGATTGGATCCCGGACATTGATGTTACTTCGTGGAATCCGTATATCAAAGGAGAGCTTACACAGATTGATATTGCCTGTCGCCATAAAGATATGTGTCAGTCCATCCCATTGAATGAAGTCGGTCAAACATTAGTCAAGTACTTAGTAAAGGAGAAAAAAATGTATGTCTAACCCTTTTGAACAAGAAGATCGTGAATATTACGTTCTGCGAAATGCGGAAGAACAGCACTCTGTATGGCCAGCAGTCATTCCTGTCCCTGCCGGATGGGAGGTCGTATATGGCCCTGCGTTAAAACCATTATGCCAACTCTATATAGAAGAAAATTGGCTGGATATGAGACCTAAAAGTCTGCGTAGTGTTTTGGGATGAAAGCACAGCGAGCAGTCATCATCGCCCTCTATGTTGTGGCGATGTTCATGGTTTCAATCGACGGAACGATTGTCAATGTGCTACTTCCTACAATTGCCGTTGAATTCGGTGTAACGCCGGGGGCAACGAACGGCATTAATATCGGCTACCTTGTCAGCATCGCTGTTGCATTGCCTGCTGCCGGCTATTTAAGCAATCGGTACGGCGTAAAAAGAATGTATGTACTCTCTGTCAGTCTATTTACACTCGCCTCTCTTCTTTGCGGATGGGCGGGAAGCTTGCAGGCCCTTATTTTAGCGCGCGTGCTGCAGGGACTGGCAGGAGGAATCATTACACCCGTCAGCATGACACTGCTGTTTCGGACATTTTCTCCACCGGAAAGACAAAATCTGTCGCGTTCATTAGTATTGCCAATCGCCTTTGCACCGGCGATTGGCCCCTTAGTGGGCGGACTGTTTTCGGAGTATTTATCCTGGAACTGGGCGTTCTTCATTAATATTCCGTTTGGTATCATCATCGTCCTGATCGGACTTTTTGCCTTAACGGAATTTGAGATTTTTAAAGCACCGTTTGATACGAAAGGCTATATGCTCATTGCACTCGGGTTGCCGCTGTTAATGCTCACTCTGAGCCTTATTGCATCAGACGGTGTTTCCATTACGGTCGTCTTTTGTGCGATTGTCGGTGTATTTTTATTAAGGCGGTTTTATGTATATGAACGAAAAATAAAAGAGCCGCTGCTGGATGTGCGTCTGTATGAACAACCGCTTTTCCTTTCATCGAGTCTCGTCGCGATGTGTTCCATGGGCGCCTTGATGGGGATGCTGTATCTGTTCCCGCTCATGTATCAGTACGCGTACTCAGCTTCTGCTCTGGAAAGCTCACTCATTACGTTTACTGAGGCACTTGGACTGATGGTCGCATCCAGATTACTGCCTCGAACATCCAAGCATTTCGGCATGCTGTATACAGTACGTCTCGGTCTGATTGGTACAGTAATGATTTTCTGCTGTATCGCCATCCTTGGTCCTTCAGCAAATCCTTGGCTGTTACGCGGATTGATGTTTGCTGTTGGGATATGTTTAGGCCATAGTGTAATCGGTTCGCAACTTTCCGCCTTTCATCATGTAGCGAAAAGTCAGATGAGCAAGGCGACAACGCTATACAATATGCTTAACCGCGTTGGAGCAGCAGTAGGAATTGCACTTGTAGCGACGACATTAACCGTGTCTGGTCGTTACTTTTCAGAGATCCTCTCTTATCAGTACGCCCTCGTTGCTACGGTTGTTTTGCTTCTGGCAGGACTCGGCTGTTCTTTATTTGCGAAAGAACAGGAAACTATTCTAAAGGGAGAAAAAGCATGACAACCATTGCCTATTGCAAAATCAACGAGATGCCTACTGATTGGCAACGTTATCTTCCCTTTTTGGAAAACGACGTGGTGGAGCGGGTTGGACGCATGCGGAAAACGGAAGATCAGTTGCGAACGGTTTGTGCTCATTTACTAGCGAAGATGATGTTTGTGACGACTTATGAAAAGGAATTATCGGAAGTTCGCTTTACCAAAGATTCAAACGGTAAATACCAACTAGGACAAGACCTTCACTTCAATCTCTCCCATTCCGGAAATTATGTGGCATGTGCCATTAGTGATTTTCCGGTTGGAATTGATGTGGAACAGCAGGTAACAAGGGACTTCTCCCTCTTTCAAACATTGTGGAGCGAAGAGGAGAATCATCTCTATAAGCTTCTTGAACAGGAAGCTTTCTATGCCCTCTGGACTGCTAAGGAAAGTTACGGGAAATATAAAGGGTTTGGTTTACACGATTCTTTAATGGAGGCAACGATTCGGCAAGATGGAACGATTCATCATCCCGCCTCACGTGTAAAAGCCCGTACCATTCCTTTTTTCCTTGCACCTGGTTACAGTGCAGCAGTCTGTTTGGAGGATTCCTTGGAGACCGTAACGCACGCTCAGTGGGCACAAATTGAAACATTTTTCACGAAAAAGATTGCGACATATGCGAAAAAATGAGTTAACGAATTAGCATTTAAAAGCCTGTAACCAAGGAAAAGGTTACAGGCTTAATCATTTCATCTTAATACTCGCTGAACATTATTAATCATCACTTTGCTTTTAGGCAAGCTTGGGATGCTAACTTTGCTGTAGCTTAAATCCTGTTCCGGGACATCGTATGTCATTTGGTTAACTAGAAAATCCAGACTCACTTTCATCATCTCAATCGTCACCCATTCCCCCGCACAGCGATGGCCTAAATAGTAATCGCCGCCACCTTGCGGAATAAAGCTGAACGGACTGCCATCCCAGTTTTCAAAACGGCTCGGCTGAAACACTTCGGGATTCCCCCAAATATTCGTATCATGATTCGTTCCGTATAAATCCAATAAAGTTAATGTACCCTTTTCAAACGTATAATCCTTCCAAGTAAAATCTACTTTTACTTCCGCAGCGGCAAAAGGGAAGAATGGATAAAAACGGCGCACCTCCTGCACAAACATCTGTGTATTTTTTTCGTTGCCGGATTGAAGTTTCTTCCGCTCTTCCGGATAATGATGGGCAGCCAATGCTGAAAAAGTAATATAGACCGCAATCGCTACAATCGGCCTTAATATATTGATTACTTCTACAGAAGCGACCTCCGGATCAAGAAGATTCCCTTCCAAATCACGATGCCATGAAAACGTATACAGTGCTGTACCTTCTTCAGGATTCAGTTTCCCCTCGCGCACTTGGTCGATGAGGTTCCCCATCCACTTTTCCACCCGGTTTCGTGCATGTCTGCCAGCCCAGTGCGATGGTCCGATTGCCGTTGCCGATTCAAACATCGCTCTAAAATCGTCTGCGAGCTTTTTCATGTCCTTTTCTTCCACCGGTACTCCCGCCCACTCACAGGCAGAACGGCACATAATTTCCAGCGCTTCCTCGTAAAGAACAACGTCGTCCATCTGCTGCCATTTAGTTAAAGCTGTATCCCACTGCTTCGCGGCAATTTCATTCATTTTTTTAAGTCGATCCTGGGACATAATGGACATAAACATCTTTTTCCGGTGCTTATGGGCATCTCCATCCAGTGTCTGTACACCCTTTTTGCCGAATAATGTTTCGGCAACACGGTTTGGTGCAACGCCTGCCCTTTTAAACTTACTGTTATCGTAAAAAAGGTCGGCCGCTTCCTTTCCGCCCATACAGACCGCCTTTTTTCCAAGCAATCGTGTTTCGAACAGATCGGAATGAAAGCTTTGTCTTCTATTTAAAATATACAAATAGCCTTCTCTCAGAAGATTCAGGCTGTGGTCAATTCCTTCTTCCTTTGGCACCGAATTTGTCATCTACTTCATCTCCTTTTGTCTAAAAACATTGTCGGTAACCAATTCCCTGTTTATTCTTCATAAAAACTTGCTTCCATTTAAATGCAAAAACAGGCGGTGAAAACTTTCACCACCTGTGTATTCTTATACGAGCTCTGCTTCTGCAGATGCCTCACGCTTTAGCTGGTCCATAATTTGTGCTGTAGAATAAACTGCCCCACAGCGACCTGCTACATAGTTGATCGCCATTTCATGCTCAGATTGTGTAAAATCAGCTACCGCATCGGCAATGAAAAAAGGCTTAATGTCCGACATGAAAGCTTCTCCAGCAGTCATAAGGCAACCGATATGGGCGTAAACCCCGCAAATGATTAACTGATCTCGGTCTTGTTCGTTCATCATTTCCAGAAAATTAGATTTTTTAAATGCACTATAGCGCCATTTTTTCAATACGATATCGGCCTTGCCTGGCGCCAATTCATCGATCACTTTTGTAATATTCGGATCGTCTTTTAGTCCTGTTCCCCAAAAGTCAGTCAGTAATGCGCGATCCTCTGGTTTTTGATTTCCCGATTGTGCCGTATAGACAACTGGAATGCCAAGTTCATCGCATTGTTTTCTGATTGCTTTTATATTGGCAATCATTTCACGAACTAATGACGAATCCTTCTCATAATAATCGATAAAATATTGCTGCATATCATGAATGAGTAGGACAGACTTGTTCGGATCGACTTTCCAACCTACTTTATTTTTTGGAAGATTGCTTTCTTTCGGCATTTTATATGATGAGATCGCTGGAATAGCCATCTAAATCACTCCTTTTTCTTTGTTGGTGAACCCTGTTGTAATTCATATAAATAGTCGTTAAATATCCTTCAGCTGCTCTGTATCGATGCCCATTGCGCGAAGCATTGTCTGGAATTTCGCACCCGTCTCAGCCAATTCTTCTTCAGGCTTCGATTCGCTCACAACGCCTGCTCCCGCAAATAATCGTAATGAATCGCCATTTGCCTCTGCGCAGCGAATCGTCACAACCCATTCCCCGTCGCCTTCAGCATCACACCAACCGATCGTGCCTGTAAAGAAGCCTCGGTCAAACGGTTCAATTTCTGTGATTGCCTGTCTTGCCTTTTCCGTTGGTGCGCCACAAACAGCTGGTGTAGGCTGCAGGGCAATGGCTAAATCCAACGATGAGATATCCGCTTTCAGGAGCTCTCCTTTAATGACAGTCGAAAGATGCATCATCGTTTCCGTATACACGACTGACGGTTTTTCCGGGACTTCGATCGTTTTTAGTAATGGACGCAATCCCTTGACGACTGCTTCCACTACGACCGCATGCTCATGTAAATCCTTTGGAGAAGAAAGCAGTTCCTCTTCACGTCTTTGGTTCTCTACCGGATCTTTACTTCTAGGTCTTGAACCTGCCAATGGATTCGCGATGGCGTACATCCCTTGTCTTGAAACAAGCAGCTCCGGACTAGCCCCGATGAGCGAAGCCTTTTGATTTCCGTATTCAATCGGTGCTGCAAACGTATATCCATGTTTGTTTTGATACGCAAGATTACGTAACAGCTGCGGAAGGTCGATCGGCTCATTGAGACTTACTTCCAGTGAACGTGACAGCACAATTTTATCGAGTTCGCCGCTTCTTATTCTTTCAATCCCTTGCATGACACCTAGCTTATAGTGCTCTGGTGTTGGATTGGATACGAGCCGATTGACAGTAACTGATGCTGAACCGGACACTGCCCTTTCCTCCTGCTGCAATGATGGTGCGATTTGGATAGATTCCGGAACAAGTAAACATGCTTTTTTATAGTAATCAAATGGTACTGCGCCCGTTACGACTAATCGTGGATGTCCTTGTTCTTTAGCCTTCTTCAGCGCGCTCGCCACCCTATCGGACAATCCTTCCATCTGGTTTTGATGTGGTTCACCCGTTGGCACATGCATGTATACACCTTTGCCTAATATCGTTCTTTTTGGTGTTTCAATGAAAAAGTCACCAACTTCATACTCATCTAAAAGTTCATGTTCGATTACTACTTTTTGTTTGCTTACCATATTACCGCTCCTTTTCGTTTCACTACTCTGAATTCAAAAGACAGACTTAGCTCGCTCCCAATGTCGCGCCGCCATCCACGACAAGATTGCTCATCGTAATATGACTTGACTGATTGGACAGGAAAAACAGAATAGCGTCCACAATATTGTCCGGTTGTGCAATCTTTTTCAGCGGAATCCCTACTTTATACGTTTCAGTCATTCCTTTAATCATTACTTCAGCGCCATGATCATCGGACCACATCGAACGCTGCATGTCCGTATCCGTCGACCCTGGTGAAACGATATTGCAGCGTATATTATGCTCTGCCAGCTCTAAACCGAGACATTTTGTAAACATGACCGTTGCCGCCTTTGATGCTGCATAGGCCGCCATAGAAATTCTCGGTACACTTGCGGCATTGGATCCGACTGTTACAATCGAACCTGCTTTTCTTTGAATCATATAACGGCTTGCCGCTCTTGAAACATAAAACACACCTGTCGTATTAATTGAAAAGATTCTTGCCCAGTCACGGTCAGTGAATGATTCGACCGGTCCTGTAGCCAATGTGCCTGCTACATTGACGAGCATTTCGATTGGTCCGATTTCGTTTTCCACTTTCTCGACAACCGCATCAATGGCGTTACTATCTCCCACATCCGCAGGAAATGCGAAAACCTCGTGCCCCTGCTCTATTAAACCATTCACATGGCTTCTCAATTTTTCCTCGTTATAATCGATTACAGCAACTTTTACTCCTAATGTAGCCAAGCTTTTGACAAGGCTTGCGCCAATTCCTTGGGCTCCACCTGTCACAAGTGCAACTTTCCCTCGTAACTCCTGAAAGTTCACTTCAACACTTCCTTTCTCATTTACAGTTATGTAAAGACAGCTTGATTTCTTATTAGAATCAACAATCAATAATGATAATCATTATCAATTGATTCTATTAGCAATGATAGGCCTAACATTTTACAACGTCAAGAGACATTCAAACATTCCAATAGAAAGACCTAAGTTTCGGTTTAGTGCTAATTTAAAGAAGTAATATTCGGCATTTTTGAAAAATTTATAAGGAAAACTGATTTAACAAAATCCAAATAAAGGAATAAATATAAACTTTCTCTCCTCTATTATGTAGTCTTATCAATTCATTACTGACCCGTAGAGAAGGTATCATTGTGTAAATATTTGGCCAGAAATACATTCTTGAAAAAGAGAGCGATAGGAATATTGAATTACTGTACAAAAGATTATGGAACTTCTTCGTTTTTTCCTGTAAATATTTAAATTATTTTAATGTAAAACACCGTTAAATACCTGCTACTAAAACATTCCCAAGCTTTGAATTCCATAAAAATTAATACAAGACTGAAAAATTTTGTTTAACAAGCGCTTGTTTGTGTTAATTACAGTAATAATACTTTTTTTCTGTTAACAGAAAAAAGCTATACATAAAAACATGCATTACAGTTTTACTTAGAAAACGAAATAAAAAGGACGTGGTACATGAATGTTGGAAATCGTTAATTTTTTGAATAAGTATGTTTGGAGTAATGCGTTAGTCTTTTTATTTTTGGTGGTGGGCCTCATTTTTACGTTGAGAACACGATTTGTTCAAGTGCGACGCTTTAAAGATATGATCACATTGCTGTTTGAAAAAAATAATGACAGTGCAGGGATTTCTTCTTTCCAGGCATTGGCGATGTCATTGGGCAGTCGTATCGGTACAGGTAATATTGTCGGTGTTGCAGCAGCCATCAGCCTTGGTGGTCCTGGTGCAGTATTCTGGATGTGGGTTATGGGATTCCTAGGTGCAGCCACTTCATTTATTGAAATTACCCTTTCTCAAATTTTCAAAAGTAAAATCGATGGTGAATACCGCGGCGGAACACCGTTTTATATTTACAAAGGTTTGAATTTAAAATGGTTTTCCATTATTTCAGCGACGATTTTAATTATCGTTATCGGTATTTTATGGCCGACAGTACAGGCGAACACGATTGCTTTAACGGTTCAGGAATCATTCAATGTTCCCCCACTTGTAACAGGTTTACTGCTTGCTACATTAATGGCAGTAATTATTTACGGTGGTGTAAAGCGAATCGCTACTGTTTCGGAATATTTGGTTCCGTTCATGGCTTTAGCATACGTGACAATTTGTATCGCATTATTAGTTGTTAACATTTCTGAAATTCCGGCGATGTTTTCATTGATTGTGACAAGTGCGCTTAACTTGAATGCTACATTTGCAGGTCTGGTCGGTACAGCCATCGCAATGGGTGTACAGCGGGGTGTATTCTCAAGTGCTGCCGGGTTAGGTACAGAAACGTTTGAATCCGGTGCAACGAGTGTTTCGCACCCTGCCAAACAAGGTTTAGTACAGGCATTTTCTATTTACATTGATACGTTTCTAATCTGTACAGCGACAGCCTTTATGATTTTAATTACAGGTATGTACAATGTTGCGCCAAGTGCTGGCGAGGCCATCGTATCGAACATTCCAGGTGCTAACCCTGAAATTTATACACAGTCGGCAATGAGTACACTGATCTCTCCGACATTCGGTCAGTACTTTATGACAATTTCATTATTCCTGTTCTGTTTTACTACGTTAATTACGTACTTCTACAAAATGGATACGAACATTGCCTTCATTAAAGAAACGCTGAATATCGGCAAAGTAGGGAAAATTATTACACATGCTGCCCGCCTCGGTCTTCTAGGCATGGTTATTTTCGGTGCAGTGAATTCGGCTACTCTTATTTGGGCGATTACTGATTTAGGAGTAGGTTTGCTCGGCTGGGTGAACGTCATTACGATTGTGCTGCTTTCGAAAACCGCTTTAACCGCACTGAAAGATTACGATACGCAAAAACGTTTGGGGCTTAACCCAACGTTCAACCCGTTAGTGTTAGGCATTAAAAACGCGGTTTTCTGGGAAGACCTCGAAGCAAGATCTTCAATACCAAATACCGTTCCTTCAAAAGGAAAAACGGTCGTTGCGAAGAAAGTCCAAGAGCGTCTGCAACCAGTGCCGAATCCGTTTTCTGAGTAATTGATAGGCTGACCATTGCTCGTTGTTTCGGTTGTGGTCAGCTTTTTTATTTATTATTTACTTCATATATGGTTCAATTATAGAACAAACGTTCCAATTAAGAGGTGAAGTTTATGAACATCGAACGGCTGCATATTCGCATTATGATTACGTGCTCGATTGTGGGCTTTGCCAAACGTGAAGCATTGGCCGCAAGCTATCCGACAGAGGCAATTGATGAACTGGAACAGCACGGCTATATTGCCCGGACGCGCTATGGCCATTATTACAATACGAAGCTTGCCGCGCAGTATTTAAGAAAGTTTATTACAACGTATAGCCCGCGCTTAAAGGTTGCGGAAATGGTGGAACTGTTGGAGCGTGCACCCGAATATGTTGTCGTTGATATCGAAACAACGGGAGGCTCTGCTGCTAGGGGCGATAAAATCGTGGAAATAGCTGCGTTAAAAATTCGCCATGGTGAAACGGTGGACCTCTTTCACCGGTTTGTGAATCCGGAAAAACCGATCAAAAATTCGCATATTCACGGGATTACTAATGAACGCGTGAAAGATGAGCAAACGATCTTCCCTGTCATTCATGCGTTTAAAGCTTTTTTAGGTGATTTGCCGATCGTCAGTCATCATATCGGTTTTGACTGGTACAGCTTTCTCGCGCTGGAGTTTTTCCGAAATGGCATTCGTCCAACAAATCCGGCTGCCTGCACTGTACTGCTTGCGCGGAAATATTTGGACAGCCCGAGAAATAATTTAAATGTCATTGCCGAAACGTATAACATTCCGCTTCTTAACCATCATACAGCCGATGCGGATGCGATTTGTGCCAATGAAATACTGCAGCTTATTATGAAGAAAGCGACTGCACAGTAGGAACCTGTTTATTAAGTTCATTTGTGCAATCGCTTTTTTGTTTTGGATTTTATTAGAATAGTTGGGGCGGTTTTTAGAAAATGTCGGCGGGATATTAGAACATCGGAGTGCTTTATTTGAAGATGTGAGGTTAGTATAAAAAATGGACACGTCTTAAGAGACACTTTAAGATTAAGATATCTAAAAAAGGACGTGGAACCGATGAAAGAAAAACAAACTCGTAAGCGATTAGACGCACAAACAAAAGAATACATTTTAAAGTCTGTTTTAGAAGATGGCGCAAAAGTTTCAGATCTGGCATTTAAGTTTGAAATTGGGTCTTCAACGATCCATAAATGGATTAAAGATTATCGTGAATCGAAAAATCAGGATGTCACACGATACTTTACTTCTAGCGAAGTAGATAAGTTGCAGGCAGCGTTTGATAAGAAGTTACGTGATTTGGAAGAAGAGAATGAAATT
The DNA here is from genome assembly GCF_038005185.1 of Solibacillus sp. FSL K6-1554. Classification (NCBI taxonomy): domain Bacteria; kingdom Bacillati; phylum Bacillota; class Bacilli; order Caryophanales; family Caryophanaceae; genus Solibacillus; species Solibacillus sp. FSL K6-1554. The sequence continues at coordinate 3,144,776 of NZ_JBBOSS010000001.1, forward strand.
CTAAAAAAGGCTATGCACATCTTCGCGAAAAACCCCGAGTGATTTATGCATTCATTGAAAAGCATAAAAACGACTTTGGCATTGCGATGATGTGTAAAGTATTGATGGTTTCAAAAAGCGGTTATTATGATTGGCGTAAAAAACAGATACAGCCCTTATCGGAAAAAGAAGTACGTGATACAGAAATTGCCTATCAGATTCATCGATCGTATGCGAGGAGTTTTGGTACATACGGTAGCCCTCGCATTGCGCAAGACTTAGCGAGTTTAGGTTATGTCTGTTCGCAAAAGAAAATTGCGAATATGATGCGAAACCTTGGGTTAAGTGCCGTAATCCCGAAAACTGTTCAACGAACAACGGATTCCAATCACCATCAATTTATTTATCCGAATCTAGTCAAACGTCAATTTCAAGTAAAAGAGAAAAATAAAGTATGGGTCGCAGATATAACTTATATTCGAACACTGGAGGGGTGGGTGTATCTTGCGTCCATCATGGATTTATATTCTCGTAAAATCGTCGGCTGGGCCATCGCAGATCATATGGAAGAAACATTAGTAGATCAAGCCTTGAAGCATGCATTAGCAGTTCGAAAACCCGAGAAGGGATTAGTTCATCATTCAGATCGAGGCGCACAATATTGTGCCACAAGCTATACAAGAACTTTAAAAGAACATGGGATTAAAATTAGCATGAGTCGTAAAGGAGATCCCTATGACAATGCGTGTATTGAATCCTTCCACGCCACAATCAAAAAAGAATGGATCTATCGTCACCGTTTCGAATCCAAAAAAGAAGCACGAAAGAGCGTGGAGTCATATATCGTAAACTTTTACAATGAACGACGACGTCATTCAACAATCGGTTATTTATCACCAAACCAATTTGAGAGAAATCAACAGGAGTCAGTTTGTCAAAATGCCTCATAAAGTTCTCTTACAGGGTTTTCATCCCTCCATGCTCAGGTCTGGGCATGGAGGGATGAAAAACAGAGCAACCGAAGGGCGGTAGCAAAAAAGTCTCTTAACGCGTGTCCGAAATATTGACAGAAGACCAGATGTCGGATGGTTATTAGAACAACTGAGTGATATATTAGAAAATCGCAATTATATTAGAACATTTTTGGGTTTATTAGAACATTGCCGGTCGTTATTAGAACTATTTACATACCTCCTGTTTTATTTGAAACTATTTCCAGCCTATCGACGTAGAATAGAACAATTGGAGGTGTACGGATGAGAAACTTATCTTCATATATGATGCTTACCGGGATATTGATCACTGCCCTATGCGGGAACTGGATCATCCTTAATTATGATGGGGTCGTGATTTATCCGAAAGCTTCTTATCTTACTTTCGGAATCGGGTTGGTACTGGTAGGATGCGCTTTTGTAATGAATCAATTCTTCAGTTACCAGGAACCGGAAGAAGGACATACAAAAGATAAACGGCATGCTTTGAACGAATGGCTAATTGCCAATCAGCCATTTAATAAATGGTTGAGTGGACTTGTTGTTCTCCCGCTTGTGATCGCACCGTTTTATAGCTGGACGCTGTTTTTTACGATGTTGGAATGGTATTTATTTTCGGGGCTTGTATTAGCCGGTATTATTTACATGCTGAAAGGTGACAGAGTAGAAGACAATAAGGATTGGGAGTTTAAGGGGAAGACAAAAAAGTTGCTTGATCTGATCGATTACCGCAAACACCCGTTTAATATTTCGTTTATTATCTACATCATGGTCATTGTCAGTTTTGTGTTAAGCAAGGGATTGGATATTCCGCTCTATATGGAAACAGGAGGCAACTCGCGCTACGTTACTTCTTTGCCAACAATTTCATTTTTAATGTCTTCCTTAATGGTCGTGAGTACGTTTATTTATATTATCAGTCATGGGGATTTCTTTGGTTTTCGTAAAGCTGAGTTAAGTTATGAAAGAGTCATGTTCGTCCACTTTACAGAAATTATTGTATGTGGTGCTACCCTGTTTATTTTAATTTTCACATTAATCAATGCGTTGTATGTGTATTTTTAGATGGATGGCTACTAACGACAATAGGCACGCACTGGTAAATTATTGCATATTTTAACTACAATAAAAAAGAGGTGAACTATTGAATCCGAATCAAGATTATACATCAGTGCAACCCCAGTTTACATTCGACCTTAATAAAAACCCGTTGTTCGTTAAAGACCAGCAAAATTTTATTAATGTAATGGGCGTCAACCAGTTAAATACACTGGATAATATATCGCTGCTTGATATTTATTTGAGTGCCAATAATGTCATTGAACCGCACTACCACCAAAATGCGGCGGAACTTGTTTATTGTATTGCGGGGAGTGCGGTTGTTTCGATTTTGAATCCGTTTACGAAACAGCTGATGCATTTTCCGATTACCCCCGGCCAGGTGGCGAACGTTCCTCAAGGGTGGTGGCATTACGAAGTCGCCACGCAAAACAACACGCATCTGCTCGCCATTTTCAACGCACCGACACCTGAAGTCATTTTAGGTTCCGACCTCCTCAAGCTGACACCAGCAAATATTATGGCCCACACATATGGCATGAACGAAAATTTATGGCAGCAGGCAATTGCTCCTGTCAGACCGAATACGTTCATCGGTCCGCCAAACCCTTGGCAGCAAGTCCAGCCCGGCAACTATGGCGGCGGGTATGAGCAGTAGTTTTTCTCGGTCAAAGGAATCAAATTTCAAAAATACATTTGCATAATGAAACGGCCGTGTTATGATAACTGTGAAATTAACCTAATATTGGAAGCAGGTAATCTGCTTATAATTGAATATGAAAACTACTAGGGGCGCCTGTTTGGCTGAGAAGAACCCTTTGCACCTGATCTAGGTAATACTAGCGTAGGAAAGTAGTGTCGATCCCTTTTTATTTGTTTTAGGCTGCGATACCACTTTCTTTAGTTGAAAGTGGTTTTTTTGTTGCAAAAATTTATTGTAAAGGATGGAAGAGATGAATAAAACGAGGAAGCTTACGTATTCAGCGATTATCGCTGCACTTACAACGATTCTCAGCAGTTTTGTGTACATCCCTTTAGGTTTTGCCAAAATATTTCCGATTCAGCATTTTGCCAATGTCGTATCGGCGGTGTTGCTCGGTCCATGGTATGCGGTATTACAGGCATTCCTTACATCGACATTGAGAAACTTAATGGGGACAGGCAGTATTTTTGCTTATCCGGGGAGTATGATTGGTGCCTTTTTGGCTGCATTTCTGTTTGCTAAAACGAAGAAGTTAGCGTTTGCGGCAGTAGGTGAAGTAATCGGGACCGGGTTGCTCGGTGCGATGGCTACTTACCCGATCGCCATTTTATTTTTAGGTCAGGAAGCGGCGCTGTTCGGTTTTGTCCCGGCATTTATGATGAGTTCTTTTGCGGGGGCGCTTTTAGGCTATGGCTTGCTGAAGATTATGGTGAGAAACCGGGCGTTTGGCGGGATGCTTTATCAGAATGCCGGGTGAATGGAGGGTTTTTATTAGAAATTTTTGTGTCGATATTAGAACTTCTTGGCGGGATATTAGAACTTCTGCGAATGATATTAGAACAGTTTGGGATTTTGGTAAAACGGGCTTATTCTTTTTATGATACGCGACCTTTTTGCGGTAGCCTGCCGTTTTTTATTAGAAGATTTATGATAGATATTAGAAGATTGCAGGGGGTTATTAGAACTTCTGTGGACGATATTTGAACATATTAAAGACTTATTAGCACAATGTACAATTATATTTTAAAATCTCACTTTTATTAGAAGATTTTAAAATATATTAGAACAACTCAGACCTTTATTAGAAAATGAAACGCCGGGTATCCATTCAGACACCCGGCACATTTTATTAAGGTAAATTAATCTGCCAAGATACTCCGTAACGGTCATTTACCCAGCCGAACTTCTTACTGAAACCGTAATTATCGATTGGCATTAGCGGATGCCCGCCTTCTAGCAATTTTTCATAAAGATGGTCGGTTTCTTCTTCCGTATCACACGTAATAAAAATAGAGAATGACGGTGTGAAGTCAAATTCATGCTTTATATTACTGTCAATGCACATAAATTCCTGACCTTTTATCGAAAAAGTGGCTTGCATGACTTTTCCTTCGTCTCCGCCTTCATTTGCCCCGTAGTAAACAATGCTTGTAATTTCCGCATCATCGATAAGTGATGTATAGAAGTTCATCGCTTCTTCTGCAACGCCGCCTTGAAACATTAAAAATGGTTTTGCGCTTTTCATCGGACTCTTCCCCTTCTTAATTCAAATTTGCACCACTTCAATTTAGCCTATTTTACCCTTTTTCGCGAACTTTTCTCCCTATAAGTTAGAGGCATCTCCTAACTAGACGATGCCTTTGGTTTAATATTTAAATTTCGCGATGAGCTGTTGTTCCGAAGATGCGGCTACTTCTTCAGGTACCGTATAAAGATCTAGTAGAACAATTCAACATTTTATTAGAAAATCTTCCCCGAACATTCAATCACCGGATGGTCATGACCCCCACCCGGTGTTTCATTATACGCCCTAACCTTGATAGCTCACTTTTCCGGTCTCAACTAATTCCTTCAGACCCATGAACATTAAGTTCCAGCCATGTTCTGTGCAATCTCGCATTTCATCTAGAGCTTTTACGATGTCTGCATCTGTCCATTGCTCTTTATTTTCAACATGGATCAGTTGGGTGTACGTCATTTCACTGCCTTGTCCCAACGCTTTCAGCTCCACTGTAATTGTATCTTCCAATTCGCTGAATTGCGGCATTTTAAAAGTGAACACGATTTTTTCAGGCGAATTGATTTCAACGTATTCCCCGATCGCCCGGTAGTCCACTCCTTGCCGGTGGTCTACAATTTCCCAACTGCCCCCTACTTTTGGGTCATTTTGTGCAAGCTTGTTCGTCCCTTCCAATGTAAAGAACCACTTTTTCATCATTACAGGATTCAACCACGCGTCAAACACTTTTTCAGGCTTCACATTAAATTCTCTTTTCATTGTTAATGTAGTCGTTGAGGTATTGTACATTCAAATTCTCCTTTTAGTTACTATAGTTTATTAATAACCTATTCACAGGAACTTTTAAAACAATTGCTCCAATAAAAAAGTCTCCTGTGAGATTATTCTCACAGAAGACTTGCTTCATCAATTATTCCCCAAAAACAATATGCCACTCATCGCGGCCTGTTAAAAATTCCTCAGCCAATGCTTTTGCGCCTTCTAAGCTGTGACTTGCTGCCCAGCCGCATTGTACTTCATTACATGCGGGTACCGACTCCGCCTTCAATACATCCTTCAGCGTATTTTCAATAATCGTTAATACGCCGTCATAGTCATTGTAGTTCAGTAATGCCAAGTAAAAGCCTGTTTGACAGCCCATTGGCGATAAATCTACGACGTCTTCACTATGATTACGGATACGGTCAGCCATTAAATGCTCTAATGAGTGTAGTGACGGCATTTCCATATGCGCTTTGTTCGGCTGTTTGAATCGGATATCGTACTTTGTTACGACGTCGCCTTTTGCTCCTGTTTTCGTACCGGCAAGTCGTACGTATGGTGCTACTACTTTCGTATGGTCTAAATCAAAGCTCTCTACATTTGTTTTCTCTGTTGTCATGTTAAATCCCCCTATATTAGATAAACTGCATCGATTTTATAAATTGTTGAATCCGTTCATTATTGTTTGCTGTAAAGAAGTTTTCGGTTACGCCGTCATAGCCGATTTCACCGTTTTCCAGAAATAGAATCCGGTCTGCCACTTCGCGTGCGAAATTCAGGTTATGCGTCACGATAATCATCGACTTGCCTTCCTCCGCCAAATCCTTCAGCACCTTCAGCACTTCTCCCTCTAGTTCTGGGTCCAGTGCACTTGTCGGCTCATCGAACAGTAAAAACTGCGGCTCCATTGCCAATGCTCTTGCGATGGCGACACGCTGCTGCTGCCCGCCGGATAATTGCGAAGGATACTGGTCTGTTTTATGACTCAGGCCAACCTTCTCCAATAACTGCTGTGCCTTTTGTCTTGCAATTTCTTTGTCCTGCTTCAAAACGGTAACTGGCCCTTCCATCACATTTTCAAGCACTTTCATATGCGGGAACAAATTGAAGCTTTGGAATACCATCGCCGTATTTTGACGAATCGAAAGCAAGTTCTTCTGAGAAATCGGCTTGTTCAGTTCAACTGTCTGGTTCCCGACTGTCAGAACGCCTTTTTCAGGTCGCTCCAGCAGATTGATACAGCGCAGCAGCGTTGATTTCCCTGAACCGGATGGACCTAAAATAACCGTTGTTTCGCCTTCATGAAATGTTAAATTAATATTTTTCAATGCCTCGTTCTCGCCAAAGAACTTAGACATCTGCTGAAATTGTACGATAATAAGCCCTCCCTTTTAGCGCTTCACGTTACCCGACTTATATATATTTTGAAGCGTATTTTTCCAGTCGGCCTTGAATGACCATCAACACACTAATAAAGATTAAATATATAACTGCACAAAGTGAATAAATCATAAGCGGCTCATATGTCCTTGCTGTAATTTGCTGTCCGACCATGAATAGATCCGCAAGTGTGATACTGGCTACTAAAGATGTCCCTTTTACCATATCGATAAAATCATTGGCTACTGGCGGCAATGAAATGCGAACGGTTTGCGGTGCAATGACACGTCGCATCATCTGCCAATACGTCATACCGAGTGATTCTGCTGCCTCCCATTGCCCTTTTGGAATGGCCAAAATTGAAGCTCGGATCGATTCAGAAGCATATGCACCCGTATTCAGAGAGAATGTAATAGTTGCCGCTGTCCACGCATCAAGGGTAATCCCCAGTTTCGGTAGACCGAAGAACACTATAAATAATTGCACTAATAATGGAGTTCCGCGAAACACCCATACGTAAGCACCGAATATCCATCGTAAAACCCGGTAATTCGAAATTCTTGCTAATGCCGTCACAACTGCAATGACTAATGCAATGGCAAAAGCAATGAGCGATAGCGGAATGGTAACAAGAAGTCCTGCTTTTAAAATCGGCCAGATTGAGCTAAGTAAAATATCCATTTCTCTACTCATCCACTAGCACTCCTTTCTGTAATGAAAGCCATGTAAAAAAGGAGGCCGTCGAAACGACCTTCCCATTAGTTGTTTGAAATAACATTTTCACCAAAATATTTTTCTGAAATTGCTTCGAATGTACCGTCTTCTGTACGTTCTTTAATAATTTCATTTAACTTCTCACGGAACTCATCGTTTTCTTTATTTAAGATTAATGCGATATCAGTTGAATTGATCGCACCGTCCAGCACTTTCAACTTCGTGTCAGGCTGCTCCTGCAAGTATGTCAGGAATGTCACTCGGTCATGGATTGTTCCATCTGCACGTCCCTGTACTACTAGCTCGATTGAACTCATCAGATCATTTGTTGCAACAACTTCTGCACCAAGCGCTTCAGCATCGCGGGCAAAGTTACTTGTAATTGTTTGTGAAGATTTTTTGCCTTTCATGTCTGCCGGCTCTTTAATTTCTGTATTATCTGTGTGCACGGCTACTACCGCTTCCGATTTCATATATGGAACGGAGAAATCGTACTTTTCTTTACGCTCATCTGTAATCGATACGTTGTTAATAACAAAATCGTATTTATCTGTATCCAATCCTGCGATCAATGAATCCCATTTTGTTTCAACATATTCTGCTTCAACACCTAGGTCTTTTGCGATTTGATCGGCAATCTCATATTCAAAGCCTGTTAATGCACCTGATTCATCATGGAAGCTGAACGGAGGGAATGTTCCTTCAAGACCGATTTGAATTTTTCCATCTGCCTGGATTTCCTCTAATTTATTCTTTGCCTCGCTTGCATTTTCATCTGATTTGTCGCCACCACATGCTGCTAAAACGAGCGCCGATAATGTAACGATTGATAATAATTTCTTCATTCTAATTGCCTCCATTATTAATTCCTAGTTTTTTTATAAGCTTTATATTATAACAGAGTAACAGCAAAAACAATCTTTATTTTCTGAACAATAATTAAATTTAGAACTTTTAATTAATACGGACGGTAAAATGGGTTAAATACATAAAAAAGTGCCAATTTCCTTAAATGGAAAATTGACACTTTCATGTAATTTTACTGTCTTACTATTATTCTTCATAAATCATTTTCTTCGTCATCCCGCCATCGATTGTCAGATCCGTCCCTGTAATAAAATCATTTTCCGGGTTAGCTAAATACAGACAGGCACGGGCAATATCATCCGGTTTGCCGACACGGTTTGAAAAATGCTGGGCGTGGTCGGTAGGTCTGAGTACATCGTAATCTCCTGTTTCAATCCATCCTGGCGAAATGCTGTTTACCGTAATATTCAGCTCACTGAAAGAACTTGCCAACGCATGTGTCAGTGCAAGGATACCGCCTTTTGATGCAGCATAGCCTTCAGAATTTGGTTCGGACATGACTGCACGGGTTGAAGCAAGATTGATGATCGCCCCGCCGCTTTTCATAAGTTTTGCCGCTTCACGTGAACATAAAAAGACGCTGCGCAAATTCGTCTGGATGATGTCATCCCAGTCTTCGAGGGATAATTCCAGCGGTGAAATCCATTTCGCTTTCCCCGCATTATTGATCAAAATATGAAGCCCGCCAAAACGGCTTGCTGCCATCTCCATTGTTTGGCGAACATTCTCTTCACTGCGCACATCTGTCTCTATAAAAATGGCGGAATACCCTTCTGTTTGAAGCTCCCCTGCCAGCTGGACACCTAAGTCGTGCTCAATATCCGCGATGACCACATTGGCACCGGCCTTTGCGAAATGGGTTGCGACTGAACGACCGATACCTTGCGCCGCACCTGTAATGACGACTGTTTTGTTTTGGAACATCTGATTTCCTCCTTTATAAATTGCTTAGTAAAAGTGTAACTGAAATCGCTTGGAATTTCGTGCTTCGGGTTGTCCTTTTTGGAGTGGGTGTGGAGTTTTTCAGGTTGCTCGGAAAGCGGTGCGGGATTTTATTAGAAAGGTTTGGGGATATATTAGAAGAGTTGCGCGGGATATTAGAACATCGGTTAGGTTTATTTGAATAGTTGGAGCACTTATTAGCAAAAATATGATTTATATTAGAACATCTCACTTTTATTAGAAGATTTTTCGGGATATTAGAACAATGTAGAGCTTTATTAGAACATCCTCACGGCAATCGAATCTGTACATCTATTGCGACAAGTAATTGCTTCACTTTCATGCTATAATAGATGGAGCGGATCATTGCTAGTAAGGCAATGACAAAGGAGACAAAATAATGAGTCAACAAAATCAAGAATCAACACAACAATTACCTGAAAATTTCAGTGAATTAAAGAAAGCCGTAAACCGTACAGCAGATTGGGAAGCACGTTTAGATGCAGTACAGGAATTAGCGAAAATTAAAGCCGATGAATCGATCAAAATTTTGCAATATGTAGCGAAAGCCGATCTAGTAACGAAAGTGCGCGATGCAGCAGCAAAACAATTAAAGAAAATGGGTCAGCAAGTGGAACAATCGGAAGCACCTAAAGGCGAATTGTTCAAAGACCTTCGCAAAATTTTCAAACGTATTAAGAAAAGCTTACCGGCAGATCACACGTATGAAGACTTCAAAGTAAAACTTGAAAAAATGCGTATCGATATTTACAACACATACGAAGGCGAAAAAGGCGCACAATTTGACGCTTGGCTGAAGGATATGTGGGAAACTACTGAAACAAGAAAATAATTAGCAAAAGAGAACACGAAATGATTTTCGTGTTCTTTTTTTTGTAGAAACAGCCGGCCCCTTCTCACGGCGCCAACTGTATTCAAATTATCCCCAAATCTCTTTTGAAATATCGACAATATACTTCAGTTTCGTCCATTGTTCATCCTCAGTCAGGATATTTCCATGATGAGTTGAAGCGAATCCACATTGTGGACTAATACATAATTGCTCCAATGGCACATATTTTGTTGCCTCTTCAATACGAGCTTTAATATTTTCCTTCACTTCTAATTCACCATGTTTGGAAGTGAATACACCCAGCACTACTTGTGATCCACCATTCGGAATGTAATCCAACGGTCCAAAATCACCCGAACGATCATCATCATATTCCAGGAAAAATCCATTTACTTTTTCTTTTGCAAACAATGTTGGCGCAATTTTAGCATAGCTTCCCTCGAACGCCCACTTTGAGCGATAGTTGCCACGGCAAAGATGAGTCGTAATGATTAAATCTTCCGGCTTATCCTCTAATACTCCATTTGCAACACGAAGAGCTAAATCGATTAACTCTTCACGGGAATACCCGCTATCATTGAATGGAATTTCCGGAGCATTCAATCCAGCAATGTACACATCATCGAGCTGTAAATAACGGCAGCCTGCATCATAAAAGGCTTTGATGGCATCACGGTATGTGCTGATAATATCCTTTGAGTATTCTTCAATATCCGGATAAATATCCAAATTGCGAATACCCGCATTAAATAACTGGTTTGGGCTTGGAATGGTTTGTTTGGCAACAGCTCGGTCTCCAACTATTTCTTTAAATTCGATAAAATCTTTAATATGTGGATGATTTGGGTTAAACGAAATTTTACCGATTACCCGCACATCATATCTTTCGGTTTCTTCGCCTTTGAATGAGAAGCCTGAATCTGGAACATACCCCTCGACTCCATTTAAATGTTCAAGGAAATCTGTATGCCAAAATCTGCGGCGAAATTCTCCGTCCGTTACTGCTTGAAGGCCTACTTCAATTTGCTTATCAACAATTTTCTTAATTTCCTCTGTTTCGATGGCATGTAATTCCTGTTCCGAAATATTGCCTCCGTTGAAATCCTTTCTTGCTTTGTGGATTCGCTCCGGTCTTAATAAACTCCCAACATGATCCGCTCTAAATGGTGCCTTTATTAATGTTTTCGTCATATACAATCTCCCACTTTCCCTTTGGTTTTCTTAACGTAAAGCTAGTGTAGCATGGGGAAATTGTTATAACGTAACACCTAAATCCTATTCTTTGTTATAGTCTTAAACTATAACTGAACGATTTCTTGTTCAACAGATTCTTTTAAATACTGTATATACGTATTCGCCATTGTACTATTTGTAACATTTTTATGAGTTATATACCCTACATGAATTTGTTCGTCCACCTTTAAAGGAACCGCTATAATGTCTTTACTGTTTAATTTATGACTGATTACCCCTGTGGAAATCGTATAGCCATTTAACCCGATCAGTAAGTTAAATAATGTGGCACGATCGGTAACCTTTATATTTTTCGGTCTGGAAAGCGTGCTTAAAATCTCCTCCGAGAAATAGAACGAATTATAATCCCCCTGCTCATAGGAAAGGTACGGGTAAGGATCCAGGTCCGATAATGTGACATACTCCTTTTTGGATAGTGGATTTGCCGAGCTAATAAATATGTGCGGCTTTGCTGTAAATAGCTCATGAAACTGTAAATTGCCTTCTCCTAAAAACTTGCTGATTACTTTTTTATTGAATTCATTGACATATAAAATGCCGATTTCGCTCCGTAAGTTTTTGACATCCTCAATAATTTCATAGGTTTTGGTTTCTCGTAAACTGAACTCGTATTTTTCGATATCATAGTCTTTTAATAAGCGGACAAATGCACTTACCGCAAATGCATAATGCTGGGCAGATACACCAAAAAACTTTTGCGGAGACGTTGTATTCGTATAGCGACTTTCTAAAAGTTCCGCCTGCTCAACAACTTGCCGGGCGTATCCTAAAAACTCCGAGCCTTCAGCTGTAATGATAATCCCCTTGTTCGAACGCAGAAAAATCGTGATTCCCAGTTCTTCCTCCAACTCTTTTAGTGCATTGGACAGACTTGGTTGACTAATAAACAGACTTTGTGCCGCTTTATTGATCGATTGACTCCTTGCTACTTCTATTACATATTTTAATTGTTGCAATGTCATGTTTTTATCCTCTTCTTTCTCTTAAAATGTCTCGTATGTTATAAGCTTTACCATATAATGCAACTGCGATAAAAACAATCTTTCCAACGCAAAAAAGGCGCTCCTATTAAAAGAAAGCGCCTAATTTCTTCTTTTCGTATATTGAAAACTATATTAATAGTCTCTTTGCGTATTTCTTGGGGCATCTGCCGCTTCAAATACTTGTTTATCAATGTATTTATGGAAGAACCATTCCCCTAAACCGATGACTACTGCTGAAACAACGGCAGCTGCTACAATACTTTCACTATTTTCAGCAAAGCTTAGTCCCATAAAGTAAATAACAATAGCTGCTAACAGGACATCCGACAATGTGGCGATAATATTTCTTTTATCCTGCTCTGCACGAGCACCCGTATTTTGGAAAATTCCTAAGTCCCCTACAACATAAGCTAAAAGTGTTAACACTAAACTGATTACTAACGTGTCGCTAAATGCGAAATTAAAAATCCCTGCAAGAATAATACCTAAAACCGCCGCAATCATCACAAATTTAATAACCAAGGCCTTAACATGATTCATTTAGAATCCCTCCTTAACTTTGTTATAAAGCTTTAATACCCAATTCTAATATTTTTACGCATTTCGACGGAAAATTACTATATTTTTTTAATAGAAAAGTAGCGGCTCTTCACTCACTAGTCAAAAAGTTTTACTGTATTGGAATGATTTTATTCGGTTGCAAGTATATCTTTAGAAACAATGTAAAAAATAGCAGAGATTAGAAAACAAAATGGTTGAGGTGAAACATATTGGGTATTTTTGACGGTTTGATGGGGAATGCCAGTGAGTTGAAGGCAGAAGACGTTCAAAAGGAAATGGAAGAAATCATCACGAGTAATGAAGTGGTCAAACATGCTTATAAAGTCATCCGAGATACGTTTATCTTTACAAACAAACGATTGATTCTCGTTGATAAACAGGGGATGACTGGTAAGAAAACTGAGTACTTGTCCATTCCCTACAAAAGCATTACAAATTTTTCGATTGAAACGGCCGGAACGTTCGATTTGGATGCAGAATTAAAAATCTGGATTTCCGGTAACAGCATCCCTATTCAGAAGAAGTTTAACAAAGCTACAAATATTTATGCGGTTCAACGGGTTTTAGCAGAAAATATTTTGTCGTCTTGATTATTGGGAAAGACGCAAAACGAATGATTTTGTAGGCTCCTTTCGTGGAGAATCAGAATCGTTCGTTTTTTTGTTTCTTTTATCATTTGTGATTTATGATATGGTAGAAGCAAGAAGGATATTAGAAGATTTTCCGTTATATTAGAACATTTCCGTGCCTTATTAGAACTTCCGCAGGACATATTTGAACATCGGGTACACTTATTAGAAGTTCGTACATATATATTAGAAAATCATACGTTTATTAGAACATTTTTTAGCTTATTAGAACATTGAGCGGTGATATTAGAACTTCTTCCAACCACACGCTCTACGAAAGCGAGGAACCTTTCATGCAAATCGAACTTGATACAAATACGAAAAAATGGATGCAGTCAAAAGGCAAGCCGGTTTCCGTAAAAACCATTTCGGTGAACGCCTGCTGCGCCCCGCCTGTCCAGGAATTGATGACCCACTTAGGTAAGCCGAAAGATGCGCATAATTATAACGAAATCAAAATCGATAACCTGTCCGTTTTCGTTGAGAAGCATCTATCACATAATGAAAAAATCACACTGAAGCTTACAGGCATCGGGGTTTTCAAAATGGTTTCGGCAAAGTTAGGGAGCAATTAATAAGCGATCCCCACACGCGCTTTTATATAATCGCTGCTTTGCAGTAAGCTGTAGGCAAAATCCGCTGTATCCGGAACTGAAATTTGGCTGCCGTCTTCCGGTAGAAAATTGCGTTCTGTACGGTATTTCCCGAGCTTTTCCCCGTCCGGCAAATAGGTAGGGCAGACAATTGTCCAATCAAGGCCGGACTGTTGAAGCAATTCATACACTTTATGGTGTTCTTCTGCAGCTCGGGTTAACTTTCTTTTTGATTCACTTGACTGATAACGCAGCAGTTCCGGGCTGACCCGACTTTGCAGGATGCCGGCAGTACCGATTGTGATAATACGTTTGATGCCTTCCTTTTTCATTGCATCAATAACTAGCGGCATACTTTCGGTTAAAGTCGTTCCCCCATCTGTATTCAGTCCACTTAACACTACATCCACCCCATGCATCGCCCGCTCAACATCTTCTTTCTTCAGCACATTCCCTTGAATAACTGTTAAATTTTCATGATGATTTTCAATTTTGTCCGGTGTCCGAACGAGAGCTGTCACATGATGGCCATCCTGAAGCGCATTCATAACTAAATGACTTCCAACTCGACCTGTTCCGCCTAAAATTAATAAATTCATTTGTAAAACCTTCTTTCTTTCTTATAAAGATACGTCCTTAAACTTACTTTATTATAATGGTCTTCATAAAAAAATGAGAAACTCAATGATTGCCTAGTTTCTCATTTCTGTTTCCCCATATCGAAATTATATTAACGTCTTATATAATGTGCTCCTTTTCTTTTGCTCTTAGCACATGTTTCAAAATTTTCCCTGATGGATTACGAGGCATCTCTTTTACAATTTCTACTATGTGCGGAACCTTATATTTCGCTAATTTACTCCGTGCATGGTCAATAATTTCCTGCTCTGTAATCGCGCCTTCTTCTGCTAGGACAACAATGGCTTTAGGAATTTCACCATAAATTGGATCTGGTATGCCAATAACAGCCGCATCGATTACTTGCGGAATTTGATACAATACATTCTCGACCTCAATCGGATAAATGTTTTCCCCGCCCCGGATAATTAGATCTTTCTTACGATCTACAATATATAAGTAACCATCTTCATCGAGCCGGCCTAAATCACCTGAATAAAGCCAGCCATTTTTAATTACTTGCATCGTTTCCTCATCATTTTTTAAATAACCCTTCATAATTTGCTCACCTTTAATGCAAATCTCGCCGATTTCTCCAACAGGCAGGTCTACACCGTTTGCATCCACAATTTTCAGCTGTGTATTCGGTAGGGCTTTACCGACTGACCCTGCTTTAGTGAGCACTGCTTCATCTGGCAATTCCGTTGCACCAGGGCTACTTTCGGTTTGACCGTATAAATTATGGAACTCCACTTTGGGAAAGGCTTCTTTAAGATTTTTAATAATTTCATGCGGCATTGGTGCTGAACCGTACACCATTTTCCTTACATTAGGAAATGCCTGATTCGCAAAATCAAATTTACTTAGTAATAATGCATACATTGTCGGAACACCAGAAAACACGGTAATCTTTTTCTCTAGGATAGTAGAAATAGTACGATCCGGTATGAACATTTCATCGATTACTAATGTCGCGCCACAATAAATCGTTGATACGGCGATTACATGTAAGCCTGCACAATGGAATAATGGAATTGAAATGTAGACACGGTCTGACTTTTGATAGGCGATACGTTCCGACCATTGCTGCACAGCACTGATGACATTACGGTGGGTTAACATGACACCTTTGGGACGCCCTGTTGTACCAGACGTATAAAGTACCAATGCCGTGTCGTTCGCTTTGTTTTCAACTGGTTGAAGCTCCCTATCACTAGCCTCTGCTTGCAGTTCAGTCCGTGTTTGTGTCCATTCAAATTCATATTCCACCTGCTGCAACGATCCTTCAAGACGCTCATCATAGATTAATCCTTTTGCTTCTGAATGATTGAAAATATATGTCAGTTCATCTGGTGCCAACTTCGTATTGATCGGAAGTAATGTACATCCTGCAAGCTGAACACCATAATACACCGCCATAAACAAATCGGAGTTTAGCAGCATAGAGGCAACGATATCTCCTTTTTTCATGCCTTTACTTTGTACGAATGCTGCAACAAGCTCAACCTTTTTGTAAAAAGCCTCATATGAGATTTCATCGTTATTAAATGCCACCGCAATTGCTTCAGGTGTTTGTTCCACTTGTGCTTTCAAATAATCCGTGATGAACATGTTTTCGCTACTAAACTGATGTTGATCCATTCCCACTCATCCTCCTAATCGGTATTAAAATTCCTATTAGAAACTAATTCTCTTTAATGAGAGTAAATCCTTCTTTCACTCATCCAGTGTAATCGCCCATAAAAAAATAGGAGATGAGAGAAATAATCTCCCATCCCCTAATAATTAACCTTCAATATAATTCGCTTCCAAGCCGCGCGCTACTTCCTTCGTTTTATCCATAACTGCCCGATGTGCCGCCGCAACATACAGCTCGCTTTCGTAAAAACGGAATGGTATTTCCTGGCCTTCATATTGCCACATGAAGAAGTGGCCGTTAATTTTCATATTGACACCGTCTTGTGTGACACTATAGAAATCTCGGTATACGAAATCCGATTTTGTCGCAAAGAAGTTTTGGCATTCCTGTAAGCTGAACGTAGGATTCCCTTCCTGATCATGACGTGTAATTTTATATCGTGGATTCATTCGTGTATTCATTAAAAATCTCCTTTAATAACCATCTATCGTTTCATTATAGTTGGTTATGTTAGTTTAGGCAAAAGAGATCATTCAGGTTCCTTAATGCTTCACTACATATTTTTGCTTTGCTGCAGAAGTTTAGACTTCCCGGATCGTTCCCATTCTCCCACTGTCTCATATGCTTCTTCCGGGGAGTATCCTTTTCCTACTAGAACGCCCATAAGAATAAATTCCTGAAGAATATGAGTAGTGTTTATCCCTCTTTGAAAATCTTCTAATCCTTCTTTCACTAAATATTCGGTATGCCGTATCCATTCATCCGGCGTCTTCCCAAAAATAACAGGGAATTCATTGCTGTGACCTCCGCCTTCTTTCATAGCCATTGCTGCAGCTTTCGTAGGGTGAACCGTTCCGAATGGATGATTCGGTGGAGCGTAGATAGAATATAGTTTTAGTGGGACATTACCGGTATTCGTTAAGTTATGCCATGTTCCGGCAGGGATAAAAATGGCAAAGTCATCCTGGACATTTCTTCTAAAGTCTAATTGATCTTTATTTTTGCCCATTTGAGTTACCCCTTGCCCTTGCTCTATCCGTAAAAATTGATCGACATTCGGATGCATCTCCAGTCCAATATCTTCTCCCGGCTCCAGACTCATTAATGTGAGCTGCAAATGTTTCCCAGTCCATAAAGCCGTACGATACGTATTGTTTTGCTTCGATGCCTCGTTAATATTGATGACAAATGGGGTCGTTCCATAATCCTTTAACATCATTCCATTATTACCACCGGAAACAGGAGAGGGATTTAATTGATTTATAGAAACAGCCCCATATGGGTATGTCCAGTAAGTCGGGGTTCCAACATAATTATACGGCGAAGAATTCACATAATATGGCGCTTGATATGGATACCCATAAGATTGATAATACATTTCTTTCATTCCCTTCACAGAATCATCGTATTATCTATCATATGCGACTGTTTTAAAAACGCCTATTATAGAATATAGTTACCTGTCCCTTCATTTGGTTGTATCATAATTTATGTTCATTTTAAGTTCGTTTAAATCTTTATCAATTTTGGATATTACTCTATGTAACTCTTCATTTTCCGAAGGGGTAAATGTTTCGCCGCTGCGTTTCCTTAAAACTACTGCTTGATTTATGAGTCTTAAACATGTTTTAATCAGTGCCAAATCCTTTTCGATCGCCTCTTTACTTATGTCTATTTCGCCCATTTATAACACTCCCTTCCATAAATTATATAACAGGAAGCACAAAAATACTCCCCTTTGCTTAAAGGAGAGTATTTTTTCATATTTTATTCCCAAATAGCCGATGCCCACTCAGGATGATCGATAAATGGATTACGGTTGTGCTGGTAATCGGTATATATAATTTCATTTCTTGTACGTTCAAAATTGTCGACCGGGTCTTGTTTATGCCATTGGAGCAGTACCGAAAGCTTCCCGTGATAAGGAGCTGTGCCGTTGTTGACTTTATTGTTTAATTCCAAATCTACTTCTCCGCTGTCTCCTTCATAGCGAACCGCCATATAAAATAGCATACGGGCAACATCACCTTTTACACTGTCTCTTGGCTCCCATGAATCAGAATCATAGTAGTTGCCGGATGCTTCTGAATGCTCGTTTCCGCCATTGTCAAAGTCAAGATTGCTTCGCGTACCGTTGACACTGACATCGGTTGGACGCAAATGATGCAAGTCTGTTCCTGCACCCATCGATGTGCCAAAGTCACCGTGCGATTTTGCCCAAACATGTTCACGGTTCCAGTCATTCACGTTCCCGCCGTTTGTAAATTTGCTTTGGGAGCGGCCTGTATAAAGTAGGATGACGTTATTCGAATTGTTCGGATCTTCATCTGTTTCGCGAAGAGCTGTCCATACATTGGAATACGAAATTTCAGTATGGTCATCAATAATATTATGCAAAGCCGATTTTAAAGCTGCACCAGTTTTCCCTATAGCTGCATCATAATAGGCACCCGTTGAAGGATTTGGTGTCGGAGTCGGCTCAGGATCGGCAGGACTTCCCCCCACTACTTCAAAAGCTGTACTATTTTTTAATCCAGGATGAGAAAAGTATGCTGACAAGGCGCCCGTGATTTTCACGCTTTCTCCCATTAATGAAGGATTTGACTTTAATCCGTAAGAAGAGCGGAAAGAAGTTGGAATCTGTACATAGATCATGTTAGCGGTATTCGTTTCGTTCGCATTGTCCGCTATAGCCAATGCATAGTCATTTGGAAAACTGCCTGTAAGGACGGTCGTTGTTGATGTAGGTTGTCCCACCACATAACCTTGAACTGTTTTTGTGGAGTTGTTTTGATTGCTGATTGCCTGAGATACGGAGTAAGGTGTCGACCATGACCCGTCCCCAGCTGCTGCATTTGTAACAGTAGATTGAAGAGGCTGAATTAAAATGAAAACAATAAGTACCCAAGAAAACAGTAGAGTTACATTTCGATTTTTAACCATTTTTCTCCTCCTAGTTATGCAATTTAAGTTCAATCAGCAAACGCCAACCAACTCCTCTTTATATTATCATAAAATTATTAATATTCAGTTAATTTTCGAAGTAAAATCGTTAAATTATTTAATTACTTGTTAAGAATGTGATGGAATTAGTTTAGGCATGCCTATAAAGCAAAAAGGCTAGAAAATGAAATAGTCCACTACTCCATTTTCTAGCGATTAGAAATTTTCACTTTAGCGATTGCCGGAATTTCACAATTTCCACAAGGCGGTTATTCATCATATCCACAGAGTCTTCAAAGTTGTTCAAATACCATTGAATAAGTAATCCGATGATGGCATTTGCATTATAGGCATGCAGATATTTATTTAACTGATGTTCATGCTTTAAATAATCGGTCTCATTCATCAGCTTACAGATTTCATCAAAAAGCATGTAATAATATTTCATCGATACATCTTCAGATAATACAATTTTGTAAAAGTCCTCGTATTTTTTTACGTGGTCGAAAATCTTTACTGAATTTGGGTTTAAGTTGAGACCGTTGACGGTTAATTCCAGTCCTTCTTTAAATGGCTCATCATAAGAAATATGTAGATCCATCATAATTTCCTCGAATAATTCCTGCAGCACATCGTCAACACTTTGATAATGGAAATAAAAAGTGCCCCGGTTAATCGTTGCTTCTTTACAAAGCTCGGTAATTTTAATTTGAGGCAATGACTTTTTCTTCAATAATAACAGTAATGCTTTATGTATTGTTTTTTTCGTTTTGATAACACGAAGATCGTTTTTATTCATGATGACCTCCTTTACTGTACAATTCTAGCAAATATGTTGGATATCGTACAACATGAAGGTTTTTTGCTGATTGAAAACGCTTTATTTTGTGTAATATAATTTTATTGTACAAATGTGCAATAATGATATTTCAGGAGGATGAATTCAAATGAAATTACAAGACAAAGTAGCAATCGTAACTGGTGCAGCTTCTGGTATGGGTAAAGCAATCGCTGAACTTTATGCAAAAGAAGGCGCAAAAGTTGTCGTTTCAGATTATAACGGTGAAGGTGCGAAAACGGTAGCGGACGCAATCGTGGCAGGTGGCGGACAAGCAATCGCCAACCAGGCTAACGTAGCAGAATTAACTGACATCGAGCGTATGTTTGAAGAAACAAAAGCAGCATACGGTCAATTAGATATTTTAGTAAACAACGCTGGAATCATGGACGGCATGGAGCCAGTCGGTGAAATTTCTGATGAGAAGTGGGATCGTCTTTTCTCAGTCAATACTATGGGTGTGATGCGTGCAATGCGTATCGCAACAAACATCTTCCTTGAACAAGGTCATGGTGTTATCGTGAACAACATTTCAGCTGGCGGCCTACGCGGTGCTCGGGCTGGTGCAGCTTATACTGCTTCTAAGCATGCAGTAGCTGGTTTAACGAAAAACACAGGTTATATGTACGCTAATTCTGGTATCCGTTGCAACGGAATTGCACCAGGTGGCGTAATGACAAATATTCAAGCTTCGATGACAGGCATTTCCGAGTTTGGTGCTGCTCGTCAGCAAACGGGGCTTGGGACAATGCCGCGCGCTGGTCAACCGGAAGAAATCGCTAAGCTAGCATTATTCCTAGGTTCTGATGATTCAAGTTTCATCAACGGACAAGTCATTGCTGCTGATGCTGGTTGGACTGCATACTAATTTTCATGTAGCTGATAGATTAAATAGAGAGACAAAATCTTAGATCACTCGGATTTTGTCTCTCTTTTTCTTGCTTTAAACAGACGCCGCTGCATCCTGATCAGCTTTCACACAATCGATTGCAATAACAATAGCAATGATGATTTTTTCCATGTCATCCTTCAGTACTTCTACCTTGTAGCTATCCCCCCATGTAAACCATTCCTTGCTTACTTGCCCGATGACTTCCCCATGCTGTTTTACTGCAAATTGCATATCCCACCAGTTTCCCTCAATTTCCACCCCAACTGCATTCACCGAATAGCGCGCCTTGAAAAGCGAGAGCTCCTTCTGGATTGTCAATACCTCTTGTCCTTCGACTTCCACATAAAATTTTGGCAGCAAGCTGAGCACCTTTTTCGTAATTAGTGCGACTTCATTTCTTGCTGTATCCATAATCGAGTACGTTTTCGGTATTTGCATAAAACTTCCTTCCACAAAATATACATCATTTTCGTGCTGATCCTTTACCGTAAATTTCCCGCTAAGACTGAAAACCTTTTGTTTAATAAAGAGCTGTTTCATTCAAAATACCTCCTCTAGTTAATACCTTTACGATTAAATGAGTAAAAAAGATTCAATTGCTAAAATGTTGATGCGAATAATAAAAGTGAACCTTCCATCTCAAACTTGACTGGAAGGTTCACTTTTTCATTTATATTTTGTTAATAACGCTTCAGGAATATGGCAGTAATCATCCGGACATCTTGTTAACCGGTCCTGATGCTCTTCCGCACTTCTCACATAATTAGTGAGCGGCAGCACTTCCACAACAATCCGGTCAGCATCGGGTCTCGCTGTAATAAATGCTTTTGCATCAATCAAGTGTGCTTTGTTTTCGCTATAGACACCCGTTCGATATTTCTCGCCTACATCCTCGCCTTGTTTGTTCACACTGTACGGATCGATGATTTCAAAAAAGTACCCCATTAATTCGCGCATCGATACAACATTCGGATCAAACTCGGTTTTGACACACTCGGCATACCCATCATAATCGCCGTCCAGAGTGGTTGTCGTTCCGTTTGCTCTTCCCGCTTCAGTATGTGTTACACCAGGCAATGTTTTCATAAATGCCTGTACGCCCCATAAACACCCGCCTGCAAAATATACAGTTTCCATCTCGGTCACTCCCCCTATGTAAACTAGTCCTTTGTGCTATGTATGTCGATCTTTCATTCTCTCTACTATTAGTATACCATTTCAGGCTATACATTTTTAGACTACTCTTTTAAAATTTCCGTACTATACTGATAATACAAAATGAAAGGGGTGTGTCCTATGAAAGATCAAACAGATGTCCTCGATCGGGGTCCTTTTTTTCATGGTACGAAAGCAGAACTAAATATCGGGGATCTATTGGAGCCTCTTCACTTATCCAATTATCAGGATAAGAAATCGAACTATATTTACTTTACCGCAACATTGGAAGCTGCAAAATGGGGTGCCGAATTGGCAAGATCAACAGCAAAAGAGCGAATTTATATTGTTGAACCATTAGGTGAATTCGAAAATGACCCGAACGTTACGGACAAAAGATTCCCAGGTAACCCAACACGCTCATATCGTTCGAAATCTCCTTTGAAAATAGTCGCCGAATTAGGTTGTTGGGAGCGCCATTCCGATGAAGTCATCAATCATATGCTGGCATCTTTAAAGAAGTTAAGCGATGAAGGGAAAAATGTTATTTACGATTAAACCGGTAAAAAGCCAGGTACACAATATGCTCTTGTGTGTACCTGACTTTGATTACTTACTGTCTCGATGTTGATTGGCTAACAACTTGTTTCTTAATGCTTCATCACTTGCATAAATGTAGAGCCCTTTGATGCCGCGCTTCATCAAAATATTAATCGAGTTCAGGACAATCTTTTCTTTCGCTTCGTTCACATTGGCTATGCCATCTGTGCCCGAATAAGCACCTTTATCCATATACTTGCTCGGATCAATGACAAGTTCGTCTTTCGCTTCATCGTATTGAACTGACGGTCCGAGTACAACGCCAACATAATTTAAATCAAACCCTTGAATCGTATAGATTGAGCCCGCCTCATGAATCGTTTCAGGCTTTTCCGCCCACGTATATTTCGTACTCGTCGTATTCCACGGCATTTTATATTCACCGTTGGATTCGTTCACATAATACGTCCCGCCATCTTTTTTATGCAAGTAATCAAATGTCGAGACAACCCGGCTTAAGCCGAACTCACTGTTTCGCATTTTTATTGCATCATGCATATCCTTCATCGACTCAAACACTTTGAATTCATAGTTTTTATCATGAGGGAGCGGCAGAAGCTGCTTGTTTTTGAAGGCATTGATCCAATTGATGACATCATCATTTGCCTGCATGCGGAACTGGTTTGTTAACTGATATTCTTCATTATATAAGCTTTGTTTTTTTAAATGTTCGGGTGTTGCTGCACCCCAGAGGCTCTTCAATTTCAGCACCTGATTTTGGTCGTAAATAATGACAACGATTTTTGCTAACTTTAACAGCTCCTCCAGGTGATTGTTACCGTGGAAGTTATTATACGTATCCGGCTTTGTGAGCAATAAATGCGCTTCATCCACAAAAATGATGTCCGCCTTTTTATTGTCTTTTTGAAGCGAGTTCACTAAAGGTGTCGGTTTCGCAAAGTTTTTTGCCTTTAAATGCTTCACCTGTTTCGCAATTCCTTTATACGTTTTGAACATTTCTTCATGATTCACAACCAAATAATTTTCCGTCTGATGAAGCGGTGACGAAGCTTCCTCCGCCCGTTCTTGAATCGTATTGAAAATCGAACTTAGCACAACACTTTTCCCGACACCTGCTTCGCCTTCAATGACCAATAAGCTGCCGTATTCTTCAGGTGCGGCAATTACTTGTTTCTCACAAAATTCGAGCACCTTTTCTTTAAGTTCCAGCTGCTCGATCGATAGCTCTTTAAACGGCGATAATTTAAATATGTCTTTGTTTTCGATGACATGCAGTTCATGGTCGACCAGCTTTTGCTCGTGCAGCCTCTGCCAGATTTCTTTAAACAGCTGCTGATCATAATACGGCTTGTCGTAATAATTGTGCGTAAAATCGCTCGCCGTTTTACTTTTGTTTTGAAGTCTATATTTTTCATCACCAAGAAAGTAATTGATCAGCTTCGTTTCTAAATGGAAGGTTGCCGAACGGTTGAATTTCTCATGCTTAATGAGATTAATCTGATTGATGTTGTTACGGGCATTTAAATGCGCTTTCATCCGGCTTTTAAAATACACCGTCTCCCCTATGTAAGCTTCTTTATTGCCATTCAATACGTAGATGACCGGGTAATTTAAATAATGTTCATTATTATTAATCTGATTGATGCTCTCTTGCTTGAACGGCCAGGACAGTATTTCGATTGCTGACATATTTTCACCCCAATCCATTTAATTTTCTAAATCCAATTGCTTTAGTTTTCCATCATGATAAGTAGAATTATTATCTCATACAAACAGTAAATATACATTGCCATTAGCAATGTATGAAATATTTGAAAAACCTAAAAAACCTTTCCATTTAATATCAATGGAAAGGTTTTAACTGACAGATAGAGCAAAATATCTTTACTTCGCTGTTTTTAATTTATCCCGAACGTTATTTATACTTTCTGTGCATTAATTAAGCACTTATCAATTGTATTTTCATTAATACCTTGTTCTCTTAAATATACTTTTTGTACTTTTCCATTTGATGTCTTTGGAATACTTTCGTAAAACTCTATATATCTTGGTACCATAAATTTTGCCATATGGTCTTCAGCATACTTAAATAATTCTTGTGCGGTTAAATTTTCACCTTTTTGTAATACTACGCAAATTTTAACCTCGTCCTCATTCAATTCAGATGGTACTGCAATTGCAGCTGTTTCGAGAACGCTTGGATGGGCATTAATAATTTTCTCCACTTCAAAAGAAGAAATATTTTCACCCTTCCTACGGATTGCATCTTTTTTACGATCCACGAAGTAATAGTAACCGCTTTCATCTTTATAACCAAAATCCCCTGTATGAAACCACAGATTTCTGAATGATTCAACCGTTTCTTTATACATATTATAATATCCTTGAGCTAAGCTGTACGGTTGTTTAGATCTAACGATGATTTCACCCACTGTATTTACAGGAACTTCTTCGTCAAAATCATCTACTATCTTTATTTCATAGTTATCATTGGCTTTACCACAAGAACCCGCTTTAAATTCACCATATTCACAGCTAGTGAGAAAGGCTGTTTCCGTAGCGCCATATACTTCTACAACTTTTGCTCCGAAACGTTCTTCAAATGCATCGGATAATGCGGATGGCCCAATGTATACCGAGCGCAAATTATGATTTTTATCGTCTGGTGTGTCTTTCTGGTTTAATAAAATAGGAATCATTGCAAAAATTACGTGTGCCACTGTACTCTCATATTTTCGTATATCATTCCAGAAGTTCGTAACACTAAACTTCTCTACAACCGCTATTTCCGCACCGGCTACGAGCACAGACATTATCCCCAGTTGGTGAGCAATTGTGTGAAATAGAGGTAGTGGTGTATACAATTTGTCGTTAGCCGAGAAATTATTGATTTTTAGCCAGTCGGTTGCAATTAAAATACAATGTCGATGTGTTACAACTACTCCTTTAGAAGGACCTGTTGTACCAGATGTATACATGATAGATTGTATATCAGTATAATGCACATCGATTTCAATTGGTGCTGATAATCCTGCCAATAATTGTGAGAATTTAATATAAGAATGATCTGAATCATTATTAACAATTACATGTTTAATTTTAGGACATTCATGAAGTACTTCCTCTACCACATCTAAATACTCTGTACCTACTATAATTGCAACACTATCAGATTGATCCAGCTGATACTGTAATAATTGTTTTTTATGAGCAGTATTAATAGGTACTTCCACTGCTCCGATCTTTAATATACCAAAGGCAGATAGTACGAATTCTTTTCCGTTCCCCAATAACATGGCAATTTTATCGCCTTTTTTTATTCCTAAATCCAATAAACTATTTGCGATTCTATTAGATAGTTCATCAACTTCTTTATACGAAAAACGTTGATCGGCAAAATTTAAAAATGTTTTATCCGGTGATTCCTGAGCTCTTAATTGAAGTAATTCCCCTACTGATTTTTCGAACATATCCTCTTCCCCCTACCAAGCTTTTTCTAATAGATCGATAACATCTTCTCTACCATTAATCTTTCTCGGATTTGTTGCTACAATGAAATCTTCTAGCGCATCTTTTGAAATATGTGCAAAATCTTCTTTTGTAACGGTTGTGTCACGTAATCTGGAAGGTAAGTCCAAACTAACAATTAAATCTCTTACAGCGCCTGAAGCTTTTTTTGCGGCTTCTTTATCTGATTCGGTCTCACTGGCAACTCCTATTGCACGAGCAATCATCGCTTGGCGGTCCATTGTCACTTCTAAATTGTAGTCCATGACAGTAGGCAGCATTACACATGATGTCACACCATGTGGTACATTACATCTACCTCCAAGCTGATGCCCGATTCCATGACTGAGTCCTAAATTTACATTGGCTAACCCTGAAATTGATAACCATGCTGCCATTTGTAAATAAGATCTCGCTTGCATATCTTCTGGATTTTCTTTGCATTTCGGCAAATATTCGAATAATAACCGCAACGCTTCTTTTCCTAATGCATCTGTATATGGCATATGACCGTCCGAACATATCGACTCAATTGCATGGTCAACAGCGCGCAATCCTGTTGATAACCATAACCATTCCGGTGTATATAGGCTTAACTTCGGATCATGAATAACAGCTGTAGGCGTTAATTTAGGATCAATAGCCCCTACTTTTACTCGTGTTATTTCATCGGTCATACCGCCAATATGAGTAAATTCTCCTGCTGAAAGGGTAGTTGTGATCGCAATATGGGGAACTGGATTATTTGATAATGGTTTAAAAGTTAATTCACCTGTTTGATAGTTAAATTTTATTGGATATTCATCTAACTGTTCTTTCGTAGTTATATTTTCAGCTAATACCATTGCTAAACACTTCGCTGAATCTACCGGGCTTCCTCCACCAACACTCAAAATACTATCTGCATCTGTTTCACGCATTTTTACTGCCATATCTAAAACAAGTGACTTCGGTACATGCGCTTTCATACCTTGATATACGTAGGCAATACGGTCTTCACCAATTAATTCCTTAATTTGATTAATGATTGGTGTTTTTTCAGCTACAGAATTTCCTGTTACTATAAATACCTTGTTCATATTATGCATATCCAGTAAGGCAGGCAATTGATTGATAGAATCCTCACCATATACATAATTGCTCATTGGCAGCATCAAAAAGTTACCTTCCAACTTTGTATCAACTAACTTTGACATACTTGACCCCCTTTATTTTTGGTAGTTTAACTCTTCCATTAAAATTGGCATGCCTTCTTTAAAAGTATCCATTCCTACTTCTGCTGCAAGCTGGTATACTTCCAATATTTCTTCTTTTGTTGCACCATATTTAAGGGCATTTTGTATATGCGCTTTTAAACCCGGAGTATATAAATGTGTTGCTGAAGCGTCTCCTGCTATATAAATAAATTCTTTTTGCTTTGGTGTTAATGTACCGTTTTTCCATGGAATTGTTGAAAACTTAATGTAGACTTCAAAAAATTCATCATCCAACAACAGCAATCCATCCCAGAACTCATTCCAATAACCTCGTCCTTCAATAAAATCTTTCTTTAATTGTTCTTTTCTTTCATTAAGCGTTCGATCGATTGGTGCAATTTTTTCCACTTCTTCGATTAATACGGGCATTCCTTCTAAAAAAGTATGCATCCCAATAACACTTACTAATTGAAACACTTCTAGAATTTGTTCTTTAGTCGCTCCAAATGACATGGCCTTTTCAATATGTGTTTTCACTGCTGGTGTATACAGGTGAGAGGCATTCGAATATATTGATAAATAACAAAGCTCCTTCGTTAAAGGATCAACTGCACCTTTACTCCAAGGTACTCCTGTAAAACCTAAGTACGCTTCAAAAAAGTCAGGATCCATTTCAAGTAACCCATCCAATGAGTCATCCCAATAACCTCTTAAATCGATAAATCGTTGTTTTAATGCTTCCTTCATTGCAATCATCTCCCTCAGATTAATTATTTACTTATTAAAGCCTTTCTTCGTTGCAACCAAACATAGTTTTCCAATAGACCTATGAATACCATATATCGGAATCTTCTGAATATTAATTCCAGAGTAAGGAAGTCGTATTAATAGCACCGTTCCAACTCTCCTATTAAACAGGAATTATCTCAATCTATATTTTCTTTATTTTAAAATCCTCAATAACTGGTCAGCATACACTTTTGCAATCTCCTCAGGCGTTTTATCACCGTTTGGTTTATACCATGCCTGAATAGAATTAAGTGCCCCCATCATCAGGAAACGAGTCAACTTCACATCTTCTGTATGGAACTCTTTATTTTTTATGCCTTCCTTAATAATCCGATCTAAAATCTGATTAAATTTATCTCGGCCTTCTGTTATCAATAAAAAGTTCTGCTCTGAGAAAATATGCTGTAAATTATTTGCTAGACTAAAAATTGGTTTTTCATTGATTTGAAAAATAATATATTGATAAATTAGTTCTTCCAATTTCTGTGTCGTAGTGAGTTGACTATTATATATTTCTTCGATTAGTTTAATACTCTCATCAATAATCATCATGTTGCATTCAAAATAAAGCTCTTCTTTATTGGCAAAATAATAATAAAGGCTTCCCTTTGTCATTAACAATTCCTGTGCGACATCTTCCATTGTCGTTCTTTCATAGCCTTTAACTGCGAGTAAATCTATTGCAACCCGCAAAATATCGCTCTTTTTCTTTTCCATTTTTAATTCTCTTAATGTCTTTTTCATTTGCTTTTACCTACTCCTTCTGACAATTCTTTTTTAATTCACCTCCCATAGAATTTATTAAATCAATAATTTTCTTAAATAGGGTGATTAATTGTGTCTTCATGATGTTGTCTTTATATGAAATTAATAGTTAATTTACCTTCTTTTTTCAAAATGTCATTAGTACAATTTCTTCTGCACATAACACAAATATACCTGCTGCCATTAACCCAATACTATTAAACTTCATCTATTCCCCTCAATTTTTCGCAAATAACGGTTTTCTCTTTTCAACAAACGCAGACATTCCTTCACGTTGATCAGGAGTATCAAATAATAGTGAGAAATCTCTCATAATTAAATCAATTGCTGTGTTATATGGTATTTCTTCTGCTACGTTTACCGATTTCTTTATAGCTCCTAGTGCTCGCAGACTTTTTCCGCTAAATTCTTGTGCCACTTCTTTTGCCCGTTCTAGCACATTATCATATCCAACTTCCAGTAACTCGTTACTTAATCCCCATTCGTAGGCTTGCTCTGCGCTAATCATTTTTCCGGTCATTAATATTTCCTTAGCTCTTGCTCTGCCTAACCATTTTGTTATCCGGACAATTGCTCCGGCACCCGGCATCACACCAATATTTATCTCCGCCAAACCGAACTTTGATTTCTGATTGGTAATTACGTAGTCACAAGCCAGCGATAATTCTGTTCCCCCTGCTGGTGCATAACCGTTCACTGCAGCAATAACCGGCTGAGATATCGTTTCGATTAACTTGAATAAGTAAACCCATCGCTTTGTTTTTTCCAGAACATCTTGCGGTATATCAAAGCGCATTTCATCGATATCTGCTCCTGCTGAAAAGGCTTTATCTCCAACACCTGTAATAATAATCGGGTAACAAACTTTATCTAATTTACTGATTTCAAACTCTGTAATTAATTCCTCAATCATTTTCATATTCATGGCATTAAATACATTCGGGCGATTTAAATAGATAATTTTATAGTTATCAAACTTCTCTACTATGATTGTTTCGTACATTAAATCCCTCCATTCTCGAAGATTAATAATGGATTTTTAAGGATGTGCTTTATTTCCTTTATAAAATTTCCAGCTAATTCTCCATCAATCACTCTATGGTCTACGGTTAAACTATAGTAGCAACTGTATCCAATAACGATTTCATCAAATTCATTAATTACCGGTTTTCTTTCTACTTTACCAACCGCCAGGATACCTACTTGGTTTACATTTAAAATAGGGGTTCCGAACTCCCCTCCAAAACTGCCCACATTTGTAAATGTAAATGTACTATTTGTTAAGTGATCAGCAGTTAACTGATTGTTTTTTGCAAGTTCTATCAGGTTTTGTGAAGCTTGTGAGAGTGCACTAATTGAAAGCTTATCGGTATTTGCAATTCCAGGTACTACTAAACCATTCTTTCCTGAAATCGCTAGCCCAATATTAATATCTTTCCATAATTTATAGTGGTTGTTATCTACCTGGCTATTTAACATCGGGAATTTTTTTAATGCCAATGCTATAACTTTTAGAAATATTACCGTCCACGAAAGATTAATATCTTTATTAGCCAGTGTCTTTTTTAACTCTTTATAGACATTGTGTATTTCATTAAGCGAAAGCTCACCCATTAGCGTCATTTGTGCTGTATTTTCTAAACTGTTCATCATATTTTTTGAAATCGTTTTTCTTAATTGTGTGAAAGGGATAAGTTCAAATTCTTTCTCTTCTTTCACACTTTTCTCCAGACTACTTACATCCTGACTTTTTTCTTTGTTAAATTGACTTACATCACGACTAAAGATGATTGGAGCATCTATCGTATTTTTTAATTCCTCCACATCAATTTCTAACTCTCTTATTAAAAATTTGGCTTTTGGTGTAATTTTTTTATCGTTTCCATGTTGCGTACTATTAACCAATGAATTCTTCTTGTTTTTCCGCCTCTCACCAGGCCTTGGTTGTCGTGCATGTGGCCATGTTTCGGCTTTAATTTCAGATATGGGTTCGTTCGTATCCTGCGATGGGCTAGAAATTTTTTCTGTTTCTGAATTTTTATCAGCACTTAATTTGGCTATTAAATCTTTTGACCGAACAATAGAATTTTCGTCTACTAGTAGCTTAATATAGCCTTTATCGGGACTATTAATTTCTGAAGTAATTTTTTCTGTTTCGACAATAGCAATTGCCTGATCTTTTTTTACAAAATCATTTTCATCCACTTCCCAGGACACCAGTGTCATATCTCCATCTTCCACACCAATTTTAGGAACAAGTACTTCCATCATCATTCACCTCTCATAATTTGTTCGATGGCATTTGTTAAGTCCTCATCGGATGGCATAATGAAATCTTCACCAGTTCCAACTGGGTAAGGAACAAATTTAGAAGCTATTCTTTTAATCGGTGCTTCTAGATCATATAATCCTTCTTCTGCTATAATAGCAGCTACTTCCGAACCAAACCCAAACGGAGCATATGCTTCATGGATAATAATTAATCGAGAAGTTTTCTTTACCGAGTTTTTGATTATCTCTTTATCCAATGGCATCACTGTTCTTGGATCGATAATTTCAATTGAAATAGAATTTTCGTATTTCTTAGCTACCCTAACAGCTTGGCTTACACAAATCCCTAAAGCCACAATTGTTATGTCATTGCCTTCTTGAACTATTTTCCCTTTTCCGATTGGTACAGTATAATCTCCCTCGGGAATAGACTCTTTCACAGACATTAACGTTTTTTGTTCCAGGAAAATTACTGGATCCGGATCTCGAATAGCACTTTTTAATAATCCTTTCGCATCTGAGGGAGTAGATGGATACACCACTTTCAAACCTGGCACATGGCCAAACATACTTTCAATCGATTGTGAATGATGCATACCCGTTCTAAATCCACCTCCTGCTAAAGTTCTAACTACTAGAGGTATTGAGACCTGACCCCCATACATATATCGCATTTTGGCAGCATGATTGATAATCTGATCCATTGCTAAATAAATAAAATCCATAAACATAATCTCAACGATTGGTTTGAGCCCAACTGCAGCTGCCCCAACACCTAATCCTACAATTGCTTCTTCGCTGACCGGCGTATCGCGCACCCGCATTTCACCATATTTTTCTAATAACCCTCGTGTTAATCCAAAAGATCCACCACTTGCTGCTACGTCTTCCCCTAAAACAAAAACGCTTTTATCTCTTTCCATCTCTTCATCTATTGCCTGTGTAATTGCCCACCTAAAGTTTGTCTGCATGTATTTAACCTCCAAATCCCGCACTATTTACATATATATTGGATAAAATATCTTCTTTATTTGGATATGGACTATTTCTTGCAAAATCTACGGCATTGGTCATTTCACCTTGTATTTTTGATTCAATTTCTTCTAGTTCCTGTTCTGTGACAAATTGATTTTCAATTAGTTGCGTTCTCAAACGATCTAAAGGATCTCTACTTTTCCACGAGCTAATTTCTTCTTTTGTCCGATAGTTTTGAGGATCTCCTTCAAAGTGTCCTCTCCATCTATACGTTTTAAATTCCAATAAGCTTGGTCCGCCGCCATCTCTAGCTCGCTCAATCGCAGTTTTTAATGCGCTATATACTACATCTAAATCATATCCATCTAAAGATTCTCCCGGCATTCCATAACCTTCAGCCTTTTTTCCGATATTTGTTTGTTTCATTCCGACTGTAATTGGGCTGAGTTCAGCGTAGAAGTTGTTTTCACAAATAAATACAATTGGCAAATTCCATGTTGCTGCAAAATTTAGTGATTCATGAAACGCCCCTTGGGGAACTGATCCGTCTCCAAAGCTACATATTGTTATCGCTTTTTCGCCCATATATACTTGTTTAAATGCTGTACCTAATGAGATTGGCATTCCTGCTCCTAATATCCCAGAAGAACCCAATAGCCCTTTACTAATATCTGCTAAATGTGCTTCTCCACCAACGCCACCACATATACCGTCTCTTCTCCCCATAATTTCAGCTAATACGTGATGAGGCTTAACACCTCTAGCTAGAAAATAAGATTTCGAACGGTGATATGGGATGATATAGTCTTTTTCAATTAATAGTGTGCATAATACCGAACCGACCAGTTCTTGCCCTACACCTGAATGTAACCAACCTGCAATTTCACCTTTTTCAAATAAATTAATGGTTGTTTGTTCAAATTCACGAGTTAAAAACATATT
This sequence comes from Solibacillus sp. FSL K6-1554, assembly GCF_038005185.1. Taxonomy (NCBI): domain Bacteria; kingdom Bacillati; phylum Bacillota; class Bacilli; order Caryophanales; family Caryophanaceae; genus Solibacillus; species Solibacillus sp. FSL K6-1554. The sequence continues at coordinate 3,177,657 of NZ_JBBOSS010000001.1, forward strand.
AGAATAAATTTTTATCTTTTGATTAACATCCATATCATTTCTCCTAACAGCCAATTTTTTTCGCTATAAACAGTTTTTGAACTTCGCTTGTACCTTCACCGATTTCCATCATCTTCACATCACAGTAAAAACGGGATATTGCATATTCCTCCGTAAACCCGTATCCTCCATGAATTTGGAAAGACTCATCAATTACTTCTTTTGCAATTTTACTTGCATAGAGTTTTGACATTGAGGCCAATTCTTCGACGTCATCGGTTTTATTGTCTCTAGCGATTGCAGCTTTATATGTAAGGGATCGGGCTGCTTCAATTTTTGTTTTCATCATGGCTAATTTAAATTGGATATCTTGAAGCTTAGTTAATGGCTTGCCAAATTGCTCACGTGTTTTAGCATGTGAAAATGCTAAATCAAAAGCACCTTGTGCCATTCCGACACTACAACTTGCAAATGCCAATCGGCCTAAATCCATCCCAGTTAGTACATGCCGTAAACCTTTTCCTAACTCTCCTAGTTGGCAATCAAGTGGAATCTTACAATTTTCAAAGTAAACTTCCCTTGTGTCACCATGCTTCCAACCAATTTTCTTTATTTTTTTACCGATTACTAACCCTTCACTATCTCTAGGCACAATAAATGTACTAAATTGTTTTTCGCCTTTAACTTCAGAGGTATCGGCTAAAACAATAATTCCGTCACTTTGTTCCGTACCGCAATTTGAAATAAACGTTTTTTGACCATTCAGAAGCCATTGGTCTCCTTTTTTTACTGCAGTTGTAGAGATAGAACCTAAATCTGATCCTGCCCCAGGCTCAGTCATAGCAATCGCTCCAATTTTTTCTCCGCTAACATATGAAGGCAGCCATCGTTGCTTTTGTTCATCAGAACCAAATTGACTGATAACCTCGATAACTAAATTTTGAACTTGCATAATTAAAGGAATTGTAGAATCAAATTTTGCCATTTCCTCTAATGCCACTATATAACCGACTGTACTTATCGATTGTCCACCGTATTCTTCCGGAGCAAAAAAGCTAGCAAACCCTAAATCAGCCATCTGCTTAAAAACTCCATAATCAAACTCTTCTTTCTTCCACAAATCCTCAATTTTCTCTTGAATTACATTTTTCCCAAAGTTCTTCGCCATGTCCCTAATCATCAATTCTTCTTCTTTAAACATCATATCCACTCAATTCATCACCTTTATTCTAAATTTTCTGAATTAAATTAAATATAAACGATAGTTTTAATTTTATCTACTCATTTATTTTTTGAATTATTGTTCAAATTTTAAATAAAAGGAATACTTTTATTTCAAAATATAATTCTTTTAACTTTTTTTCTTATACTTAAAGGTTTTTAGAGTAATTTTCATTTTTTCGCAAAACCTTTTTTTATTAAAATTTTTTTATAATTTTTTTGGTTTATGGTACTTTCACATAAAAAAAGCCAGATACGGACACAATTGAAATTGTATCTGTACCTGACAATATGAGTTTATACATTTATTCCCTTCGTAAATCGACACTTCGGAAAGCCCTGACAGCCATAAAATGCTCCGCGCTTACCATTACGCATTACCAAGTTACTGCCGCATTTCGGGCAAGTATGATCTGAAGCAATACTAATAGGCTCAACAATAACCGTCCCTGCAGTAACGGGCTCGACTTTCACCTTACTTATTCTTTTCTTTACAGGTTTGGCCATCTCTTTTACATGCTCCAGATGCTGCTTTTTAACCTCCTTCTTTTGCTGTTTAGTTTTAGGAACAAGTGCATGCAGCATCTGCGAAATTCTGCTAAGTTGTTCGCTTGAGATTTCCTGCGTGGTATATTGGTTAATTGTTCTTTTTAAATGTTTTGTTTGAATAACATGCGCTTGTTGAAAAGGTTCTTTAAATTTAAATGTTGCCGCGTTCGAAAAAACGATAATTGAATGCAACGGCATATCCATATTTAAATAGTGCTGCAATGCTTTTACATGTGTGTTATTTTGCATGACCGGATTATAGAAACGCGATTTTTTCTTATAAATTGTTTGCGTCCAATTTTTTTGACTTTCACTTCCAAAAATCCAGCCCGTATAATTTTTCGTTTCGATTACAAAAATGCCTTTCGGCGAAAGTAAAACATGATCGATCTGCGTCATTTCCCCATTCTTTTTCGGGACATACAGATCATTGTAAATCTTCACTTCCTCCCCTAGACTTTCCAGTAATTTACGGATACGCTGCTCACCTACATATCCTTTCAGCTGTGGTAAATAGGCTTTAGCTACAACTGATGTTACAAAGATAAAGCCAAGTGCTACGTACAAGTTTATATTTACTAAAATTACTAAAATCATTATGTATGACAACAAACCGAGAACTAACATACTCTTCCTCCTTAAAAAGTCCTATTTTAGGTAATTAGACAAATTCCCTATTTCTCCTCCTCTAAATATCACATCTTCATGTCACATTTACCGGTAAATTCTGTTGGTTCTTGATCTGAAGTTTATTACGTTCTGGACAGTTCTTTTTCCAACTGCCAATTTTCCCTACCTTCAACATTTTTTATTCAATAATTTTTAATATTCCATTATTGTATATAGATTTATTTAAAAAGTAATTATGATACCGTTTATGCTAATAAAAGAAGAAGGGAGTCTACGAATAAAGCAAATTAATCATTTTTTGGATAATGGGAAGCGTTTTACTTAAAGACATAGGTGTGAGCTTTTAATGGATTGTTTTTTAATTTCAACACATTACTTTAAATTTACAATTTCCGATTATTTTGTAAGGGGGAGAATTATGCGTTCTGACCGTATGTTCAGCAAAATAACAAAAACAAACCTTAGTATTCTAACGGCTGGTAGTTTAATTTTATCTGGTTATATCAATCAAGATCATAATGATTCAACAAAGCAGCTGACACTTAATACTGAAAAGAAAAATCATGAATTCAAATTACAGGAAAAGCCAAACATCATTTACATTATTTTAGATGATTCTGGATACTCGGATATTGGGAGCTATGGATCTGAAATAAAAACACCTAACATCGACTTGTTAGCAGAAAATGGCATACGTTTTTCAAATTCACATGTTTCTCCAGTATCCTCTCCTACTCGAGCAGCCTTGCTCACAGGAAGAAACCCGCATGCTGTTGGGATGGGCATGGTTGCCAACTTCGATTTAGATTTCCCAAGTAAGCAAGGGCGAATTATTGATGAGGCAGGAACAATTGCAGAGGTTCTGAAAGAAGAAGGATACAATAATTATGCTGTAGGTAAATGGCACTTAGCACCGAGTCATCAATTAACAGCAGCGGGTCCCTATAACTATTGGCCATTAAACAAAGGATTCGATAAATTTTACGGTATTTTAGAAGATTCAACAGACCAATACAAACCAGACCTTGTAATGGACAATACATTTATAGAAGTTCCTAAAGACCCTGAGTATCATTTTTCAGAGGCAATTGTGGAACATGCAAATCAATATATAATTGACCAAGCTTCTGTTAATTCAGATCAACCATTCTTCTTAAATCTAGCTTTTGGCGCTCAACATCAGCCTGTTCAAGTGCCACAATCCTATAAAGATATGTATAAAGGTGTTTATGACAAAGGTTGGGATGAAATTAGAAAAGAACGTTTTGAAAGGCAAATTGAAATGGGCTTAATCCCTGTAAATACGCCATTTCCTGAGCGGGATCCTGGGGTTCCAGAATGGAACTCTTTAAGCAAAAAAGAAAAAGAAGTATTTATTGAATTTCAAGAGGCTTATGCAGGCTTTTTAACACATACCGATGAACAAATTGGAAAATTAATAGATACATTAAAACGTACAAATGAGTTTGATGAGACTTTATTTGTATTTTTAAGCGATAACGGGGCAAGTCCATTAGGCGGTCAAACAGGATCAATTAACCATACCTTAAATTATAATATGGTCGATGAAGATTTCGAAAATATTTATAAGCAGAAAAAGCAAATAGGTTCCGTAACAACGAAAGCAGAGTACCCTCTTGGTTGGGCGCAAGTCAGCAATACCCCGTTCACTAACTATAAAGCTTCTTTGTTTGAAGGTGGTATTCGAACACCGTTAATTATTAGTTATCCAAAAGAAATTCCAGTGAAAAACGAAATTCGGCATAACTATACCTATGTAACAGATGTAACAGCCACTATTTATGATTTATTGAATATAACCGTGCCAGAAACAATTAACGGAATTAAACAAATGGACCTTAACGGAATAAGTTTTGTCCCTACTCTATTCTCTGAAGAGACGGAAACCCGTAAAACGCAATATTACGAAGTTTCTGGAACTAGAGCAATTTATTCTGATGGTTGGAAAGCCATTTCTATCCATAAAAAAGGAGAAGACTTTGAAAAGGATAAATGGATGCTCTTTAACGTTAAAGAAGATATTACCGAAACAAAAAATTTAGCGAATGAAAACAAAGAAAAATTAGCTGAGCTTTTAACTATCTTTGATCAAGAAGCGAAAGCAAACAACTTATATCCTTTATCCGACATTCAAGCGGAAGGGTTTTCTTATGTAGCCAAAGGTTCTAATCGGGACAAAGAAAAATTTGTTTATTACCAAGGAGCTAATCGCATCGCTGAAGGAGCTACACCAATGCTATTGAACAATTCTTACGAAATCACAATACCGATTGAACGTACTTCATCCGATCAAGATGGCGTCTTAGTTTCATTAGGCAGTTATGAAAGCGGATACACATTATTTATAAAGGATAATCAACTTCATTATGTATATAATCGGGGCGACAAACAATACAACCTTGTTTCGAAAGAAGACGTTCCCCTAGATAAATCTGTAGTTAAATTGAAATTTACTAAAGGGGAAAATTTCTCTGGCACTATGCATGTATCCATTGATAATAATATAGTAGGTGAACTCTTAATCGAGCAAACGCATTTTGTAAAAATGAGTTTTGAGGGCTTTGAGGTTGGAAAAGATACAGGTTTCCCTGTAAGTCCAATTTATGCTGAACAAGGGGAATTTGAATTTAAGGGTCTAATTGAAAAAGTAGAAATTAATCTTGTGAATTAAATTTTCATTAGCCAATGGACTCTCCCATTGGCTCTTTTAGGAGGAAAAACTGTGGCAATAACGGAAGCATTTCACCTTATAGCAAAACCTTCTGGACCTATATGTAATCTTGATTGCACATATTGTTTTTATACCGAAAAAGAATCATTATTTAAAAAAGGCACTAGCTTCAAAATGAACGACGAAGTGCTAGAGCAATTCATATTAAACTATATTCATAAGCAAAATACAGAGCTAATACCATTTGTTTGGCAAGGTGGCGAACCTTTGTTATTAGGAATTGACTATTACAAAAAGGTACTTGCCCTCCAAGAGAAACATCGAGGAAATAAGAAAATCCACAATTCCATTCAAACAAATGGAACACTATTAAACGAAGACTGGGCAAAGTTCTTCAAACAACATGATTTCTTAGTAGGCTTAAGTATGGATGGTCCTGATTATATACATGATAAATATCGAGTAGATCGTGGTCAAAGGACAACTTTCGATAAAATTTATAAAGGAATGAAATTACTGCAAAAATACGATGTTCCTTTTAATATACTTGTTTGTATAACGAATGAAAGTTTAAAATATGGCCCAGAAATTTATCGTTTCTTTGTGGATGAAGGTGTTAAATATATACAATTCACTCCAATTGTTGAAAGAGTTTCATCGGAACAATCGTTATATTTAGGGTTAAAACATGGGCTACCACCGAAGTTAAATACTATTGATGAACAAACAACAGTTAGTGAATTCACGGTTGATGCTGAAAGCTACGGTGACTTTTTAATTCAACTGTTTGATATCTGGGTGAGCGAACATGTGGGTGATATTTTTGTTTTAAATTTTGAACATGCCCTTGTATCATGGCTTGGTTTACCGGCTGTATCTTGTCTATTTTCGGTTGAATGTGGGAGAGCTGCGATGATTGAGCACAATGGAGATGTATATAGCTGTGATCACTTTATGTATCCGGATTATAAATTAGGAAATATTTTAAGCGATGACTTAGCAATAATGCTAGATTCACATCAGCAAAAGACATTTGGAACACAAAAGAAATCATCCCTGCCTAAACAATGCCTACAATGTGAAGTACGATTCGCTTGTAACGGAGAATGTCCAAAACATCGATTTTTAACTACAGAAGATGGCGAACCCGGATTAAATTATTTATGTAAAGGCTATCGAAAATATTTTAATTACATTCATAAATATATGAAAGTTATGGTTCAATTAATTGAGAATGATCTCCCTGTATCGGACATTAAACAAGTAATAAAAGGTCCATTAATTGTACAAAAATGATTGTAAAGAAAAAGAGTTAGGTGTACAAAATTATTGAAAATTAATCAAACATCTTTATATAAACTATAAAAAGTCGATTCCCACTAATTTACTCATGGGGAATCGACTTTTAAGCTTCATTAAATCTATCAATCTATACTTGTACCACACCAATTAAAACCGCAATAATCAGTAGGGTAATACTCAATCCCCACATCCAGAAGAATGAGAACTTTAAGTGTTTGCCCATTTCCAGGCCTGACAGACCTAGTGCCAACCATACTGCTGGTGCAAGTGGTGATACGAATGTGCCGACGATGTTACCGATGATCATCGCATACGCTGTGGATAATGAATCGATGCCATATGTTAAACCGATTTGATCAACTACCGGGAACAATGCGAAGTAGTAGGCATCCGTACTTAACAGCAAGTCAAACGGTACACCAAGCACCCCGATAATAATATGTAAATACTGAGCTAAAAAGCTTGGCAAAATATTTACGGCATTGTTTGCAATGGCCGTCAACATGCCTGTCCCATTTAAAATCCCTAAAAACAATCCGGCAGCAATAATGATCGAAGCCATTGTCAATGCGTTCGATGCGTGTGCCTGAATACGTCCCATCTGTTCTTTCGGTGTACGATAGTTCAATGGTAAAGCGATTGCGACACCGATCAGGAACGCTAAGCCTGCTGGTAAAAGGCCTGACATTAACACAGCAAGAACAACAATTGCTAAAATTGCGTTTGCCCAAATGAGCTTTGGACGTTTCAATGTTTCATCCGTTTCAGCATTTAAAATACTGTTGCTCAAATCGAAGTTTAACGTTTGTCCTGTTTGCGCTCGTTTCGCAATCAGACGTTTTTCACGGAAGCCCATAAAGACAGCTAGTAGCAGCATGAGCACAACGCCGATCACCTGAATTTTAATTAACGGGTGCCATAGCTCTGTTACATCTGTTTCAAGAACGGAAGCAACACGCCCTAATGGCCCGCCCCATGGAATCATATTCATAATTGCGGCAGAACCGCCGACTAATAGTAAAAGTAAATACGGGTTCATGCCAAGTCGAACATATAGCGGCAATAATGCCGTAATCGAAATTAAAAATGTGGAAGCACCTGAACCGTCAAGCTGTGCAATAACCGCGACAATTACCGTAACGATTGCAACAAGCACGACATTCCCTTTTGACAGCGCTACCATTTTATTGATAATAGGTTCGAATAAACCGACATCCTGCATAATCCCGAAGAATATAATTGCAAAAATAAACATGATGGCAACACTGATTACAGAACTAATTCCATCATTGAAAAATACCCCTAAATCATCAAACGAATAACCCGCAACAAACATTGCCACTACTGGCGGAATAACCATTGCCACAATCGGTGATACACGTCCGCTAATTAACAGCGTGACGATAACTAAAATCGTAATAATACCAATAATACTTAACATTCAACAACCCCCATTGCTTAGAATTCTTATAATCTTATGACAATTCTGTGTTAGGAGGAAGAATATGCTCATTTATTTAATAAAAACAATAAAGCTAATTTTGTTCATAAGTTTCACGGAGGACATAATTACGTTCCGGACGACCGACTGTACCATAAAGCAGTTTCGTCTCCAGAATATTCATTTCCACTAAATATTCCAAATAGCGTCGTGCTGTGGAGCGGCTAGTACCGATCACTTCACTTAACTGTGTCGCTGTTAACGTTGTGTACTTTTGCTCCTTAAATAAGTGAATGACCTGTTCGAGTGTAAAGGTATCGATTCCTTTCGGCAGTGCCTTTTCAGTCATCGTGGAATGATTTTGCCGGTAAAACAACGTATCCAGGTCTTGCTGCGAGAAATGTGTTTTCTTTTGTAATGCCGACTGTGTCAGATGAAGCTGCAGAAATGCTTTTTGCAATCGCTCTTCATCAAACGGCTTCACAATATAATCGAATACTCCGTATGCATATAAAGCTTCCACATGCGCACGCTCGGCTGCAGCCGTTACCATGATGATGCGGATTTCCGGAAAATGCATGCGTACATACGCAACAAGTTCATAGCCTGTGACATCCGGAATATATAAATCCATCAACAGAACAGCTGGCGGTGTTTTATGTAAGAGTGCTTCTTTTAATGAGGCTCCCGTTAAAAATTGCTGTACTTGTGCATCCCGCTGAATTGTTTTTATATAATCGGCATGAATCGCCGCAATCCGAAAATCGTCTTCCAGTAGCCAAATATCCATTGAATCACTTCCTTTGTAAAATGATTAAAAAGCAGGCCCCGCCTAAGTCACTTTCTTCGATCAGCAGTGAGCCGCCGACTTTTTCAAGTGCCTGTTCACTGATTGCCAGGCCGTAACCGCGATCATAGCCATCCTTTGTCGTAAATCCGAGAGTGAAAATTTTATTTGCTGTTTCTGCATCGATGCCCGGACCATTATCATGCACCTCTATTATGAGCTCATGACGATACTGCTGTATAAACAGCTTAATTTGCTTATCCGATATAGTTGTTTGATCCAATTCATCCATCGCATTTTGAAGGACATTCCCTAGCGATGTTAATAATGCGTCCACTTCTTCATCATTATAATCGATTAATACATCCTCGGTTTCAATCGAAATGGTAATACCGCGCTCTTTCGCTTCTGATATTTTCCCTTCAAGCAATGCCTGAAGCAATATTGAAGGCTGTGTTGCAAGTGCCTGCTGCTGTTTCGTAGAATCCTGCTGTTCCTGCCTGATAAACGCAATTGCCCCTTCAATATGGGATTGCTTCAACAAGCCAAGGATAACGTGCAGCTTATTCGCAAATTCATGCGTTTTCGCTCGCTGCATACGCGCCTGCTGCTTCACCAATGTCAGCTCATTAATCACTGTTTCATACTCAAGCTTGGCACGCAAAATATATAAATAGCCGAGCTGCTTTTCATGTTTCAAAAGCGTTTTCGAAAAAATCATTTCCTGCTGCTGCAACGGAATTTCCAGGGCCTTGATGACTTCTTCTTTAAATAACCGTTCCGGGAGCAGCGTATGTAATGATATCCCTTCTGTCAGGGATGAGATGAGTTCCTTCGCACGTGAATTGGCAATCACCACTTCATTGTTCAATGTCGTTAAGATCACACCATCCGTTGTTTCCTCTAGTATTGTATGATAGGCCGAATAAAGCTTCGCAATTTGTGCCGGCTGCATACCGAGCAGCTGTTCTTTTACATAAAGCGAGATCAGCACCGCACAGACAATCCCGAAAACTGCCAGAAGGAGCGTGATTTGAAGCCAACCGAAAAATGCAGTATCGATTGTTCCTTGAAGATCTTTTGTCAAAAATCCAACCGAAACAACCCCGACAACATTGCCGTCAACCAGAACCGGTACTTTCCCGCGAACCGATTCACCCATTGAACCCTTCGTTACGGAAACAATGGACTCTTTGTTAATCAGCGCTGAATCATTATCCCCGCCGACCATCGACTTCCCAATCTTTTCGGTGTTAGGATGCGTATAGCGAATACCCTGCTTATTCCCTATCACGACGAAACTCGCCCCGGTCTGCTTCCGTATATCCTCTGCAATCGGCTGAAGAATGGAAGACGGATCTTGCTTAGAAAATGCGCCGACGACATCCGGCCGATCAGCAATCAAGTACGCACTCGTCAACGCCTTTTCCCCCATCTCATCCAGTACCGATTCGTCCAAGTAATGATTGATCAGCAGTAAAAACAGCACACAAATCGTAAAAATGATTCCGCTGATTGTCATGATGAGATGGGCTGTTAGTGATTGTTTTAAGCGATTGATCATGAAAGTCCCCCCTTTCAGGTCATCATTTTTACTAGTTTACCATGTAGAATGATCTCGTTTAACAATTATCAGGATGAGATTACCTCAAAAAAACACGCAAAACCTTGTGTAAGTAAGGTTTTACGTGTATTTAATACTTATGCTAATTCCCGATACCAGAACCGTTGGGCTGCTATCGCTTCAATGAATTGAGTTGCGAAATCCTGCATGTCTGCTCCTGTTATTACACCGGGCTGACCTAAAATCTGATTGACGCGCAGCCATTCAATCCCTTCGCCCGTCGCACCAATTGGCTTGTAATGTGAATAGGCTTCATCTATGAAATAGGCTGCATCCTTGTTAAACATGACGTTTGTGTTACTTCCTCTAACCATATAAACAGCATCAAACAGCACGGATTTTGCGGTTAGGAAGGTGTGTTCAGCTTTTACGACCACTCCTTCTGTTCCGTGTACCATCCCAATATGTTCACTAATAATTTCCGGAACTATGCCTTGGTTAATCAATCGGTAGAGCACGTAATTAACTTCCGGACCATTGAATCCCTCTGTCAAAATGATTGCGACTTTTCTTGTTTGTACTGATTTCACTGTATTTTCCTGGCTGAGTGCCGGGGAGGACTTTGTTACAGCCGAACCGCCCCGTGCAGGAGGATGTGCTCCGATATTTATTGCGAAGGCGGTTGCCAAATCCATATCTACATTGGCGAACATATCCACCACCTGCTGTTTCACTGACTCACTTTTCACTTTACTTAGTTCAAAACTGAACGCTTCAATGATATGCATTTTTTCAGGTGGGCTCATACTGTTCCAGAAAAGTGTCGCTTGTGAAAAGTGATCGGCAAAACTTTCACTTCGAGCTCGGATTTTCACACCGTCCACTCTTTCCTGATAAGTGGCATATCCCCCTTTGTCCGGACTTACAGGTGACGGAGTGTTCCCTGCTAATGAATTACGGTGATAATTCACTTTCCCTAAATTAATCGTCTGGCGGTGGAAGCCTTCCCGCTGATTGTTATGGAAGGGGACAACCGGTCTGTTAATCGGGATCTCATGGAAGTTAGGTCCGCCAAGACGGAGTAATTGTGTATCTAAATATGAAAATAGCCGTCCTTGTAATAATGGATCATTTGTAAAATCGATTCCCGGTACGACATTCCCTAAATGGAAAGCAACCTGTTCTGTTTCCGCAAAGAAATTATCTACATTCCGATTTAACGTCATCTTTCCAATAATATTTACAGGAATGTCTTCTTCTGGCCAAATCTTTGTCGCGTCCAGGATGTCGAACCCGAGGCTGAATTCGTCCTCTTCAGCAAGAATCTGAACACCTAGTTCGAATTCAGGGAAAAAGCCGTTTTCAATCGCACCCCATAAGTCATTGCGGTGAAAATCCGGATCGATGCCCGCCAGTTTACGGGCTTCATCCCATACTAAAGAATGTGTTCCCAATAAAGGCTTCCAATGGAATTTTACGAAATGTGCTTTTCCTTCCTCATTGACGAGACGGAATGTATGCACACCAAACCCTTCCATCATGCGGAAACTGCGTGGGATAGCGCGGTCTGACATGATCCACATGATCATATGGGCAGATTCCTGGTTATTCGCGACAAAATCCCAAAACGTATCATGTGCAGTAGAAGCTTGTGGTATGTCATTATCTGGCTCCGGCTTAAATGCATGTACAAGATCCGGGAATTTGATGGCATCTTGGATGAAAAATACCGGAATATTGTTGCCAACTAAATCATAATTCCCTTCCTCGGTATAGAATTTGGTTGCAAATCCTCTTGCATCGCGAACGGTATCGGCAGAACCACGGGAACCATTGACAGTAGAAAATCGAACAAATACAGGCGTTTTTCTGGAAGTATCCTGAAGGAATTTTGCCCGCGTATACTTTTCCATGTTTTTGTATAACTGAAATTCACCGTGCACACCGAAACCACGTGCATGGACAACACGTTCTGGAATCCGCTCATGGTCAAAATGGGTTAGTTTTTCACGAAAATGAAAATCCTCAAGTAAAGTTGGCCCCCTTACTCCCGCTTTTAATGAGAATTCATCCTCTGATACTTTTAACCCTTGATTCGTTGTAAGTTCTTTTCCTTTATCATCTGTTCGAAAAATGTCTAATTGTTCGTCTTTGCTGTTCTTTCGGTCATTATGTTCACTCATTTAATATCCCTCCTCAACATTAAATGGTATGAGTACATGGAATAATTTATGTAAAAGTATGCATTTGCAAACAGCATAATAGTAAACGTGAGAGAACTTTTAGCTTATCCAAATAATTAACTTGCTTATAATAAGTAAAGGAACTAATAAAATTTGTATTTGCCCACCTAAAAGAATAAAATAATACCAACAAGTATTTTAAAGGACGTTTAGATTGCCCTACAATAAAACAAGGAGTTGAAAGTGGTGAAGATTGCTCAAATTTCAAAGTATAGTCTCTTCAGTTTCTTTGGATTAGCAATAATTTTATTCGGTTTTATAACTACGCCACAAGCAAGTTATGAAATGGAAGACAATGATGTCATTCAGTCCATAAATCAATACTTACAAACTAATTATGTATCCATGTATGACAATGACAGTGAATATAATCTTGAAAATGAATTGTTAAAGGTTCAACAGTTACAACGTGATTTAGCACATGCGGATTTGGATAGCAAACTGCATCAACAAGCTCAAACCATGCTTGGACAATTAAGTAGCGCCATTTATAAAAACGAACCAGAAAACGCCGATTTTTACGTAGATGCTTATTTATCGACACTATATGAAACTGAAAATGCGCAAAGCCAATATAGTGATTGGAATCTGTATTCAATGCCCTATAATGACCATCAACAGATGAATACAGAGCTATGGAATCAGCTTACTGAACAAGAAAAAATCAGTTTTATTTTATCCATGAAATCAATCTTACTAAAACAACAAGCCGAACAGTACATGCCTTCTACATTTTATGTATTGGAAAAATTAGAACAGTCTTCTCACAATAACGTTGCTAACTCTGCTGTAAAAATTTTGCTCTACCCATAAATAAAATTTTTCTAACGAAACGTCTGTCATGCTCCCACTCTTAGAGGTGGGAGTTCTTTTTTAGAAAAAAAACACAAGGTAGTGATTACCTTGTGTTAAAAATACGTTTATATTTTATTTAACCTTTTGGGCATGGTGTGAAGCTGCTGCACCAGCCAGTTTACCAAATACTGAACCAGACATTAACCCGGATCCACCTGGGTAATTTTCATAGAAAATCCCACCAATCATTTCACCGGCAGCATATAAGCCTTCAATTGGTTCATTTTTCGTATTTAATACTTCACCTTCTGGAGTTGTCGCTAATCCCCAGAATGAGAATGTAATACCACAAGTAACTGGATAAGCATAGAAAGGCCCTTCACTTATTGTTTGTGCCCAGTTAGACTTCGGAGGCGTAATCCCTTTTGTACATTTTCCGTCTTTGTCAGAAGGATTAAATTCCCCTTCTTGAACAGCTGCATTAAATTCATTAATTGTTTGTAAGAATTGCTCCTTATTAATATCCAGCTGGTCTGCAAGCGCTTCTAGTGAAGATGCTTCAACGACTGTCGCCTCTTCTAAATTATACTCCGCGCGTAATATTGGACGAACTTTTGTATCATAAATTTGATAAGCAATATTATTTGGTTGCTTCAATATTTCTTTACCGTATTTTGCATATGTGTAGTTTCGGAAATCTGCCCCTTCATCTACAAAACGGTTCCCTTCCACGTTCACCATCACACTATACGGATACGAGTGTTTCTTGAAAATATCACCTGGTTTTTGGAAATCTCCAACTCGTGGCGCATTGGCATCTGTCCCAATCGCATGACAGCCATTTACTTGACCGAATGTTTGCGCACCGATTGATACCGCCATATCGATACCATCACCAGTGTTAAATTCAGTACCTCGAACTAACGCCTCGTTCCACTCTTCTCCTAATGCATCGGCACGTTTCTTTTTATTCGCTTCAATACTGCCACATGCCAGCACAACGCTTTCACATTTAACCGTTTTAAGTCCATCTTTTGTTTGAACTTCGATTCCCGCAACGGTACTATTCTCCTTTACGATCTTCGTTGCTGCACTTTCATACCATACATCAATCCCTAATTCTTCACAGCGATTGAATAAACTTCTCATTAAGCCAATCCCTTTTTCCACCGTTTTAACTGGCAGACCGCCCCAAAAATGTATCTTTCCTTCTTTTTCAAAAGACTGATTCGCATAGTTCAATTCAAACTCTACGCCTTGTTTTTTCATCCATTCAATCGTTGGTAATGACTGATCCACTAGCTGACGAATCAGTTCCGGTTTACTTTGATTTTTTGAAACACGCATAATGTCATCATAAAAGTCTTGTGCCGAATAAACGGGCATATCGATTTTATTAATCGTTTCCTGATCCAAATCAACTACTTTTGTAACAGCTTCTAAATTTTCATAGGCAACACGAATTGCACCGTCTGTAAAGAATGAATTCCCTCCTCGTTTCTCGAACGGTCCTTTTTCCAGTACCAGTACTGAACTTCCTTGTTCTTTTGCAGAAATCGCTGCACATAACGCTGCATTCCCTGCACCTACAATTACTACATCAACATCGTATTGTGACATCTGACATATCCCCTTTTCTATTTGTTAGCTTTACTATAAAAAATATATTGAAATAAATGAAATACTCATCTTTTAGAAATAACCATAAATTTTTTTTATCTCTTTAGTAATCTCCATTTTAAAAGCGGTAAAATGATTATATAAATAAACAACATTCGAAATAACTGAAATAGGGTCACCTGGGTTGCATCGGCCTGTAAAGCAGTTGCGATTAGTCCCATTTGATCCATACCGCCCGGAGCAGTACTTAAGTAGCTTGTCGCAAAATCCATTTCAAAAAGCAGCACCATTCCTTCCGCAATAAAAAAAGTAATGATTAATAGTAATATTGCACTGCTGATTCCACCGATTAATACACGTTTTGGTAAACGTAAAGATTTGGGATGTAATAGTAACCCGATATATGCACCGATACATAGCTGTGCGATATGCAATAAATTACTGTCTATCGGCGCTATTTCTACCTTCAATAGACTTAATAGTAACCCCATAATGACAGGTGTTAAAAAATGCGGTACGGGCAATTTTAATTTTTTCCCAACCGGTAACAATATAAAGCCAAGTAAAATTAAGAGGCCGTTATGCAATAAATTAGTTGAGCCTGTTTCGATTGTCTCCGGAACTTTCCCTGTTAAGGAAACTATAATCGGTATTAACCCGACTACGAAAAGTACCCGAATGACATGAAAGAACGTTACAACTGCCACGTCAATAGCTTCCTGCTCTTCTGCAAATACAACTAATTGAGACAAACCACCTGGAATACTTGCTGTTAAAGCTGTTGCAAGTGGTATATGCGCCCACTTTTGCAATGCATATGCTAATGCAAGGCAAAATGCACTTAACACGATGTTAAGGAGCAACATAAAAAGCAGTGTATCTTGCATAGCCACTAAAATATCAAAAGTGAAAAGTTGGCCAATCGCAGTTCCTACTATAAGTAATCCGATATTTCGCATGACGACCGGCCACTTCATCGGAAATTTCCAAAGCAGTTGTGTGAACAATACACCAAATAAAGAGCCTAACATCCAAGGCATCGGGAAGTTGATTAATTGAAAAATGGCGACACCAACAATTGCGACCATTATCACTGTTACAATAGGGGAAATTGTGTGTATTAAATTCTTCTTTTTCAGCTTAAACACTAATTGCTCCTGTAATGACCGCAGCAATAATAAGGACAATCGATGTTAAAAAGCACCATAGAAACGCATATTTTTGATATTCCCCTAACTCTTTTGAGATCATCCCAACTAACAAAAAGGTCGAAGCCACTAATGGACTTAATAGATGCACTGGTTGACCGAGTACAGAGGCACGTGCTATTTCAATTGGGTCAACCCCGAATGATGTAGCTGTTTCTGCCAAGACCGGTAGAACACCAAAATAATAAGCATCATTTGACATGACAAACGTGAAGGCCATGCTCGTAATCCCGACAATCAATGGTAATTGTGAGCCTAAGGAATCCGGAATCAAGGAGATCAGTGCATTGGACATGGCTGTTACCATGCCTGTTCCTGATAAGATACCCGTAAAAATTCCTGCGGCAAATACAAGTGCTGTTACGATTAATGCATTTCCTGCATGCTTCATAATAATCTCTTTTTGTACCGTATTTTTAGGGAAGTTAATCATCAATGCAATGGCAAAGCCAAGGATAAAAATAGCAGATGGCGGCCAAATCCCTTTTACGAGGATCACCATCACAGCAACCGTTAGCAACAGGTTTGTCCACCAGCGAATCGGTGAAGGCTTGCCTGCACTTTCTACACCTGTTTGCATAACATGGTCGATTGAAAGCTCATGAACTCCCACACGTTTGCGTTCCTTTTTCCCTAACAAATAAGCTACGAGCAGTACCCATATCGCCCCTATTACCATTAAAGGAATTAAAGGCACAAAAAATTCAGACGGATCTACACCAGTTGCAACAATTGCTCTAGTTGCCGGTCCTCCCCAAGGCGTCATCCCACTCATCACACTTAAAGAAAGCATTGCGATAGTTGCCAAAATTAAAGGATTCATTCCTATCTTTAAGTAGAGAGACAGTAATGCTGAAACGGTAATCATGTACGTTGTAGTACCATCTCCATCCAATGCAACAGCCAGTGCCAATACAGCCGTTCCCATTGCAATTTTTACCGGATCCCCTTTGACAACCGTTAAAAGACGATGAATAAAAGGATCAAATAATCCAGCATCAATCATTACCCCAAAATACAAAATAGCGAATAATAATAACGCAGCCGTTGACGATACTTGTTTCATCCCATCAAGCATCATGTCGCCAAGAGTTGAAGCAAATCCCGCAAATATGGCAAATAGAATCGGAACTGTTATTAATGCTACGATTGGTGATAAACGATTGCTCATAATGAGATACGTAAATAGGATTATCATTATAAAGCCTAAGCTAGCTATCATATACCTCCCCCGTTCTTATTAGTTTGAAAGCGTTTTACTATCCCTATTTTCAGAATATATGATATATTCAAATAAATAAAATAGATAGTTTTAAGCGATACCGATAAAATTTTTTTATTGCACCGAAGAAGGAGGAGTTGCCTGTGAATATAAATGACGCCCAATTATTAATAGATTTATACAAAACAAAAAACATTACACATACCGCTAGCAATCTTTATACATCTCAGCCCGCACTAACATACCGGATTAAACAACTGGAGAAGAAATATAAAATCGAGCTAATTGTACGCGGCTCAAAAGGAATCGATTTTACAGAAGAAGGTCAAATTTTATATGATTATGCGAAACAGGTCATACATAATGAAAGATTATTAGTAGATCAGTTAGCCAACCTAACTGTAGATACAAGGGGTACCATTTCTATTGGTGCTTCCGGTTTATTCTCCTTATATCACCTCCCCAAAATATTGGATGAATTTAAACAACTTTATCCGAATATCTATATTCAACTAAAAACCGGATGGAGCAGTGAAATCAAAGAGTCACTGAATGCGGAGGAGATACATTTAGCAATTATTCGCGGTGATTATGCATTGAATGCCAAAAAGCATACACTTTTTACAGAAGAATTATTTGTCGTATCGAAAACACCATTTATAAAAGAGGATATTCCAAACTTACCGTTTATCACTTATAAAACGGATATTTCGTTAAGTCTTATGATTGATAAATGGTGGCGTACTTATTTTCAGCAACCTATCCGTCCCAGTATTGAAACCGACCAGGCTGCGACATGTAAAGAGATGGTGAAATATAATCTCGGGATTGCCGTATTGCCCGAAATCAGTATAGAAGGAGAAGAATTCTTTAAAATTTCATTGAACGATTTTGGAGAAGATATTTATTATAGAGAGACGAGTTTATTTTATAACCCGTATGTGGAGAAATTAAGACATGTTAAATTATTTTTGGATTTTTTAAAGGGACATTATAATAAATAGAATGGCTATGACAATGCCAAAAGTAAAAAGGGGGATCTCCAATGCCTGTTTACAACAAACTAGTACGCGACTTAATACCACAAATCATTGAAAAGTCTGGTAGTAAATTCACTACACGTATCCTACACTCTTCTGAACATTTGACAGAAATTAAGAATAAACTTGAAGAGGAGGTGCATGAATATCAAGAGACTACTAATAATCAAGAAGCCTTAGAGGAACTAGCTGACATTTTGGAACTAATCCATGCTGCCCTCCCTATTCATGAAGCGACTTTTGAAGATCTTGAAAAAATTCGGGTTGCAAAGAAAGAAAAGCATGGTGGATTTGAGCAAGCGATTTATTTGATAGAGGTTGAGGATGAGTAATTTAAGACTCATTACATCTAACCTTGATGAATTTATAAAACTATTCCAATTCAATTCAACCATTCCCTTGAATAAAGAAACACTACGAACTTATAGGGCTACCTATAAGCATGCAAATTAGACTTTTCCTTTGAGTAAGAAATGGAGTGAATCAGAAGAACAGGTAGCTATGTTCGGACCAACGAGCGGTGAATCATTAGCTCATGAAAGTCAAAAATCTTATCAACTAATATTAAGGAGTGTAACAATGGCCATCCCTACATATGAAAAATTTATGTATCCTCTTCTTGGCTGTTTAAAAGACAGGCAAGAACATACATTAAGCGAACTAAATGAATCACTTATTGAACATTTCAATTTAACAAAAGAAGATTTGAAAGAAATGATTCCTAGTGGTAAGAAAAGTTTATTTGGCAACCGTTTTGGATGGGCTAGAACTTACTTGAAGAATGCCGGACTAATAGAAAGTCCACGAAGAACAGTGTTTAGAATAACGGATAGAGGCTTATCTATTATTAACGATCCTACCATTACATATATTAATGATTCAGTATTAAAACAGTTTCCTGAATATCTAGCTTTCAAAAAAGGGTCTTCTTCAAGTGCTGATAATCAAATTGAAGCAGCAAATACTGATACATCAAAAACACCTCTAGAACTTCTAACTGAAAATTACTCCCTCATTAAACAGGCCGTCCAAGAGGAAATACTCGAAAAAATTATGAACAACACTCCCCAATTCTTCGAGCAGTTAATTGTCGATTTAGTTGTCGCAATGGGTTATGGCGGTTCCGTTGCAGATGCAGGTAAAGCTGTCGGAAAATCCGGTGATGGCGGAATTGATGGGGTTATTAAAGAAGACATTCTCGGTTTGGATAAAATTTATTTACAAGGCAAACGCTGGAGCAACCCGGTATCACGCCCTGACATCCAAGCATTTGTTGGCAGCCTTGTTGGGTTTAAAGCGAATAAAGGAATCTTCATTACAACTTCTCGCTTTACAAAAGAAGCCTTTGATTACGCAGAAGGTATCGACAAATCGCTAATCTTAATTGATGGCCAGCGATTAACAGATTTATTATTTGAATTTAACGTTGGTGTATCTAACGAACAAACTTTTACTATTAAACGAATTGATTTGGATTATTTTGAAGAGATGTAGCAATAATACAAAACGATCCATCCACTTATTAAAAATGGATGGATCATTTATATTTTTTATAAAGCTACCTTATTCGATTCAATGGTCGATACATCATAATAGTTGCTCAACGCTTTTAAAAACTCTTCCTGCAGTGCCTCATTAT
The DNA here is from genome assembly GCF_038005185.1 of Solibacillus sp. FSL K6-1554. Lineage (NCBI taxonomy): Bacteria > Bacillati > Bacillota > Bacilli > Caryophanales > Caryophanaceae > Solibacillus > Solibacillus sp. FSL K6-1554. Next base: position 3,197,589 of record NZ_JBBOSS010000001.1, read on the forward strand.
CTAATAAGGGGCTCATTAATACCGGGTAAGCCTTATTAAGCTCGAAAATAACGCGACGGCCATAACGTTCATCTTTTCCTAAGTCCGGACGATCTGTTATTTTCGCCTTCAAAATCTCGCTGACGCCGAGTTCATGTATAATCGTTAGGATTTTTACAAGGAAATCACCATTTCGGAAAATCGCATATTTAATAATATAGTTAAAGATGTCTAAATTCTCTACGATCAGTTCAGAGTACTTTTCTTTGGAAAAACTTAGCTCCTGCGCATCGCTAACATATTCAACTGCTAAAATACATTTATATACGTAGTTCTCCCAGTCAAATGTCTTTAGTACAATATTCGTGAATTCGCGGTAACTCTCCATAACTTGCGGGTAGTGTGTCACTATATAATCACGCTTTACTGTAACAAATAACGAATGCCAAAATTTCTCGCTAAAGTGAATATCACGGTCTAACTGTACATACGATTCTTCCATGACACGAAATGCTTCTAAAAAATCTTGTTTCTTTTGTGCTTCTGAACCTTTTCCCATATAAATCGGGAAATCAGGAGCATTTTTGATTTCGACATATTCATCTAAAAAGAAATCTTCGTCTACTACCTCACCTGCTTGAAATGCGACGTAAAGTAACTCATCCTTCTTATATCCATCCTTTAAAAGTCTAATCTTCATTTGCGACTAACTCCTTTACAGCCTTCACGTACTTTTCAATAATTTGATGCGAAATTCGGCCAATTACTTCATCAATATTATCTACGCTTAACTCCTCAACCGATTTACTTATCATTAAGTTATATAACTTATAGTCCAATAAATCCTCAGGCTGTGTAATTTGTGAAAGTTCTACGATATCGTCATCTTCTTCCGCATATGTGCCAATAAATCGCTCTAATGCCATTCGTAAACCTGTGTAGAGATACGGATTTATAAATGCACTCGCTTTCGCCATTGACTGGAACTGAACCTCTTCATCACGGAAATGAATAATGATACATTCCGCACCAAGTTCAAACTTAATCGCAGAGGAAAGTTGTGGATCTAAGCGCTTTTCAAATAAATCAAGCGGGTTCTTCATTCCCCCCTCAAACGTCACAATATTAGAGAAACCCAACATCGAGAATTTCGGTACGATAATGGATGATTTCAGTTGATTATAAAATTGATTTAACTCATGGTTACTATTAAATGAAATATCGGCCTTCGCAACAATATGCATTTGAATCGATGTCCGGCTTGATAGGGACATTCGATTTTTTGGAATCTCGACTTGTAAGTTATTCTGATCTAGTGAGAAGAATTTTGTATCTTTTGATTGGATTACTAGTAAGTACTGTGCTTCCCCTTTTTGTAAGAGGTTTTGCACAAATTCAGACGTTAAGTGATCCTGTATTTTAAATTTATATAAATCCCCATCTTCTTCAAAGCTTACTTTAATCATAAAGTCGCTTTCATCATAAGCAAATGTATTAGAAGAAAGTATTGGGTAGGGGAAATTTGCATCTTTTTTGTAAATCATGATGTTACACCTCTACATAGTAAATGAATTTTAATGATCGATTATAAGTTGGTTGAAGAGCTAGCTGTAAATTGACAATGCCTTTTTGAATTGATACGTTTTTAATAGCATCCTTTTCAACCTTACACTCAACATTTGTATTTTTATCGATAACTTTCACATAGTTTTTCAGCATATTAAATTCGCCCATATACTCTTTACCCATGCCATCCACTATGTTGAATTTTAAATTACAGCGTTTAGCCTTTGCTACATCCCCGTCGCCCGATAAATTTAATTGAATGATTTCCTGGTCATTTAACAACAAGCGTTCAACACGATAAGGATTAATTTTGAACTCATCCTTTAAATCATCTACCGCACCGTCTACATCGCCATTATCCGGCTTTGTCTTTTTTCTTCGTACGCCTGTATTAGTTGGTTTAACATTCTTTTCGTCTTTCTTCTTCTTGCGTTTTTCTTTTGCCGGTGCAGTATCTGCATTTTTTCCTTCATCGCTTGTCACGATATTTCGGCCATTTTTAATTTTGATAGCACCAAAAGAATCTGCTAAATTTTCTTTAAAATCCAGCTCCATTGTATATAAAAGATCCGACGTATTAATTTTTCCGTCAACAGGATTATGTTTGCGGACAGCTTCTTCAATGACCTTCAACAGCTCTTTTGTTAAATTATTAATAAACTTCCTTGCTTGTTTTTTTAACTCCGGATTTTTAATATCATCACTTGAGATTTGGGTATGTGATTCATTTTCAAGTGATTTCAAGTACACATCCTCATTACTACTGCCGATTAATACACCATTAAAAGGTTTTGTGGAGTTATTTTTCACCATAAAGTCTTCAATTTTCATACCGATTGTTCGAATGATCGCAACTCGCCCTTTTGGAATCTGCTCGTCATAATTGAAGTACAAATTAAATTTAAACGTTGAATTGCCATGAGGAATTTCAATAACCCGTGGTGTTTCATTTTTATATGTACGTACATATAGAGGCGTAAACACTTTTTTCATCGCCGAAATATCTTGCTCATAATATGCCGGGTTGTTTACTATCTCTTCAATCGTAGAGGCATCAATTACTAAATCATTAATATGTACAATTAATTTTTTCTCAAGAATTGATACAAAGAAGCTATCACATACCGAGCGAACAATTTCGTCTTCTTGATAAAAGCTTTTGCGTAAAAAAGGAATAACAATTTTCAGGCCGCGCGTTTGTTTTTCAAAAATGTCTTCAAAGTAATTTTCAAACGGCATAAACTTAGATCCTTCTAATTTAGCAAAGTAGCCCGTAGATCGATAATACTCATTTTGATATTGATGCTCAATTAGCTGAATAGTACCTCCTAAATGTTGCTCACCATCTTTGTCACAGTTAGCAAAAAACATCATATGTAAATCTGATGCTGCATTGGATGCAATTTTCCCTACACCATGTGAACCACCGCGAGAAGCTTCAAATTCTTGATCTTTTTCTTCGAAGTGAACGCCTTTGTTATATGCATAAATGCCCCATGTATGATCCTTTGAATTACTTTGACCGTACTTTGCACCAGTTAAACCACGTGTATTACTATCTTCAAACGAAATATAGCGTACCTCTTTATCTTCCAACGTTGCTTTCATATGGCTAATGGTCTCTTTTGTATAACCATTCCGCCCTTCAAGACTATGAATGCGTTCCGTAATTGAATCCATTCCAGGGATCAGTTTTCGGTTAATTTCGCCAAGTTTTATTTTTACTACGACCGGCTGCTCATTATCATCTAATCGCCCATCTAAAGAGTTTTGAATATTTTCTCTTGTTAAGCCTGCTACTCCTAAACTATAAAAACGTTCTAATATTTTATTGAAATTTGATTCTTCTATATTTGGTATTTTAGAAAACTGCCAATAAGAATCCGTATGTGATAACGTCATACTATATCCTCCAATTTATTACTAATACTTCCTAAGTATAGCGTAGTATATCTACAAAAAGTCCCCCATTATAATCCAATACTACTATAAATATCATAATAAATCTTTTTTCCATAACAAATTGTATTATTATTTTATTAAATAATTTTTCATTAATGAGTAAAGCCAATGAATATTTACTTATCGTAAAAATTCATTGGCTTTATTTTTCTAATATTGGCATTTTCACATCCGACTGAAGAAACGAACTATCTAAAAAAAGTAAAATGAGTCCGGTACATTACCCCGACTCATTTTACCCAAGCTATTTAAGTGAAATAAATGTGTATAACTTTAAGATGTCGCTCCCTCCTCCACTCCTAAAGATTTGGAACTATTCCCCAATAAAATTCACTATTTTAGTTCATACTACTCTCTCAACCCTTGCCAGCTTTGCACATAGTGTATTCCTACCCCGCTATAATAACGGTTTTTAGCATAATGACTTGCCACTTGATCGAGTACTTGGTTCATCTTGATTTCACCTTCAGCTGAAAATGTTATATAAGGCTCATATGGGAAAGGCATTGTTTCAACACCCATAACAACCGGAGTTTGATACTTCTTTGCATAACTCATTTCATTTTTTGTAATGCTCTTTAATGCGGCAACTGTATTGCGATAGGCCATGATGGAGACGCCGTCTGTATTCGCAATCATCCACTCTGCCAAGTTGCCTTCACCAAATTGGTTATAATATAGCACTTCATCATACCAGAATGGGATATCCGCCTCTAACCTTAGTTCTGTACAGCGTACTTTATAGAGGGCTTGTTGTATTAATTCTTGATACTGACTGACTGCAAGGTTTCGATTCTGTTCCCATAATGCAGATAAATAAGGCTCTACATCTAAATGGACTGCTGTAAATTTCGATGCAGGATATTCCTGATGGTATTGACTGATCCATGCCCATAACGCATCAAAATTTGCTGTATTCCAATAAGAACCTCCATCCAGTGCCTGCACTTCAATATTTGCTTCGCGCATCCTGTTAATAAAGTCTGCGTACATATCATTCGGTATTGCTGGATCAATCTGCAAATAAACGGTCGTTACTTCTTTTTCTATTAGAAACTGGATTGTTTGCTCATCTGTAATCGTATGGGTATGCCAAAGCCAAGTGGATTTTGTATTATTTTGCTGTGCCTGTGCATCATTCATTATAAAAATGACTCCTAACATCATAAAAGCAGCGATTATTTTTTTCATTTACATTCCCCATGTTCATTCGTAGTTGTTATTTTTAGTATAAATCATTGCACTTGTCAGAAGAAAGTATATTTCAAGAATTCTGTGAACTCTGGATCTCATGCAACGTTAAAAAAGTAAGCTCGCTGCGTTTTCCGCAGCGAGCTTGATAGATAGAATAAAACTTAATCTTATTTCAGCAATTTATCCAAAACAACAGCCGCCTGTGCACGTGTCAACGATTGCTTCGGATGAAACTCATTGTTCGTTCCTGTCATAATGCCGGCTGCTTTCAGTGAGGCAACGGCTTCCTTCGCATGAGCGGAAATATCCACGTCGTCTGTATAGACAGGCGCTTCAGCTGCTGTGATCTGTCCTGCCCCCTTCAACGCATTGTAGACCGCTACAGCGAATTCTTCACGCGTAATTGGTTTTGCTGCGCCGAATACTTTGTTGTTTAATGGACTGATGAACTGATTTTCCACTGCCCATGAAACAGCATCTTCTGTTGCAGATGCTTTTATGTCATTGAAATTCGTAGTGTTACTTGCCGGTGTACCCGCCAAACGGTGCAGCACCAATGCGGCATGTGAACGGCTAAACGGCTTGTTTGGCGCGAATGTTGTCTCATTTACCCCTTTAAATAAACCGCGCTTTGTTACGTTTGAAATAGCATCTTTATCCGGATGATTTTCAACGTCTTTAAATGCGATCGGATCGTCCATTACATTCAACACCGTTACCGTACCACTCACTTCATGACCAACAATTAACTGCGGCTTGTCATCCTTCGTAATAATAGCCATTCCTTCTGGTGAAACATCACCTTTAATATCATCCGAGAAGTCACGTAAGTTCAGATAGTCTACAAATTTTGCACTTGCCGGTTTTGTGATGTTGTACATCATGACACCACCGATGCGCTCCAGTCCAATGTATGCAAAGATTTCATCACCTACTTTGCCGATCTTTACATCTTCCGGCTCGGGTCCTTTTTTACCGCTGCGATTATCAAGTTTCACGTTCGTATTACTTGCGTTGAAATGTTCGGGATGGTGCTGTGCTGTCATTGTTTCAAAATCACTGCCGCTATCGAACACGACATCCATTGTCTCAGCATTAAAGATAGCAAATGAACGTGCACCGAAAATATAGTCCTGCCCTTCTACAAAACCGTCGTAGCCGGACGTATCATATGTCACAATTTCTTCGTCTGTTTCGATTTCATTCAAATGGAAGTTTTCGCTCTCTTCTTCGCCCCATTCACGTCCATCGCCTTCATTGGCCGTGACGAGATAATCTTTGCCGTTAATCGTCACTGTTGCCATTCCATCGGGCATATAGATACCGAAATAGTTTTCATTTTTAATCTCGATTTTGCCGTCTTTCAATAAGTCGATTTCATTGCCGGGCTTGCTGTGGTCTTTGAAGCCAAGCCCTTTCACAGACACCACTTCATTTGATGTTAAGTCAATTGTGGCAACGGCATTGTTTTCCTGTAACGCGACATACGCCATTGTGCTCGCTTCATTAACTGCTATGTATTCCGGCTCCAGATCTTCAGAAGCATTTGTATTTTTCTTTAAAATGACGTTATCCGCAACGAGCTCAGCACGTTTTTCTGCTGTATCGAATGCTTCGAAGAAAAGCGTTTCTGCTGTTAATGCGTCAAAGCTGTTTGCTGTATCAATGACAGAAATACTGCCTTTTGGGTCAACAATATCTGCGCCATAGCCTTCACGCGGCTCCCCCTCATTTGCTGTTAGAAGCTTCGTCCCGTCAGCTGTGAATATAATATTGTCCGGCTGGATGCCAACTTTTGTTGCGCCAAGAAGCTTGCCATCCCCCGTTAGTACAACAGCATAACCGGCAGTATTGTAGCCTTTTGCCTGTACCGACACCGCAATTACATTTTCTTTCGGGTGTACCGTAATGCTTGTTAAATCACCGTATTCAAATGTTTGGTCGAATGTGGCAATTTTTTTGGCGATATCGATCGAAAGGAAAGGCTTTAACGTAATGGCCTCATCTTTTGTATAGTTGAGTGAGATTGCTTCGATTTTCTTCGTTTCACCATTTACGATATACGTTGCATGGGTGTGCGGGTTATACGCAACAATTTCCGTGGTACCACCATCTTCATTTTGAACACCGGAATCATAACGTGCATCTAAACTTAACGCAGCTTCTGCGACAATGGCAGGCGTAGTGACCGCCGCTCCAATAAGAGCCGCAGCTAGTAATTTCTTAGACATAGACAACATTCCACCTTTACATTTTTTCTTAGTGTAAGGGTGGAATATTAAGTTCATATGAATTAATTGTAAGAGATTGTAAGTATTATTATCACCGCATGTAATTAAAGGCCGGGAAAGTAGAAAGTTCCGGCTTAAAAGTAGAAAGAATCAATGCAAAAGTAGAACTCTGCGTCATGAATATAGAACGAGGACTGGTGAAAGTGGAACAAACCGGCTCTAAAGTAGAAGGCTTCGGGATAAGTAGAAGATTCAAGCTTGAAAGTTGAACAGTTCGGTCCGAAAGTAGAACTTAGTACCTTATTGTAGAAAGTAAATTGAGAAAAGCAGAACAAAGCAGTCGCTCTTTTGAAGTAACCTGCATAATTTCCCCAAAAACAAGTACCAATTTCTAATTGTTTCATATGATTTATATGAAAGGGGGAGAAGGTTATCGTCTATACGGAAACGATTGATCTTCAAGGTCATTTATTTACTGCGGTAACGGTTCAATTACCTAAAACAACATTGCTGACAATTTCGAATGAGCATGGCTACATTATGTGCGGTGCACTCGATGTTGGTCTGTTAAATGAAAAGTTGGCCGATCGCAAAATCATTGCGGGTCGTGCAGTAGGTGTTCGAACGATCGATGACTTACTTAAAGCGCCACTAGAATCCGTGACATACGAAGCAAGAGCGTGCGGTATTGAAGAAGGTATGATTGGCGAAGAAGCGTTATTAAAAATGATTTAGTTAAATTGGAAGTTCTCAGGTGATGAGCTCCACCCCAAAAATATTTCCATGCAAAAAACCGCTCTTTCAATTTCTTGAAAAAGCGGTCTATCTATTTTTATTGACGTTATTACGTACAATTAGATTGCTTTATTATAATAGGAAGCTTTTGATCCTTTACTTCTTTTCACGGCTAGAAGCTCTTCTAATTTTTGAATATATTCACGGTCTGCCGATATTCTTGTAAGGCTTGTTAATAAATATGGTCTTAATCCGGAATTGATTTTTTGGCAACGCGCAAGATTGATCAAATACTTGGCCATCTTAAATGACTTTAAGTGCGTATGTCCATTTTTAAATTCCTTCTTCGTATTGACGACCATAAATTCCTGCTTGCGCCCTTTATAAAAAGGAATAATAATAAACTCATCTTTTTTGAAAATTTGATTCATATTATCCTCATCCTTTTCTCGAATATATTCAAAAACGACCTTTCACATACGGAGAAATAGTGATCACCCCGTTTCTCTTAATGCCCCTCCCGCCTCTCCTTTTTATTGGTCTTACTTCTCCTTACCCTATTTACCGGTTACTTTATTCCAAGTTCCATCCAAAAAGCACTTTTTTAGCTATTATTAACATTTCAAATATGTTTTTACATTTGGTTAATATAGGATATTGCGGAGGGGATACAATTGACAGGACAATCGCTTTTATTTCACTGAATTTTCTGTAAAATTAAATCAAGTTCTATTCATTCCCCGAATGTTTTGGTCGCACATAACATTTTCAGCGGATTGGATAGGGCTTTTCTTTATGATTTCTTCACTTACTCAATAAACAACATAGTTCCGCTTATTTGGTATTTTACTGGTAAAACAAATGGAATAGACTGAAAAACGCCATTTATTTCTATGGAATATCGAATTCATAAAAAAAGGCTACATTAAAAGTTACTATTACTTTTAATGTAGCCTTTTTACGACATTTTATTTTATTAATTTAATTTCTTTTTCTACTTGGCTACTAAAAGCGCGGCCGCTTCCTCCAATGTCACCATATTTGTAATCATGGAACATGCTGCATCTAGAATCGGGAACGCTAGTGCAGCACCTGATCCTTCTCCAAGTCTCATATTCATATGCAGCATTGGCTCTAATTCTAGAAGCTCAGCTGCAATTTTTGCACCCGGCTCTTCCGATAAATGTGACGGAATCAAATATGCTTTCACATTCGGATTTAACTTAGAGGCGATTAATGCGGAAACCGTTGAAATATACCCGTCAACAACGACCGGTACACGATTCGCTGCAGCTGCAAGGAAGATTCCGGCCATCCCGCAAATTTCCAGTCCGCCTACTTTTGCTACAACATCAATCGGATCTTCGGCGTTCGGCTCGTTCAAGGCAATCGCTTTTCGAATGACTTCGGCTTTATATTCGATGCCGCCAGCTCCGACACCGGCTCCAAAGCCCGTTACTGCCAGCGGATCACAGCCGTGAAGCACTGAAAGCACTGCAGCACTCGGTGTCGTATTCCCGATACCCATTTCCCCGGTACCAATTAGATTGATACCGTTTTGGATCGCTTCTGTTGCGACTTCAATTCCTACTTCAATCGCTTGAATCGCTTCTTCTCGGGTCATTGCTGGACCTTTCGCCATATTGTCTGTCCCGTATTTGACCTTTTTAATGATTACCCCAGCATCTTGAGGTAAATCTTCTTTTACACCGATATCTACCGGAATGACTTGTGCATTCGAAATTTTCGCAATCGTACACATCCCTGTCGTCCCTTTCGGAAATGATAATGTTTGGAAAACCGTTGTACTTTGCGGATTTGGCGTTACGCCCTCCTCATACACCCCGTGATCCGCAGCCATGACGATCACCGCTTTATTATCGATTTTAGGCGCAAGGTCACCCGTAATTGTGGCGATTTGCAGAGCTAGTGATTCGAGCTTCCCTAGGCTTTGTGGTGGTTTGGCTAAAGAGTCTATGTACGTACGTGCTTTTTCTTCCATTTGTCGGTCGATTCCTTGAATTTGATCAATTGTTTGCTGTAATAATTGCATATTTCGTTTCCCCTATCTAAATGTATTTTTGACAATAAAAAAGCCTGTAGTTTATTCGATAACAAATAAACTACAGACATATCCAGTGTCTATAACAGTAAGCGTATTAGGCAGGTCTCCTGGCTCAGATTCACAATTTCATAGCCCCTTCCCAGATGTAAATCCAGTGGGTTTTGCTATGAAACTCCTCTATACAGTGTTGGGATTACGCTAAAGCTTTTCACTTTATTCCCTATTCTCCCTTAAAGGGCACCTAATGCTTGATGAATTTATCATTACTTTACGACGAACGACTTTTTTCGTCAAGGGTGGGTTTTAAATAAGCAGGAATTAATAAGTTCTCTGATTCAGAATCATTGAGCGATGAATCCACCGTATACAACGAATTCTGACCCCGTTTTAAAATGTTGACTCATCTGAAATAATAATACGTTCGGGTTTTGTTTCTTTAGTCTTTTAACGTAGGGACATGCAGATGATTGTAATTTGCAAGCGAAATGAGTACGATATCAATGTTTGGTAATTCATCTAACTGCAAATAATTTTTTTAAATTTTCACTTTTATCTCAATGAAGTTTCATGTATACTAAAATCAAATTGAATAGAAATAACTAGGGGTGTCCAATAAGTTGGGCTGAGAAAGAAACACGTTGAAGTTTCTTAACTCTTGGGACCTGATCTGGATCATACCAGCGTGGGGAAGTTAGCATCGTATTATAGTAATACTACTTCTGTATACATATTAGCCGGGTCCGACCATTTATTGGACACCGGCTTTTTTATGTACTTCATAGCTTTTTAGCTCACCACTGTTGTGTTCTATCTCTTGTCCTTATATTCAAAAAAAGGAGAGATTTATTATGTCAATGTCACCATCTTCATTAAACGAACAAAGTATTTCCATCATGTCTAATTTTTCAGGTAGCAAAAAAGTATATGTAACAGGCTCTAGACCTGACATTAAGGTTCCAATGCGTGAAATCGAGTTAAGCCCGACTACTGGTACGTTTGGAGAAGAGGATAATCCTCCAGTACGAGTGTATGACACGAGCGGACCTTATACAGACCCTGATTATTCTGTCGATATTACAAAAGGTCTCCCTGCCCTTCGCAGTACATGGATTCAAGAACGTGGCGATGTGGAGGAATATGATGGTCGTGAAATCAAGCCTGAGGATAATGGTTATAAAGATGAAAACGATCCTCGTGCTAATCATAACGTGTTTCCTGGTTTAAAGCGGAAACCGTTACGGGCCAAAAAAGGGAAAAATATTACACAACTTCATTATGCAAGAAAAGGCATTATCACGCCTGAAATGGAATTTATCGCAATAAGAGAAAATATGAAACCTGAATTCGTACGGGATGAAATTGCAAAGGGTCGCGCGATTATTCCTTCTAATATCAACCATCCAGAATCAGAGCCTATGATAATAGGTCGTAACTTTCATGTAAAAATTAATGCGAATATTGGCAATTCTGCTGTTTCATCTTCCATCGAAGAAGAGGTTGAAAAAATGACATGGGCAACACGTTGGGGTGCTGATAATATTATGGACCTATCAACAGGTAAAAACATTCACACAACACGGGAATGGATTATTCGAAATTCGGCTGTTCCTGTCGGTACCGTACCTATTTATCAAGCACTAGAAAAAGTAAATGGTGTTGCTGAAGACCTAACATGGGAAGTTTACCGTGATACATTGATTGAACAAGCAGAACAAGGGGTGGATTACTTCACCATTCATGCTGGTGTTCTTTTACGATATGTTCCGTTAACAGCAAAACGTTTAACAGGTATTGTATCCCGAGGTGGATCTATTATGGCACAATGGTGTCTTCACCACCATAAAGAAAATTTTTTATATACTCACTTTGAAGAAATCTGTGAAATCATGAAAACTTATGATGTTTCATTCTCATTAGGAGATGGCTTACGTCCTGGTTCCATTGCTGATGCCAATGATGAAGCTCAATTTGCGGAATTAGAAACTCTTGGAGAACTAACAAAAATTGCTTGGGAGCATGATGTACAGGTTATGGTTGAAGGACCGGGACACGTGCCAATGCACCTTATAAAAGAAAACATGGACAAACAATTGGAAGTTTGTAAGGAAGCTCCTTTCTATACTTTAGGCCCTCTTACAACTGATATAGCTCCTGGCTATGATCACATTACATCTGCTATTGGAGCTGCAATGATTGGTTGGTATGGGACAGCGATGCTTTGTTATGTAACGCCAAAAGAACATTTAGGTTTACCGAATAGAGATGATGTTCGTGTAGGGGTTGTCACTTATAAAATTGCTGCACATGCTGCTGATTTGGCAAAAGGGCATCCAGGAGCACATAAAAGAGATGATGCCTTATCAAAAGCTCGTTTTGAATTCCGTTGGAGAGATCAGTTTAATTTATCTTTAGATCCTGAACGTGCAATCGAATATCATGATGAAACTTTACCTGCTGAAGGTGCAAAAACAGCACATTTCTGTTCTATGTGTGGACCTAAATTTTGCAGTATGAGAATCTCTCAAGATATTCGTAATTTTGCAAAAGAAAAAGAACTTGATACGAAGGAAGCTATTGAAATAGGTATGAAGGAAAAAGCTGAACAGTTTAAGCAATCTGGTGGTAACATATATCAGTAACTTTCTTAGGGGGTCATTAGGATGAAGGTTGGAAAAATTGAAGAGGAAATTAATCAGCTCAAAACTTACCTTGCTGTTTTGGAGAAAAGTTTAAAAGAAATCCAGCAAAATTGTGATCATCATTTTAAAGGAAATCAATATCATGAAAAATGTATCAAGTGTAATAAAGTAAATGTTTTATATTATTAGTAAATAAAAAGTGTCATAAGAAATAAGAGATTCCATAAAAACCTTGCCTTAATTATTTTGTTAAGGCAAGGTTTTTTAACTTTAACAAGTAAAGATAGTTTAGAGGGTGAATTTTGTCGTGCCATCTCCTTCTGGAAATGCTGGATCAATCTTTTCATTGAGGGCCATTTCTACCTTTTCAATTTCGTTTTGCCTGCCTCAACATACAAAACACGGCAATAATCCTTTTTTCAAATATGAAAATCACAAATTTGAATTCTGCTGTTCTGCGCTGATGATAATCTTTCAAAGCATTTAACAAACCACCAATTACATTCGAAAGGTCTCCCCGATCGCTAACGATTTTAATTGTTCATTTTCTAAATTCGCCTGCTGCCAATGAAAATACAATCGGTCAATCGCTTCCTTTGGCGTCTCATCTGCCAGCATATACGCTCCGTAATGCATTGGGATAAACACTTGCGCCCCTACATCACAAAACGCCTGGATTGCTTCTTCCGGTGTCACGTGGGAGGCATACATAAACCATTCCGGCTCATATGCACCGATTGGCATTAGCGCTGTATGTATGTTGAAGCGTTCGCCAATATCTTTGAAGCCCCGAAAATACCCGCTGTCTCCGGCGTAATAAATGCTTTGCGCATCTGACGCCGTTTGCAGTACAAATCCGCCCCAATGCGATGTATTCGTATCCCAAAGCATGCGTCTCGTCCAATGCTGAGCGGGAACGAAATGAATTTCAAGAGGACCTGCCTCATGCTTTTCGTACCATGAAAGTTCGATAAAATGGTGCAGCTTGTGACGCTTCATTAAATAACCGAGCCCTTCTGGAATGATAAATAGGAGATTGGGATTTCGTTTTTTCAGCTTTTTTAGCGTCGGTATGTTCAGGTGATCATAATGCGCGTGCGATATAAGTACGATATCAATTTCCGGCAGCTCATCTAACCGTAATCCCGGCTCGGTTAACCGTTTCGCCACACCCATCCAATATGCCCAAACCGGGTCTGTTAAAATATTGAGCCCTTCTTTTTGGATTAAAAAGGTTGAGTGGCCAATCCACGTAACAGACTGCTCCATACGGTTACTTTTTAGAAACGCAATCTGCTTTTCTTCACACTGCGGTACTTTGTAATCGACGACTTTCTTTTGCTTTGATCGCTGCCATTTCAGCACATCTTTAAATGTCCCGAGACAATCAATTTGATCTAAATTGGAAAAGCGTTTTCTCATCGCAGCACTCTCCTACTTCTTAAAAGCTTAATGATATAATTTCCTAATATGATCAACCTGCTTTGGTTTCATTATTAACCTTGCATAAAAGTAAACAAAAAAACTAATCCAAGTTCCGAGGCCAGTGAAACTGTTTAATCTAGTTGAAGTGAAATTTAAACCGCTCACAATATTTAATGTGTAAAACACGAGAATTCCAAATAATGCAACTGTCATCACTATATTTTTTCTTGCCATTTGTTTACGAAACAGCGCACTGCCCGCAATGTGTTCGCTGCTCCTTGTTTCTTTAATTTGTTTGACTAAAGCATAAAATAGACCTGCAATAATGATAAAAACTACTGCATATCCGATTATTTCATCCATTTGCACTACCTCCGTTTCTTTGCTCCTATCACGAGTAAAGTTCTTTTAGCTTTTCAGGCAATGTTTTATGCAGAATATATCCTGCTAAACCCAATCCAATCAAAATTAATACAACTTCAAAAACCTTAGATAACCAAACAATCTGGATTGCATCTGTAAAATTGGAACCACCAATAATGATGAGTATCGCTACAGCCCATGCACCTAAAAATCCGCCACCACCCTGTAACCATTCTTTTTTTGATAGCTGTTTAAAAATCTCTCTGTTTTTATAAAATTTCACAATCAAAAATAGCGATAGTAACCCGCTCAAGATCCATCCTACCATGCCAATCCCTCTCTTTTAGATAGTTGATTTTGATTCTTTCATTTTCCCAACCTTTAAAATCGATATTAAATTTACGATGAATAAAAACAAAAATAGGACAAAGGAAATCCCCGCTAACCATTTAGCATCGATTGACGGCGGGTTCATAATAAGCTGTATATTTTTAATTAAGAAACTTGCACACATGATTTGAACAAGGATTAAGCACATTCTTATAGTAATCAGCATTGAATGACCATGGACCATATCCAACCCGCCTCCCACCCAACATATAGTTATTATTTTACTATGCTAACATATTCTCCTAAGTCCAGATAGTATGGATTCAGGCCCCTAAGCTCCCAGCACACCTCCCACCAATATAAAAAACCGGCATGAACTTCTCCATGCCGGTGGTTCAAGCTACTTTATTTAATTACTCCCTTACTTCCCATATACACTTTCACACGGTTGCGTCCTTCTTCCTTCGCCGCATATAAAGCGGTATCTGCTTTATGCAATAGCTGATACAGTGTCTCTTCTGTCCAGTCTTTCACTTCAGCAACACCGATACTTAACCTAGCCGAAAGATTACCCGCTTCCGTCATGAGTGGCGCCTTCTCAACGGCACCCCGAAGTCGGTCGGCTATTGTTATACCCTCAGCTTCTTTATATCCCTTCAGTGCAATGACGAATTCTTCCCCGCCATAACGAGCAAAGAAATGCCCTTCCTGCAATTGTGTTTGGCAAACCTTCACGACATGTACGAGCAGTTGGTCCCCAACATGATGCCCATACGTATCATTCACTCGTTTAAAATAATCGATATCCATCAAGAGAACCGTAAATGGCAAACCTGTTTCTCTAGCTGCCTCAAAATCCTGTTCACATTGCTGTATAAATGCGCGCCGGTTATAAATCTTAGTCAGCTCATCATTATATGCCTGCTGCTCCAATTTTTCCTGCAGCCTTTTGATCTCGGTAATATCCGTAAAAACTAACAACAACCCTTTTCTATTTCTCGCTTGATCTAATGAAGTAATCCTGACTTGATAAATCCGTTCCATCCCTTCAGAACATAACTTTATCTCTTGGGTGGCGATTCCATCGGTAACTAATTTGAATGGCAGAGCCTCCCCAGTCTGCTCCTTCCAAAACTTCACAAAGTTATTGCCGAACATCGATTTGTTCAAATTCGGCAACATCGCTTTTGATGCTTGATTGAACTCGATGAGACGGTATGATTCATCCAGTACGATGGCTCCATCATTGATACTATTATAGATCGTATCTTTCGCAATCGGCATAATCCGAAACAGCCGAGATGAGTTAATCGCCCATAAATATAATAATGAAGAAAGCCATAAAATCATCGGTACCGGATCAACTCCTGCCGGTGTGAGTCCGTTCAAATAAAGAAAAGCCGTCAGCATCGGAACTAGCTGACCAAACATTAATGCGATCAATTGTGGACGGTATGCCTTCCCCGTTTCCTTCCAATGAGAGATTAACAGTAAAAAGGCGACAAACATGCTGGCAAATGTGTAGACACCGTGCACCATATACCATATGCCAATTTCCTGGTAAACGAAAGGTGCTCCTAAATTCGGATCCAGCTCAAATACGCGATAATGAAGATGATGCCAGTGATTTGTCGCTACCATAATAATTGTAATAAACGGAATAAGAAGTATGAGCATGCTTCTTCTAAACGACAGCTTAAATCCTAAATAGCTCATGACATACAATAAGCCTAATGTTGCTGACGTAGGCATCCCGATGTAGAGAATGGTGTTCCAAAAACTGATTTGTTCAAGCGTCGTTGATATTAAAGTCATGGCCGAAGCAAAACAGTAAATGCTAATGGCAGCTGTATAGAAAATAAAATAATTTGCGATATTCGTATATTTATGACGTTTGCTAAAGGCATAAAGACATAAGTACAAATTCAATACGCCCGACGTACAAACAAGCGTAATATACATGGTCAATTGCGAACCCATTATTGGTTTACCCTCTCTTAATTAACACTTTTTCCTTATAATGTAGCACATTATAAAAAATAAATGGACATTTTATTGATATAATAATTGTAGAATTAGGGGCTTTCGTACCAAGATACGGAAATTTCTTCCTGTCCTTTAATGACTCGAATTTACACTGGGCTTTTTGGGCGTTAATTTAATTGCATTTTTTCAATACGCGCTGCTTGAATACGTTTGCCAATGATGCCATATACAATTGTCATCAACACAACACTAGCGACCATCACTGAAATACTAGGAACAATAAACGCTTTACTCATGGAGAAAATGACTTCTGTACGGAACCAGCTTTGGAACGGTATACCAAGACCTAAAAGTACAGCGAAGAATCCGATTTTCACCAAAATATGCTTCCCTTTCATTTTACCAATCATCGTATTAATCATTAAACGTAATAACGCCAACCCTGATCCAACAAAAAAGAATGTCACTAAATATCCTTTCACCGCTTCATCTAAAATAAGTGCTTTCCCCAAAAATCCGATTAATATAATACTAGCAATTGCCATTAATAGTTTTGATAATTTACTCATTGTTTGCTTCCTCCTCAAAATTGAACACATTGTTCATTTCTATGATTAAATTGTAAGACGGATGGGTGGATGAAGCAATGTACAATATTGAACACATTGTTTATTTTTCGTTAAATATCTCTCACTACTTCTATTTTCAAATGAAGTTCACAAAATATAAATTCATAGATTATCACTATAAAATAGTCATATTCCTTTACTTATATCCTAATTTCATACAGAATGATTGTTAAATAGGAAGTTAACATGATGCTTAAAAATGTTTAAACATATATAAATCAATATGTTATAAGTGACCATTTGAAGGGAGGGCTATTTCATGATTCAAAATACGTTTAAACGTAATAACGTACATATTCGTGGTAACGGTAAAAAACCTTTAATATTCGCTGCGGGATTTGGTTGCGACCAAACGGTATGGAATGATGTTTTTCCTGCTTTTGAAGAAGATTATCAAGTGATTTTATTTGATTATGTCGGGTTTGGAAAATCAGATATTACCGCTTTTGACCTTATTAAATATGGTGAACTGGCCGGTTATGTGCAAGATCTTTTAGATATTTGTGAGACGCTCGATTTAAAGGAAGCTATTTTTGTCGGCCACTCGGTAAGCAGCATGATTGGTTTATTGGCTTCGTTATCGAAACCGGAGTCTTTCTCACAACTGATCATGATCGCTCCATCACCAAGTTATATAAATGATCCCCCTGAATATTACGGGGGTTTTGAAATGAAAGACTTGCTCAGCTTAATGGACTTGATGGAAAAAAATTATATCGGTTGGGCCAATGCTTTCTCGATTACATTATTGAACAATACAGCAAATGCAGATGTGGCAAAAGATTTGGAAGATCGCTTCTGTTCAACCAATCCTTTATTTGCCAATACTTTTGCAAAGGCTTGTTTTTTTACTGATAATCGTCAAGATATTACGAAAGCTACGGTACC
This sequence comes from Solibacillus sp. FSL K6-1554, assembly GCF_038005185.1. NCBI lineage: Bacteria > Bacillati > Bacillota > Bacilli > Caryophanales > Caryophanaceae > Solibacillus > Solibacillus sp. FSL K6-1554. The sequence goes on from NZ_JBBOSS010000001.1 coordinate 3,215,581, forward strand.
TTCCCTTATTTTACAATGTTCGGAAGACGTCATTGCGCCAAGGGTAGTTGGCGAGTACTTACATGCGAATATGCCAAACAGTACGATTGCCTATATGAATGCAATCGGTCACTGTCCACATATGAGCGACCCAGAGGAAACAATTTTTTTGATTAAAAATTACTTATTGGAGCATTCTATGCCCCTTATCGGTGAGGGCGTGGGAAATTTAAATGAATGAACTTATAGAAAACGCTCCGTGCGGTTTCATCACTTTATCTTCAGAAGGTGAAATTCTTACGATAAATAAGACATTGCTAAATTGGCTGGACTATCCATCATCTGAGCACTTTATGGGAAAGCATTTTAATATGCTATTATCTCCTTCCTCTCAGATTTTTTGTCAGCTTTATTTAGTCCCACTGATTAAAGTGAAGCATACTGTAGAGGAAATGTTTCTGACATTACATACCGTAATGAAAGAGGAAATTCCTATATTATTAAATGCATCTTTCCACGATAATCATCAGTTAACCTGTGTCATCTTTCCGATCCAAAATCGCAGTGCATTGGAAGATGCGCTCATTAATGCTCGGAAGATGACCGAAGATGCCTACCTAGAAAAAGAACTGGCTCTTTTAGAATTGGAAAGAAAGCAACAGGATCTCTTGCAGGCTAATCAAATCAACACGAAAATCATGCGCGAAACTGAACGTGATTTACAGATTGCCAAAAAAATTCAGGAAACCGCATTAACGAAAGATATTACTAATGACAATATTGAGATTCTGTCTTATTACCGTGCTTCCAAATCATTGTCAGGCGATATTTTTGGATTTTATCAAGTAACGCCACAAAAATACGCGATTATTTTATTGGATGTTATGGGGCATGGGATTTCATCGGCCTTAATTACGATGTCCCTTCAATCGATGTTCCAGAAGTTAATATCACGGGAAGCAGCGCCTGAAAGCGTATTGCAGGAGCTGGACCAATACTTGCACGATTTATTTCAAAACAACCAGGATGCATGGCATTACTGTACAGCAATCTATTTAAACATCGATATCAGCACACAGACGATTGAATATATTAATGGAGGCCACCCTCCTGCCATCCTACAGGAAGAAAATGGTGCACAGCATGAGCTAGGTGCAACCAATCCGCCGTTAGGAACATTTGAAAATATACTTTTTAAATCGAGAACATTGCACTATGAACGCGGGACAAGAATTCTTTTGTATACTGATGGGGTTTCGGAAGCATTTGAGTTAAACACTTTAAATCATTTATTGAACGAATCCATCTCCAGTCCATTAGCACAGACAAAAGAGATTATACAGAGCGCACTCGAAAACAAGGAAACGATCTATAGTAATTATAATAACGATGACCAATGTTTTATATTGGTTGAGTTATGATTGAAAAACAGTGAGAGAGGCTTCCCACTGTTTTTTTCATTTTCCTATTATCTCCCCTATCGTTCCCCGTATTAAATACATCATGTAGCATTTACCAAACTGCAATCAAAACGAAGGATAATAACAATACGTATCCGAAATATTAAACAGTGGAGGTGCTTAGGTATGAAGCAATTCATTTTAATAATAAGTCTCATTTTGTTAACTGCTTGTTCAAATGAAACACATTCAATTTACGGTGAAATAAAATCTATTGAAGCAGATCACATCAATATTGAATGTTCAGATTTAGTTAGAAAATTAGATAAGAGCAAAGATGATATCGGTTATTCTTGTGCTATTAAAATAACCGACGAAACGATGATTAAAACTCAAGCTGGCGATGCATTAACATTTGAGGAATTAGCTGAAAATAATGAGGTTTCAGTATCTATGGAAGAACCAATAAAAGTAATCGCTGTTTCTGAAAGGCTAACATTCATAGCTAAAGAAATAACGGTATTCGAAAACAAGTAATAAAAGCTTAGAAGTTTTTATCTTTAGGTGTTAATAAACCCCTTATTCAATCGAATTAGGGGTTTTGGTTCCTATAATCGGGAATATGATTGTATTAAAATGTGATTAAAGTGGCATTGAGGAATGTTTTATGTATAAAGTTTTATATTAATTAGGCAATATTTAAATACTGTTTTATTAAGTATAAATGATGTTCATGGAAAAGATGCTTTTCTAAATAATTGAATTCGACCCAACGCATTGTTTCTTTTTCAATCGGTTCAGCTACCTTTTCTAGTAGTTCACAAACGTAAAGTATTCCAATATTATGCTGAGAATCTTTGGGATATTTTTCTGAAACCCAATGTCTTTCCGCTTTACCTATAACTTCAACGATTTGGATTTCATGACCTGTTTCTTCAATACTTTCTCTTAATAATGCAAGTTCAGGAGATTCTTTTTCTTCTACTCCTCCCCCAACTAAAAATAAATTTCCGTCGATATCTTCTACACATAAAAATTGTCGATGGTCATTTTGAATAACAGCATATGCTCCAGTTCTTTTCCAATAATTCAAATCATAATTACGCTCCCCAAAACTTTTCATACATACCCTCCAATTTGGCATTTAAGGTAAATATTATAACATTAAATTCATTATCAAAGAATCGGTTGGTACCATTTCATAATATATCTGATGTTAAAAAAATAGTGTTATAATCAACAATAAATAACAAAATATAGGAGGTTGAGGTTATGCAATACAAGCTTTGGAATGGTGCCTCAGCTATTATAATTAGAGACAATCGTGTATTAATGATACGTACAATAGATTCAAATAGTTGGAGCATACCTTCAGGGGGAGTAGAAGATGGCGAAACCGTAGAGGAAGCTTGCATACGCGAAGTTGCAGAAGAAACTGGTTATGAAGTTAAGATAGTTAAAGAGTTACATACAAAAAAGACAATTATAAAAGAATATAAGGTAACAACAAAATATTTTTTATGTGAAATAACTGGTGGTGATATTCAATATAATGACCCAGACGAAGAAATTGAAGAAATCACATGGATGAATCGTAATGAAATTTCAAAGTTAATTTATACATACCCTGAAGATCAAGAAGTTATTGAACAACTATTATCATCTTAAAAAAATCTTCATCAATCGAGCTCTTTCTTTATTAAGAATTGTAGAAGGAAGAATAGATTCTAATCAAAAGGAGAAAATGATGAACTATATTAAATCACTTAGAAGTATTATCGGAACAAGACCAATTATTGCTCCTGGTTCAGCAATAATTGTAATGAGTAAGGAGAATGAATTATTACTACAATTACGTTCAGACACAAAAGATTGGGGAATTCCCGGGGGCGGGATGGAGTTGGGCGATAGTTTTGAAGAGACAGCTAAAAAAGAATTGTATGAAGAAACGGGGCTTATTACAAATCACTTAGAAATTTTAGGAGTAGCTTCTGGTAAGGAGTTTTATTATAAATTTCCTCATGGGGATGAGATCTACAATGCCACTGTAATCTTTAAGGCTAGCAAGATAACCGGAAATATAAAAAAAGATGAAGAAAGTTTGGAGTTGGCTTACTTCCCATTAGATTCTTTACCAGAATTAAATTATACTACCCAAAAGATTTTAGAAAAGATTGGATACATATAAAAGTTCCGAAAGCGGTGTTGGAGACATTTTAATAAGGTTGGTTACACAAAAGCCTTCTTTGAATGCTCGGATAAAAGTTCTCCTTTCGGTAATTCATCTAACTCCACCTCGATAAAATCATAGATGTTATAAATAGGGATCCCAATAATAAATAGTAAAATGAATACAACAATCCCCTTTTTCATTTGTCATCTCCTTCCTCTCATTTCCGTAAACTGTCCGTTAGTTGAAGTATATCTAAGACGTTTATCTTTCATTATTAAATAATAATCACCTTCCCAAACTCGATTCAAATAGCAACTACATAAAACCACCCTTAAATGGTAATATTATTACATAAATTATTGGGGGCGTTATGATGAAATTACATAAGATTTTAAGTATTATATCTATTCTATTCATACTAAATCTAAGCGCATGTTCAAAAGAGGAAGTTAAATATAATGGGGAACCTTTAGAAATCGCTGTAATTGGGGATCTGCCAGAACTAAATAATGAAAAAATTCATTTTGAATCAATTTCATTAAAAGAACTTAGCGAAGATACAGTACAGATTTCAACAAATTATGATGCAATTATGATTACACCATTGATGTTTGAAGAAGCTTCAAATGATCGCTTTGTCGAAGTGTATAATAATACGAAGATCCCCTTTATCTTTTTTGATTCTGAAAAGACGGATCTTCCATTTACAAATGGTGGGCTTACATACGAATCAGCTCGATGGGAATCTTTAAAAAACGGGTCTCATACGACAATATATCTTTCCGATATAAATGCTAACAGAGAGGATGCTTGGTATTTCTATTTAAACGATAAAAAAGAGTTAGATGTTCTTTATAAAGAGATTTTTGAAAAGGTTGAAATGTTATAATTTATAAATATCATTTAGAAAGCAGGTTAACATCTAATCCTGCAAATTGGCTCTGAATTTATTACAAATTAAATTTGTACTTCACACATAAAAGCATGTGTATTTCCTTCAGTATCTTTAAAGAATGTCATCCATGTTTCTGTATTTCCCATTTTTGCAACGACATGAGGTTGGTCGATAAAGGAAACCCCCTTTTCAATCAATTTTTCAACTGACTTTTTTATATCTTCTACCTGAAAATAGATAACTGAACTTGAATTTGCAAATTCATTTTTTTCAGGTAGTGAAAGAAGAAGTCGTTGCCCGTTACAATCAAAAAATGCCATATTTTCTGTATTGTAAAGAAGTGGCAACTCAAGTACTTCTTTATAAAAGTCAATTGCTCTTTCCACATTTTTTATTGGGACTGCTATTTGTCCAATTCTTTGAATTATACTAGATTCCATTATTATTCCTCCATTCAACGTTGAATTATTGATTTATAATGCTAATAGAATTAACTACTTTCCTATCTATTCTATTCAAAATGTACATTTCCTTTTTTTAATAAACTGATGCTTATGTACAGATAGTTCCCAAAGCTGCAGTTAGGGACGTTTATAGAGATGCCCACACAATTGAATCGGCAATGGCGATTAATATACACAAAAATGAAAATAATATGTACGCAACGCTGATACTAATTAAAAAAGTATGTTTTTTCACAGATTGTTCTGGAGTATGGATTATAATTTTTAGCAAGTTAATAATGCTGATGCAAAGGATTATCGAGAAAAGTGGAATACCTATTAATGATAAAGGAACTAATGTCTCCATAGCTACTACCCCCCTTTTTTGTATTTATTTTAAATTATAACAAATTATATTCCGTCTTTTTGTAACCTTTCAACCCTGATTCCAAAATCGTATTTAGGAGCATCTATGAAGAACTTTTAGAACGTTACGGACTTTCATAGAAGAGATTATCAAATTCCTACTACTAAATATCAATGTTTTATGCGACTTACATAAAAAAACGTATAAACAAAGTTCCACCAAAAAATCCACAAACACTGATTTAAAAGTGATTGTGGATTTTTTGGTTTCCAAACTTTCATTTAGGAACGTTATTTTGTATTGAGATGTATTAGTTATGTAATGTTTCGAAATGAGTTTTTATATATTCTAACATCAGTTTCTCTGGATTAGATTGTTTAGGAAGTAAAATCACGTGTTTAGTATCAAGTACTCCAAAAAATAAGATTTTTTTATCAGAGTTTAATTCATAATAGCAATATCCTTCATACTCAATATCATTAAAACAAACTACTGGATGTTCGTGTTCTTCCGTACATAAAGTCACAGTAGCATTTAAATCGCTATAAACTTTTAAAAGGTTTTGTAAGTAGTTTTTATGAACAGGAATAATTGGAGCAGTTATATAGTTTCTTTGAGCCGAAATAAGAGATTGCTCTTCCACTATAACCTCGTAATAATGCTCGTCAGTAAAATCTATTGTTTGTCTTACTTTCATAAATCGATTAATAAATTTGTTTGCTAATTTGTGTAAATGCTTATGAGGTGGGATATTTATTCCGTAAATTAATAAAGTTAAAGACTCCACAAAATGCTCCTTAATAGAAAAATTTTAAAACTAATATTAATATAGATTAATTTCGAAAGAAAAGTTATCAAAGCGGTGTTTAAGAACTTTATTTCTCATATAATTAACTAATCCAAGTCATTTTCACTTCTTTGGATTCCCATTTATTATCTTTATAATGAACTTTTACTTCTACTCCAACTGCCCCTAAACCTGAACGATACTTGGAACCCTCAAAAAAGATTTCATTGTTGAACTTAAAATCAACTTTTTCTATTCTAAGAAGTACGCCATCCAAACCCATCGTATCTGAATTGTATAATCCCTTTTCTTTCAGTTGTTCAAGAGTAGCGTCCATTACTTCAACTTTATACTTTTCCTTAAAGTAGCTTAAAATTTCTTCTTTATCCCTTTCAGCCGCGTCCTCGAAATTACTCATATCGATAGCTATATATTCCATATCACTACTTAATGCTTCATCCTGTTCCATGATAGATTCCAATGCAACACTATATATTTCTCCTAAATGCTCACTTGGCTCAATTCCAGTATTACAAGCAGAAAGCAATAGCGATAGGACAAGAAGAATACTAAAATGTTTAATTTTCAAATTACCCCCCCTTTACTGTATAGATGAAATTATTAATAAGACCGCTTCAAATAAACTTGTTCTTCTTCTAAACTGTCCGTTAGGTGTAATACTTCACATTATAGCCAAAATCCTCCTAAAGGGGTGTTTAAGGAATGTTTATAACAGTTTATTAGCTTAAAGTCCCTAACTCACTCACTCATAAAATGTGCTTTATTAAACGAATAATCATTCTAGGAATAAACATTAAAATGTTCCAAGCCACTTCAAATAATATTGAACTGGTAAGCTGCCCTAATAACTCTTTAAAAAAGTTGTCCTGTCTTTCTTTGTTTTTTTATTTTTCATTTTCTAACTCCAAATAAGATTTATTTGAATTATAATCCATTCTCATATTTGAAACCAATCGATGAAAGAAATAAAGTCCCCCGTACCCAAAATCGTATTTGTGAACTTCTTTGTATAAAGGTAGTAAACCACACAAATATGACGATCCCTTATTCCACAATCTGACGTATTTCTTGAATAGGAATTGAGTTTTCTTCTGCTAAAGGGCCAGATTGTTGAATAACACTCAATAAGAAAATTGAATATTTATGTTAGTATTTAATTGAGATTATAAAGAAATATCCTTAAAAAATCAGGACAGTTTAGTTGATAAATAATATATAGGGAAGGAGTTGAAAATTAGAGTGAACAAAGAAGAAAGACAGAAGAGATTAAATGAAATTGTAGAGGAACGTAAACAAAAAGAAATAATTCAACAAGCGATCCAAAAAGAGAATGAAGTAAAGATTCTGCTTCAAGAGGTGTTCGGCGAATTGGAATTATTTGAAATTCTAGATTCTAATACCACTAATTCAATTGTAGAAGATTTCTCTGAAAATTTCCCGATTGCTTTTTGGAACAGAATTGACTGGAAAAATGCTATTGTTAACCGAGTTGAATTAAATGACCAAGGAATTAAAAGCATTCCTTCCCTTCTAATTTCTAAAGAATTTGATACTTCAATTCCTATATATATCTTTTGGGGATACGATAATCATCCATGTGTAAAAACTAAATTGACTGAAGAATTATTAAGTAATATTGAAGATATTGTCTGGTTAGGAAATGATTTATATCTTTATTGTCCTACGCAGAAATATGTTATAGAATTCTTTCATGATGATACTGTTAATATTGGGTGGATTTAGGTCAACACAGACTTTGTTTTGTTCAACTAACGGGCGAGATTCTTCAATTTGAAGATCGCGTTTTTCCGTTATAGGGCCATTATCTGGAATAAAACTGATTAAAAACGTTAAAATAATTAGCAACCTTTTATTTTTAATCGGTTAAGGGGTAGTTTAGGAGGAATCAAAATATTTATTGTTCTATTTAGAATTATTTACTTTATTATTAGTATTCTGGTTTTTGTAATATTAATTAATCTAAGGAAGTACCATAAACTATTAAAAAAAGATGCATTAACACCTTTACAAATTGAAGCCTTTCAAAAAAAGTTCCCCTTTGCGCTTATTATTATAATTGTTTATTTGATACTTAGCATTATATTTCCATTTATCTAAAAAGCTATAAAAAATATAAGTGTTAGTTTAACTTGTTATTCCATTAAAGGGCGCTATTATTGAATACCATTTTCCATGGGGTAGCGTCAGAAAAGATGCAGATTTAAAACGATAAGAAATATACTCTACAAGTTTTTATGCAAATTAAAGAACAAGCCTAGCAAGTATAAATTACCGTTCCATAACGGTTTTCGTCATCTGTAAAAAATGCTGCATAACCAATGTTCCAAATAGGAGCGAAACGTTGATTTAACAACGTTCGCGCCTTTTTAATGTGTTCCCATACTTTGATTTGGAAACATTATTTTGTTTGAAGATGTGTAAGCGTATATTCCATAAGAGGATATATTCTCCCTGGAATAACTGTTGATTCAACATAAATTATTCTTTTTGCACCCATTTTCAAATAAAATTCATACGCGTTTGGATCACTATTAAAATGGAAGCTACTTAATCCATTTTCTGTTGCCTTCAGTAAAATATTTCCCCATAAAACTTTCCCTAAGCCTTGTCCAATGTATGTAGGGGCCACAAATAAGCTTTCTAATTCTTGCGTTTCTATGCACAAACAATAGAACCCTTTAATAGCCTTATCTTCTTCAAGCAGATAAATAACTTTTGACTGAATATCTTCTACTGTAATTATTAAAGCATCTTTCCATGCATTCATAAAATCATCTGAATAACCCCAATAGCCTTTTGCTTTAAAAGCTATATCTGTCAGTGTTGCTGCGTCCTCGACATTTGCTTTTCTTATCGTATTCATAACCTATTCCTCTTGATTCTTGTTTTCATATGTTGCATTCGTTCCAATCGACAAATACTTACTTCCTAATTAAGGAGCGGGCTTAAAATCTTTACACTGATCGTTTTTCACACGGGATAATAAATAAAATACAATGAAAAACTAACCGATCAATTCATCCATATGGGCGGTTTATTTCCTGCGAATTTATTCATCTGCTTCACTATCAATGCTTTGTGTTTGCTGCAACACCTAAAGGCAAGCTACATGCCAGTGTAAGCCCACTAATGAACATAAGTATTTTCTTCATCGTTAAATCCCCTTGATTTTGTAATGCCCTGTACGGACGGAAAAAACGAGAAATAGTTTCAACATTTTTTAAATTTATTTTGATAGGTCAAATTGGGCACGATTCTTCAATAAGAAAATTGCGCTTTTTCGTTATAGTGCCATATTGTTGAATAACATAGTAAGCGAGTAAGGTTAACAAGAAATGTTATAATGGAAATACAAAAAGGAATGTTAAGGAGAGTATTTAAATGGAAAATTGGCTTGAATTATCCGAAGCAGAGTATGAAAAAGTGTGGAATAAAATGTGTGAAGTTTTGAACTTTAAACCAAGCACCTCCAATTTCCCTTCTTTTGAAGTACCTACTCCTTTCATCACCTACGATATTTCCATTTATTTTGAATATTCTAATGATTTAGGAGCTTATGATGACTTGGAAGAAAAAGCACTACTTGTATTTAAAGAAAATACATCACGAGATGATTATCTTTATGCTTTGGATTGGCAACATGAATGTTATTGGATAAATCCAGGTTTGGAATTTGAAAAAGATGAATTCGATGAATTGAAGGTACCAGTCTTCCCAAATGGAGATTATTATTTCTTTATTCATAAGGATTTTGAATGGGGATATTTAGGACACCCTTGGGAAAAAACCATAACTATTTTTGGAGAAGGGCTAATAACAGGTTTTGAAAAACATCAACCAAAAATGTTCCAGAAAATATTACGTCAGGGGTAAAACCCTCTTCAACTAAACCAGCTTATAGAAGCTGGTTTGTGCTTTCTTCAGCTAAAGGGCGCATTTCTTGAATAAGAAAAGTCTTTATTCAATTATAGGGCTATTTAAATAGGAGTGAAAATATCGCATTGATTTGTTTAGAAGGCGCAAGTGCAGTAGTGTATAGAAAGCCCGTTACAAAAAATGGTTTATTTGTATACAACTAGAAAATATTACCCTAAAATAGAATTAGAAAGGCAGGGTTTACATATGAAAAAGTTATTATATTTAGGGGCATTATCAGTAATACTACTTACAGCTTGCGAAGAAGCAAAACCAGCCACAGAACTAATTGAAGTTGAATCACCACAGGCAGAATTAAAAAATGAAGCAATCGAATTAGATATTGTTGATGTTAACGAAAATAAAGTCGAAGTAGGTACTAAGGTTTTCTCTAAAGGTATTGTATCTAGAATAGTTACAGAAGAAAGTCTCGAATTTGAATTTGTACTTACAACAGAAGGTAAAGATCCAGGTATGTATGGAATTGATGATTACGCATTAGCTGACACAAAATATGGTGCTGAGATAACAGTTTACGGTACATATGAGGGACTAGGTTCCATGGGAGTCCCTATTATATCAGCTATTGTAGTAGAATAAATCAGATTATCTCTCACAATAGTCTTGTCGCTGCTCTATTATTTAGAAATGTTTCATTACATTTCTAAATAAAAGTTTTGGGACACAGAAAACCAAACTTCAACAAACTGGCGTGATTCTTCAATGAGAAGATCGCGTTTTTCCGTTATAGGGTCAGGTTGTTGAATAACATTTTCCATGGGGTAGCGTCAGAAAAGATGCAGATTTACAATGATATGAAATATATTATACAAAATTTTATGCAAATTAAAGAACAAGCCCAGCAAGTATAAATGTTGCTGCATCAACGTTTGCACCTTATGTATAAAAAACTGTATAAACAATAGTTCTCATAAAAAGTCACGAACGTTGATTTAACAACATTCGTGACTTTTTAATGTGTTCCAAAACTTTGATTTGGGAATGTTTTTTAGATTTGTTTTGCATTATTTATAAATCTTTGTTTCACTTTACACTCATAAGCCATTAGATATTTACTCACTATTTTTGCTGCAATAATGTACCATCTTGTTTATCGTATATTTTGTAATGTATACCAAATTCAGAACCTTCATAATAGGTAACTTCACAATACGCAGTTTTTAATGAGCCTTTATCCCAATTCTTTGGAGGAACACTAAAAAATACATCTTCTGAAAATAGAATATCTAAATAAGAATCTTTTGTAGTTTCCCAATAGTCAACTGTACAAGCACCTTTTACTATTTCGTGTTCTCCTTTTAAAATTTTAGGCATTACTGTTAGTGCATCCCAAAACACAGCAAGAGATAAAAGGCTAATTAATATGAGTACAATTTGGATTACATAATATTTAAAAAACGATAAGGGTTCTTTTTTTTGATTCTTTCTCATATATAAAATGCCCACAATGCATACAGTAAAGCCTAAAATTGTTAGTAAAAATGCACCTAGTAGTTCTATCATTTCAATTTAACACCTTCTAAAATCATTAGTTTAATACTAGAAAATATTATAATATAAAAACGCACCAAAAGCGGCATTTGGGAATGGTTTTTGCATCTTATGTTTTAAAGTTGACTCATAGGTACGAATCAAAATTTACTTTGATTTATTGAAAAGAATTAGACCACCTTGAATAAATAAAAATACTCCGATAAATTTCACTGTAATTTGCCATAAAAGATGAAATTCGTAAACATAGATACTCATTATTTTAGCGCCAATTAATAGTAATATTAAACCTAATAATTTTTTCAAAGTTTTTCCCCTTTTTTTATTGCAACTTATTAATATACAATTTCAATAAAAATGTTAATTCTCCCTAAAACGTTACCGGAACGCATAAAACTAATGTCAGTCGTTAATCAACACTCGGACGCAATTCGGTAGTGACCCCTTAAAAGTAGAATTTTGGTCTCTTTTAAGATATTATCTTCTAACTTTCTTTATATCTTAATTATATAAAATAAATGGCCTTCACTTGAGCGCTTATTAAATTTAATTATCTTAACCTTGACAGAGAGTTAACTATATATTATATATTATAAATAGAGTTTTATCCGTTCATTACCTTAGTTTGATAGTCAATATTTTGGACATTGATTATTAATCTACAAGGGAAAAAAGAACAACAATTATAAATAATAGGTAGACATTTTAAAGAACCTAGATAAGGTTAGTTAAAAGTAAACCGACAATTTTAAAAGTAAATGGTTTGATATTTGAGACCATTATTTTTGGATTGTCGGTTTTTTTATTTTCTTAGTAATGAAAGCTATGGACTTGTTAGAAATGGTATAGGAAACTAAACTTAGATGTGCTATTTAGGAGGAAATATGCTTTTGGCTTATAGTTAAACTAGAGGTAACAAAGACTATAAAATAAATGTATAACGATTAATTGTGGAATGGAAGGGATAGAAGTCATTATGGATAAAACAAAAGGTGCTCTTGAAGCCGAAATCAGTAAAGTGTTAACTCATTGGGAGAAAAGTTACCTTGGGCGCGGTTCAGTATCGGTTAAATCAGATATCTTGCGAGATATGGTGGTGGTTGTGTTAGGAGGTGTCTTAACACCTGCTGAATATGCAGTATGCCAAGATAAAGAGGGCCTATTATCTGTCAAAAAAATGCGAAATAGCTTGGTGGAATCGGGTGTAGAAGGAATAAAAGAAGCAATACTAACCATAACAGGTATAGAAGTGGTGAGTTTTTATAGTGATTTGAGTACAATAACTGGGGAACGCATTATGATCTTTAAGCTTTCAGAGGATTTGCAAAGTAAATTATGATCTAACAATTGCATGTAGTCATTTCTTTAGAAACGTCTCAAGGATTTAACGTAGGGCAAGGAATTACCAAGTGGAGTGTTTCGATGGTCCGTGGGCAGAGAAACTCTAACTGCTAGTAAGCGAACTATTTTAATTAGTCAAATACCCTAATACTTCAAATCTAAAATTTACAGTCTTCTTAGGGAAAGAAAAGATTTATATCCCTCAGTATAATAGAGGATAAAGGAGGATTAATTTGATATGGATAAGAGTAAGACATCAGTACCTCACTTAGATACAAGACTAAAAAACCATCCTGAACTTTACGATAATGAAATCCATCTAAAAATAAAGGAAACGATAGCTAAAAACAAAGAAATAATAGAGAAAAATCGTGAAATTAAGGAAGTATTAAATTATCTATCCTCTAAATTTGCTGATGATTTGAAAAAAACAACAGAATAACATTTTCCATGCGGTAGCGTCAGAAAAGATGCAGATTTAAAACAATAAGAAATATACTATACAAGTTTTTATGCAAATTAAAGACAAGCCCAGCAAGTATAAACACCGTTCCATCCAGGGTTTGCATCATCTGTATAAAATATTGCATAACCTAACCTAATGTTCATAAAAAAAGGCGCGAAACGTTGTTTTAATTACGTTCGCGCCTTTTTAATGTGTCCCTATACTTTCATTGGAAACGTTATTTAATTTTATTTTGTATAATTATAATTCATTGCTGACTATAAACTTTTCATCAGCTTTACTTATTATGATTCTTATAGTTTTTTTCATGAGCGTAAACTTCATTTTCCGTTTGTAACCAATTACTAATAGCAGTTAAAATTAATGCAAAAATCCCAAGTAAAATAAAAGCTATACTATAATGTCCTAAAAAAAATAAAACTAATCCAGCAATTAGTAGTAATATCACTAAAATTATTGACCATATTTTTAATTTTTCCTTTTTCTTTATAATCTACTCCTCCCCTTCTTTAAACGTTAATACCTCATTATTAATTTGTATTATTTTACCATAAATTAAATTAAAATGTCCCCAAAAGCGTTGTTTGGGAATGTTATTTTGTATTGATTTGTATGAATTCGATGAAACTAGTTTACAATTTAAACGTCAAAATGTAAAAATAAGGATTTGGTAGGTGTGAGCAATAGAACTTATAACAGGTAAACTCATAATGATTGCCTTGTTTATATTAATCATTCATTCAATTGAAACATTAGCGTATGCAGTGCGACTTTCTGGAGCTCGTGTTCGTTTATTAGCGTCAGCATTGTCACTTTTTAATGTAATGGTTATGGTTTCAAGACTCTCTAATATGATGCAGCAACCATTTACAGGGAGCCTGATAGATAAGGCTCCTGCCGATAATGCTTTACAATTTGTCGAGAATCAATTCCGATTCCTTATAGGTTCAGCTTCACTAGGTACATTACTAGGCATTATATGTTTGCCAACTTTTGTAGCCATTTTTTCTAGAGCCATTATTCATTTAGCTAATGAAAGAGGTTCAATCCCCGCTTTATTGAAAAAAGGTTTTACAATTGAGTATATACGTCGTGGATTCAAGCATATACGCAAACCAAGCCTTTCCTATTTACGAGGAATAGGTATAAAAGATATTCCTCTAAAATTATTTATAATTAATATTATCATTACTGCTGTTTATACAATTGGAGTTTTGTCAGCTTTGTATGCGAGTTTGTTAGTACCTGAATACAAAACAACTGCAATCATGGCATCCGGTTTAATAAATGGTATAGCTACAATGCTATTAATTATATTTATTGATCCTAAAATCTCTATATTAGCTGATGATGTAATAAATAAAAAAGGAAATTATTCTGAATTGAAAAGAGCCTCTGTTATGATGATGAGTTCAAGGCTTTTGGGGACATTATTTGCTCAAATTCTATTTATTCCAGGAGCACATTATGTTGCTTGGTTTGCAAAATTCATTGCATAATAAATTTTTAAACATAATAAAAGTCTGGATTTTCCTTTAGGGGACTTACTTAAAACGAATTTCCAAAATCGGCGCGATACTTTAATAAGGATCGCGTCACTTTTAATTAAAGGGCCAGATTGTGGAATAAATGTCTTTTATGCCATGTTACCAAATACCTCTCTGGATACTTTCACGTTGTCCTTCATTGATTTATATTGTTAAAGAACATTAGAACTTATTAATGTAGAATATTAATGGAATTCGTATGAAGAAATATTTAAAAGGAGAAAGAATTTAGTGAACAAGAAATGGTCTTATATTAAAATGTTAGCGGCGTACTTTTTTCTTACTACTCCGTTAATATTAATATTCACATTAGCCTCAATTCCTGAAGCAATTACAATACAACCCACTACACTAAGTAGAGTGTTTTTTATGGTGATACTATTTGGCTTAGGGATTATTTTTTATTTTTATATAGATCCAGCATTTAAGGAATTAAAATATAAGACAATAGCTTTTATTATCTCAATGATAGCGAGTGTTTTATTTCTAATAATAAGCTTAAGCTACTAATATTCAGCAATCGTGCCGATTGTTGCATAAACGTCTCTATTCTTATTATACTAACTGGTGCTTTAGTAGAAGAAAGGGTTCTACATATGAAATATATCTAATATGTAGAGCCCTCTAATTTCTCTATCTTTTTAAATTTAGGTTTTGATAAATATAACAACGTTTGTGGCTTTTTAATGCACTCAGAAACAATGAAAGGTGCATAAAGAAATCATCACATTTACTGAAGTGTAGGGTCAGGTAGCATTAAATCCTCTTCTGCTTGCTCTAGAAATAGTTGATATTCATCATACACTTCTTTGAGCGCTTTATATGCTTGTTCATGCTGTTCAGGTGTTTCTGCTGCCATATATTTTTCTAAAATAACAGCAAAATCTGCTCTTGCATCATTGTATTCATCGTAATACTTATAATATATCTTTTGTTCCGTTGTGAGTCCAACACCTGCTCGATTAGAAATCGTAGAAAACATAACATTTAAATCATCGAGCATTTCCTTTCGTTCGTCATCTTCATAATTATCATCGTTCTCATGAAGTTCGATTACTTTTCCAATTGGAAAAGCCAATAATTCTAAAGAATAGTAAGGAATCTGTCGATATTCAAGAATTGTTTGATGTTGCTTGTACATAACTACAATTATGCTAATTCCGATAACCCCTATAATCACAAACTTCCATTTTTTCAACTTAACCACCTCTGTTTAGAAAAGTATAACTGAACTTGCTTAAATAAAGTTACTAACTCCCCCTATCGTTAATTCCATTCTTCTTCAATTCACCCTAAATCATAAGGTTAACGCATCATCTAAGATTAATTTTGAAAGCTCATGATCATTAATTACAAATGGTACTTCAGAGGGTTCTACCCAAATTCGAGCAGACGATTCATGTTCTCGGAGAAAAGGTAAACATTCGGTAACATCCATTCTAAAAAAAGCTTGATAAGCAATCAATGGATACTTTCCACTGGAATCAAAGGACGGATTTTCTTTATGACTCACTTCAATTGAACCTATGTATCTGATTGTTCCCTTTACATAACCCTCTTCATATGATTCGCGTAGTATGGTTTCTTCTACTTCCTCACCAGTCTCCACGTGCCCACCGGGATAATTAAACCCTCGATCCTTTATATAAGCTAATAGTACTTTCTCATCTTTAATACATACTGCATGAACACTAGTCACTTTTAATGATTCAGTTAATTTCAATTGGGGCATCCAAGTAAGTTTCACCCTGTTTCCACCCCAGTCCACAAAAATGGTCTGCATTATTTATCTCAACTCCCCTGTTTCATGTATTTAAATTTATCCGTTAGATTAACAATATTCAATTAGTTACATTATATTAACTTTCTACGTCCTTATATAAATACCTTTTGTTCAACTACCCTACCCCATAGTTAAATTAAAATCGTTCCTAAGCGTTGTTTGGTAACATCACTTAGCTTAATTAAAACTGATGCAACAATTAGGCCAGATTGTTGTAATAATCTTAAATAGAAGATTTCAAAAGATATGAACTTGCAAATTAGCGTTGTCTTTAAACATCTAACAAGTTCCCAATTAGATGGTATACAGATGATTTAATTAACTGTATACTTCCAAATATATACAATTAAGTTAAAATGTATATATACAAGTTAAACCTAAAAACATTCTTAAGTTTGCAATTAGAGGACCATATTTGTAATCAGAATTTAAAATTCTATTCATTTGAACGTATGAAAGTAGATCGTAGCCTAATTAAGGATTTTTAGGCACCTTTATTTAAGAAAAGGAGGAACTCGTTTGTTTTTATATCATATGATTATTCACAAAGATATCTACGAAAATATAAGTCCCCAAATCGTATTAAAGGAAGGATTAAATTACAAGACGTCAACCAAATGGTATGCCAAGGGTGCTAATCTATTTCCAGATTTAACTGAGCGGTTCAGACCAGCAAATTTACCAAATTGGATTGATTTTAACGTTGCTTTCCTAGTAGACTTGGAAGTCGACGAAGCTCCTCATTATCGATTTCCAGTGTTTAGTGATAAAATTTTAGTTTTTAACCGAGATATAACAAGTGATTTATTTGCTTATATTGAAGACATGTATGATGGTGGCAAAGGGCGTATTATTGAGGGATTGCCTTCAAAGGAAGATTTAATGAAAAATTATTGGGCAAGTATGAAAACTCTTGAAGATTATTTAAATAATAAGCCTTATAATAACCCTGAAGTTTATATTTTTGAGCAAGTTCCAGCAAAGTTAATTGACTATATAGAGTAAATAACTGTTCTACAATCGTGCGCTCATCCATACGCACCCGACTTGTGCGTTCTTTTTACCCTACAGGAAGTCGTGGTTAAAAGATAAAAATCTCAAAAAATGCTAAATAAATCAAAACAGACGATATAGAATTTTCTACATCGTCTGTTTTTTAATACCTATATGATATTTAAATGATCAACTAAAAGGAATTACATACCACCAGTGACAGGAATTGATTCACCTGTAATGGCTCCAGCACCTTCAGAAGCTAGGAATACAGCAGTTTTTCCGATTTCAGATGGTTCAAGTAAACGCTTGATCCATTGTTTACCCAAGATGTGATGGCCTAATGCTTCTTCTACAGAAGTTCCATCCTTTTCTGCTAAAACAGGTAATTGTCTTTCGATTAATTCAGTACGTACTGGACCTGGCTCAATACAGTTAACAGTAATTCCGTTTGTAGCGTTTTCTAATGCGACTACTTTAGAGAAACCAGTTTGTCCTGCTTTAGCAGCACAGTAAGCTGATTTGTAAGCATCCGGAATACGACCGTGAGCAGATACGATGTTGATGATACGACCGTAGTTTTGAGCTTGCATTGATTTTAAAGAGTGTTTTGTCATTAAGAATGTACCTTTTAAGATAACATCGTTTAATAAATCCCATTTTTCTACCGGAAAATCTTCTGTTTTACTGATAAATTGTAAACCAGCGTTGTTTACCACTACGTCTACTGATCCGCGCTCAGCGATTACAGCGTCGATAGCCGTTTTAACTGAAGTTTCATCAGCAACGTTCACTTTGTAACCTTTTGCGTTTCCTAATTTTTCAGCAGCAGCAACTGCAGCTTCTTCATTTAAGTCGAAAATTGCTACATAGTCACCGTTTGCGATAAATTCTTGTGCAATTGCATATCCGATCCCTTGAGCGGCACCTGTAACAAGTACTGTACGATTTGTTGTTTTCATAATCTATATACCTCCAAAAGTGATAATTGTAGTTTAAGTAGTATTGGAGAAGTACTCTCACCTTCTCCAATGGTTTGATTAGTACAAGAAAATACCAATTAGTAGTGCAGCAATTAATGCTAAAAGGTTTGGTACTGTCATTGTAATGAATGAGTATTTGAATGCTTTTTCATGTGTTAATTTCGTTAAAGCAAATGTTGATAAAACTGCTCCAGCATGTGGTAAACCAGTAAATACAGCTGAACTGATTGCAGACATACGGTGCATTGCATCCGGGTTTACACCCATTTCTAAATAAGGATTTGCGAACGCTTCCATTGTAATCCCTAAACCACCGCTAGCTGAACCAGTGATTGCTCCTAAAGCAGATGATGCAATTGTTAAACTAATTAACGGATTTCCGGGAATATTTAAGATGAAATCTGAAATTGCTCCGAAACCTGGTGCTAATGTTATTACAACACCAAAACCAACTGATGCAGCAGTAAAGAAGATTGGCGTAATCGCACCATTTGCTCCTAAGCTAACTGCTTGTTTATGTGATGGCATAAAGCGGTGGAATACGATTGCTGACACAATTACGCCAACCGCTAAACCGATTAGTACGATATTCTGTACTTTCATGGCACTACCAGCAAAAATAATAATGATTAAAATTAAAATTGGTAAAATACTTAAGAAGAAAGAAGGAATGTTTTCTTTAAGTGTCAGTTCTTGAGCATCTTCTTCTGCTTCAAACTTTTCATTCTTAGCTAAACTTTTGTTCAATGCATAACGCATATAGAAGATACCTGCAATGATTGCAATTAGAGTAGCAACGATTCCCATTAAAGGTGCCGCTGTAACAGTTGTTCCTAAGTAATTTGTTGGTACAACGTTTTGAATCGAAGGTGTTCCCGGCAACATTGTCATCGTAAATGTACCGATCCCTAAAAATACAGGAATAACAATTAAGTTCCATGCGATATTTAATTGTTTAAATAAAGGTTTGGCTAATGGAATGACAACGAATAATACAACGAATAAACTAATGCCTCCAAAAGTTAAAATGGAGCTGATTAAGAAAATAGCGATTAATACAGGGAATGGTTTATCTGTCCCCGTAATAGATAATACTTTTTGTGCAATGGCTTGGGCTGCCCCACTTTTTTCAATATATTGGGCTAGAATTGACCCAAGTAAAAAGATAGCAAAGAAGTTAACGATAAATCCTGTAAGCCCTGTCATAAATGAAACTTCAGAACCAATAAGCGACGGAAAGAAATCCATGCCATTTGTAACAATGACGATAATTGACGCTATTGGTGCAATAAATACAATGCTGTAACCTTTCATAGCTAAAAATATAATGAATATGATTGCAACAATAATACCTAAGGTACCCATGTTGTTTGCCTCCTATTTGATTTTCTGTATGTCAAGTATTTAACACAACTTAAATTATGTATGAAATATGTCCGTTTTTAAAATACTATTAAGGCTATTTCCCCTATAACTAAACAGTTATAGGAAAATACTGAGCATATTACAAATGGACGATTTCTGTTCAACTAAAAAAATCGTGCTATAATTACTCTTCAATCTTTCGGGAGGGGATAACATATGAAGGAAGATTTATCTTTAGAGTATTTACTGGCAATCCAAGAATATGGCAATATATCGCATGCGGCGAATGCTTTGTTTGTATCTCAGCCTTATTTAAGTACTTATATAAAAAATTTAGAAAGTAAACTAGGTGTAGAACTTTTAAATCGGCAAGTAACACCGCTTGTTCTTACGTATGCAGGAGAGCTTTATATTTCGTATATGCAGGAGATTCATGAAATGCATGAAGTGATGATGCGTGATATCGAAGCCTTAAATGAATTAAAAAAAGGTAGGATAGTTCTTGGTATTAATCCGATATTGGCTTCACATATGCTTTATGATTTTCTCCCAGAGTTTATGGACAAATATCCAGGAATAGAAATTCAATTAGAGGAAGGTACTGCCAATGAAATGGAAGCGCTAACCTTACAAAATAAAATTGATATTTGTATTAGTATGTTGCCAATCAAAAATACGGGGCTTGTTTACGAGAAGTTATATGAAGAAAACATTTACCTAGTCATTCCAAAGGGCCATATATTCTATGAAGAAAATAATAAAGAAATAAAACATATACCATTTCCTCCTTCAAAACTAAATCATCAAAAGTTTATCTTATTAAAACCAGGGTTAGGATTACGTCGTTTAACGGATAATATTTTTGATCACTATGCCATAAGCCCAACAATAACTCTAGAAACGAATAATATTGAGAATGCATTTCGTCTTGCAAATAAAGGAATAGGAATGACAATTATTCCCGAATGTATTATTACAAGAGATCAACTAAAGATTGAATCCAACTTATATACGTTAGGTAATCCAGTTTATAAAAATAGCGTTGTCATTAGTTATAAAAAAGATGTTGTTTTGTCTCCCGCAGCATCTGCATTTTTAAAGTTTGCCAAGAAAAGATATCTTCAATTTTAATTAGAGCCAGCAAAAAGAGAACGAATTCCCAAAGTGGGAACCGTTCTCTTTTTTTTGAAATTGGACGATAACCAATTAGTTATAGAGCGAATAATGGAATTAGTATGAGTAAAAGAGTCCTAATTATGACATAATCTCTTAGGAATTATTTAATTAATACGATGACATTTTAGAATTTTTAAGTGAAATGTTTTCTAATAAAAGGAGTAAATATTATGGATATGATCGGACCTTTAGGCATAGTCGTAGCGATTATCTTTATCATATTGATGGCAATGAAAGGATATAACATTATTTATATTGCCCCGCTAGCATCGATTATCGTAATTTTAACGAACCAAATGGACTTCTTCTCTTCTCTAATTGGTAAAGAGAATTCATATATGACAGGTCTTACCGGATTTGTGGTGAATTTTTTTGCAGTGTTTTTACTTGGTTCTATTTTGGCCAAGTATATGGAACAGAGTGGAGCTGCTCAATCCATTGCACAAAAAGTATTATCGATTACAGGAACAGAAAAGCCGTTTTCTGTATTAGTTGCAATTTTCTTAATTAGTTCGATTCTCACATTCGGTGGAATAAGTTTATTCGTAGTGTTATTCGTGATTATCCCACTAGCAAGACCTTTATTTAAACAATTAAATATCGCATGGAACTTAATTGTCATCCCTGTTTACATTGGAATTGGTACTTTCACAATGACAATGTTACCGGGAACGCCTTCGATTCAAAATGTTGTACCCATCCCATATTTAGGGACAACTTTGACTGCAGCACCTCTTTTAGGGATTATCGGTTCAGTAGTAGCCGTAACGTTCGGATTATGGTATATGAACTATACATTAAATAAGAGTCTTGCAAATGGGGAAACATATGCCCAATTTAACGCTGATGATCAATCCAAACATGAGCTAAAAGAGAAGACACCTTCATTTGTTCTGAGTATTATCCCGATTTTGCTCCTTATGGTAGTGAATTTAACAGGGAGTGCATTGGAAATTCCAAACACAATTTTAATCGGCTTAGGTGTAGCAGTAATTTCATGTGTTATTTGTTACCACAAGTATATTCCTTCTCAAAAGGCAGTATTGAATGCGGGGGGGCAAAGTTCAATTAATCCAATTTTCCTTACTTCATCAGCAGTAGCATTTGGGATTGTTGTAACTACAGCACCAGGCTTCAAATTTATTTCCGATTTAATATTAGGTATACCTGGTGACCCGCTTGTTAGCTTATCGGTTGCAGCCGGTGCACTATCAGGAATAACAGGATCATCATCCGGAGCATTAGGTATTGTAATGGAAGTATTTGCGGAAACTTATTTAGCTATGGGTGTGAGTCCGGAAGCAATGCACCGTGTTGGAGCAATTGCATCTTCTGCATTAACGATTATGCCGCACACTGGTGTAGTTTTATCACTATTAGCACTTACAGGATTAACACATAAAAACAGTTTTAAGTACCAATTCATTACAATGACATTTGCAAATATATTTGCTCTAATAGCGGTAATTGTTGCAGCCATTATCATTTATTAAATTGTATATTGTTAAACGACCGATCATAAGAACAAAATAAAAAAGGTATAGAAAACAAGTTTTTCTATATCTTTTTTTTATTTCAATATAAATGAACAATAACTGAACTACTTTGAGACGGTAATTAATCTCATGTATTCGATTTAAATAAAGCAATAAAGTTCCTGCAAATAGGAGAGAATGTCGCTTCTTGCTTGTAAAATAATTTCGGTTGAATCGCAATTTCTAATTCAGGTAAATCAACAAAATGAATTCCATCCACGTACCCTAGCTGAATTTTAGGTAATATACTGATTCCTACTTCTTTAGCAACTAAATACTGGGCAATCGTAATATCTTTACACTTAGCAACAATATTTAAGGAAATGTTCTTTTCTTTAAGATAATATATAATATTTTCTAACATCGAATACCCTTCCATCGCTTCTAACGAAATAAACGGGAACTTCATTAAGTTTTGGATTGATACCACATCTAGATCAATCTGATTCGACCAATTCTTTGGTACAGCCAATGCAAAAGGACTAGGTATTAAGGGTAATTCTTCGTACTGTTCACTATTTTCCGGTGCTAAAATAACAGCTATATCTATTTCATTATTAAATAACATTTGTTCTAATTTCTCGGAATCCCCTTTGAAAATTTGTAATTCTACTTTAGGGTAGCTTTGAGAAAATTGCCGTATGACATCCCCTACTAAATGTATACAGCTTGAAGAAACCCCTAAACGTAATTGCCCCACTTCACCTTGCATCATATAATCCATTTTTACGTCAAACAATTCCATTTGCTGAAGCATATGAGTTGCATGATTATATAGCATTTGTCCAGCTTCAGTAATCTCCCATTTTTGTCGATATCGCTTAATTAGTGGTGTACCGTAGTGTGTTTCAATTTGTTTTAATAACATACTTAATGGTGGCTGTGCCATATGTAATACTTCGGCAGCCTTTGAAATGCTTCCCTGATCAACTATTTCTTTAAAATAGCGTAATTGACGTAAATCCACTTAACCACCTCATATATAAAATATATATCTTTATTATTAATTATATATTTTTCATTTGAAATTTCAAAGAGTATACTACTTGTAGGAGGGGAAATATGAGTCATACAATCATAATTTCAAAAAGAATTAGCATTTACATAATTGGTTTATTTCTACTTTCACTTGGTGCTACCTTTTCAATTTTGGCAGGTATCGGTGTTTCTCCTGTAACCTCTTTACCTTATGCACTTGCTTTAACTACACCTTTGTCAGTTGGTATTACAACCGTATTAGCTAATTTTGTTTTTATAATTTTACAAGCAATCATTTTAAAAGAAATACGGTGGAAGAACTTTTTTATACAATTAATTATTTCCTTTTTATTCGGTTTTTTTATGGATTTCACGATTTGGTTAACAAACGGCTTACCTGAAGCAACTTCACTTGTTCTTATTATTGTGTATTTAGCAATAAGCTTACTACTTGTTGCCTTAGCTTTACTGTTATATTTCACAGCAAATTTACCGACGATGCCATATGATTCACTTACATATGTTATTGCGAACACATGGAAGATACCATTTAGTAAAGCAAAAATTACTAGTGACATGCTAAACGTCGTTCTTTCACTTGTGATTTGTTTACTATTTATTCAATCCTTTGGCGCAATTGGGATAGGTACGTTCATTGCTGCCTGCGGTATTGGAAAAATGGTGGGTATTTTGCTTCACAAACTTCAACCCTCATTAAAGCAATGGGTGTATAAAAACAACTAAAATTATTCAAGTAAATGCGATTGCTGCTGCTAATAAATCTTTTTACTTTGATAATAAAAAAAGCCAGGGAATTTCCCTGGCTTTTACTTGTTTATACCCGAAACCTTTATTGGGTAACTTACTTCTACCTGTCATTACAAACCCCAATCCCAATTGTATTCTTTTATATAGATTAATCATTAAATGAGTTTCGAATAAATAACCATTGTTAGTGGGATGGATGTAGTCATTATACAAAATAAAATAGTTAAAACATGTGTGGCACTTAAAGTGTTAGGTTCTAGTGCTCCAACTATTAGAAATAGAATTGTAATTGTCGCAAATAACGTAAAATAATTTGCTGTCATACTCTTGCCTATAATTTCTTTAGTACGCTCATCTTTCGGATATAAATGTGGCGACAAATAAGACATCATTAATGCACTAGTTCCCAAGAAAAAAATCATAATTCCTTCTGGAAAGTCACCATTTGCAACATATGGGTAATTAATATAAACACTTAATGGAATCATTATAATAGCTAAAAATAAGTATGATAGCTGATTTTCACGTGCTTTTTTCACTCAGAATCCCCCTCATAAATAAATACATCTTCAATCTTACAGTTAAAAATTTCCGCCAATTTAAAAGCTAAAATAATAGATGGATTATATTTTTCCTTTTCAAGTGAAATAATGGTTTGTCTTGAAACGGAAAGCTTTTCTGCCAACTGATCCTGCGTCATACTGTATTGAGCTCGTAAAACCTTAATATTATTTTTGATAGTAACTCATCCTTTTTATGTAAAGTTTGTTTTACTTTAAGTAAAGTATACTTTACATTCTTTTAAATAACAAGTTACCAAATTTTCGTTTTCTGACTTCCTTCCTATTCATAAACAGCATAAAAACAAAAACCCCCCCACTTAATTAAAAATGGGAGGTGTTGGTACCCTAACTTTTATTTGTGAACAGTTATTTGGATAGGATTGTTTAGACATAGAATAAGTATTTTTTATTTTTCTAATACTATACAATATTGCTCTTTATAATTTGCATGGTTCCAATTATACAATTGGAACAGATGATCGAGAGATAATTCGCTATAATTTAGCCTACTATACGGTATATTCAGTGCATCATCTTCATGACCAATCCATACTCGCCATAGTTCTATGACCTGTCCTGCTCTAATATTGTCTTTTAAGTAATCCAATAATTGCTTTACTCTTAATTCTGAATAGCCAAAATTCACTTCATAAATGAATGGATAGCCCGTATATTCACTTACATCATAGTAACTGCCTTCGTTAATAACCAACTCATTTAAATCCTCTTCATTTTCAATAAATAATATTTGACTATTCGGGTCCATCTTCTCCCAAGGCACCAATTCATGCGGTTTTATTTTCAATTCAATAGCTTCTTTGACCGTCATATATTTTGCTTTGGATTCTATTTCAGGCATTTCAAAATTTGTTGCGATAAATGAACAAGAACTCACTTAAATACCCCCAAATTTTAGATCTTATAACATTACTTTACTTTTAGGGTTTAAGTATAGCATTCCCAAAGCGATGCTTGGTAACATCTTTTTGCTTAACATATCATGGGTTAGTAAGTGGTTACTTTGGCTACTTTTTGAGCCGTGTAAATCCAGCGCTGCCACCAGGAGAGGGTATCCTGAAATTCTTCCACATCAAGCGTGTAGAGAGCATCTTCATTGTTCCAAAGCCGTTCAAAATATCGTTCCATATCCAAGGCGAGCGCGCTATCATTTGGAGCGAGGATACGTACATTATTTTCCAGGTTGTAATTCTCCAATGTTCGTTCCGTATAGTTGGAAGAACCGCTTGAAATGATTGTTTGTTCCGCTGTTTGAATCCAGATGACTTTTGTATGGTATTGGCCCACTACGGTGTTGTACCAGCGAATGTTAATTTTTTCATTTGTATCCTCAAGCAGTTCGTTTACAACCGGTCGATTCGGCAAACCTGACTTTTCCTGGCCGAATGAGTTTTCATTTGGGTCAAGAATCATATTCACCTGCACGCCCCGGTTTACTGCATCTGTTAAGGCGTTGACAATGTCACGCTGGGCAATAAAGAACATGCCAATCCAAATTTTATCTCCTTCTTTTGTTGCTTCTAGGTCTTCAAGCAATGCGTCCAATATTTTTTTCTCAGTCAAATATTGAACACCATACTGACCGTCACCTTGCTCGGGGATATCAGCCCTCGGCAATTTTGGACCATCCGACATGAGGGACACCGCTTCTTCTGCCTTCAAAATATCGTTTATGATGGGCCCCGTTACTTTCAAAGCAAGATTTCCGTGGAAGCCACTTGCATCATGCGGGTTTGATGATGTGATAATCGCTTCCTTTTCCGAAACGGCCGCTTTGCGGTGGTTGGCCTTCACGTTGAGCAATTCTAAATAAGAAGATAAGTTCATTTTTGGCGCTTTACTTGACATGGCGTTGGCAATCCATCCCTTGCCGTTGTTGTCGAACCATTGAAAAAATAATCGGTATAAGCCTGAATAAAGTGGTGTGGAATCCCGCAACGGTTCTAAATCGGTGTAAATAATTTCTACCCCGGCTTCCCGCATCTTCTTGAACCACTTCGTTTCATAGGAGCCATAACCCTTATTCAGCGGATCGGTAATGAAAACAACCGGCATATTAGGATTGTTCTTCTTTTTCTCGGCAAGCTTGTCCGAGAGGGTATCCGCAATTGGTGGGAAATCTTCTTTTTCATCAAAAAACCCGTCCATCAAAAAGAAATCCACCACCACAAACTGCTCTGCTTCATCAATCAATGTATAAACTTCATCAAATATCTGATTTTCATGTTTTCGATTGGTTCCTTCCTGGTCTTGCGCATAAGTTAGATCCGTCAGCATTTCAATATTGTCTGTTCTATGCAAGTCTCCTTCATAGGAAATACCTTCCGGCAACGGTTTATATGTATGCCATAACATTACTCCTATATATAGCAAAATCAAAAGAAGTATAAGAGCGCTTATCACTTTATTTCTGCGACTCCACCTATTCCATTTCTTCGGACCTTTTTTCATTGTAATTCCCCCAATACTCTTGTGCTATTAGTTCCCGTGAACAAGCAAAGTTAAACAGCGCTTGCTTGCATGATTGAGAATGCTGCTGAGAAAATCGCATACTTGCAGATGATTGAAGGAATCGGCAGTAATATTCTAATAAATTCTTAAATTATCTAATATCACTCTAACATTTTCTAATAAGTTGGCGGTTTTCTAATATATGGGGGAGTTTTTCTAATAACTCTCTTGGTTGATCAAATAAATGCATGAAAAGCGCTAATAAAGCCTTGAAGTTTTCTAAAATGCATACAAATTTTTCTAATAAAATCGGTCACCGGTCATATCATTACGAAAAATTAAACGGAATCCATATAAAAGAGTGATAAGTTCTTCATTATAGATAGTTTTTAAGAAAATCGCTTTAGGGCACTAAATGTAGTAATAAAAATATATATTATTCGGTATAATTTACACCCGCTAATCTGTAAGGCTGTATGAAAAGAATTTACTTTTCGCACAGCCCCCATCACTAGACGTGGTTATTAAAACCCGCACTTTATATTACGACCTTTTTTAGCTAGGTGGAGTCATTCTCCCACCATAAAACTGCACACCTTCTTTTAATCATAAAAATCATTTCAATTCCCACCTTTCATTGTTTTAAAGTAACAAAATTAATAATGGCGTTGACGAACGTAATCTTCTACTTTTCTTCGGTTCTGTTCAAAGATTTTTTTTACTTTTTCTTCATGAAGTGCTTTCTCACGAGAGATCTCACGCTCACGTTTTGTAATAGCTATTGAAAGGGTAAAAAAGTTTAATATCATGGATTATCACCTCCTTAAAATACCCATAAAACGGAAAAAACCACAGAGAGACTCTCCCTGCGGTAAAAAAAGGCACAAAAATACCGCAGGGGCACACTTCTCCCTGCGGTATGGGCATACTTAATTAATAAAAAAATTTAAGCAATCCATTCCAATCTGGTCGAATGTGTGATTTTCGTTTTCGCTGAAATTGTAACTACTAGTGACATTAATTTATTGATAACGATCATTTTCTTCGACCTCCTTAGAATTTTTTGATTATTGTGTAAGTATACCCATCCCCAGATTATTTGTAAACATCTTTTTACATTTTTAATAAAAAATGTAAAGTATTATTCAAAAGTAAAAATCCGAAACGATGATTTAGCCACGCAATTCTGTAAAAAGTTGCACACGATTTCATTATATGAAGAGCCTTTACTTATGTTTCCTTTTATCCGATTCTCCTGGCAATCTATAGGTTTCAGATGGACGCAAAATATATATTGCGTTCATGACGTGTAACGCCTGTCCGTGCTTGGTTAAACTTTAGAATTTGATATTAGCAATATCTTGTTATCCCTCTTTTCCCCTTTAAACCTAAAGAAAGGACATAACAATAGAAATATGTTATGTCCTTAACCTATCTATCCTTATATAACACTACTCACAGCATGCTGCTTCAAATACTCCAACGTTGCCTTTGCAAGTGTGTTTGCAGCAACAAGAAGTGCGCGCTCGTCGATATCGAATTTCGGATGGTGGTGCGGGTAAGCTTCTTCTTTCTCAGGGTCACGGGCACCTGTGAAATAAAACGTTCCCGGTACTTTTTCTAAATAGTAGGCAAAGTCCTCTCCGCCCATTTCCGGTTCGCAAATGACCACTTCCTCAACCCCCGGCGTTTGTCTTGCCTGTTCGATGAAGAATCTTGTTGTTTCCCGATCATTAATAACAGCTGAATAGCCGCGCACATAATCGTATTCGTAATCTGCCTTCATCACCAAGCAAGCCGCCTTCAGAACATCTTCTAGTTCACGTTCAATCAGGTCACGCGTTTCTTCATCAAATACACGTGCCGTTCCTTTGATTTTTACGGAATCGGCAATAACGTTAAATGGGTTTAACGCTTCAAAGTGACAAACCGAAATAACTGCCGGTTTCACAGGACTAATACGTCGGCCTAAAAGCTGTTGGGCATTCACGACAAATTGTGAGCCGATGTAAATCGAGTCTTTCGTTTCCTGTGGTTTTGCCCCGTGTCCGCCTTTTCCTTTAATCGTAATGTAAAATCCATCTGCTGCAGCCATTAACGGACCTTCGCATACAGCAATTTTCCCATACTCTACCGGTGCCCATAAATGCTGGCCAAAAATGACATCTACTCCGTCCAGGCAGCCGTCTTCAATCATCGCAATCGCTCCACCCGGCGCAATTTCTTCACCGAATTGGTGGATGAACACGACATTCCCCTGAATCTCGTCCTGGATTTTGTTCAGTGCCTTTGCCAAGACAAGGAGTGACGCTGTATGCCCGTCATGACCGCATGCATGCATTCGGCCATCTACCTTCGATTTATAAGGGACATCATTTTGCTCCTGAATTGCCAGTGCGTCAAAATCTGCACGTAATGCGACTGTTTTACCTGGTTGACCACCGCGTAATGTTGCCACTACGCCACGACCGCCTACCCCTTCACGTACTTCATGTCCAAGCGCACGATGGTATTCCGCAATATATTTTGGTGTTTCCACTTCTTCATGTGAAAGCTCCGGGTTTTCGTGCAGGTAACGACGAATCGCTACCATTTCATCGTAGTGCTGTTCTAGTATGTCAAATATATTCGTCATGTTTTACATCCCCAATTTCTAAATTGTCTGTTTTTCAAATGATATTCGTGTGTCCTGACTATTATTTCAAGTAAATGCCGTCGCCAGGTCCTAATGGCAGGCCAAGTAAGAACCAGATTGCGAATAAAACAATCCACATAATCGCGAAGAATACTGAGTATGGCAGTAATGCTGAAATTAATGTACCAATTCCGATATTTTTGTCGTAGCGTCGAGCAAATGCTAGTAAAATCGCAAAGTATGCAAGCATCGGTGTAATCGGGTTCGTAATGGAATCCCCTACACGGTACGCCATTTGTGTAACAGCCGGTGAGTAGTTTAAGTACATGAACATCGGTACAAAGATTGGCGCCAGTAAAGCCCATTTGGCCGATGCACTTGCGATCAGTAAGTTGATGAAAGCACAAATAATAATGAAGCCGATAAACATCGGTGCGCCGGTAAAGTTCATGTTTTGTAAAAATTCTGCGCCTTTAATGGCCAAGATCGGTCCAATGTTACTCCAACCGAAATAAGCAATCATTTGAGCTGCAACGAATGCCAATACGATGAATGAAGATAGGTCACCAATTGATTTAAACATTTGTTCCGCTACATCGCGGTCCGATTTTACTTTTTTCGTAACGATACCGTATGCTAAGCCTGGTAATAAGAAGAAGAACAGCATAATCGGTACAATACCCGTCATAAACGGTGAATTTAAAAAGCCGTTATCTTCAGGATTTCGTAGTAGCCCTGATTCCGGTACAACTAAAATTGCCATTAAAATGACGTATGCTAATGTGACAATCCCTGCCCAGCGAAGCCCTTTGTTTTCTAAAGCTGTCAGTGGTTCAGCCACTTCTATTTTCCCGCCGTACTTACCAAAGCGAGGTTCTACGAATTTACCTGTTACCCAAGTTGCGACAACAACTAATACAAATGTTGAAACGATCAGGAAGTAGTAGTTCATTGTTGCAAGTCCGGTATATGTAGGATCAACCAATTGGGCCGATGTTTGGGTAATGCCCAATAATAATACGTCTAAAGAAGAAATAATAAGATTGGCACTGAATCCTCCGGCAATGGCTGCATAGGTAGCAATTAACCCAACTAGCGGATTTCGTCCGACACTCATAAAAATCATGGCGGCGATAGGAGGTAAAATAATGAAGGCTGCGTCTGCGGCAACATTCCCGACAAGACCTGTCAATAAAATAACAGGCAGGATGATTTTTTTAGGAGCACTTAAAACGGTCTTTTTCATTAATGCTGATATTAAGCCACTGTTTTCAGCTACCCCAATACCGATCATTGTCACAACTACGATGCCAAGTGGCGCGAATCCAGTAAAGTTACTGACCATATTTGTAACGATTTGAATAAGTCCTTCACGGTTCAATAGATTGATAACTTCAATCGTTTCTTCAGTTCCTGGCTTAACGGCAGAAACCCCAAGTTTTGATAGAATCAGTGATAGCGCAAGAACAAAAAATGCTAAAATAACAAATAACGTAACTGGGTCCGGAAGTTTATTTCCCGCTCGTTCAATTCCGTCTAAAAACCTATCAACCAATTTTTTCTTACCAACTTTACTTTCCATATGCGGCCCCCTAGAAGTTTAATGTTTAAAAGAATAGCAAAATATAAAGGAGATAGCAATGAGTTATGCAAATTTTTAGATTTTTCTTTATATTTATATAGTAATTTTGTATATTTAAGGGGTATTTTGGGTGATAAGCTTTTTCCTAGGGGATTGTATTTCCCCCAAAACAAATTTGCACACAAAAAAAGCCTGGCGATAGCATGGCACGTCAGTTGTGCCATGTTTCCCATGCTTTCCATTTCGTATTTTATGGTGATGCTCATATGTAGAAGCGAATATTCTTTTAACAAGCTCACATCTTCATGTTAATTATTAGTGAGAGCACGTTTTTTCTGAACGTACATATTTTTTAATTTAGCGTAATAGGCCGCTGCATGTACTGCCCCTGTATCCGATTTACGTAAAGCAAACTCGAACGCCTCTACTAGATGCTCTGTAGTGACCAATTCACTTCTGATTTTAATTAAATCGAAATGCTTATAGTTTTCTGGTACTCTCGATAAAATTTCCTGATCCCCTGTAATCGAAATTAAATGATCGTCGTTGAAAAATAATTGTAACATAGTTCTTATCCCCTTTTCTGTATAGTATCGTGATGTCACCCTTTGATAAGCTTTTTAATTAATCGGCTTCTTACCATTACCCTTTTTCCCACAAAATGAATCGTCAATTTTTATCTGAATTATAAAAAATATAAGTTTTAAGCCTCTTTCGACTGAACGTCAATCCGTCATAAAGGTATTATAAAGATACACAGCCAGCAGTACTTTTAGATGATCTTCGTAATGGTTGAAGTCAATTTTTAATAGGTCTTCAACTTTTTTTATACGGTGATAGAGCGTATTTGTATGAATATGGAGTTCCTTTGCAGTCGTTGCCATGGAACGGTTGTTCTGTATATATGTGAAAAGCGTATGGAGAAGTTCATCGTTTGTTTCATTGTTATTCCACAATACAGAAAACGTTTCACTTAGAAATGAGTTAATTTCTTCAGCAGGATGATGTAAAAAAAGCGTACTAATGCCAATATCCCGGTAATGCAGAAGGCCTTTTTCCTTTTGTTTTTTCAAATGAAGAAGAGCCTTTTCCGCTTTCATATGATAATCTTTAGCTTGGCCGGGAGAGTATTGTCCCGTGCTTATTCCTCCCCGGGCTACTACTGTAAACCGCTCATTCCACCAATTCATACCGTTATTTAATATGTTGGTAATCATGCCTTCTCCAGCTGAATCTCGGGTAAAGGATAGAACGGTAATTTTATTATTGTAGCTAAACAGAAGACTGTTCTCTAAACGTAACTTCTCTTTTAGATGTGCTAGAAGAAGAAGTGCATCATTTTCAAGTGAAAGCAAATCCGCATTTCCATCTAGCTCAATTAAAGCAATTTGGAGAAAATGATCATGATGAATTCCTAACTCCTGCGCAACAAGCTCAGCCTGCTGGAGATTTCTAATTTCCAAAAAACGATGGTAGGTTTCATAGGTTTTCTTGTACAAAATTTCAGTCTGGGATCTAAGCTTCATTATTTCAAGCGAGAGAGTCAGAGCTCCTTGTTCAATGATCAACTGATCGGGTTGTGATAGAGGGGTGTTCCCTTCTACAATCAGACACCCTAAAAAAACAGAGCCTGACCGAATCGGATAAATATAGCAATCAATTTGAACTGAATCGTACGTTGATACATAACTAGCCTCAGTTTTATTCGCAAAGAGCAAGAATATATCGTCCAGAATGGTAGCGATATGTTGAATATGCTGGGGGACGTAATTTCCTTCAAGGTAATCCGCATAGACAAGCTTTCTCTCCATTAACTTATTCATTTCCAGGATAATTGCTTCCAGTCCTTTATTCTGAACAGATAACTTCGTGAGGTGCGTATGAATTTCTGTACGTTTCTCTAACATCGCATTCGTTTCTTTCAGCTTTTTTGATAAATGGGTAACTTCATCCAGGCTATTTTGAACTTCCGTGTGAAGCTGTGCATTATATAGCGCCGTTGCTGCTTGGGAAGCGAAACTTTGCAGAAGAAGCAAATCCGTTTCACTTAGGCCATCTTCTACATCAAAACAGTGAAATGTCATAACCCCCATCGTTTTTGTTCCAAGTGCTACAGGAACAGACAAAATGGATTTAATAGTAGGGCTATTTTGATGAGCCTTCGTAATGAATTCAAGATTCTCCTCACTTAAATTTGCCATGCTATTATAAATTTCTTCCGTTGAAGTAATTAACCTTATATCGCCATCCCTGAACACCTTTCCTGTAATGGACTCACCTATGTTAACTTTAAAAAATTTAATGTTTTCATTAAAACCTACATATGTCTTTACGATCAGCTTATCCGAGATCGCATCATACATTTGTATATAACCAGCCTCTGCTGTTTCGACAATCTTCAATGCAGAGTGCATAATTTTTTTAAGTACTTCATCCAATTCAAGCGTCGAATTAATTGCGCGAAAGCTTTCCATTAGATTCACCACATGGTTTTGGGCTTTTTGATTTTCCCTACTTAATTGTTTGAGCAACGCCTCATTTTGTTCCATTCATTCTCCCCCTTGTTGAATTCAACAACTTTCTCTCCATAACTTTGTTTGTCTGCACATGTGCATGACATTTCTGAAATTATATAATATTCAATAAATATTGAATATAGAAAACGCTTACTTTTTCTTGATTAAACAATTATCATACTCGAAAAATTGTTTATTCCAATCGTTTTCTTATATTCATATCGCTACATTCACATTGGATGAGTAAATTTCAGGGGGAGGTTATTTATGAAAAATGAACAAGTTCCTAATAAAAAGAGGCACATAATACTTTCACTGCTATTTTTAGGATGGTGTTTATCCTATCTTGACAGAATGGCAATGAATGTCGGAATTGTGGAAATTGCAAAAGACTTTAATCTTAGTCCGTCTGTAATGGGTGTTGTACTGAGTAGTTTTTTTGCCGGTTATGCATTAATGCAATTACCTGGGGGGTGGCTTGCCGATAAATTCGGTTCCAGAAAGGTCATTGTGATCTCCATTGTTTTATGGTCTTTATTTACCGTTTTTACCGGCATGGCCTGGTCTTTAATGTCGATGATTATTATTCGTTTCATGTTCGGTCTTGGTGAAGGCGGATATCCTGCTGCAAGTTCAAAAGCAATAGCAGATGTCTTTCCAAAGAAAGAACGGACAAGTGCCCAAACGATTATGATGTCATCGAATTCACTTGGAGGTGTGATTGCTCCTTTAATCGCCACTCCGTTACTTGTATGGATCGGCTGGCAAAACCTCTTTTTCGCGATTGGAATTTTAGGTCTCTTTGTTGCAGCCCTACTCTGGTATTATTTAAGTCCGCAAAATATGCAGGTAGAACTAGTTGAGGAAGAAACAGTTCAAAAAGCATCCTTTAAAGATGTGTTAAAAATTCCTACAAGCTGGCAGTTGGCCATTATGTGGTTTGGCGTAAGTACGGTCATTTGGGGGCTTATCTCATGGATGCCGCCATATCTTGTAGATGTGAGAGGCCTTGATTTGATGTCAATGGGGATGCTGACATCCATTCCGGCTCTGGCTGGTGCTATAGGAGTTATCGTCGGCGGACAGCTGATTAAATCTTTATTAATGGGAAAAGAGAAATACCTTGCGATTATAAGCTTTATCATCATGATCGGATCTCTTTATTTATTATTCAATGCGCCGTCAGTCACTCTCGTTATTATTTACCAATCCATCTGTATGCTTTTCCACGGACCAATTGTAGCGATCATCTTCAGCCTTCCGCATAAATTATTCTCGAAAAATGTGATTGGATCAACTTTTGGAATGATTAATCTTGGCGGAATGATTGGAGCATTCCTCGCACCAATGGTTATGGGCTATTTAATTGAAGTATTTGATGGAATTTATGCCTCTGCATTTCTGTACATCATTGCCTGTGCAGTTTTAGGAATCATCGCTGCAGCCGGTCTAAAACCGAATCGACCTGCTTCGGGCAGAAGAAAGCAGGAAGCTCAAAACTTAGAAACGATTTAAATACCGAATGGACATGCATTGATCAGCCATGTCCATTTTATAAATAGGGAGATTATCAAATGTTATTAGACAATTTAATGAAAAGATTAGATGAAAAAAAGGAGCGCATTATTGAAATCCGCCGCTATCTCCATGAACATCCGGAGCTTTCCTTTCAAGAAGAGCAGACAGCCAAGTATATTCAGGAGTTTTATGTTGATGTTCCGGTCGATTCGGTTGAAACAAACTTTGGGGGCGAACGTGGTGTCGTTGTAACGATTCAAGGGGCAAAACCAGGAAAAACAATTGCCATTCGTGCTGATTTCGATGCGTTGCCGATCCAGGAAGAAACCGGTCTGTCTTTCGCTTCAAAAAATGAAGGGGTCATGCATGCATGTGGGCATGACGGTCATACAGCCTATATGCTCGTTTTGGCGCAAACGTTGGCGGAGTTTAAAAATGAATTAAAAGGTACGATTAAAGTAATTCATCAACCCGCTGAAGAAGCGCCTCCAGGTGGTGCGATCGGAATGATCAATGCAGGTGTACTGGATGGCGTTGATGCTATCATCGGAATCCATGTCATGAGCAACATGAAGACAGGTCATATTTATTACAGAAGCGGCAACACGCAAACAGGCAGATCCTATTTTAAACTTGTCGTTCAAGGTAAAGGCGGACATGGATCATCCCCGCATCTTGCAAATGATGCAATTATTGCCGCAAGTTCATTTGTCATGAATCTGCAAACAATCGTCAGCCGCCGCATTAACCCATTTGATACAGCGTCCGTTACGATCGGAAATCTGGACGGGAAAGGTACCTTTAACGTGATAAAGGATTCCGTGACAATCGAAGGTGATGTTCGTACAATGACCCCTGAAACCCGGGAAATAGTAGAAGCTGAAGTTCGTGCTTTTACCGAAGGGTTGGAAAAATCATTTGGCGTCACATGTCATCTAGATTACCTCAACGACTACCCTGTTTTGAATAATCATCCTGTAGTAACGGAACATGTACGTCAGGCTTTGGAGCTGGCAGCCATTCCTGAAGTGGAGGCCGTTTTAGAAACACCGCCACTGCCGCCTTCAGAGGATTTTGCCTATTATCTTGAAAAAGTACCGGGCTGTTTCTTCTATGTCGGTGCGATGCCAGCGTCAGGTGAAGTATATCCGCATCATCATCCTAAATTTGATATTAATGAAGAAAGCCTTATTATAAGTGCCAAAGCAATGGCTGCTGTTATCGCTTCTTACTGTGACGGAAACGAAAATTAGAAAAAAGCATAGATCCAGTACACTACCCGCTTATGCCTCTATGCAACTGTTTTATTAAATGTTAGCCAAAAGTGCCCTCCTGATTTTTCAGGGGGCACTTTTGCTTGTAATGTTCGACTTAGACAGATAATGTATAATTTACAATCTACTCCTCATAAAACATTTTATTCATTTAATACAATAGCATAAGAATTTTCTTACGTTCGGTATAATCTGTCTATAGGAGACACATCGGTATTGATTGTTACCGTTGCGATGAAGTACTTGGAGAGGATAGACATCTATGAAAATAACGCGAATCATTAAATATAATTTACTCCGGCTGTTTCGGCTTAAATCTGGTCCCCATCAAGTTGCGTCAGGGGTAACAATTGGGTTTATTCCTAGCTGGTTTCCTACATTCGGACTCGGCCCCATTCTTTCCGTCGGGATGGCACGGTTCCTAAAGGCGAATACCGTTTCCGCACTTGTCGGCGGTGTCCTGGGAACGTTTATTTGGCCACTGCTTTTCTTTTTAAATTATAAGGTCGGAAGTTTACTACTCGATCGAAATACAAAAGTCGATGAACTCGATGAAGTAGAGTACATAGATGCAATTGAACATACATATACAGGTATTGTGAGTTCTCATTCTAGTGGATTTATATTTCTAACAGGTGCCATGTGCAATATAGTTATCTCCTCGATTGCCATTTACATCATGGTATATATCATGTTTAAGACGTACCGAGTGAGGATTTTAAATAGAATTAGGTGATGATCTCACATAGCACTTGCCTTTATTTAACTAAAAAGACTAGCAAATAAGGGTATTTGCTAATCTTTTTAAATTTTCTTTCTCCATATTTTGAGTAGTGTTTTTTATAGTTTTATTTTGGCCTGATCAGTAAGGAGGTGTCCTGTATATTCTAACGCTCGAAATGGAACCGATTCGCTCTACTATTACATTAATACCTATCCAGTCGTTTAAGTAACACCATGTTTCATCACAATATTTTTCGGTTACCTTATGTTCGAAACCAATAAAAACCTCGCCTTCTTTTTGACCTGCAGCGTGGGCACGAAACAGATTAGTACCTGGATCTCTCGTAATAGTGGCAATCTGTTCTGCATCTTTCGTCTGTATTATATGCTTGCCTATGTTGTAGTCAGCCCCCATATCGTATACATCAGAAATGTTTTCTTTCACTGTCCTGACGCCATAGTAAAAATCCGAATCATGTGATTTCACTTCGATTCCGTACCGTACTTCTTTCCCATCAGCAAAAAGAACAGTGGCGATATACTGGCCGGGCTGATCGATATCAAAACAAATAGATTCATCATACATACAATATTCAAACTCGATATTGTTAGACAACAGCTTTCCGTCCATCGTAGAAAGGGATACGTTCTGAACCACTTCTCCAGGCAATTCACCCTTACTATTTAAAAGCAATAAATTTACTGTTGTCGGCAAATGATCATCTGTTTCCTCCAGTGACAGTTTCAGCTCACCATTTTCTTTTTGAATATGCACATAATATTTTTTATAGACCGTACTGTTTGACTTTGAACCAGTTACAACTAGCGTGCCAATCCCCTCCTTTAATGGAACGAACTGAATACTACCTTCTCTTACGCCTGTCGGTAGCTCTTTACCTTTCACTAAAATTCCGTCAAACACTCTCGTATCATTCTGATCAGTCTTTATATACCTAATATTATCCAAACCAATGTCACTAGCCTCCAGCGTAATCATCGTTGGTTTCATATCTTCAGTTGCTTTCAACATTTTGGCTGCTTGTCCCCTTGTGATAAAAGCATTCGGGCTGAATTTATCGGGAGATGTTCCACTTGCGATGCCTAGCTTGTAAAGAATTAGAATATTAACGCCATGAGATGGTGGGTAACTATAAACTTCTACATCTTTAAAAGGATTATTGATAGAATTGTTATTGTCGTTATAGCGTGGCAGATCGAACGCTTTAACAAGGATCGAAGCCATCTGTCCCCGCTTAATAGAATCGTTCGGCCCGTAATGACCGTCTCCATAGCCACTGATAATACCTTTTTCCGCCAGCGCTGCAATCGCTTTATAGTAACCGTTCGCTGGTGTGACATCATTAAACCCGGGATTCTTCACGGCGGACATATCTAGTTTGATCATTTTTGCAATAATCGCAGCTGCCTGTCCTCTCGAAATGGTGTTACCGGGTTTGAACGTACCATCCGGATACCCTCCGATAATATTACGCTCCGCCAAATCATAGACTGCTTCGGCAAAATGCTTTGATGATGGAACGTCCGTAAATTTCTTTGTACTTGCGGCAACTGTGCCAGATAAAGGCAGGCTACACATCAGTAAAAGTACACTCAGCAGTACAACTAGTCTATTTTTCATTTCCTCGCTTCCTTTCTCTTCATTTAATAGTTTGGGGTTTCACATGCCTCTACAAATTACTGCAACTACGAACGCAAAAAAACCTTTAAACCAGTAGTGTGCTGTACTGACGGAAATATTGGAAATTAGTTTCATATTTATTCAACTTCTTGGAAACTTCAAAATTTCCAGGCAAACTGAAATGGGCTAGTAGCTATATGCGAAATCTTTTATAGAAATACAGTTATTTCCTATATTGTTTCTAGTTAGAAAATTCCCCACCTTTTACTTTGCAAAACCCTATTACTGATATAAAATTACTTTTTAAAATAAAGATAAAAAAGGTGATAAGATGCCCTACAGGGGAAGAATATTGGCAGTTGGAATTGTGCTCTTATTTAACATCATCCGTTATTTCTACTATCATCAGTATTTGGCCTTGCCTTTTAATTGGACATTTTTTATATTAACGGCTATTTTTTTGAGTATTGCCTGGTCGGGTGGTAAGCAATTTGATAAGGCCAAGTACCTGTCAGAAAGAGACCCGTTAACCGGTACATATAACCGGCGAATCGTAGAGCAATACTTTTACAAGGCTGCAAAGATATGCGATATAAAGAAACAATCATTAGTGGTCATCATGCTGGACCTCAATAAATTTAAGGAAGTAAACGATGAATACGGTCATCATAAAGGCGATGAACTGCTCGTGCAAGTTGCCGCAGCATTAAACAAATTTGTTGGGAAACATGATTTAGTTGCAAGATGGGGTGGCGATGAATTCGTTGTTCTCGTTGACAATATGAAAGAAAAATCAGCCGACGATTACGTAACAGAACTCCAACGAGCGATTACACTGGAAAGCGTGGAGAACTTCCCGAATGTTAAGGCTTCCGTCGGCTATGCCATTTATCCTCAGCACGGAAAAAGCTTTCAGAAACTTATCCAGGAAGCGGATGCATACATGTATCAGGATAAGAAGGACAAGTAACGATGATGTTCGTGATTTCACAACAGCCCCTTATTTTGTCAGGGGCTTTTATTAATTTATAGGGTTCAAATGCATGAATTAAAAATGAGCCCGGTACAATACCGGACTCACAATGCATCTTTCGCTTCGGAAATGATCCTCCTTAAGCTGAAGTTCGCCTAAGTACGCCGATTCTTCAATAAAAAAAGGCCTAGAGTTTTTATCTCTAAGCCTTTTTGATGTATTAACCCTAATTCCAATCAAGCGACAGCTGTTGAGAATTGGATGGTTTTTTATTGGCTGTTTCAGTGCTATTAAGCTTATTGAAATTCCTGTTATTCCTCTATAATATTTAACCCTTCGGAAGCTTTTGGTGCTTCAAAAAATTTAGTAACATAAAGAAACGTCTCTACTGTATCGAAAGCTGCTCTTTCGGGTTGTTCCTTACGTCGTTGTGCAATTTGCCGTAAGCATTGCTCATTATTTAAATTCAAGTAAATTAGTTGGTGGTTTGCATTGATTTCCAATACTATATCCAAAAACCACTTTCGCTGTTTTTGAGTGTTACCCGGAAAATCCATCACTACATTAGTCCCAACACTTAATATATTTTGGACAAGTTTCTTTACCATTGGCTTGAACTGAGCTGAGAATTTTAGATAGTCCTTAAATGTTGAGATCTGATTGGGATAAAGAGTTGAAAGCCATTCATCCTCAGATAACAGTACCGCTTGTTTTTCTATAGCCAATTGTTTAGATTTAGTTGACTTTCCTGCACCCATTTTTCCACAGAAGAAGTAGAGTGTTCCTAATTGTTTCATATTTTTATCCCCCGTACTTATTTTTTTGGTTGTTGCGCCCCTTGAAAAATTATAATTTACTACCTTGTTTACATAGCTATAGTAACTGTCCTCTTTAAGTATAATTCTTCAGTTTCAATTATTCATAGAACCCTATAATCTTCGCCCAACAATATGGCAATAAAATGAAAAATATGACTGTAATAAGCCTTAAGTCTTAATTTAGATAACCTAACCATATTACCTTCATTCACATATTGTAATAATGAACCACTTTTAAAGGAGGTGTTTCTATGAATAATCAAAATAGTATTGTTGGAATTTTCCTTGGATTTCTCACAGGTGTAATATGGCTGCTACTATCCTTATTAGGGTTCATTACTGATTTTTTGGTATTAATCGGTCTAGGTGGAGCTCTTGGAAATATTTTAAACATTCTAATTGCGTTAATTGGCTTCCTAACCTTTATTTGGTTCGGAATATGCCTATTCAAGAAAGCGTGGCACTATTGCAGGGGGCATAAACCGGGATGCTAATGGATCATTATAATCTTGGCAACACCATTTTGTTGAGGCATCTAATAATTCAAATACCTGCTGACAGTCTTTAGTAATAGGCCATTTTTTATCATTTTTTAAAAGACCAAATCACATATGATTTGGTCTTTTAAGCTTATTCCAATTTCGGATTTTTTTATTCTCCCCCACTAGCGTTTAATCTGCAACGTCTACTTTTAACGAATATAGCGTTAAAGATCAACAATCAATTTGTAGTAATGATTAAATGTACTTCTTGCTTAAGCAGTCTTACTTAACATCTTACATAACTATTCAGGGCAAGTATCCCCTATAGCTTTTTCCCTAAGCATAAACTGGTTATATGTCTAATTTTCAAAGGAGTGTATCTTGACTGATGCGAAATATGGAACAAATGCATTTTGACCAAAATACTAGAGGGATTCAAAATTGTTTATACCGCTTCACGTATATGTGGCTTAGGAACAATGACAACTTTTGGTTTTACTTAACAGCTGTCGGAGAATCAAGAGTTTATGGTTTTAGATTTTTCGGTGGAAGATGGAATCAATATTCGATTGCTTTAAGTGATATTGTTTCCTACCATTGTTCTCCCCCAACTCCAACTTTATATTAAAGAACTGCTCATAAAGGAAAAAACGGCCTTCATATATCTGAAAGGCGGTTTTTTCATTAGAAATTGAATTATTTCTTCTTATTCTCAAAAATAGTTATTAAATTTATTAAAAGGCACTCTTCATCTGATTAGAAAGAAAAAAAGGAAAAAATGCGATTTATTTTAATCGGAATGCAGTATTGGATAATAAATTTGTCTACTACCATACATACTACAGTTGAGGTGGGTTAATGACGATTGTACGATTAGGATATGTTGCGATGAGTATGGAGCTAAAAAATGCTTCTCCGTCTCAAACGATGACGTTTACTCAATTTCAAAAAATTATTGATCGTGAAGCGGCGATACGAAAATTAGAGCGGATTGCACTAAAAAATTTAGAAAACACATTTAGGCTATTAAAACATAATGTCTTTAAGGACATTCATTTCTATCGCTTAACATCTCGATTGATTCCTCTAGCTAACCATGAAGAACTGCCTGATTGGAATTATATAAAACCCTTATTAGAGAAGTTAACTGAAATTGGTGAGTACGCAACGAAACATAATATACGAATTGATTTTCATCCTGATCATTTTGTCGTTTTGAATTCACCTAAAACAGAAGTAGTCAAAAACTCTTTAAAAACGTTAAAGATGCATTATTTATTGTTAAAGGGAATGAAAATCAATCCGACACACCGATGTGTTCTTCATGTTGGTGGCAACTATAAAGATACCGAGAATTCTTTGGAGCAATTCGTTGATAATTGGATGGATGTTCCAAGAGCAATTCAAAAAATGATTATCCTTGAAAATGACGATACTTCTTTTACAGTTGATGATACGCTATATTTGTGTGAAAAATTAGAAATACCTCTTGTATTTGATTATCATCACCATCTTGCTCATCATTATGATGAAAAATGGGATGATAAGTGGAACCGAATTGTAGCTACTTGGAAGGATTCCCCGTTGCCAATAAAAATGCATATTTCAAGTCCTAAAAGTGAGAGAGAATTCCGCCATCATTCTGATTATGTAGAGGTAGACATGTTTTTCAGATTTTTAAAAGAAATCAAAGGAACAGTACCGGAAATACATTGTATGATTGAGGCAAAAAAGAAAGATGAAGCGTTATTTCATTTGATGGAGGAAATAAAACTTCTTGAAGATGTTGAAATCATTGATGGTTCATCTTTTTATTTAAAGTGACAATAACTGAAACTTCTCATAGAAAGAAGCCTAAATGTTGAAGGAAATCTACAACAAGCCCCCACCTCCATTAGTGTTGGGGCTATTTGACGATCCCCATCATTTATAATCGGACAAGCTCTTTCCTCTGGACTCCTAAGGTTATGAATGAAAACGGATCTAACATTCGAAATTACTTTTAAACAATTATGAGAAATATAAACACATTTAAGTTAGGATAGCCCTCTCTAAAAGGGGCATCAATATAAAAAAGGAGGTGAATGGATGAAAGAACGAATAGTCAAGTGGTTGTTGGTTACAGGGTTTATATTTTGTTTGCCTATAACAATTATCATGAGCGTTTATGCGAACGAGGGACACTTGGCAGATGGTGCAAGGCAATGGTTGAAAGCTGACTTACAGGTTAATGCGGAACAAGATTTATCTGACCATATAGGAGTAACTAAGATTTCCGTGCGGGATCCTGAGCAGCCTGTTGACCTAAGAATTCTACAACAACGGTATCCAGAAATGTTTTTCTTACAAGGTCCTACTGATCAAAAACGAATTGCTTTAACTTTTGATGATGGTCCTGATCCTCGATTTTCAAATGATGTATTAGATGTATTAAAACAGTACAATGTCCCAGCAACGTTCTTCGTACTAGGTTCAAAAGCCGTTGCTAACCCTGAAATTGTCAAGCGAATGCAAAACGAGGGGCATGTAATCGGAAATCATACCTACGCCCACCCTAACCTTGTCGAAGAAGCTGACCTCGGAACGCTTGAGAGGGAAGTAACGAGAACGGAAGATGCCCTTAACGAAATTATTGGTTACCGGACAAAATTATTTAGACCACCTTATGGCTTCCTATACAATGAATTAGTCGAGAAGCTTGGGAAAATGAACTATAACGTAATTGCCTGGGATATTGATTCGTTGGATTGGCAAGAAGATCCG
The DNA here is from genome assembly GCF_038005185.1 of Solibacillus sp. FSL K6-1554. Taxonomy (NCBI): domain Bacteria; kingdom Bacillati; phylum Bacillota; class Bacilli; order Caryophanales; family Caryophanaceae; genus Solibacillus; species Solibacillus sp. FSL K6-1554. The sequence continues at coordinate 3,259,984 of NZ_JBBOSS010000001.1, forward strand.
CCAGAAGTTATTGCTTCGCGAGTAGTAGACAACATTCATCCAGGCGCGATTATTCTCATGCATGATGGTGCAGAATCGACTGGGGATCGAACGAATACAATCTTATCACTTCAACAAATTATTCCAAAACTGCAAGAGCAAGGCTATGAATTTGTCACAGTTCCAGAATTGTTGGGTATTCCATTTGAGAAATAAAACTGCATTTACCTGTATTACTATATCAAGCAAAAAAGACGCCTTCTTAATAAGAAAGCGTCTTTTGCATGGTTTATAGAGATATCAGGGGGTCACCCCTATATCCGTTTCGTTGTATTAATTTAATGTACGATGTTAATGGAGCATAATCGAGCCGCCATCAACCATCAATGTTTGACCTGTTATATATTTAGAGTCTTCTGAAGCTAAAAAGACAGCAGCACGTCCGATATCTTGTTCCGGATCACCGAATTTACCCATCGGAATACCTGCAAGTACCCCTTCATAATATTCCGGCTGTGCTTTCGCCCATGCTTGTACACCTTCCGAATTGGCGATTGGTGAAATCAGGTTCGCTGTAATACCATCTGCACCAAATTCATTTGCTACAACACGCGTAATACCGCGAATCGCTTCTTTCGCTGCAGCATAGGCAGCTTGTGTTTTATGTCCTTTTAATCCGGCACCTGAAGCAAAGTTAATAATATTACCACGCGTTTTCTTTAAATGTGGAATAGCAGCCTGCATTAAATACCATGTAGGATAGAAGCCTGTATCCATTGACAATGCTAAATGTTCTGGAGTTGTTTCAAGGAATGGAACTTGCTTAGAAGCATGTGCATTATTTACTAACACATCTAAACGACCATATTTCTCGACAACTTGTTCCACGACATTTTTTAGTTGATCATGCTTTGTTAAATCAAATTCAATAAAGCTAGATTGTGGTGAATGTTGCTGTAAATCCGCTAATACGTTTGCGCCGGCTTCCGGATTGAGATCAACTGCCACAACAATTGCTCCCTCTTTCACCATTGCACGACCTATACCAGCACCAATACCACCTGCACCACCTGTAATGATCACTACCTTGTCTTTTAATTTCAATACAATTTCTCCTTCTCAGAAAAACCACAAACCTAACGTGATTGTTCCCAGTATCGTTAATAAATTTTTGTTACTAACAACCTAAATATACAACTTCATCATTTTAGAGGCAAATTATCAATCTAAGTTATTATGCGCTAACTGGACTAATGCTATTACAGAAATTCGCTTTAATCTAAAACATTCAATGTCAATTCCTGATCTGGAGTAAAACCGACATACGTATACATTTCTTCTTCGTTTTCCAAACTGCGATACCCTACCTCAGTCAGATAATAATTAATGGATTCATTATTCAGTAACTCCTGTATTTCCTTACATTGTTCCAACATTTGTTCTTTTGTCAACTCGCCTTTTTCAACTTCAAGCATAATGTGCATCGGCTTGGGTGTTTTTAGCTTCGGTGTCCAAGTCTCTTTAACATTGTTGTATACTTCCACATTTGTAGTCACTGAATCAACTTGCGGCACTTCTCCCTGAAGCAGTGTTAAAATATACTGCTCTGCTTCCGTATTCAGCTTGTCGGATACCTCATTGTCTATGTTGGTTTCATGAATTGTATCACTAAAAACTTCATAGGGCTCAAAACCAGAAACATAAAACGTATAGGTAGTTTCAACTGCCAGCGAGTCCTTTTTCACCACTTCAAACTGATACGTGTCATCTGTCCAACCGTATCCTACCTGTTTAATCTCATAGTCCGTGTCCGGATAAGTTTCTTGCAAAAATGTTTCTAAGCTTTCCTTTGCTTTTTGTTTATCCAATGTATTGCCGCTCATTTGCATGTAAGCGAATACTAGGACACCTATTAATAAAACAGCGATTACGCTATATAATATTTTCTTTTTCATATTAATTTTCCTCTCTTATTTTAAGAATGCAAAAGCCGATAACAATTCCGATAAAAGTAAATATTAAATGGACAATCACGGCTGTGAGTGCGATGAGAAAACCTTCCAAAAAGCTTTCTGCATAAAAGTTACCGAACCAATCCGTCATATACAACAGACTGTTCCATATAAAATTCGGTATCCCTGCAAGCAGAACGGCAATAAGAATTGAGCGGTAAAATAAATATGTTACCGCGCCCAGTAAGGCATAGGTAAGGATAAAACCACTATTGTTATTCATCACGGTCGTCCCCATTGCCAATATAAAGGCAATCGCAATAAAGAAAATCTGTATCGTTGTCAGCTTCAGTGTGATGTTCCGAATCATTTTTTTAGAGCCACCGCCACGTTCTACTTCAACAGGCAGCGGAATTTGAGATTGTTCTGCAATCTGGCGGCACTCTTGGCAACTTTTCAAGTGTTCCTCGACAAATTGTTTTGTCCCTAGCTGAAGCAAATCTTCCTCGTATAAAGGTAAAAGATCTTGTACAATCGGACATTCCTTGTTCATAAAGTCGCCTCCATTAATTTTTGAATCTTTAATTTCAGCCGGTGAAACGTCACCCGCGCATAGTTCTCTGATTTACCAATTAAGACACCAATTTCTGCAAAGCTCAGTTCTCCATATATGCGCAGCAATACAATTTCCCTTGAGGCATCATCTAGTTTTGAAATATGATGTAAAAGTATTCTTGTGTCTTCATGGATTTCTGCTAACTCTTCTAGTGATTGCATTTCAGTTTCTGGAATCGCTGCGAGTTTTTGCATTAAGCTTTGCTGATACTTGTTTTTCCGGTAATATTTTTTTAGTAAATTCCCCGCAATCGAGAATATCCATGTCGACAAAGTGGAATGTCCATTAAAGGAGCCAATACTTTTACAGGCTTCATAAAAGGTATCGTGGCAAAGATCTTGAGCAGTCATCCGATTTCCTGTCTTAGATAAAAAAAACGCATAGAGTTTTGGATGAATTTGTTCATATTGTTCCTCTAGCTTGTTCATAACTGCCCTCACCTTCTTGTTGTTCGTAGTATTAATACCACGACCCTCTATTTCGTTACAAATTATTTTAAAATATTTTTTATCAGTGTTTCCGTAGATTTCTCAATCCAGGTGTAGATATATATTATGACTCCTGAATAGTATCGGAGTAAAAGCTCCCATGAACAGCAAAAATAAGAGAACTCCGGATCAGTACCGAAATCCTCTATTCCAATTAATCTTAAAAAGGTACATTTGTCGTTGCCAAAATGGGAAGTACAGAAACGCGGATGGTCTTCTTTAAAGATACTGAAGGAATTACACATACTTTGATAAAAAACTCTTATTTTATTATTCCATTTAAAATATACATTTCCTCTTTTTGTCCAAGTTTCTGCATATGGGACCCTGATAAAATTTTAGCTATGATACAGTTTTCTAGAAAAAAGTAGATTAATATATAAACAAAACCCTTCCCTCTATTCTACAAAGGAAGTCCTCGTTCAATTAATGGAATATTTACCCTCTATAACTAATAATAGTTAGACTTTACCACTATCATCCATTACTATGTATATATCTGCTACAAAAAAAGGTAGTTAATTTGCAACAGAATAGACAAGTTTCTAATATTCTTTTGTTCCTGTAGTATATATAAATTTGATTAAGGAGAGAAAATTGTGAATAAAAAAATAGTTATCTTTACACTATTATTTACTTTTTTGTTTGGAACAATGACTTTTGCTCACTCTGGAAGAACCGATTCAAGTGGTGGGCATAACTGTAGCGAAAAGTCTCAAGCGAAGGGATTGTGCTCAGGTTACCACTATCATAATGGAGGAAGTTCTACAAAGAGTAGTTCTATAAATAGCAGTCCCACAATTAAAAGAACGGATAAAAATTGTTCAGACTTTGCTTCATATGATGAAGTAGTAAGTTACTGGAACTCAAAAGGCTACTCTGCAACAAATGATCCGGAAAATCTCGATGGTTGGGGCAACGGTAAGGTAGACGATGGAATCCCATGTGAAGCACCTAGTTCGTATGACAAAACGAAAATAAATAACAGTCCAGAACAAGTTCAATACAAGGAAGAACAACTAGCGATTAAAAACGGAGAAAAACAAGGATATAATCAAGGTTTAAGTGATGGATATAATGAAGTTCCATCTAATAACGTTACTTCAAATGATTCCTCTACTTTCAAACAAGGGTATACAAGCGGGTACGATAAAGGCTATAAAGAAGGTAAAACGAAAATTGAGGGTGAAAAAGTAAAAGCTAGTAGAGAAGGATATGCTCTAGGTCAAAAACAAGACAATATTGCAATAGCTGGTAAATATTTAAATCACCAAGGACTTAAAAATTCTTTTGAAAGTGGTTTTAATCAGGCAGTAACGGAACGAGTGGAAACAAAGAAAAAGAAATTTACGGAGCTAGGCTATGAAGACGGCAAAAAAGATACATATTCCCCTCCAACAGATGTGGAGAAAGTTTATGGTAACTCGTATCAAAATGGGTACGATAAAGGACAAAATGAATTAAAACAAGAGTATGTCCAACAAGGTTATGAAGCAGCCTTTACAATGATTAAGTATCATGAACCTGATTTAACGAACGAAAAATTCAAAGAATGGCATGAGGAAGGTTTTGCTTCCAATAAAGAAGCTGTAAAAATCGGAGATGCCGGTTTTATGTTAGGGCAACAAGGCGATGATTTTGTAATCCCGTCTGATTATAAGAAAGCTGAGCCACTTTACACGCATTATTATGAGCTTGGTTTTAAAGAGTACGAAGAAGAGCAAGATGCCAAACAAAAAGCGGTTACTGGTAGCATTGGGGTCGCTGCACTCGCCTGGTTAGGCAGAAGAGTATACGTAGTAAAAAAAATGATTGGTTAAGGAGATTGTAATGAGCATATATCGAACAATGTGCTATAAGGTTGAGGACGTAATCGTTAAAGTGTTATCAAAAAAGCTCGATCAAGCAACAGTTAAAGAAAAAGTAAACTCCTATAGAATAGAACAAGGAAATCTTCTTACACAAAAGAAAACAGATAAAGCAAAGAAATTGGCTGAACAAAATAGTGAGAGAATCAAAAAACGTGAAGCTCTGCTTGAAAAGCGGCTAGCTCAAAAGGAACAAGAAAAACAAGAAATAGAAACGCTAATATCTACATTTTTAGAAAACAGTAAAGAGTATTCTCAATATGAATTCAATGAAGTTAAAAAGAATAAAACATTCTTTCAATTACTTCCCCAACGAGTATTGGAACAAAATGAAAAAGCATTGACTTTTATTTTCTGCGAGTATGACAAATCAAGTAAAAAAGAAATTAAAGGGTACTTAATTCCTACTAATAAAAGAGTCTTGTTTTTAACTAAGGATCTTAACCACATGGAAAAATTCCGATACCAAACGATTATAAATGTGAATTCGTACAAGGATGGTATTTTTGAAAGAGAACTCCGGATTCAGTATGGTAAGAGAAAACTCGAATTTGATGAAATATTTGATCAGGAGCAAATGAAGAAAGTCGGAAATACAATTTTAAATCAATCAACGACGAAGGTTTAGAAAAAATTTTTAGTATAATAATTGATTCTATATTTAGGAGGTTTTGTTAATTGGCCAATTACATTTTTCCGGCGATTTTTGAGGCTGGCTATGAGCATGAACAGGGCTATACTGTAACCTTCCCAGATTTACCGGGCTGCATCACTGAGGGTGATACATTAGAGGAATCTATTTACATGGCGAAGGATGCTTTAGCTGGTTATCTGAGTATCATGGAAGAAGATGGTGAAGAAATCCCAGCTGTATCAAATGCTCATGGAACTGAACTACCTCAGGGTGCTTTTATCATAGATATAGAAGTAAATACTGACAACTTCTTCAGAATCAACACATAATAATTTTTTGACTTAGGCTCGGTTATTTTTATAATTATTAAAAAACTTCAATAGTTACAAGCCCTCATTCTATCTTAGAAAAAGTATTTCAAAGATAGCATTGGGGGTTTTTCATTCACTTATGATTGAGTAACGACAAGCCGAGACTTTACTAATCCCAATAATTAAACACTAAATCTCCTACTGTCTGTGATCGGAAATGCTTCATAAAACGGAGCTCCACATCATTAAGTTCATTTTCATTCATCAGAACAATACCACTGCCTTTTGTTTGATATACTAAGGGCTCTGCTAATTGTGATGCTGTTAAAACTGTATAGTGATTTTCAAACAAGGCGCCCAATAATTCATGATCGATAAATTTTAAGCCCCCAATTTCACAGTTGCTAGTGAAGGCTATATCATCATACATATTATTGTGGAAAATATATAACTCTTCCCTATTGATTTTCACATGAGCATGGGCATAGCCAAGATCAATATCAGGTTCATAAAAGGCTAAAATGCTCCCATTTAATTTCTGAACATACGCGTAGCAATATTTTTTAAATTCAGCAGTAAGGGCTACCCAATCACGCTCAAGTGATAAATCCCCTGCACTAAAGCCTGTTACGCCTCTTTTTAAAATCATACATAACCCCCCTCTCTTGAATTCTATTTTAAGATGTATAGTATGTATAACGGTTGTCTATCACCGTTCTCCTTTAGCTTGCCATAGCTACTGTAATTAAAGCAAAAAAGTACATCCTGATAAAATCAAGATATACTCGGGTTTAATTATCTATATCCTTATGTTGTGAAAACTCGATTAGCTGTAAACGCTAAACCATACCCTCTCTTTAAAGCATGAGGTTCCAGACGATTTCAGTGCACCAATCTTTAATCCTTACTGATACTTTGGTTTTTCGTTTTATACTGGAAATTCACAAAATAAATGCTTATTGCTACTAGCAGCATCCCGATAACCAGTGAATAGGTCACCGTTTCTCCTAAGAATAGCACTCCGAGAAGAACAGCGACAATCGGAATGAGAAACGTATAGGAACCAACTTTGCTTGCCTCACCAGCGTTAACTAGATTGTAGTAAAGGATGTAGGCTAACGGTATGCCAATGGTCGCACCAAAGCCGAGCCCTGATAGATAATTCCGATTCCATTCGATGGCAGACCAGCTTTCAAACACCGATCCGGTACCTAAAAGAAAAACCCCGCCAATGATACATTGAAGTGCTACCATCCAATATGCATCTACTTCTTTGCTTATTTTCTTTACGTATATTACTCCGAACGCCCAACTTACAGCAGTTAGTAACCCGAGCGTAACGCCGATTGCTGAAATATGGACCATCAGACCATCCACGCTAACGACCGCTACCCCTACAAATCCTAGAAACAAACCGAGGATTTTAACTGGTGATAAATCTTCACCGAGTAATAGCCAAGCGAAAAGACCAAGTAAAATTGGTTGAAAATAAACAAGAACGGAAAACAAGCCACTCGGTAAATAGAGCAATCCGGCCGTCTGAAGTCCGAAAAACAGGATTGTATTAAAGAAAGCCCCAATACAATACTTTTGCCAGTTTTCCCGCCAATTGACTCTTTTCCTAGTCTTCCAAATGATAACTGTCAGCAGGATGCCTCCTAAAAGCGCACGAAGTCCGGCATAAAGCAATGGCGGTGAGTAGGGTACCGCTAATTTATTGATTGGCCAGCTCGCGCCCCAAATTAAGATGAGGGCAATAAGTGCAACAGTCGATTTTTTAAACACTATTTAAATCCCCTTTCATCGGCAAAAAGCATGTCCCTATAATCACTGCAAAGTTCAAAGAGACGATGCACAGTTGCATCGCCTCACATATTAGTAAGAGTATTTCACACCCTACCTTTACAATCTATCTTACTATGAAAGTATGATTCACATACATCTATAACACACTGAATGCTTCATCCTTTATATCACTGATGAACATATGTCCTGGTGCATGAGTAATCATAATCGAAGGCTTACTTTCCATCGCAACAGCTTGAGGCGTCACACCACAAGCCCAAAATACTGGAACCTCCCCTGGCTTGAATGGGACAGCATCTCCAAAATCAGGTTTTGTAATATCCTTGATGCCAATTTGACCAGGATCCCCAATATGTATTGGTGCACCGTGTACTGCCGGGAAACGTGATGTAATCTGGACAGCACGGATGGCATCCTCTGGCGTCATAGGCCGCATACTAACGACTGTCGGCCCCTCGAACATACCTGCTTTGTTACACAGAATGTTTGTTTTATACATCGGAACATTACAGTTTTCCTCGATATGTCTAATCGGAATACCGCTCTCAAGCAATGGGGTTTCAAATGTAAAGCTACAACCGATCAAGAAGCCGACCATATCGTCTTCCCAGTACTCCGTAATATCTGCGACTTCTTCTGTAAACACACCATCTCGGTAAATACGATATTTCGGGATGTCTTTACGGATATCCGCATTTTCGGCAATCATAGCAGGAATATATGAACCTGGCTCCGTCACGTCCAGTAAAGGGCATGACTTCGGATTCCGCTGACAGAAAAGCAAAAAGTCAAAGGCATGTTCCTTTTTTAAAATAACCAAGTTCGCTTGTGTATTACCTTTTGACATTCCTGCAGTCGGTCCAGTAATCTCTTGCTTTCTTATCAACTCTCTTATTTCTTGCGGCTCTAACATTCCATAGTTCACCATAAAGCCCCTCCCGAATTTGTCTTCTTATTCCTTTATTTAAAAACCAATGGTACTTGTTCAATCAAAGTCACGACACTTAAAATACCCATGATTACCACGACAAAAGCGCCCGTAACCGTCAACCAGATTGGATGTTTATATGTACCAACAATATTTTTCTTATGTGCAGCAATTAATAATGTACCTAAACCGATTGGCAAAATGAAGGCATTCAACGCTCCTACAATAAGCAAGATTGTTACCGGCTTTCCAACAAAAGCAAACGTTATTGTTGAAATAACGATAAACGCAATGATAACCCAATTTTGGAATTTCTCAATAAGAGGGTGAAACGTTCGGATAAATGAAACCGACGTATATGCAGCTCCTACAACAGATGTTACCGCCGCAGCCCACATAATTACACCAAACATACGATAACCAATGTCACCTGCAGCTAGCTGGAATACAGAAGCTGGCGGATTCGCTGGATCGATCGCTAGTCCTTTTGATACTACTCCAAGTACGGCCAAGAATAATGCCACACGCATAACACCGGTAACAAGAATCCCTGTAACAGAGCTTTTTGTAACTTCCGGCAATGATTCAACACCTTTAATACCTGCGTCTAATAGACGGTGTCCGCCCGCAAATGTAATATATCCCCCTACCGTTCCACCAACAAGCGTAACAATAGCAAATATACTGATTTGCTCCGGTTTAAACGTATTTACAATCGCCTCTCCAACCGGCGGCGATGTAGTAAATGCCACGTACAGCATGAGGAGGATCATTACAATCCCTGCACCTTGTGCGACTTTGTCCATCGCTTTCCCTGCTTCTTTCACGACAAAAATAAAAATTGCTAAAACGGCACTAACAATAGCACCTGTAATCGGATCCCAGCCAAGCATGGCATTCAGACCCAAGCCTGCACCTGCTACGTTTCCGATATTAAATGCCAAACCGCCAATGACGATAAGTATTGCCAAAACAACGCCCAGTCCAGGTAACACCTTGTTGGCAATTTCTTGTCCACGCAATCCGGAAACGGCAATGATTCTCCAAATATTCATTTGTGAAAAGATGTCTAGTAATAATGAAATTAAAATAACAAAGGCAAAACTTGCAGCCAATTGCTGTGTAAATACAGTAGTTTGTGTCAAGAAGCCCGGACCAATCGATGACGTGGCCATTAAAAAGGCAGCTCCAAGTAAAACACTTCTACTTACCTTCTTTTTCCCGGTAACGTTGACATCTTTTTGTGTGGCATCAGTTTTAGGATTTTTCATTTTTAACCTCCAACTTACAGATTGCATCTACAGTAATATTGTTCTTAGTCAATGTTTCGTTTATATATTTTGCAAAGGCGAGTGCATGTGCACCATCACCGTGAATACAAATAGTATCTGCTCGCAGCGGAACTTCTGTTTTTTGCTCAGAAACTACGACTCCTTTTGTCACCATTTTCACTATTTGCGCTACAGATTGCTCTTGATCTGTAATCATCGCATTCTTTTGTGATCGAGAAGTCAATGACCCGTCTGCTTGATACGTGCGATCTGCAAATACCTCGTGTGCTGTTCGTAGACCAATCTTTTCTCCGGCCTTCGTCAATTCACTGCCGGAAAGTCCAAATAATATCAATGATGGGGATACATCATATACTGCTTGTGCAATCGCTTCGGCAAGTTTTGGATCCTTTGCTGCCATATTGTACAGAGCACCGTGGGGTTTTACATGCTGCATTTTTTCATTGAACGTCATTAAAAACCCTTGCAATGCACCGATTTGATAGACGACCATGTCATACCCTTCTTGGGGAGTAATCGCCATTTCTCTTCGCCCGAATCCGTTCAAATCCGGTAAACCAGGATGCGCACCAATTTTGACACCATTGGCAATGGCCATCTTCACGGTTTCTCTCATCACGCTCGGATCTCCGCCATGAAAACCACAGGCAATATTTGCAGATGTAACGTATTTCAAAATTTCTTCCTGCTCCCCAAGTTTATAGCGACCAAAACTCTCCCCTAAATCACAATTCAAATCTACTTGAAACATATTTCTCCCCTCCATTGATAATCGTTTAATAATGAGTAAGCATTTCAACTGTTCCGAAATTCGGAACAGTGGTTTTAAAACTAAAACAAATTCTAGCATAAAAATTTTCGCTTGAATATATTATTTGCAAAATTATTCGAAAATTGTAAATATCGCAATATTCTTAACATATATACTTGATTTTAAATTTGAAAACAAATTATAATGTTAGCAATATCCGAATTGAAAAACATAAATACCGAAATTCGAAACCTTAAGGAGCTGTTTAGAATGGCCTATCAGAAAATTAATGCACACATAAGGCCCTTAGGGGATTCTGCGCTCGTCATTCAGTTAGGTGATGGAATCAGCCTTGCCGTCCATGAAAAAGTGAAAAACCTTTGCAATCTCTTAGAAAAAGAGCCGTTTACAGGATTGATTGAATCTGTGCCGTCTTATAATAGCTTGACCATTTATTACAATCCTGTTGCCGTCTTTTTGTCCAACACGGATAAAGCATCCGCAAGTCCCTATAAGAAAGTAAGTGCAATTATTTTATCGCTGCTGGATCAAATAGAAACAAGTGAAACATCGGAACAACGGCTAATAACAATCCCTGTCGTGTACGGAGGAGAATTTGGTCCGGATTTGGAATATGTAGCAAGTTATCACGGACTTTCTGTGGAAGATGTGATTGAAATTCACTCGTCAAATGAGTACTTAGTTTATATGATTGGCTTTGCCCCTGGATTTCCGTTTATGGGCGGGATGGATGAAAGAATCGCAACACCACGTAAGGATTCACCGCGTCTAGCCATCGCACCGGGTTCTGTAGGAATTGCTGGTAAACAAACAGGCATCTACCCGTTGGAAACTCCCGGAGGATGGCAAATTATCGGCAGAACTCCGCTCGATTTGTTTCTTCCGGAACTTTCACCGCCAACTCTGTTACAGGCTGGAGATAGAATCCGCTATGTACCGATAACGCTTGAAGAGTATGCTGTCTATAAGGAGATGAAACAATGAGCATTAAAGTACTTCATCCTGGATTAATGACTACGATTCAAGATTTAGGGAGATTCGGTTCACAAAAGTTTGGCGTCATCGTAAGTGGCGCAATGGATCCGATTTCTCTCAAAATTGCCAATTTACTTGTCGGAAATGACGAAGGCGAAGGAGCACTCGAAATCACACTTTTAGGGACAACGCTCCAATTTGACACGGATGAGTTAGTTGCCATTACAGGTGGAGACCTGCAGCCTACAATTGATGGAGAAAAAGCGCCAATGTGGAGACCTGTCCTCATTCGTAAAGGTTCTGTTTTACAATTCAAGTCAGCAATTAATGGGTGCAGGGCCTACGTGGCATTCGCTGGCGGAATCGTCGTGCCTGAAGTTATGGGAAGTAAAAGCACTTATTTGCGCGCAGCTATTGGAGGGCTTCAAGGTAGAGCATTACAAAAAGGAGATGTATTGGACAGCGGAGACTTCAACCCAATCAGTCAGGCATTTGTTCATCAGCTCAAAAAAATGACGACTCACTTTAATTGGTCTGTCGATTATACAGAGTTTCTATCATTCGATAAAACTCAAACGATCAGAGTTTTACATGGTGCGGAGTTCGAGCGTTTCGATACCAGAAGCCAACAAGCGTTCTACTCAAAGCCCTATAAATTAACGACTCAAGCGGATCGAATGGGCTATCGGTTGGATGGCGAACCACTCAGCCTATCAGAAAAATTTGAATTGCTATCAGAAGGAGTTACATACGGTACGATTCAAGTGCCCTCAAACGGCCAGCCTATTATTCTGATGGTTGATCGACAAACGACAGGAGGATATCCAAAAATCGGTCAAGTCATTTCCGTTGACCTCCCTTGTTTAGCACAAATGCAGCCAAACTCTAACATTCAGTTCAAGAAGTTTTCCCTTGAACAAGCAGAAGTAGAATTAATCAAACAAGAGCAGCTGCTGCGTCAATTAGCAATGGGTATTCACTTTAAAGCATTTCATCAATAAGAGTATATGAAAATCGATACATAAGTATATTTAGAAGCAAAACGAGGCGATCTCGCATCCAATTGATGCAGAGACCGCCTCGTTTATGTTATTTGCTATAGCCTAATTGCATTGAAATATCCTCAGCAACTTTTTTTACCTTCTTTGCATAGATCTCAATGTTTTCATCTTGATAATTCGCTTCGATCCCTGCGATACTGATTCCCGCAATAACTTCTCCGTTGTGATTAAAAATCGGGGCTGCAATGGCCGCTGTATGGTTTTCCAATTCAGAATGACTGATTGTATATCCATCGATTCTCGCTTGTTTGATCGTTGCATATATTTTATCTTTTTCAGTAATTGTCCCGTTTGCAAACGATTTGGGATTGATCGATTCAAGATATGTCTCCACTTCTGAATCAGGTAAAAAGGACAAGATTGCACGTGAACAGGCACCAGCATAAAGCGGACTTTTCCTGCCGATCGAAGTATACAAACGCACCTTTTGCTTTGTGTCTATTTTCTCAATATAGATGGCTTCATCTCCATCTTTAACAATTAAGTTAATGGCTTCCTTCACATCATTATGTAATTCATGCATATACGGATAAGCAACCTTACGTAAATCAATCCTGCCTAAAACCAGCTGACCGAATTTGAGAAACAAAAGTCCAAGTCGATATTTCGAATCGCTTCCTTTTTCCAAGAACTCCATTTCTTCTAATGACCTGAGCATTCGATAGACCGAAGATTTCGGAATCCCCGATAGATCAATAATTTCTTGAAAGGTTAATTCAGTATGCTCTATAAATAAATTTAATATATCCATCGAACGGACAACCGTTTTATTTTTGTTGTTCATTAATTGTAGTCGCTCCTTTCCATTCACCACTTTACATTTAGATATTCCTACCGTTTGTATTTCCGAACCCTACTGCTTCACTCGTTAAGATATTCATAAGTTCCTTCTTTTTAGCTTCCATCCAACTTATAAATTTAACATACTTAGACTCTCCCGTATGGATTACTTCAATAAAATCCATTGCATACACTTCCTGACTTAATATAAGTATTATACCCAGATTAGAAGATAAAACGGAAACTATAGTAGGTTCACATTTAATAAAAACCTCATTTACTTATGGGAACGGTTCTCTGCGACTATTTGGAAGAAATTAAATAATTGAGGATGGCCAATTAAGGATATCGCTCGCTCCTTGAAATACTAGAGTTCACCCGAGTGTAGTAGGTAAAATAAAGCAGTAGAGAATACAATTCCATTACTATTCTATTACTAGTTTTGTAAAAAATCGTAAGGAAAAAGAGCGAATTTCGTTTACATAATCTTTATTAAGCTATACATAGATCTATATATTCTATTAACATTCCTTTTCTAAAATAAATTTGAATCATATTTTAGATAGGAGATGGAGAAATGAGCAAAAAATTATTAGTGGGAACAGGTATGGCCTTATCGTTATTATTAAGCCCGTTCAGTCAATCATTTGCAGAACAACCAACAGTAGGTGAAAGAAAACAAGTGAGTAATGTAGCACACCGTGGCGCAACAGCTTATACACCTGAAAATACGATTGCCGCTTTTGATCTAGCAGTTGATATGAAAGCCGATTATATTGAAATCGATGTTCAAAGAAGTAAAGATGGTGAATTAGTATTGATTCATGATACCACGGTAGATCGTACAACAGATGGAACGGGAAAAGTTGGAGATTTAACATTGGAACAGCTTAGAAGTCTTGATGCAGGTAGTTGGAAAGGAGAACAATTTGCAGGAGAACCAATCCCAACATTTGAAGAAATTCTAGATCATTACCATGGGAAAATTGGAATTTTAATAGAATTAAAGGCTCCAGAGCTTTACCCTGGTATTGAAGAACAAGTAGCAGCAGCATTAATAGAACGAAATCTCCATAAACCACAAAATGAAAAAATCATTATTCAATCTTTTAACTTTGAATCAATAAAAAAAATGGATCAGCTTCTTCCTAAAGTTCCAATCGGTGTATTAACTTCTAACCGAGCAGATACAACATTAGAAGCTTTACAGGAATTTTCAACTTATGCGGATTGGTTTAACCCAAGTTATGGAATTGTTACGGAAGAATTAGTGAATCAAGTTCACTCTCTTGGAATGCAAATTGGTTCGTGGACGGTTCGTAGTCAAGAAGCAGCAGACTTCCTATTCGAAATGGGCGTTGACGCAATCATTTCTGATTATCCGGATTATGTAGATCCTAGAAACTAATATTCCTGTAAAATAGTTTAAGAAAAGGAGTAGTTGCTACTCCTTTTTTGTTTGGATTTTTTGTTGGTTTTTAGATTAAATTTTATACAAATAAGACCGATTCCGCCCAATCTGCTACACTAATTTGGATACATACTATAAGGGCTAGTAGGCTTAAAAATTTCAGAGGGCGCTTTAGATGATTTTATATGAATTCGTATGTAATTTCCGCATTCTTATACTTCTCTTGAAAGCGGTCAAGCTCTTCCTTGTCATAGAAAAATGCGATTTCACGGTGATTGTAGATGGCTTTTGCTACTTTTTTATACGGCTCTTGATTCCCTTCAAAATACATCGGCATTATTGTTGATAGACGCTCATAGCAAACCTTCCCTAACTCCAGCGTTCGTTTCTGATTCACTTTGTACCATCCTTTAAATACATATTCAAACCCACCAAATTCACTTCGGACATGAGCAAATAACGCAATTTCTTGTCTTAGCTCATACAGTCGTTTCTTCATATAAGCTGTATTAAATTCTAAGTCGGTATGATACTCTGTGAAGAATTGTTCGTCCGCGTTTAGTTCATTATCCCAACTGGCATTCGGATAAAATTTTAACGCTTTAATATCGATGGCCTCCTGAAACTTATGCTTGGCCCCACTTCCTTGCAATCCTTTATACCCCGCCCCAAAACAGTTACAGCAATCTTTTACCGTTTTAAAAGCAAGGTGCTCCGTTGCATCCAAGTATCCTCTATGTACGTAAGTCATTGGATTATACTCCTGTTCAACATCCCACACTTTATAATCCATTGTTTCAAACCGTTGACGAATATGTAAAACTACTGAGTCGATTCTTTCATTCATTTCCTGCAAATCATTGATCACTTTTATACGAATAACCTCACATTCAATCGCTTGTACGATATCGTGTTGACGCATAGAATCACTCAGTACCATTTCTTCTGTTAAATGATAGGGCTCATCAATTTCAATAATCATATTGATTTGTGGAAAATAGATATCTGCCAGCGCGTATGTTTTTGTTTCTACATCGCGGACGATATATTGCTGGGTAATCATTTTCACATCCGGGTTATTCAGCAAATGCCATATCCGTGATACTACATAGTTTTCGTCATTCTTCTTATTTGTTTTGGATAATTGTTTTTTAATAAAGTTGTATTTTTTCATTGATAACTCCATTTTTCACGTCATTATAAGAAATATACACGATTTGTTACAATATGGGAAACTGCCTCTATAAGCTAAAATACTGTTGCATCACTGGTGTAACTTCTCTGTATAAATTACTGCATAAATATTATTCAATCAGAAAAGCTCTAAACGCTGATATCACAGCCAATTAGAGCTTTTTGTAATGTGTATATATTAATCTAAGAAATTTCGTTATAACTAACTAAAGTCTAGGACACTTCCCTATTCGAAAGTTGTTTAAAAGGAGGTATAGTTTCCGTTTGTTTCAACTTTTTTCGTCGAATCCATGCAACAATCACGACAAGAATTAAAGCAAACCCTAAATAGCCCATCGTTGAGTAAACTTTCCCTACTAAACTTGTGAAGCCAACTAGGCTTGCAGCAAATCCTGCCAAACCAACGACGATGACAGCTGGCTTGAATGACTTTGATTCCGGTGCAAAGAAGCGCACGGTAAAGGCATAGAACATACCGACTGCCGTATTGTACATCATTCCTAAGAGTGCGATTGACATAAGAACACCTACCGCTGGATGAATTTGATTGGCCAGCTCTAATGTTGGCATATCTACCCCTGCCACCACGTCGATTTTTACGAACATCGCGACATTAATCAGAATAATTAATAGACCTAGCATAATCCCGCCAAAAATACCGCCGCGCCCTGCTACTTTACTATCTTTCTCTGTACCACCCATGACGATTAACAGCGCAGCACCCGCAGCGATGTTATAAGAAACATACAATAATGCGCCAATAAACCAATTCCCTGCCGCTGCCGGCTGCTCCTTCGCTAAGTTATCTGCTTGTGACCATGAAAGATCCATCGTAAAGATTGAATAGATTAATATAACAAAGATAACCCCCATTAAATACGGAGTCACACTCGCAATTATATTAATGATATTTTTCACATTTAATAATAATGTCGCAATCGTTAAACCAACCATGATAATGCTGCCAACCATCGGATCAATGCCAAACATTTGATTGAATGTAGAGCCAGAACCGGCAAACATCACGACCGCTACTCCAAATAAGAAGAACGTAATTAGGAAGTCTAAAATGAAGCCTAAATAACGACCACTAATTTGATAAATAACCTCTTTATGGGAATTAACCTGCATTTCCGATCCTAGCTGTGCTAACGTCATCCCTAAAAAGGCAAAGGCTAATGAAGCGAGAATTCCCCCAACTAGCCCCAGCGTACCGAAACTTGTAAAATACTGCATAATTTCTTGACCAGAGGCAAAGCCCGCGCCGATTATTAAACCGACGAAAGCACCTCCTATTTGTAAACTTCTTTTCATAATGCACCTTCTTTATTGTTTGAATTTTCTGATAAAATAGTCCATAAATTTCCTTAAGCACAAACATTCATGCTTAAGGAGTTGTTTTTATTAGTTATATGTTTTCTTTTCGACCGTATAAGATTCCACTGTTTCACGATTGATCGCATAGCCGATGCCAGCTGTTTGCGGAACCTGGATATAACCATTTTCCGCCACTACCTCAGGCTCGATAATGTCCTTTTCCCAGTAGCGATTCGAGCTTGCTGTATCCCCTGGCAGAATAAAGTTCGATAAAGTTGTCAGTGCTACATTATGTGCACGTCCCACACCCGACTCCAGCATGCCGCCACACCATACCGGGATACCCATTGATTCGCAATAGTCATGAATTTTCTTCGCTTCTGTTAAGCCACCGACACGACCAATTTTAATATTAATAATTTTTGTTGCACCGATTTCGATTGCTTTACGTGCATCCTCTAATGAGTGAATGCTTTCATCCAAGCAAATCGGTGTTGTCATTTGTTTTTGCAGTGTTGCATGATCGATAATATCATCCGAAGCTAACGGCTGTTCCACCATTGTTAAGTTAAATTCATCAAGCTGCTTTAATAGTGGCGCATCTTCTAGACGGTAAGCAGAGTTGGCATCTGCCATAATCGCCACATCCGGGAATTTTTCACGTAGTGTACGCATCACTTCTACATCCCAGCCTGGCTTGATTTTTACTTTGATCCGCTTATAACCGTCACGCACATATTCATCTACTAAAGCGACTAATTCATCGATCGAATTTTGGATCCCAATACTAATTCCTACCTCGATTTGATCCTTTGTACCGCCTAGTGCAGCTGCTAATGTTTGATTCGTTTGCTGGGCATAAATATCCCAAATTGCGCCTTCAATTGTTGATTTCGCCATATTATTTTTACGGATTGGCTCAAAAATAGCACTTACTTCATCTGGATGGCTGATTTCTTTATTTAAGATTAACGGAATCAAATAATCCTCCAGCATATGCCAGTTCGTTTTTAACGTTTCTTCGTTATACCATGGTGAGTGGAAAGCTACAGATTCACCCCAGCCGATTGTCCCTTGTTCATCTTTTGCTTCAAGTAATAAAAAATCTCTATTTGTGAAGGTACCAAAACTTGTTGTGAAAGGTGCCTTTAGCTTCATTTGTAAATGCCTAATTGTAATTTCGGTAATTTTCATGAGTGCTGCCTCCAAGTGCTAATGTGTCTTTTCGTACAAAAATATATTCATTCCACGCTTCCTGCTGCTGCAGGCGAACAGCTGCGTAGCCGGCAGCAAATAATGCCTGGCAAGTTTCTCGCACAGCTAATCGCCAGTGCATCGCATGCAGCTGACTTAATGCCTTTAATTGTTGGAAATCCTTTGGAACAGGTAGAGTATAAACAGGCTTCGTGAAATCTACTTTATGAAACTTGATTCTGCATAAATGGTCCTGCTCCCAAACCATTTCGCCAAGCGGTTCCGGATTTTCGATATCAGGTTGGATAGACTGCGCTACATAATCAGACGTTAAATGCCAATGCACCTCAAAACGATCTGATGGTAACCCTTTATTAAAGCCATCCTGCATTTCGCCGTAGCAGTTTTCCAGGTACGTATCACAAATGCCGTTCAGCTTCGTTAAGTTTAAGTACCCATTGCGTGTTTCCAGTGGATCAAATGTCCATACCATCAGGTCATAGCCTTTTTGAATGGCGATTTCTCGCTGCGCATCTTTCAACTTTTCGCCAACTTTTTGAGAACGATAGGCTTCATCAATGCCAAGCATATGCGAGCATAAATAGGTTTTGCCATTGTTGAGTGCCGCAAAGCCGTAGCTAAAGCCGATTAGTTTTTCGCCTTCATAGGCCCCAACCATAATGCCACCATGCTTGACCGCTGTTAATGTTTGATGTGTCGGCAGAGGGGATGTTTGCCATATTTGCTGCTCCAGCACTTGCACCTGATGCATTTCCTCTAGTGTCGTGAGTTCTTTTATTAAAATCATATCTGATCGCTTCTTTCTAAATGCTGTAACGCGCCAAGTAATGCCCGTTTAATTATTTCTACTCCTGTCTCAAGCTGATTTTGATTAAAGGTCATTTGCGGATGATGTAAACCCGGTGTGACACCACAGCCTAAGCCGAGCATCGTCGTTTTTAAATGCGGCTTCGTATACGCATAAAAATGAAAATCCTCGCCCCCCGGTGTCACGATATCCGGTGCGCAATACGCGGTTCCTACTGTTTCAATAATCGCCTGTCGCATAATGGTTTTTGCTTCATCATCGACCTGTGCTGCCGCAATATGAGCACCAATCGTTGTCGTAATGGCTGCTCCGTACAATGCACTGACAGCATCAATGGCCTTTTGCAAGCCCCTTGTGAGTGCATCCATTGTGTCATTCGTCTGTGCACGCACATCTAAACTAAATGTCGCGGTGCCTGGAATGATATTTGTCGATACACCGCCTGCTTGAATTTGGGTCATTTTTATCGAGGCGCTTTCCTCAGGTTTGATCCATATTCGTTTTAGCGCATCTACTAGTGCGGCTGCTACTTCAATTACGTTTATTCCCTGCTCCGGTCTTGCGCCATGTGCTTCGATCCCAGTAATGGTGCCGTTAATGAGTTTTGCTGCCCCATGATAGAGCGCTGGTGCATGATAACCTTCTGCCAGTTCCACAAGCGGGCGTACATGTGCGCCAAACAAAAACTGCAACGGATCGACTATGCCGCGCTCCGCAATCGCCTTCGCACCAGCTGCCTTTTCCTCTGCTGGTTGGAATATAATCCGTACCGCACTCGATAGATTCATTTTTTGCAAGGCAAATGCTACACCGAGAGCCATCGTCATATGTCCATCATGCCCACAGGAGTGATTGGCCTTAAAGACTCCATCCACTTCCTGCCATAAGGCGTCGATATCTGTGCGGAAGCCGACTTTCGGAATACCTGGACCAATATCCACATACAAGCCCGTCATTCCTTCGAATAATACGGGTGTCAGTCCTGCTTGTGTGAGCTGCTCTGCAATAAATTGCGTCGTTTCTACCTCCTGCCAGCTTACTTCAGGATGATGATGTAAATGCTCAAATATTTCGTTTAAACTTTTCTCCATACAACTCAACTCCATCGATCTGCTAAAAAACTATTTTGAAAATCATCAAACTTTTCGCGTTGTTGCTCATAATACGCCTGATCATGCGACACCATGCCCACGACGAGTGTGTTCATAAAAGCAATCAGTGCCGGCATCATATCAATCGTCGAAAGCTCCGTTTGCTGCAACACAAAGGTAGTATCTGCATGAGGGATAATCGGTGCCACATTGGAATCCGTCATTGCCACCGTATAGGCCCCCTGCTCATGAAACATTTTCGCTAAAGCAATCGATTCCTTATAATAACGATGCAACGATACGACGATGACCAATGCATCCTCATCCATCTCCTGCAATGTACGGATCAGCGCACCTGTATGTGTCTCGACGACTTGTACATTCGGTCGCAAAATATTTAAAGTGAACTTCAGCCACTGTCCTGCAAATTGTGAAGCACCCGCACCGATTAAATAAATCGTCGATGCTTGATGCATGCGTCTTGTAACATCTTGGAATTGGTCAGGGTCGATTTGCTGGGCAATATTAATAATTTGATTACTTACCTGTCCCATAACCTTTTCTGCAAGCTGCGGCTCATGAAATAATGCTTCCTTTGATGCCACATAATTGCCTAACGTACTATTCGTATTCTTTCCAAAAACGAACATCGTGACTTCCTTTTGGAGTTGTGCATAACCCGCCAAGCCAATCGCGTAGCAAAATCGGATCACCGTTGTTTCACTTGTTCCTGCACCAATACCTACTTCACTAGCCGAATGCACCCCAACATAAGTTGGATTTTTCAAGACAAATTGAGCCACCTTTTTCTGCGCTTTCGAAAGCTGATTAAAATGCGCCTCAATCCGCTCGGTAATCGTGGTTGCTTTAATACCCAAAAAGAAGTCACTCCTTCACGATTCTTTTTTTGAAGTTTATACTTCAAACGTTGAATAGTAATTTAACATACTCATTGGTAAAACGCAATGAGTTTTCTGAAAGTTCTAACTAATAAATCTACTTCTTTGTCAATTCAATGAAAATGATTAGCTTGAGCATCTAAAATAAAAGCATATAATGAAGACATAAAGGGGGGTATCTTTGATGAGGTTTAATCGAATCTTTCAACAATTTGCAGCAATAACCGAGGCAATCAAAGCATTTCCACTAGCTACTGTGCTATTAGTCGTCTTATTCTTCGTGAATGTAGCAGAAATTAGCGGTACTGTGGCAAATTACGAAAAATGGCTGGCAACGCTTGTTGTTGCTGTATTTGCTGCATCTGTAGCTGACTTATTTGCCAAACATGTCATAACGTATAGCATCGCAATTTTTTTTACAGGGCTTTTCTTCTGGATTAGCAGCTCCAATGATCTTGTATTAGCGATCCAAACAGGCGTTGTTGTCAGTGCGCTCATGATGGGCTTTATATGGTGCGGAAAGGAAAACTTCAGTGCTCGTTTTTTCCATATTTTCAAAAGCATACTCATCACAGCCTTCTTCTCCATTATCATCTTTGTTGGATTAATGCTCATCTATGCAGCGATCAATTATTTACTGTTTTCAATTAATTCAAATATCATCGAGTATATCGCGGCTATTGTATTTGGTTTGTTTACGCCATTATTCTTCCTGTCCTTGACAATGAAGAAAGAGGAACCTGCCCATATTCTTGAGGTGTTGCTTTCGTACGTAATTGTACCGCTGACAATAGTGTATGCTGTGATTTTAGTAATTTATATCGCACTGCATTTCACCGATTGGTCAGAAAATTTACTCGAACCATTATTAGTGTATTTCGCGTCAACTGTACTCATCGTCTACTTTTTAAGCTACCGACTTAATAATGGGTTAACGAAATGGTTCCGACTTATTTTCCCGAAAGTATTACTTATCATTGTGCTTTATCAGCTCGTTGTCTCCATCATGAAAATCGGAGAGACTGGCATTACACATGGCCGATATTTTGTTATTTTATTCGGTTTATTTGCCATCATCATCGCACTGATCCTGACATTTATTCCAAAAAAGCAATGGCTTGTTGCACCGATTTTTATCGGGTTTAGTTTACTTTCTGTCATCCCGCCTGTTGATGCTTTTACGATTAGTAAAAACAATCAGGAAAATCTACTACAGGAGCGTTTACAATCGCTCAATATGTACGATGGAGAAGTTCAGCCGAATCCGGAAATTTCTAATGAGAATAAACAATTCATTACGGAGAAATTTGATTATTTACAGCGCATGGGTTATGACATTGCGTGGCTGCCGGATCAACGTTTTGAAAAAATCTTTGGTTTCTCGCCACAGTATAAAGATTATCTGAATGAAGTCTATTATACGGTTAACCTAAATGGGGATGAACCGATTATCACTGCGATTGATCATTACGATTATTTTGTTCAAGTATCCGCTTCACAAAATCCACCGCACAGACGCTTTGAGTTAACAAACAATATGCAGCTCCGTTTACAGAAGGATCAGCTCGTGTTAGTGAAAGACGAGCAAGAGCTTTTAGCATGGCCGTTGGAGGAACTAGACACCCTCTTTACAAGTAATTACAGCGAATTATCTGTAGAGGAATCTACTTTAACCGCAGAAAACGACCGCGCGAAGCTGCAAATCATCGTACAATATGCTCAATCCCATCGCAATCAACGCTATGCGGAGTTATATGTTTTTGTGCAGGTGAAGGAATAAGGAATGAATGGAACAGCCCTTGACATGCGGATTGTCGGGGGTTGTTTTTGGTAAGAGGTGAAAAAATTAAAGCATAAAGAACGCACAATTCCTATTTCAAGAATTGCGACCGATTGTGGAATATCGTTTTTCAACAAAAGACTCCTTTAGTTAATAAGAATGAATAGAATTAAACCTTCTTCCAATAAAGTTAGCAGGTACGGGGTTGAGTTCTAATTCTCTTGACCAAATAGAGAGTTGACCAATGTGATGAATTTCATGGGCAATTATATGATGTAATATTTCCTCAACGGTATATTTATCTTCATCCCAAGGTACATATACAACTTTATTTTTAAATTTATCTATATCTTTACTTAGAAATTCTGCTATTTCATTTCGCAATCTATCAGAAAGAGCTTTAACCTTTTCAGGCGTATCATAATCAGCAAATTCAACTACTATGTCTTCTTTGCCTTGAATACCACGAAGCCAACTGTATTCAACATCAATAATGTGAAAAAGAGTATATAATATACTCCCTACTCCACCAGTTCTTTCCTTTTTCAATTCCTCAATCGATAGCTGGTAACACCAATCAAACCATTCGTCTCTGACCTGCCAGTTATATTCAAAAAAATTTAACAATGGGATCACTCCAATATAATTGTTTTAACTATAAGAGTTAGCTTCTTGTCACTAAAATTCCTCTATATTTTTTTAGTAATTTGCTAAACGTTTCTTATCAAAGAAACTAATTGATCACCGTTACAATGTGTAAATAAAGAAGACCATCTAATCATTATTCAACTAAAGCGCCCGATTGTGGAATAACTAATGCTATTATATAGTTATGTTCAGTAATACTCCGAAACTTCGGTTTGGGGCAATTGACATTTAGGAACCAATACTCCCTATTCAATTGAATGGGGAGTTATGAAAATGCTATATCAGTTTTCAAAAAGATAGGGGGAAATTGATGCACTGGTTTGTACGTACCTTTATAGGTACAGGACTTCTTATATTCGGGGGAGGTGCTTTGCTGATGCTCTATGCGGAGTACGGTCTACCGTGGAAGCATGCTGAAATGAAAAGAGAAATGGTTGCTTATTTAGAGCAACGTTATTTAGATGAATTTGAACTTGGAAACATACGCTTTGATTGGATGCACGGAAATAACTATTACACAT
Organism: Solibacillus sp. FSL K6-1554; assembly: GCF_038005185.1. Classification (NCBI taxonomy): domain Bacteria; kingdom Bacillati; phylum Bacillota; class Bacilli; order Caryophanales; family Caryophanaceae; genus Solibacillus; species Solibacillus sp. FSL K6-1554. The sequence goes on from NZ_JBBOSS010000001.1 coordinate 3,284,330, forward strand.
ATGCTACAGCTGCTACGACTGATATTAATTTTTATGTTGAACGTTCAAGCGATGGGACATTTGAAGATGGCTATGGTTACGAATACTGGTCAAGTTTTGGCGAATCTATTATTAAACCGTATATTCCATTTGCATCTACCATTTCAACGAATGTTACTTTTTATGAACCACTCCCTAAAGATAAAGATGTGTTTGATCATTTACAGCATACTTGCTGGACTGTTTATTTAGATATTCCATACTCTTTAACTCAAACAAACAAAGAAAATGAACTCTACAAACTTCTCGACATCATACAACAAATGGATAAGGATGATATATGTTTTGAATATATGCGCGTCGGATATATGGGTGAGGACATTGAATTACATAAAGAAGAGTTAATGCGTATTCACGAATTAGAAGAACTAAAAGTAGTTGACTACGATGTACGAGAACACAACCACTAAACTGCTTGAACAATGGCTTATTTAAATAAGAGTCTTTACTTCCATTAACTATTTATGCACTATTAATCTTAATAACATTCCCAAATAAAAGTTTGTGATCTCCAAAAAAGACATACGTTGATGTTTGATATGCTCCCCATTTGGTAGACAGATTAAAAAATAAAATCTGTTTGTCGAATGGGGGGCATTTATGGATTCTCCCATAGCAGTTATAAGTTAGTTTTTTATAAAAAGTTTGATCATTTTCTTCCGGTGTTACTCAACAATAGCGCCCGATTGTTGAGGAAGGCATTTACTTATTCAAAATTTATGTAATTATAAAAATAATATTAATAAGCGTTATCACTATAATACTGATTAAGGCTTTCGATTTTGTATTACGAATTGCACTTTCAGTTAATTGAGGTTCTTCTTTGTACATCCCTCGTTTCCCCCATAATAAACTTTCTTCTGGATTGAAATAGATCCATATTAAAAGTCCATATATAATAATGATTAGTAATACTCCCACCTTTTACCACACCTTCCTAAAGTAGTCCGTAACTAATATACGATTAAATTTCTTGATAGTTTCAAAATCTTTATTCAATCGCCAATTCCCTTTGAGTTGCTCAACAATCTGGCCCGATTGTTTAATAGGCATTAATGAAATCTAAACCAAGCAAACCATTGCCCCTGTTTGTTTTTAGTAACAAAAATTTGCCTATGTGAAGCATCGTATGCTGGTAAGTATTGTGGAAATAAAACTTCTACAAACCAAGAATTATTAGCTATTTCTTCTCCGCAATAATTTTTAGCCATTGCATAATAAGCATCTGGATGTGGTGACTCTGAAAGATGCGCTACGGTTTCTACTTTCCATCCTTTGTAATTTTGATTTTTATAAACCTCGGGTATAATTGTGTTTAATGCATTTAGAAGACCTTTATCTGAACTCACAGGCTCCAAATTTTGCGAGTCAGGACATTTCCCATTGCTAATCAAAAATGGTACTCCCTCATCTGTTTCAGCAAATGCTATTTGAGAATACATCAAAATTCCTAACAAATTTTGTGGCGGAATATATTCTCCTGTTGTTACATTAAAGCCAACTGCTTTCATTTCTGTCTGATTGCTATTCCAACCTATTACTAACATTAGGGAGATATTTGTCACTGTGTCTTTTCGCAGCATAAAATTGTAACCTTTTGCCCAGTCTTTACCTGGATAAATACTGCCCATTTCTAATGCTTTTTTTAGTAATACAGGTGAATCGTATTTAATATCAGCAGCTCCTACAAACTCCTTTTGGGGATAGGGAGATGTACCTTCTGTTGTCAAATCATTTAGTCCATCAATTTTCCCATCATGGATGGTTACTAAAAAATACTTATTAGTGTCTGGCACTCCAAACGAAATATTCCAATTTTCCCTTTTACCGTTTGCTCCAATTCCCTTCCCAGGCTTATCTATATCTATATTGATTGCAACTAATAATTGAGCATTTTCATTCCATTTCAATGCTGATGGATATGCTAATTCAATAGCTTGTTTTATTGATAATTCTTGGTGTTTACTGACTTCTAATGTTTTTTCAGCTGCTTGTAATGAACGAGCAGATAATTTCTCAATAGTACCTACTGAAACTAATAATATTAAGACAACAAAAACTACTTTTTTCATTTTTCTAACCCTCTTTTTAGAGGTATTCTATCCAAACCTTATCCAATTATCCTTCCTCTTTAGTTTAAGTCTAATTCATCACTATTACGATTAAGTTATGGATAAATATGTGATTACTTTACTCCACAATATGGCCCTATAACGGAAAAACGCGATCTTCTTATTGAAGAATCGCGCCTGATTGTTGAAGATTGATTTTCTGCGTCCACAACTTAACTTGGGAACGATATTTGTATATAGATTTATGCTTCATACTGCCTATAAAATGAATAATGATCTTTGAAGATTAGAAACCATCCTTGTACTTTACCGATGTCTTTTTGGTCTACAAAATCTACTAAAATGGCAGGACCCAAACCAATTGTCAGACATCCTAAACTAAGTGCTAGCGATAGAAACGCAATGGCAAGTACATCTGATGACTTCAATGTTCCAACAAAATAGAAAATACCACTTAGCGCTAATAATGGAACTAAGATGAAAATACGGCTTTTAACAACGTTTTTCGTTTTCGCATATAATTTATCAGATACCGTTGAAAAGAATAGTGGCTCCTCTTATGATAGTCGATCTGAAATTGTCCGGACGGCATCCATAAATACTTTAACAAATGCTTCGCGATCCACATCATGCAATACATGCACGTTTGGTTTATTGCCTGTTGAATTGTATAAATCTACGACTGTCGCACCTGTTGTAATACCTTCTGTCGACATTTCTACATAGTAGTCTGTTCCTTTGAAAAACTCAGGATGCAGTAAATACAAGATGGCAGAAACATCATGGAAGCGGAGCACATCGGCGTAATGCGGCTCACTAAAAGGTGTTGGTTTCGCTACGTCCAAATAGTACGTTACAAGATCATAAGCCTTTTGCGCAAATTCTGTACCGATGTCTAGAATTTTTTGCGCCTCAGTCTGTGTGACGAATGCTTTGTGCGTCACATCTAACCCGCACATGCTCATCGGTACACCTGATTGCATCACAATTTGAGCGGCATGCGGATCAACAAAGGCGTTAAATTCGGCAACGGCTGTTTTATTGCCACCCTGAACTGCGCCACCCATCCATGAAATCGTTTCAATGTGATCCTTTACTTCTGGGTGTGCTAGTAATAATGCACCGACATTTGTTAAGGGACCTGTCGCAACAATCGTTACCTTTTCTTCACTCGCTAAAATCGTTTCACGCATAGCTGCAACTGCTGGACGGACATTTGTCGGTACTTCCACTTTCGGAAACTCTACTTTTCCAAAACCAAATGCACCATGAATCTCCTCTGCAACTTCAAGCTTACGGAACATCGGCTGCTCAAGCCCTCTTGCAATCGTCACGTCTTCTCCAATATAATTTAAAAATGCATGTGCATTGTAATTCGCCTTACTTTGCGAAATATTTCCAGATGCAGTCGTTACTAAACGAATATCAAAAATATCCTTATTGGCAAATGCTACGGTTAGCATCATTGCATCATCAATGCCTGGATCTGTGTCAATAATTAACGGTCGTCTTATCATGCTGTATCACCTAATTCCTTCATTTATAGTCTCAGTATTAGATTGCCATAACCACTGTGTTAATTAAAGCAAAAAAGTACATCCTGATAAAATCAAGATACACTCAGATTTAATTATCTATATCCTTATGATGAGAAAACTCGATGAGCATTAAGTCTTCTGTATCCTTCTCTATTTTTTCTATATCCGGACGATCCCAGTCACTTCCGTTATACTTTTCTTGATCCAATATATAATGAAGCTTCGTATACTCCGCATTTTGTATTAATTGAAGAATATACCCTACTCGGTCCATCATGTACTTATTTAAAGCCATCATATCTTTATTAGACAGTTGGCTAATGACTTCTAATGGTGTATTTTCAGGAATCTTTGAGTATTCATCATAACCATATTTACCAGCATGCATATCTTCAATGATGCCATTTCTAAAGATAAAGTGAACTATTTTGCGTGATAAATCAAACACATTCTCTTCAGGATCACTTTCTTCAGGTATCTCGCACTTGTTAATATATTCTAATGTCATGGTATTTTTTTGTCTTTCAAAATTTATAGCCTCTACATCTTCCTCATAAAAAAAGCCTTCCATTTCAACTAACTCATCCACGAATTGCCGATCAAGCTTTTTAAATGTACCGTTAATAACCTTTATCAAATTACTTCTTTCTATAGGGTCAATTGAATCCAAAAAGTCGTCTTTATCTGAGCTCATTTTATAGCCTCCATATGCTTACAAGTTTGTTGCATCAGGTACAGTCATACTTGCTCATAGTTTTGGATAATCTCATTAATTTTATTCTGGAAATAACATTACCAGGATGTGAGTGTGTCTGTACCTATTACCAATTTCTAAAAATAAAAAATGCCAAAATCCTTATAATAGGATTTTGACACTTACTAAATTTCTTATATGGAGACGGACCACCAAGTACACTACCCAAACTAAAGGCCGAAAATTCCCCTAAATTCTATTCGATAGTGGATTCTATTTTCTTCCACATTACGAGACTTTGCCTTGAGTGTAAGGTATTAATACGGAAAATGATTATTTCATTTTCAGATTCTTTATCATTTAAATTTGTAACTTCAAGTCGTTCTATCAAGTTACTTACTACAGTCTATAAAACCTCGAACCGTTGAGGGTTTCAATATCAACATTTAAGCCATCATGATTTACCTTTTACCTATTCATTAACATATGAATAGTCCAATGACTAGAAAACTTTCCTAGGCCATTTAACTAGGAATTTAATTACTTATTTAAACTTCCTTGCAACTTTTTAATATAAAAATCCTTTTCCCCAATCAAAGTCATTGCTTCCTTCAAATCGTTTTGTGATTCTTCTAGTTGCCTTTTTAAATTTAATACTTCTTTTTTAAATATAGCTATATCTATTTCACTATTTAATTCTAGGGTACTTTGCTCTCCTACTACTCCGTACTTTCCTTCTTCGTATTCTCTTCTCCACTTCCTAACAGTATTAACATTCACTCCATATTTCTTTGATGTAAAGGTATTATTGTTAGTGCTAATAGCTTCTTTAGCAACTTTTATTTTAAATTCATAATCATATTCATGTTTATTACTCATTTCTCCACCTCTTCACTAGTAATCTTTAGTATGTTACTAGTATATAATCCACTCAAAACAATATCAATAGTATATATAGTGTTTAATGTTTCATCTATAGTCTATTGGTCATCAATCCACTAGCTATTACTGTTGTATGTGGTGATGGTAATGGAAGATATAGAACAAGTAGTAGGTGACTTTTCTGTTTCACCCAACTTTTTCTACATAATATCCTCGACATCAACATTTACTATTTCCATATTTATATTTCAAATTTGCATGTAGATGGAATATCAGACTACAACCCCTTTAAGATACCCAACAAACGCAGAGACACTTAGCTTAGTTGGAACACTCACAAACATATGTATATAATCAGGACACGAACCCCCTGTATAGGAGGGGGTTTTAAATTCTACAAAAAATAAAGCATATAACGCCTTTTCTGACGACTATATAAGTATGGAGACGGTGGAGTTATGACTAACTATTTCACAAACGTTGTTATATCAACGCTTATAAGCACTTTTCGACTATAATTTTTAAGTGCTCCTACGGATTTACCTACGATAGAATAAAAATATGCGTTGTAAGAGCATCTTAATATTAAGGTTAATGCTATAGAAATTCGCTTCTTCAACAATCGCGCCCGTTTGTGGAATAAGTAAAAACCTGCATTCTCATATAGGTTTCTTATCAAAATTAAATATAGTAATTAAATATAGTTTATCAATCTTTATTAAAAGACCACATATAATTGGATCGATAGAAAAAAGTAGTTAAAAATAAGGTAGAGGACTAGAGAAGACAGTAGCTTCCTGCATCCCAAACCGCTGCCTAAATGAAATAACCGTGTCTAACTTTTAGGGGTCACTTCAGTGAAGTTTAAGGACTTTATTTTTATAGTCTGAACTGTCCCTTCAATTGTAAAGTGTATTCACAATTGGCGTGCATTTTATGTTTTACGTTGTTTTTCACAAATAAGTGCTGTGCTCTATTTGGGAATATCTACAATAATATCCTCAAGCTCTATTTTTTCCTTTATAGAATTGGTATTACCTCTAAAAATTTTAACGCCATTTTCATCAATTTCGTCAGCCTCCATCAATCGGAAGAATGGAGTGATTATTAAAGTTTCAGCATCCGGATGCAGTTTTTCAAAGGTATAGACAAATTCCATATCTCCATGGTCGTGTCCTATACCACCGGTTAACGTTGATGTATACGTATTACCTAGATTATCCTTTACTTTTAAACCGGAAGAAATCATGTCCCATTTATCTTTTAAGTTCTCATTTCTTATCATTTCTTTGTAATTGACGATAAAGGAAATCGGTGTGTATATGATTTCATTTAGTTTAATTCCTAGATCAGCATTTTTTGATGCAGGTGCTTCCACGATTTGGACTTTAGGCTCAGTCGCCTTAGCATTTATTTCAAAATCCCAACTCCCCTGGATCATTTCCTTTTTATCCTGACTGGAAATACTACTAATGTGAAACTCAAAATTCGCCTCCTGTAAATAATTAGATAAGTTCAAGATCGCTGTAGTTAAGCCGGCGTATTGATTTGGCCCGACTTTTTCAATCCTATGTTCCGTATTATAGAGGGCGTATTCGCGGCCATCTACCTTAAAAGTAGTCTCAATTTCCGGGGAATCACCTAAATCCCTGTCCGTTTCAATATAATAGCCAACTAAAAACTTTTTACTATCGAATAAGCTTTCATTTACCGTAATCGTTGTCCCATTGCTTTCTGCTACAAGATTTTGTTGATCGGCGAATTCCTCATAGCCTGATATTATTTTTTCTTGGGTCGAGAAAAGCTTGATAATACTGTTCAAAACTGGAATTTCCTGAGCGAATGTTGTGTAGGAAAGACCTATAACTGATGCAGCACCGATACCCAACGACAAGCAGACAGCTGCAGCTCCCTTCATCCACTTTCTCGGTGTTGTTTTGGATGTCTGTATTCTCAGGTCCCTTTTAAACTGTGCTTTTTCAAGTTCTGTTACCTCTGCTTCTTCAAACTCAGTTAAATCGATTTCAATATCATTGAAGTGTTTAAACAGATTTTTCAATGGGCATACCCCCTAAATCTTTTTTAAGTTTTTTCCTGCCATGGTAAAGCCGGTTATTAATAGCCGATTTTGTCATCTGCAATTGATGGGCAATTTCTTCTGTATCAAAATCTAGTAGGTACTTCATTATAAAAATTTTCTGATCGACAGGCTTTAATGTCGAGATTATTGCCTAAATGTTCTCCTGTTCTTCCAGATAGGTGCTTTCATATTTCATTGGGTCATTCTGCGTAAGCTCTATATCCAAAGAGGGGCTTTCTTTTTTCTTCATTTCCATGCGGTAATAATCGATTGCTTTATATTTTGCAATCACGCATACCCATTTTTGAAAGTCAGCTGCATCTCCTTTGAACTTTTTCGCGTTTTTCCAGATAGATAATAGAATATCGTTACAACACTCCTTTATGATGTCATTAATGTCAAGAGGACCTAAAATTTTCAATACAACACCTTTTATTAATGGAAGATAGTGATCGATTACGTAATCAAGAGCGTTTTCTTTGCCGCCTTGAAGGTATTTTATAAAATTATGTTCATTAATCTTCATTTCCTTCTCCTTTATATAGTATTGATACTGCAAAAGCCTTTACATTATATATAACGTTAAATGGCACCTATTTTTCGCAAAAAAGCCCAAAAAAGTTGAAATATTGAAACACATATCGACTTTATTTCAAATTTCTTAACTTATATTTATAAGGGCGTCATTGCTATCAAAGTGTTGTTTAGTAAACTTCATAACAGATTGTTATTCAACAATATGGCCCTATAAAGGAAAAACGCGATCTTCTTATTGAAGAATCGCGCCCGATTGTTGAATAACAAAAAATAATTAGGGCTATTGACCGTGCAGTTACTCAGCAGCCAAATTAGAATGAGCACCGTAACTCGCCGGAGACAACCTTTCCGGCGCCTTACTATCACGTCATGTCTTCACGCCAGCTGTCCCATACGGTAACATTCCATTTGAATACACTGCACCTGTAGTTAGTGCTTCTAAATTAATCTTGCCAACTTCATCGCCAAATCCATAAACAAAAATATCTGAGCCATTTACAGGAGAATTTTTAATGCCTAAGGAAGATGTTTGATGATTTACATTAAATTTGACTTTTAGAATCTAATTAAAATTGTATACAGTCATTGTTCCTTGGTACACATTTACACCATACTTTTAAGGTTGCAAGTAATTTTAATAAAAGTAATAAAAGCATAATGTTATTTTGAATTTATTAACATAATGACAATTCCCATAATATACTTGTATTTATTTGTGGTATCATAGAGTAATATATTTCATGTGTTAGAAATATTATGAAGAGGGGTCACACCATGAAAGCAGTTCGAATTTTATTAGTTTTAGTTGTTTCGTTTGGTCTTTTTCCGGTAACGCAAACATTTGCTGCAGGAAAAACAATCAATCAATATTACATGGATGATGTCAATTATGAGCATGGAGCATATGAACAATTAGAACGCTTCTTATATGCAGATATCATTGATGGATATGAACAAAAAGAGGTTTATGAAGAAGATGGAGAAGAATATGAATATACATCGATTCTTTTAAAACCTGAAAATAGTATTACACGTGCACAATTCACGAAAATTTTAGTGAATGCCATGAATTTAACAAATGGTGATATTAAAAAAGAGTTCCCTGATGTTAAATCTTCAGCTTGGTATTATGACTTTGTCCAAATTGCAAGTAGCAGAGGGATTATTACTGGGAAAGAAGACGGTACATTTAAACCGAATGATAAGATTACACGTGCTCAAATGGCAGCTATGATCTATCGTGCATTTAATGAGACAGTCGATTTTTCAAAAAACGGAAAAACATTTAACGATATAAATCCAGAAAGCTACTCTTATGATGCTATTTTAAAAACAGCAGCTGTCGGAATCGTGAACGGTTATGGAGACAAGTTCAATCCGAATGATTTTGCGAAACGTTCTCACGCAGTGTTAATGATTGACCGTGCTTTACATTTAGAGCCTGGTACAGAGGAAGACAAAATTTCAGTTCTCCATACGGTTAACCGAAATGTCACAGAAGAGTTTACTCTTTATGAAGAACAGCAAAATCTAGAAGCATTTGAAGCACTTTATCGTGAAACAACAATGGGTTATTATTTAGCATATTCGCTAGATGGCCATAATCTACAAGATGATCCTGAATTATCACTTGGTTCTATTTCAATGAAACAAGTTGGGGAACATTCAAGCAAAGTGATTTCAGTTAATAAACGTTTTGCAGAAGTGAAGGTAGATAACTTAAAGGTTCGAGTTTCTATGAGTGACCCTGAAATGGAATTTAATCTTGAAATGACTGTAGATTTATCGGGAACTGCCTACTTAAAGAAAACAGACAGCGGTTGGAAAATTTATAACGTCGTTTACGATGAAGAAGATTATGAAGATATGCTGACTGAAGCTATGGAACAGAATTAATTTGAAAAGATCCCTAATTCTATTAAAGGAGAGGGATCTTTTTTAGTATTTATGCACTTAATGTTTGAGTTTCGTTCAGAAACTTTACAAGACAGGAGTGTTATTTCATTGACCTTGCAATTTCTAAAATTTGATTCTTCCATTGATGAGTTCTCACAGGATTAGGACAATTACTAAACGCATAAAATTGAAACAGGAAGAAAAATGAGGTGATTTTTTTAGAAAAACTCAGGAAAATTAATATGAAAACTGCTGTATTTATGGGAATTATTTTTTACTCTTTGACTATCTTAATCCACTTTCTTATTATAAGCAAAAGTATTCCATTTACATGGGTTAATGGTGGAAGGTCTGAATCATTCGCTGAACAGCTACCAATATCTGTTATAAGTATCGTTATTTCTATTATTGGAGTAGTTTTTACGTTGATTGTTGGGAGAATTAAACTATATAAATACCAAAGAGGAATAACCGTTATATGTTGGTTTTTTGTTGTACTTTGGTCTTTTGGATTTATACAACAATTGTTTGGAACACCTTTTGAAAAAACGGTTTGTTCGTTAGTATTACTTATTGGAGTTATCTCGAACTTGCGTATGGCGATTGAAAAAAAATAGATGTAACTATTTAATTAATAAGTTTTTGAACAATTACACTTAAACTAAAGGGGTGCTATAGTTTAACATGCAAATATAAAAAAATGGAACTTCCATTTTTATAAGTAATATCAATATTTAACTTTAACAGAGCCTAATAAAAAAGCACTTTTCCTTGTTCAAGAAATGCGCCCGATTGTTGAAGATTATAAGATAATATTCTAATGCCCTATAGCCTCTAACAAATAACCAATATGCGTCAGCTGCATAGCTATTACTACACTTGAGAACGCGATTACAATTAAACAAATTGCTTTGATTAAATTATAAAGTTTATCACTCAACTTATAGCCCTCCATTCTAATAAGTTAGACGGAATTTAACTCTTGAACGTTCCATATATACCCATATTGTATATTCAGCCAATTCACCCTATTACTGAATAAAAGCACAATTCTACTCAAGAATTGTGCCCGATTGTGGAATATCACTTTTTGTATAAATAGGGTTATTTAACAATACCTAAATTGTCAAATGGATAAAATCTAACATTGGCTTTTCCTAAAATTTTTTCCATTGGAACTAATCCTACCCTAGGATCTCTGCTATCAGCAGTTTTTCTACGATTATCCCCTAAAACAAATAAATATCCGTCCGGTATTTCTTTATAATCTGTTAAAGATTCTAAAGCGAAATCGTATGTAAGTGGAGCATTGTCTATTAGTTGTTCTTTATATTCATCTAAATAAGGTTCTTCTAAAGCTTCACCATTGATATAAAGGATATCATCCTTATAGGCAATATAGTCTCCCGGTAACCCCACAACCCTCTTAATGTAATTTTCACCAATCGGGGCTTCAAATATTATGACATCAAATCTTTCTATACCCGAAATCTGCTTACTAAGTTTATTGACAATAACTCTGTCTCCATCCTCAAATGTTGGCATCATTGAAGAACCATCTACCACAATTGGTGAAAAAATAAATGTTCTTATAGCAATAACAAAAACAACTGCTACAGCAATAGTTTTAACCCAATCTAATAGTTCTTTTTTCTTTGATTTCCCCAAAAAACATCACTCCTTTAATTACCATAAAATAAAATTTTTCTACTTGTACTATTCTGCTACTTTAGTTGAAGTACATTACTTCACAATTCAACCTAAATTGTAACATAAATTCTCCATTTTTTTTAAGTACGTTACTCAATTAAATGGCCCTATAACGGAAAAACGCGACCTTCATATTGAAGAATCGCGCCCAGATTGTTGCATAAGGATGGCATCAGTTCTATATTTAATTAAAAAATGGTAGGTGTGAGTATGCGTTTATTAAAGTCTATAAATAACTTTTTAGAAAGTAAGTATATGTTTCTTATACTAGGAACATTATTAGCTATAGTAGCAATAGCGCTTTATGTTAGGGGGTTAGGTGGTCTTTCTATCTTTATAGCTTCTCTTTTCTCTATTTCAAATTTGATATTGTTTTTTTATGTAAATAAATATGGGTTTAAAAATAAAAAGTAAAGAAGTCAGTCTTCGTAGAGGACTAAACCCTTGCTTGGTAACATTTCATAAAAAAGGCATCCATTGTATTCACCATTGGATGCCGCTTTCATATTCCGATAATTTTTAAAAGCACTGTTTGTTACCTTCTATTGGTTCTTTAACGAAAAAGAGCATTTCCTTTATTCAAGGAACGCACCCTTTAGCCGAAAAATGCGATTTTCTTATTGAAGAATCGCGCCCAGATTGCTGAATAGTGAAAGGACAAATGTGTCACCGCTAATTTATGGTTGTTGAAAACCATAAATCCCTACAAATAATATAACACCCCAAATACATATTCCTAAGATATTTAAAAAAACAAGGCTCTGTTTTAACAGTCCTTTTTCCCCAAGCAAACCAAATATTAATCCTAATACTCCAAAAAACAGAGGTAAATAGAGACTTATATTTATAACTAAGGTAAACAATTTGTCGCCCCAAGTTGTGGTAGCGAAACTAAAAGGTAAAATAGTTAATATAAAAAATATACCTGATAAAATTGTAAAATACTTCTTTGTCACAATAAATCACCCCGCCTTAAAATTCGAAAATTGCCCGATTGTTGATGATCGTTATTCAGTTAAAGCCTCCAATTAGTTCTATAAAAACTGTCTAACTTACATAAAAAATCTTTGATTGTTGAAGAAATCCCAAAAATTACTCTTCATTGTTCACTTTTCTGTAAGTAGAAAGCCTTTCTTTTACTCAACTAATTTGCCCCATTAGTTTAAGCCATTGCTTAACAAACTTAATTAGACTTTAACATAAATATCCAAATATTTCTTATTTAGAGTTATTCCACAATATGGCCCTATAATTGAATAAAGCACTTTTCTTATTCAAGAAAAGCGCTCAATAGTTGAAGTTTATTTTACTGTTTAAATAGATTTATCTAACAATACCTAAATTACCAAATGGATAGAATCTAACTTTGGCTGTTCCTAGAACTTTATCCATTGGTACTAATCCTACATTTGGATCTCTGCTATCAGTAGTTTTTCTACGATTATCTCCTAAAACAAATAAATAACCCTCCGGTATTTCTTTATAACCTGTTAAAGATTCTAAATTGAAATTGTATGTTAGTGGAGCATGATCTGTTAATTTTTCTTTATATTCATCTAAATAAGGTTCTTCTAATGCTTCACCATTAATATAAAGGATATCATTCTCGTATGAAATAGAATCTCCCGGCAAGCCCACAACGCGCTTAATATAATCTTCACCAATCGGCGCTTCAAATACTATGACCTCAAATCTGTCTATACCAGATATTTGCTTACTAAATTTATTAATAATAACTCTGTCTCCGTCCTCATATGTTGGCATCATTGAAGAACCATCTACTACAATTGGTGAAAAAATAAATGTTCTTATAACGATAACAAAAACAACTGCTACCGCAATAGCTATAAACCAATCTAATAATTCTTTTTTCTTTGATTTCTCCAAAATAACAGCGCTCCTTTAATTACTCTAAAATAAATCATTTCTTCTTTCACTGTTCTGTCGTGTTAGAAGTAATATTTTACTTCACAATTTAACCTTAATTGTAACATAAACCCACCACTTTTTTTGAGACGTTATTCAACTAAATGGCCCATTAACTGAAAAAGGATTCCTTGCTTATTCAAGAAAAGCGCCCGATCGTATGTGTTGAAGAACTTAATTTATACTGATAAAAATATCTTACGAGTCAAGCTTATATATTTCAAGCAATAAAATAGGATATCAAGCATCCCATTGTATTTCTATTGTTTCTTATTTTTCTGGTGTTACATCTTTATAAGAAACTTCAAAATTACCCTTTGTTCCTGTAACAGTAATTTCTAGAACTTTCTCCTTACCAGTTCCACCACCGTTTTCAAATCTTGCAAAAGTCTTACCAACTTTTTTAGGCTCAAGAATAGCATATACATTGTCCAATGTTTGTTCTACACCAGTACCTCTAAGGAACGCTGTTGTTTCATAGTTAGAAATTTCCTTAATAGAGACAACCGAAGAGTCGTCAATTTCAGCTTTGTCATGCACCCATCCTCCAGTTGCAACCTTACCTACACTTCTATTAGTTATGTCAAAGTCTTTGAAGTATAAATATTCATATTGAGTTCCTTTTTGCATACTGTTAATCATCAATGCTAACTGAGAGCGCTTAAGGGCTTCTCCTTGTCTAAACTCTAATAGTTCACCTCTGTCTTTATAAGTTTCTCCTGTTTTGTAACCAGAGACAAAATTATAATAATGCATAGTTTCAATTGCTTGACTGAATTGACCCTCTAATGTAAGCAAAGTATCGCCATTCTCAACGGCGCTATTTTCGCCACCACCTACATAATATGTAGTGTCAACAAAACCATTTAAGCCTATATCGTGACCACCGATTAATGGTATTTCAAAACCTTTTACTAAAATTGATGACATTTGACCACGAGTTAAAGGGTCGTTAATGCCGAATATACCGTTGCCTTTTCCTTTAACAAGTCCTGCATTCTCTAATGCGGCAATATACTTATAGAATTGGTGGCTCTTTGGAACATCCTTGAATTTAGGATCTTTAACATTCTCTATATCAAGTTCTAAAACTTTTGCAATTATACTAGAAGCTTGACCTCGTGTTACGTTCTCGTATGGTCTAAATTTTTCATTAGTTCTACTAATAGCCTTTTGTTCTATTAAGCTTTCTACTGCTGAATAGAAGTTATCAGATGTCTTTACATCTTTGTAATGCACTGAACTAGCGCTTGCATCTGCTCCTGTACCCATCATACTTGTGAAAAATAAACCTGTTGCTAACCCTGCTGTAATTAATGTCTTCTTCATTTTCCTTCATCTCCTATAACAACTTATTCCATGTTAAGTTTGTTTATATTTCTGTACATCGTCTTATGATTGACATACCCATCCTGCTGTACAACGCTGTACTGACGGAAAAAATGAAAATTAGTTTCACATTTATTCAAATTTTTTTTTAGCAAGTCTTTTAAGACTATGGAGGTGAAGAAGATTAATCACTAATATGCTCCAATTAACAACGACCTTAACCCAAGTATCATAACAATGAGGGTCACTATGAATTGTACAAACCGTTTGCTCAGGGGGGACCCCTTTAAATCTTATATAAAAAATGTCTCTAAAGCATTGTTTGGTAACAAAAATGACTGTTATTCAACAATATGGCCCGATTGTTGAATATCATATTTAATAAAAATGAATTAAGGGATAAGAAATAACGTAAGTTTTTCTTAAATTCAACCATAAGATTTCCGCAAAAAAAATAAAGCATAAGTTTTCCATTTGGAAAACTTATGCTTTACGTCACAACGTCGTAATAATTTTAAGTATATTTCTGCCTAAAATAAAATTAAGTATATCTTTGCCAATGCGGCAAAGATATACTTAAAGTTACACTTCACTGAATTTCATACAAATTCATTCTATGGAGACGGTGGGAATTTGAACTAATTGCCTATAAACCTAGTCATACCAACGTTTCCAAGCACTTTAAATTATTATTAGCCAGATTATAGCCAGACGTGTTAACACCGTATTATAAATCACCATACAGGGGAGCTAGCTTGTTCATATTGCTAAAGCACATAGATTACAAAAATTTTGAATCCTATAGACATCCTGGATTACTGGGATGGGTCAATTGAAAAGTTTGTTAGGTAACATTTATGCATTTTTAGATGAATATAAGTGTACCTTAGCAAATGTTATTATAGCCACTTAAAATAATTGGGATAAATATAAAAGAGTTAGGTAAGATATACCAACTAAATTCTCTAAAAAATCCTATCTAATTAAGGGTTATAGCTAAGTACCTAGCACTGCTTATTAAAAATACAGATAATCGTATAGTGCTCTTTTATAACAAACATAAGTGACCTTTATTCTTTAATTAAGTTATTTTCGTTCAAGGAAAGTTATCGCCTTATCAATTTTCTTAATTGTTTTATTAAATCCAAAATCAGTTACTTTGGTAAGAGGTTGTGTAGATTTTCTCTTTATTGTACGTTTCAAACCCATGTTTACCCCTCCTGTATAATATTCTTTACAGCTTAATTACTTATTCCTATTATAACATACAATAACTTTGGCTTTGATTCTGGAATTTTCTACAAAAATATTTGATGTAACTGAATTACCGACCATTTTTGCATTGTTCTACACGATTTTATGATAGAACAAAACCACATTTCCAGTATTTTGCATGACTTTTTTATACTACAAAACCACATTTTCAGTGTTTCGCATGACTTTTTTATACTACAAAGCCTCATCCTCGTTGTTTTGCATGACTTTTTTATACTACAAAGCCACATTCTCGTTGTTTTGCATGACTTTTTTATACTACAAAACCACATTTCCAGTGTTTTGCATGACTTTTTTATACTACAAAGCTACATTCCCTGATTGTTTTGCATGACTTTTTTATACTACAAAGCTACATTCCCTGATTGTTTTGCATGATTTTTTTATACTACAAAACCACATTCTCATTGTTTTGCATGACTTTTTTATACTACAAAACCACATTCTCGTTGTTTTGCATGACTTTTTTATACTACAAAACCACATTCTCGTTGTTTTGCATGACTTTTTTATATACAAAACCACATTCTCATTGTTTTGCATGACTTTTTTATACTACAAAACCACATTTTCGTTGTTTTGCATGACTTTTTTATACTACAAAGCTACATTCCCTGATTGTTTTGCATGACTTCTTTATACTACAAAGCTACATTCCCTGATTGTTTTGCATGACTTTTTTATACTACAAAACCATTCTTCATTGTTTTGTAGGATTATTGGATAGGGCAAAACCCTTAGTTCATAAATTTGTACACTTCTGTCGAGTACTAAATTTAAATAGATGCAACTAAATATGAGACTTTTATGTCCACCGATCAAATTCCTTTTATTACTTTCCATATAAAAATCACAAAATCCATTGGAGCAATAAATGGAATATTTCAATAAACCTCTGCTTATAGTAAACAAACAAATAAAAATGGTGTCTTCATGACATTTTGAAAGGAATCGCGGATATGAACTTAGTAGCTGATAAATTAGAATTACAATCACTTTTGCTGGAGCAAGATATTTTTTACAATGGTGAAATAATAAGTACAGACATGAAAAAAATTATTCTTTCAACGGCATTCGATCTGTTGAACATTTCAAAAAATCATGCTAATTGCAAACAAAAATCACCATTACTTAGTTCATACTAGGCAATGGTAATTTGCTTTTCACCGAAGAAATTTCCCCTATTTACGAGGCTGCCTGCTTCACTAAGCTTTCTAGATAATCCAGCTTATACTTAGGTGGAATCGTAATCGGATTTATTCCATGCTCATTGAACAGTTTCAGATATTTTCGATAGGTGCTATCTGAATAATGCTTAGTAGGTGTATCTAAGTTTCCTTTAGAAACATACTTTGCGAATTTTTTCATTTCTGTTTTTTCTCTAATTGATAAATCCATTGCAGCAACCATTGCCTCTAGCATAGGATAGGAATAAAAATCACCAGTAGGACATATGTTCAAAATGTACTTGTTCATATAGTTGGCGTATTTTTCTTTTTTAAAATAGTCCTTTAATAACCGTAGCTCTCCTTTTTTATATTTTTTGTACTTCAAATGATCTTTTTTAACACACACCTCAAATCTCATCATCCCTCTTTCCCACATCTCAATATATTCTTTTTTATCTCTTCGCTCTTGTTCCTTATCATAAGAGATAGTATGAATGCTTTTACATTGATGATATTGTGAAGTAAAATAAATCTTTTTTTCCAAGTGAGCCTTTTTCTTTTTTAACTTCCTGAATAATTCAAAGTATATCTTCCTAATATTTTCATCAGAAACCTCAATATCAAATCGATAATCAACTCTACTAAGATTATGATGCTCGAATAACTGCTCATTCCCATAAACTATACTCAATGCTCTTTTAATATAACGTTCAACTTGCTCATAATCGCTTTCTTCTACATTCCCTTTATTTAAAATCAAAGGAATATCTATTACCATCTTACAAGATGCATTTAGGTTATTTGAATATTCCACACTACTAACCCCTTTAATCATATGCCTGTGTAAAATTTGATTTATCGGTTCCTTGCCATAGTGATCCTTTCTATAGTTTATATGTTCGTAATCTAGTTGTATTGAAAACTCTGCTGTATGAATCATATTTTCTCTCCTCTTTTGAAGCAGATGATTGTCTATTTAACGTAGTTATATCAACGGATTCCCGTTTCTTTCTTACGCCAAATCACCCGCTTATTTACGTCTCTTAACTGCTCATATTTCAAGTGACTTTTCATTCTACAAAGTTCCGAGAGAAACTATTCAAAAAATATTTTCCACACTATGTTTATTATTTTAAAAACGCTATAAATAATAATGCAGATATGCATAAGACACGAATATTTATACTTTGCCTAGGGGCAACAGGATGAAATATTTAGCCAAATAAGCTTTGTAATAGTACTTAACAATTTAATTTATGGACTAGAGTAATGAATAATATTGCAAAACAATGAGTATGCTTCATTGCCAGTTATGACTTAAACTGAATACCAAATTCATTTACACCAAATCTATCTTCAATGTTATTTAGCCAACAATTTAAGAGTGGGAAAATGAAGGGATTGAAGGAAATAATCAAAAAAATCCTACATCATTTATGATGTAGGATAGGAATTTAATATAAGTTGGGAGTAGGTCTTTATAACCGCTATTCTCGGCAATGTTGTCTTATTGGTTAATTAGTATTCTTTTTAATCCACGCTAATCGCATTGGAAATCAGATAATCAACGTGATTTGCATTACACTTTAATTAAACCTTTTCTTTTAAGTTCTTCAATCATTTTTAATTCTTCAGCCGTTGGAACTGGAGAGGTTTCATCCTGAGCAGATGTATTAGGTTGATTTAATCCCCAATCATTTAATATGATTAATAGCTCATCAGAAATCCTAATATCTCTCTCTCGAATTTCATTTAATCCCCAATCATTATGATTTTTAGAAAGATTAAGCACTAGTTGGACTTTTGATTTTTCATAGCTTTGTTGCTTTTTTTTAAAATATCCGTTTCCTGCAATAATATTTAGTTTTTTCTCAAACGGAACCTTATTTCCAATATGTTCTACTAATTCTTGTACTTCGCTTTCAAAGTTACTAGGAAAATAATTTGTTTGCCATTTTTGAGGCAAGATATGCTCTATTTCCCATTTCTCAGGAAGTAATTCCTTTTGATTTTGATATGCTAGAATCTTTAATATCATTCGAACTGTATTACGGTGAGCAAGCTTGATTTTATCTTTTAATTCTTGTTCACTTACTTTAGGAAAATCAAATGTTGGAACAGGAGATTTGATTATTTCAGAGTTTAAATTTAAAATTCCTCTCTTGACAGCATTAATAGTCGGGGTAACAATATATCTTGCTGCCAAAACTGCAAGTAGTTTCTTAAGAAATTTTAAAAATAGTTCTTCGAAATCCTCTGATTCATTATATTTAAGATAATATATAACAACTGGATACTTCCAAAATTCATTTGGATAAGAAGTTAACATATCCAATACTTGTTTAATTTCTATATTTTTCGACCAGTCTTCATCATCAATTTCTACACGATTATTCACTACAAGCCATAAGTTAATCACCGTACTCAAATTTTCTATCACATCACTCTTGTATAACTGTTCAAAATTATTTTTTGAATAGTATTTTCTTATACCTGGTGTAGTTGTATTTCGATCGTTTTCTAAAGCTCTTAAATAGAACATATAATAATAAAACAGCTTTTGAATACTTTCATTTGCATTGGTTGCATCATCATCAAGTTTTTTCCATTGTTCAATGAAAGTTGCTTTCCCATCAGCATCCAACTGATTATATATTTTTGCTTTAAAAATATCTGCATCTGATAATGCTAATCCTCTATCGTTCAAAGTTGAGAAAATTGTTAATGCCGTATCTTGTGAATCTGCCGTAATTGGTAATAGAATTGCTTTATTTAGTACATTTCGAATAAACCAGAAAAATAACTCTGGCTCATTCGTAGCATACCTTTCTATTAGCTCTGTAAATAATCTGTAGTTTAACGAATAGTTATCTTTTGCTAAAGCTCCAACATCGCCTGTAATAAGTATTTCTGAAAAAACTTTGTTTCCTTCGTCTCTCATTACTCTGGATTTAATAAGCGTTTTTTCGAAATCGACCTCAGCAGTTAATTCATCTTGTTCCCACAATGCAGATTCAATTTGCCCCTTGAAATTTTTAACTTCTTTTGTTTCTGTCATTGAGCTTAGTTTAGAATAAAGTGCACGAAGTAATAAAAACAAAGAAGTGATTCGCTGTTGACCATCTATTATTTCTTGTTCGTTATTTTCATTTTCGTATGAAACAATTGTTCCTAGAAAATAAGTACTCTCATTATTATTTTCTGTATACTCTACTAAGTCCTCAAAGAGCGTTTGAATTTGTTCATCAGACCAAGCATATGGACGTTGATACTCAGGGATAATGAACTTATTAACTTTACCTGTTTCTAATAATTGTTTAACACTTTGTTTATTCACTTCGATTGTCGTTGCCACTACCCATTCCCCCTCTGTTTCACCACAATAAGACAAAATAAAAATTGATGGAATTCTCTACTACCTATACATAAAAAATCTCAAAATATACACCAATAATTAAAACTAATCAACTCACTCCTAATGCCTTATAAACCGCATCTATCGGATCTAGATAGAAGATTGGTTGAACTTTTACAATTAAATCTGCTGGTACTGTAAAGAAGTCTCCTGCCGATGGAGCTGGTAGGAGAATTTTCTTTGCACCTGCATCCACACAAACTTGAAGAATATTGGCTAATTCCTCGACTTTCGAAATCGTCCCGCCTACCGTCATATTTCCAACAATCACAAGTCCGTCCTGCACAGGTTTATCTAACGCTCCTGAACAAAGCCCAATTAATTCAGCAATTGCAACTTGAGCAGTTAATCCGATGCCCTGTAGGTCTGTAAGATGCATTAAATAATCCTTCGTCTTGGTACTGATCGAACTGCTAACACTCTTACTATTTGCAGTGAAATATCGGAATGCTGTATCGAGGCTTTCTTTTACTTCTCTATTAGAGCCTATACCAGCTTTATCAAACTTTCCTGTGCCACTGACAACTTGGTTTTCTAATTTATAGATACCTATCATGCCTGTTACTGCCTGACCTACAACATAGACGTGCCCAGGTCTTAACATACCTTCTGGAATAAGCTTTCCTCCGCCTTGCTCAGGAACAGCAACATGCTCTTCTAGCATGGTCTCTTTATCTAAATAAGAGAACATTACATCATAAAATTCCATGCCGCCAATTTTCTTCAACTGTTCTTTTACTCTGCGACGTCCCTCCAAAGCATATTTCAGTACTTCTTCAATTTCCTCACGTGTATATTCGCCATGTGGATATAGTAGCTTCACTAAGCCTGACACTGTTTTACGTACGGCAATTGTGTCTCGTTGATTTAAGTTGTTACCTAATTTAAAATAACGGTCGATTGAATCCGCAAAGGAACGCTTTCGCATTTCACGGAAAAACTCAGCAACATAATCTACTATAAAGCCATAACGATCCGTAAAGAATTCTGGACGCATTTTAGGAATTTCCCAGCCTGGCATATAATAATGCATTCGGTCGAAGAAAGCAGTGTCGTTCGCCATTTCAGGTGGGAATGGGGCAAATAAATGAGATGTTTTCAAAAGAACATCCACACTTTGATTAATATTACCGACAAATACCATTGATGCGGATGCATTTTTTTCTTCTTTACCACGTGCAAATGATCCAGACGCCATATAATCCTTCATAATTTGAATACCATCTTTATCCTTAAATCGGATGCCAGCTACTTCATCAAATGCTACACAATCCCACATACCAACCAAGCCTACTTTGCGTGTAGTCATATTATAAAAAAGGTTGGCAACGGTTGACTGACCGCCAGATACTAATATAGAGTTCGGTGAAATTTCCTTATATACATGCGATTTACCTGTACCACGTGGTCCTAATTCACACATATTATAGTTGTTTTCCACCAAAGGCACTAAGCGTAATAATAAATGCCATTTCACACGGTCTTCAAGCTGCGTTGGCTCCATGCCTGTTGAACGAATTAATACATCAATCCACTCGTCTTTTGTGAACTGCTTACGTCCTTCAAAAACTTCTGTAATATCCATGTTTGGCATTTGAATTGGCTTTAAATTACTTACACTGAACGGATTTGTGTTACGCACTTCCTCATCAAAGAAGTAATCGATTTTCACCATACACCAAATACCGCCTACTAGTAGCTTATCAAACTCCTTCACATAGCTTGGTGGCACAGGAACGCCCTTTAGTCCCAAATTTGAAAACTCTGCTTCATACGTATCAATTTTAGGATTTAACGCAACGGTTACTTTATCAATAATGGAATATTGACCGAGTTCTCGTATTCTTGACTTAATTTTTTCTGCTTCATCTGGTCGTACAAAATTTTCAGCAAGTATTTTTTTCACTCGCTCAACGCCCTCACGAATGCTTTCTTCATCGTCTGTAGCAGCATACATACCTAATAGGTACTCCAATACATAAACAGGCACGTTTGCCCCTTCCTTAATAAGCTTTGTTAAATCTTTACGCACCACTCGCCCAGCAAACTGCTCATTTAATTTTTTATCTAAATTTAGTGTCGAAACCTCGTCCATGTTCACACCTCTTTACTAAAAGTCAAAATCACTAACAATGCCTAAGTTAATTGAAAACGGTATTTTTTCGATTACGACACCCGTTTCTACATCTTTTATATTCAAATAATAGGTTTTAGCACGGTCATACGTAATGCTTTTTAATGCAAATTGCAATTTAAATGTACGTTCTTCGGGCTTATCAGATGTACGATCCCCTATTAAAGTTTCTTCATTGGATAATACGCTTCCTTCATCATTTGCCATATAAATTAAAACAGTACGAGGAATCCATTTTTCTTCAACTTTTTCAGTTTGGAAGAACTCTAAGTTAAAAATACTATTTGTAATCTTACGTATCGTATTTGTTAGCTTAATATCCACTTTTTGAATCGCTTGTACACCTTTTTGACCAGCACGCTTATTTTTAAATGTTAATAAGGGAACAACTACTTCCTGTAAGCTCGCTCCACCGTGTACAAAATTTACGCCTGAACCTTGCAATCGATTGCGAATTGTTCCATTTGGTAAATAAACCGTTAATGCTTCTTCATTTTGTACAATAGCAGATAAATTCACTCTAATTTGTCCCTCTAATTCACGCTGCTCTTTCGATAAAATGTGACGGCGTTTTACTTCGATTACATCCATCTTTTCCTTTGCCAATTTATCACTTTCAGGAAGTTCTTCACGTTGATACAAGAAACCGTGATCCGCTGTAATATAAACATTTGAACCACTTAGATCATCGCGGATAACCTTTATTAAAGCAGATAATTGATCTAATGCTTTTTCAACGGCATTGAATGTATATATTTCCGTTGAGGCTTTGTCACCCATTGCATCAATTGTGTCATGGTAGAAGTAAATGAGCTTCTTCCCTTTAAAAGTCTCTCTACGTCCTGCCTTATTCATATCTAACACATCCTGAAAATGCACTGCAATACTATCTTCCACATACGATTCAAGTATTTTCTTACGATTTTCTAAGCCAGACGAATCCGAACCGTCAATCATCACACGACCAGATGCATCAAAATCAAGCTTATTATGCGGTAGCAAGGCAGCCATACCTAATTTTGTTACAGAAGGTACTACGCCTAACAGCGTACTCATATCACAATCACCTATTGTTTCAGCATTTAGTCTTTCTGCTAATTCTACGCCGACTTCATACCGCATCGCATCTGAAATAATGACAAAAACTCGCTCTCCTTTACGGATATGCGGTGCAATAATTGAAGAATAAAAGCTTTGTTGATTCCTCACTCCTGGCAATGACCAAGTGCTCGTCAAATCTTTTTTTACAGCTTTTGACCACTTCGTATTTAGCTCTGCCACAAACCAGTTTGTATAAAGATTTTCAACAAGTGACTTCAATTTTTTAAGCAATTCATTATTACTATTTTCATCGAATGCAACATAAAATTTACGGTAATACATATCCATCACATAATACTCTTTTACATATGCCTCCTGTATAGCAATTGGTTCACCCTGCATAAGCCCCTGCTTATGCTCCTTGTAAAACTCATGCATTTTTACGGTATAGTATAATGCCTCGTAAACAAATGTGAACTGATTATAATAGTGCTTCACTCTACGTAACTTAATTAGCTTTATATAATTTTCAAAGTCCTCTAAATTCTCCAACAAGCTATTTGCAATTTTAATAATGATTGCCTTATCAAAATAAGGAAAAATATCTGCTTGCTTGACTTCTTCAACAGGAATCGATTGAATTAAGCTTATTAAATTAATTTCTTGTTCAATTCCTACTGCGTACTCATCAAATACAACATAATCCGTTTTATGATGTCGCCAATGATCAATGAATACTAATGAATTCGTTCTATTACGAACCGCTATAAACTCTCTTAATCCACCTAAATATTCCTCTTTCATTGCATGACTAAGAGCAGTTACAGTCAAATGAATGAATAGAGTTTTCAAACTTTTCACTTCACGCTCATAGCCATAATGCTGCTCTACGTGTTTCCAAAAAGCAGCTAAATCAAAGAACTTCTCCATCTGTGCCGTGTATTTATTTTCAGTGTCATCTAGCGTATCCATTAACACCATTTTTAAGACCGATTCAAAATCTGGTGTTTTAATGCCACATAGAACGCTCATAATCGCAAGCTCAATCGATTCTTCTGTATAGTTCGTTAAACCAAAAGCCTGGAACTTCTTGAAGCGTTCTTTGTTATTGAAGAACTTTTCATATTTCTTAATAATCATCTGTAATGACTGATCAATGTGCAAGTCACTAATAATTAATGAAATACGATCTGCAAAAAATGTTTTCGAATATAACATAATATCGTACAACCAATTTTCTTCCGAATTCAATTCCAAATTCGTATAAATTAAATAGTGAGATTGCGTATCCTTCTCCTCTAATAAATGCTTCATATAATATTGATTGTTATTCGTTAATTTTTGTATTTGTACACCATCTATTGTCATTTGATCAATTTCATCAATAAATTCTTGATCTTTATCTACCCAGAACACAATTTTACGATGTTCGCCACTTTTCAGCGGCTCATTAAACGCATCCTGTAATGCAGATTCTATTTGTTCGATATTCAAATGAATCACCTCACCTTATATTATAGCCGAAAACACAAAAAAGCCTCTTCTAATTTAGAGGCTTGTAAGGAATCGAGTGTAACGGCTGCACCGATTCCAAATTATCCTTTTAAATAATTTCTTTCGAATCTTCATCTTGAAATTCATGAAGACAATAAAACTCTTTAAATTCTTCATAAATTTCAAGAAATTGATTTTTTAATTGTTTCGACATATCTAGACCATTCTCAAGTTGTTTAATGAAATTTTGACAAAGTACTGACATTTCCTTCAAGATGCTATTGCCGTAAATATTATCTAAATAGGACATTTCATCTAAAAAATCATTAGCAAATGTATAGCAATCTATTTCAGCATTTAAAAAACACTTAAGTAAAGCCTTGCACTTCTGAATTTGAGCAAATTCAAAATCTACATTTCTATTACCTATTACATCCAATTGTCTAACTCTTTCTAGAGAATAACCGTTCTCTACATATTCATATTCCACAGTACTAACTAAATCTTGTGAAATATTTCCTCCTATGATTTGTTCCAGATATTCATTAGCCAATGCAATATCAAAATCTAAAGGTTCAATACTATCGATATATCGGAAGAACGGATTTCTATCGTTCGTCTGCATTAAATATACGATTAGCTCTTTAGCTGCTATTTTCTCGTTTATATTCTGCTCTTGTAATGAGTTTTTTCTGAATTCCTGCAAAAATACCTTTTCAGCCTTGGACTCACCTCTAATTTCATACGTGTATATATTTTGTAGCCTAGCCAAACGTTCAATCGCTAAATAGTACTTTTTAGCGATTGAACCTATAACTCTTCCAAAAAAGTCTTTAAGTTCTTCGTTATTCCGGATGCTTCCTGTAAAAAAATCATTTTCATAAACTCCTGTATAATGCTGCTTTATATAGCTCGATAATTCAAGCTTTTCTGCATTCAAATTTGTTGACACATGAAATCGACCATATCTATGCTTATCATAAAATCTGCTTAATAATTGCAGAAAAGCATTTTCCCTCGAGCTCAGTCTAATATCAATATCATTTCTTAAAATTCGATTATGTAGGTCTTGATGATTGTGACTTTTCAAACTATCCTCAAAAACTGTAATATCCTCAATATTTTCAGATAATACGATTGTTACCTTCTGTAACCTCTCAATGCCAACAGCTAAATTATAGAGAAACATAAACATTTCACTTTCAATATCAAATATATTAATTTGTTCGAGCTCTTTCATCCCATTATAAATAAATGTACCTGCAATTTCGATTTCGGTTCCCATTTTAAAGTTTTTGTAATGTAAGATTGGATCTTTAAATATATCTGTCATGCGTCCAACTCCTTATTTTAAATAAATATCTCTACATGTCTCGTATCTTCATAGTTTTATAAATTCATAATTCTCAATACATAGCTTTTCAATTAAATTATTTGCTCTATCATAATCTGACGGGGAGTAACATGAGATCATCCATCTACAATTAGAAGATGTATTAGCTTTTACCTCTTTAAAATAATTAAAATCAATATCCGATAATGAATGTCCTAAAATATAAATATCATTCACATGTGACAATGTTTTAAAAAAATCATTATGTTCTGAAATAATCTTCTGGGTATCCTTATATGTTCTTTTAAAATAATCTTCTATAATCTGCTCAGCTTCTATTTCACGAAAATCTCTTTCGAATTGATATTCCATATGGTCCTCATATTCTTCATCAGTCATCATAGATAGATCCTCCTTACTCCAAAATGAATCATCATGATGTCCCAAAATTAATTTATCTTTTCGTTTAGCCTTCCCATGTACATATTTTATACTGCGTTCAGAAATGCCGTACGAGCTTTCTAGCGTATCCGTATAATTAAAATTCAAGTAAATATTACTACCCTTCATTATATGTTCGAGATATGGTAATGGTTGTACCATTGTATTTATTGTTTCAATCCAGTTTGTAAATTGTAGAGTCATTTCCTCTGTAAAATTTAATTCTTCATTAATCATAAATTGATAATCATGATTTGCACTATCTTTCCAGTTATCATCTCCATAGCCTATAAAATACTCCGAATTATCCTCTTTTAGTTGTTCATAATCTAACTGTCCCAACGATTCTTCTAACGAATACCATAAATCTTCTTCTGGAATGTACTTCTTTAATTTTTCATATAGTTCATTCTTCGCTTGGTCTTCCTTTGACATAGAATTTGTTAGTACCAGCCCTGGTGCAATATACATAGATTTCCTTTCAAATATACAAATATAATCTATGAAATCGATATATTTTGTCTTCAACTTATGTGCTATATCAAATCCATTACCTACTATTACTAAATCAGCCATAAACCTTCCTCCTATATTTCTTCAACCTCGTATGTTTTTACTATTTTCTTAATAATTCCCTTTAAATCACTTATTAGTTCTTGCGATTTATCTATGATTTCTTCTTCAAGTTCAATTTTTTTTGTTATTTGAATATCTGAATTAAATATTTCAAAAAAGTTATAATGAAGAGCAATGTATTCCGCTGGTGACATATTCAATTCTTTTTTTAATGGGGGCAATATATTTTCTTCTCCATTCATTTTAGTAAGTAAAACAGCATTATAAATTCGAACCAAAACACTATAAATTGGGACAAAGTAATTATTACTTTTATCTACACACACTTCGCTATCATACATCCCCTCATTATTTAAGAGACTTATAATTTCTTTCTCAAAGTTCCCTCTACGAATAAGTTCAACAGGTAATACTTCATGTTCTTGTTCATATCCATTACCATCTCTATCCGTGTGAATGCTAACTCCTTCAATGATGCTACCGTATAGTTCTTCATAACCTTTTTCGAATATCTCTACAATTTTTTTATGAGCAATCAAAACTATGTTAATCTGATTATGTTTTTCTACTAATGAATATAAATGATCACATTTTTTTTGCAATTCTGTTGATAAGCCATATTTATAATCATTCATAAAAATTTCTTTTAGCATAGGTGTTTCCTTTTTTACTAATACGCTCAATTCAGAACGACTCATTGGAAGCAATTCATCCAGCAACGGTTGATATATTTCATTTTTCCTTTCAATTCCTAGTGATGATTTTTTCTTACCTTGAAAATAGCCTGTAATCCCTCCCAGTATTAAACCAATTATTAATACGACTATACCTGTTAATGAATCTGTGAAAAAAGTTCCCCATTCAATTTTATCCAAAATATTCACCTCTATAATAATTTAGGAGTGTAATAGCTAAATAAAAGAGAAGCAAGTATATAACCATTGCTTCCCTTTCTATAATTAAATTTTCGCTACTAGTCCTTTAAATAGCTCATAATTATGCTTCACACCGTCATCTAAATCGATTTCAATTTGCTGATCCGCCATATGATGCAATAGCTCATCATATTTTTTTAATTCATCAATTTTCTTTTCTAGCGATTTTAATTCTCTTTTTGCCGCTGCAATTTCTTTAACAGTTGAATCACCATTTATGACATTCAATAAGACTGTTCTCTCCGCATCCATTCGATTTTGAACTTCATGTACATAATCGGTACGAATACGAGATAACGTTGTTTTGTCATAACGATGCATGTAAATTAAGCAATTGAAAGCTTTTTCTTTGCCCGATGTAAACAACCAATAAATTGGGCGTTTTTTGTATGTTTGGATATGGTCTTTGTAGAAATCATTTAAGAAATAACGACGAATCACTTCTCTTGCTGTCTCTGTTTTCTTACGACCAACTGCATCGGCAATAAAATCAAGATTTTCTTCTAAAGTTTCTTCACTAAATGTTATTCGAATAAAGTTAACGAACTTCGTTACAATATCGTCTTCAAAATATACACCTGGTAAAATTGGTAAGATGTTATCTTTTTCTATCTTGATAGATTTATAACGAGAAGCATCAAATTCTCCACCAGCATAGATAAGACCATCTTCATCAAGTGAATAACGTCCAAATGAACAACCGATAGCATAAGAAATAAACGACTTGATATCCCTTTCCAAATCAGGCTTTCGAACCGTTACATCCTTCTCATCCACATCCGGCGTCAACTCATCCTGCAAACCATAATTTTCAATAAAAATACGATTAAGCTCTTCTTCATTGGCTTTTAATTGTTGGTACTTGGATTCAGCAACCTGTGACCACTGCTCAAAAGCATTTGCAAGAGAAAGCAGAGGTACTTTTAACATAGGGTGCTTTGAAAAACCCCATGATAATTCATCAATATCCCAATCTGCTTTTGAAATATTAATATTCTCCTCCACTATTTTTTCAAAATCACTACACTTAACTAATGTAAAGGGTAGTTTATTAAAGTAACCAATATCAAAATGCATAGTAGGACTTAGTACCTTAATAATTTCTTGAAAAAATTTATTATTTAATATACCCAATAACTGTAATGCATTTACATTACTATTAGGAAACGCTGAATGTCCAGTTGCATCATAAATAAAACCTCTTGGATAATAACGAAAGGCATTAGTTGATGAAGTAATATCAGACCAAGAAACTGATTCCCTAAAATAGTAATTTAAATTTTGTGGTCTAGATCTTAATTTTCCATTTTCATCTTTAAAATTTCTAATTTCTTCCCCGTCATTTCCCCAATTCACAACATATTCATGATTACCATACCATTTCCTAAAAGATCCACCTTTATTATACGGGAACCACTTATAATTTGATTTTGCCGCTATTTCTCTGGATGAAAAATTAAAACCAATATTGCTAAAATCACACTCAAACCATTTCCTTAAAAATCTATCATTGTCTGCTGTTTTTAATCCTTGCTTCGCTTCAATAATATCTCCAAATATAATTGAATCCTGTAATAGTTGAGTTATCTTATTTCCAATCCAATAAGCAATAGGAGTCCCAGCAATTTTTTTAAAACTTTCTTGATTCACTGTATAACGATATTTTAGCCCTGAATCTTTGACTGCTTTTAATGTCATTATTGATTGATTTTCTGATCCTCTAAAATCTGAAAGACGAATGTATTCGCCTGTTAATCCAGATTGATAATTTCTTAATGTAAATGTACATATTGGCACAGTTGCTCCATCAAAACCAGAGTACTCTAATTGAATTAAGCTGCTTATGGTTTTATCTGCTATAATTTTATTTCTTAGCTTTTCATACGACACAATAAACATCCAAACAAACGGCGTCATAAAACCAATTTGTCCATTGGTTTTTGTTCTCTCAAAACTTGAAGAAATAAATGCTGAAAATAAGTCTGTTTTTACATCACTATAATTATTATCCAAATATTCCGCAACTTGATTCGTTATATATTTATTTCCTACATATGGCGGATTCGTAACAAATACATCATATTGTATACTCATTAAAAATGCTTGTTTCACTAGACCTTTAAATAAAGTAAATGTACGTTCTTTCATTTCTAATTCGAATAAATCATTTGATTGCTGCTCAATTGCTATTAAACGTTGTTGTAAAAAATCAAGATTATACGCTTCTACTTTGAGCAGAGAGCCAATTGCTTTTGCGTGCTTAAACTGTTCAATAAAAGATTTCATCTGATTGAATGATTCACCTTTGTCTTCACCAGCTAAAAAGGCAATAACTTCATCGGCATCTTTCTCTAAAACAGTTTTCGTTTCCTGAAACGCAGCCAGGTTCATTTCTAAAGGTTCACGCTCTATACTACGTAAAAAACGCTTATTAAATTGCTGTGCCTTCATCACCACTGTAAAACTAGCTAGTTGAAATGCTCGATTATCAATATCCAATCCGTATAAATTCTTTTCAATAATCAACCGTGGAATTTCACGTTCCATATAACCGCATTTACTATAAATTTCATAAAGTACATCAAACATATAAGCAAGGATATGCCCACTTCCCATTGAAGGGTCAAAACATTTAATATCCTCTACATTTAATTCTTTATTAATGTATGGTGCGATTTTTTCGTCAAAGTCTGGTTCTGGATTTGGGTTTTCTAAGTAGTACTCCCAATTGTCAATTAAGTCACGGTGTTCGGGATGCGACTCTATCCAATAACGTCCTAATGCATTTTGCACCATATAACGAACAATCCACTCAGGTGTAAATAGCTGTGTGGCATATGGTATTTCTTCTACTTTATAACGTTTCTTCGCTTTAATTACACGCTCATTTTCTTCTGAAATATAATATTGATACAACCAACCTACTATTTCTACATTTGCCCAATCCTCTTCTGGTATCACATTCACATCTGTCATAGCACGTAAAAATGTATTTGTTCCTAAAAGACCTTTAGGGAACAAAATCTCCATATAGCCTTCAATCGTCTCGAACATAAAAGGCATATAGCGGTTCAAGTCATTACAATGTACTTTAATCAGATATTCAAACAACTCATCCGTTTTATTTTCAATTTTCAAGTTATAAACCAATTCTTTATCAATCGGTAAATCAAAATTCAATGCATCTTTAAACATATCCGGTTCTGTACTATCTAGATTCACTGAAGAAAGAACACGTACCTTTGTTGGTAAGTAATCATTCACTTCCATATAACGCAGTGCGATGAAGCGGTTAAACCATGTATACGCCGCTTCCTTTATTACCTCTTCATACCCAATTTCGTTAATACGTGCGATTAGCTTATTGCGTTGCTTACGCTCCACATCGGAAAGCGGATTGCCATCAATAAAGATGGCATCTGAGCTTTCTAATGATGCTTGTTGATTTGCTTCAGGCGTAATGCCTAGCTTCCGTGCTTGTAGCTGAATTTTTTCATGCAATTCGCTACGTGCTTCTGTTGCAAAGCTCTTTAAAGCCGATTTATTCATTGCTCAACATCCTTTACTCAATAAACTCAATTTGTTTATTTGATTTGATAATTTGCTTTAACTTTGCAGACAACGTTGAAATATATTGATCTACATCTTGCTCTGTTGCAAGTGTTTTCATTGGCACTAATTTCGTCACTTTTACAGATTCTTTCTGAACAACTGGTTCCTCTACTGATGGAACATTTGATTCTCCACCGATTATTTGTTGTTGCTCAGCTTTACGCTTTGCTTCCTGTGCTATATCTTGATTAATGATGCGGCTCAATCTATCCTTCAAGCTACTACTTTGCGAAATCGTAGCATCCACCTTATAAATGTCTGTAAATGCTGCAATATCAGTTAATAACTTCGTAAAATAAGCTTCCACGTTTTGTTTTGTTTCAGTAGATACGCCATATTGTCGAGATAATAATGCTACCTCATCATAATCTAGCTGCACCTTTTCTTGTGCAAAGGCAATTTTGTCTGTTAAGACCTTATTAAATGAAATATCAAGAGCATTCGTTAGCTCTGGGATTTCTTTAATTTTCTTATATGGAATCTGATCATTCAGTATCGCCTGCAGTTGCTGCATTGGCTGCTCAATTTCTTCACCATACAAGTAAGTCTTATTGTCCTCATACTTTTTATACGCAGCCAAGCCTTTATCAAATAGCTCTTTTTGATTCGTCCCAAAGAAGCTCTTTACATACGCAATGTCTTCTTCCCAATCTAACAGGTTATCCTCTAGCTCTTTTAGCTTTTCAAAGAAGGAAACGCTATCTAATTTGGCATCAAACTGCTCAAAATACTCTAGCCCTTTATTTAATAAGCTCATCCCTGGATATTTACGTCCTTCATAGTAAGCCTTGTAGCCTTTAATTTCACTGATTTGCGTTTCTATTAAGCCTTGAATGTCTTTAAGTAAGCCATCCTCATCATCTGCTAGGTTCGTTGTATTGAACACTTCCTTACAAATACTTTTAGCAGTTCGAATTAATGCTTCATCTACTTTCGTGCGTTTTACAACAATAGCTTTTTCTGACTCTGACGACTTGACTAAAGCTGTTATAATTTTATTCGTATCTTTTGCTGGCTCAATATATTCGGAATTGTAGCGAATGCGAATACGTTGCTCTGTTAATAATTCAGCAATAAGTGCAGCAATATCTAACGGCTTCCACCCATATGGCTTATCCTGATAACGATCATATATTTTCTTTACCGTAATTTGTTTCTTAATTTGATCCTGTAAATCAACAAATTCAAATACTTCACGCTTTGCCTCTTGGTTAGGCTTTGCCACAATGGAATCATCTAATGACAGCTGATTGTTATCCGTATTTAATAAAGCAACTAAGTCTTTTTCGTTTTCTAAGTGATCTACAATATAGTCTTTTTTACTAAAGACGTTATCTACCAGCACTTTAAATGCTGCATTGACTTTTTCTTTTACTGAAGAGCCTTTAATTTCTACCTTTTCTCCGTAAATGTAGAACTCTGCATCCTTAATCGCTTCTGTTAATAAATCTCTTACTCGGCGTTTACGGTCCTTCACTTCGACCTGCTTGTTATTTAAAATGTTTTGAATGTTTTCAGGTTGCTGTAACGGATTTTTCTTTTTACGATAGTCCTCAATTTTTAGGGCTTCTTCCATTTCCTCTACATAAGAATCATTTGCACCGAGCTTAATCAACATCTCTCCACTTCCAGATGTTAGTAACATTAGTTCCTGCTGTGATTTTTGATAATGATCCGATAATGGTGAAATAATTTGTATACCAATCGAAGACGTTTGGTTGCCGTAATTTTTTTCATCCATTTTTTGATTGAATGAGAACGCATATTGTTTCAAATTGAATCGTTTTTCATCATAAAGGTCGAGGAATATTGCATTCGCTAACTCACGTTTTAGAACATCCTCATCGATCGTCACTTGCTTAATTTCACGGTTAATATCTTGCTCATCATCTGTTAAGAACACATAGTAGTCACCGTTTTTCTGAATTAATGTTTGTGCTATCAATTTACGCACAGATGATTTAATTTTTTCTTTTAACTGTAGTTTATCTTCATCAATATTGGTTACCATCAATGTTGCAATGTTATCGATCGTAGCTGGCAGCTCTTTCACGTACTTAATCATAAATAGCACTTTTAATAAGTCTATGTTGAACTCATCATCTATCAAGGCTGGGTTTTCTTTTGCTCCTTCAATTACACGTGAAATCGCTGGGTTTAAAAATTCCTTGATAGTATCGTAAAAGGCATAGAAAGGAATTAATGTACCTTCTTCTTCCTGCTTGTAGTATAATGCTGCTTCTTTAAAGGCAGATAGCATTGAACGCTCTCCCTCAGATAAATGTTTACCTGACGAACCATGTTTACGTACTTGTTCAAATACATTTTGCAGCAATTTAAATTGATACGGTATAAATGGGTACACTTCCGCAAATTCTTGTTCATGATCATAGCCACGTAAATCAGCTGTGCTTTCACGGAAGCTAATTAAATTTTTTAATATTGCACTTTTCTCTGGATAAATAGCCTTTAATTTATCTGTTACATGCGGTTGCTTTTCTAAAATACGCTTTTTGATTACTTCATCCACTGAAATTGAAGATAAAGACAATCGAGTATCAAAACGTCCTTGAATACGCGAGAAGTCATCACCTTTTACTTTAATAATCGAATCAATACTTTCCTGAGAAGTAACCATTACCCAAACTTTACCTTCAGCATATGTACCCAAATCTTCTGTTAGTGTTTGCAAATTAAGCATTAGATTGCGGTTATCGCCAATATATTGACCAATTTCATCGACTAAAAATACTAAATGGAAATTTGGACCCTTCGAATCTATATATTCCTTTACATCTTTCGCAAATGTTTGAATATCCATTTCAAAGTCATCTACTTTTTCTTCAATCCACTTCCGTGCAGAAGCCTCTGATAGATTAATCACTTTTCCTAAAGCTTCAATAACATAGTCTTGATCAAAATAGAACGTGCTACGGCGTTCTTCCCAGCTTTCGCCTACAAGCGATTGGAACTCCTGCTTAAATGCTTCAAATTTGCCTTGCTTATCAAGGTATTTCTCCATTTCAGCAACACCTGGAATATCTCCGTAATAGCCACGTCGCTCATAAAACACTTTCATAAACACACGTAAAATAGCATCTTCTTTCGATTTGTTATCTAAAGAACTTTTTGAATCAATATTAAATAAAACAACTTCCGTTTCAATGTCTGCTGCTTTTTTCATATTGGCATACACAAGAGGATCTTTAATCTTATCTTCAAATAAACGTACAGGGTATTCATTTTCTACCATACGATTTTCTAGTAAGTATGCCAAAATCTTTAAGAAATGCGATTTACCTGAACCAAAGAATCCACTGATCCAGACACCCATTTTATCCGTTTTTCCAACAATTCCACGTTGGTAGTTCTCATAAAATTTTGAAAGGTGCTTATGTAATTCCTGCGTAACTACGTATTCATCAAGTTCATTATGAATATCTTTATCGCTCGTTTGAGCTACTTTAATAACGCCACGAATGTCACGCTCAATATCTTTTAAAAACATGTCCTTTAAAATCATCTACATATCCTCCCTGTGCTAATCAATTAATCGAAATGCTCGGTAATAGTTGTCATCTTTAAATTTGCTAAATAGCTGTAAGGATTGCCCATCATATTGACCTGGGAAAAACATAACAACTGGTGTTTTATCTAAAATTTCTTGTAGGTTGTTCAAAATGTTATGAGAACGAACGAATGGATACACCTTCCCTACACCTGTAAGGAAAATCACATTATGACCATCTAATTTTTTTTTGATTTTATTAAGGAATATTTCAGGCTTCGCAAAGGTTGTCATTGCTTTAAACAATGCTTCCTTACCCTGTCTTTCTTCCATTTGAAAAATCCGCTCATAAATACGCTTTTCTTTCGTTATTTCTAGAAGCGTCTTATATAAGTCCACCTCTAAAATTTGGAGTGTTGAGCCCTCATAGTCAAATTCCTTTTTGATGTGCTGTATATAATCTCTCATTTCAAGCTCATGAACAGGTTCGTAGTCAAATACATAGAAGCTAATTTCATTACCTAAACCTCTACCTTCAATGAACTTATCTTCTTTTAGCTTTGGAATAATTTTGTCCAGTCGCTCATTAAAATTAGCCATGATACCCTCCTACTTCACCCATTGCCTGTATGTACTTAGCATCACCAAGATGATTAAGATGAATTTTCACACGATCATCGATATACAAACGGTTTAACTCATTTGATTTTAAATCTTTCAGTAGACCTGCATTTAACAAGATTTTTTTAAATACCTGTTTAAGTTTTGCTACTGTTGTATCCGACCAGACAGCCATAAATTCACTTTGCTCCATCTTTGCCGCAAAAAATACATTAATATCGACTTTATCAAGAGAATAATCATTATTACTTAATTTTTCAGCCACTACTTCGTTCATAAATTCAAAAAATAATCGGTCAAATTTCATGATGGCGTATAAGTTAATTACTTTGCCTACTTCAAACGGTTCCTCAATCAATAGTTGAACCAATAAGTCATCTAGTAAATCCACTCGCTTTAAAATATACGGCATCGCTCTTTTAACACTTGATAGTTTTTCATATTGAAAGATATTTTCCTCTAAAACTTTATTTCGAATTTCTTTATCCGAATATCCTTGTTGTTTTAATTTTGCTACTTGCTTCATCTCGTAAAGCATAAATCCAGCACCTGTTAAGACTGAAGAGTATTCTATATCCATTGTCATTGATCCCTCGCTCTCTTACAAGACTATTTCACTAATTAATTTCTACAATTTTCTTAATCAATGTAAGTCTTCTTTTTCCACATTGCTGCTGAACGATTTTTGTAAAAGCCCCATCCTTCATTAACTTGTCAGTGTTATTTAAATACATACTATGTACATCAGAAATAAATTCCTCTTCAGTTATCGCCTCTTGCCAATACGCGTCTACTACTTCATTTATAGCCTTTGCTAAATCACGCTGTGTACGATAAAAACGTTTTACAACCAACTGTAACACCTCAATTACATTATTTGCACAATATTTATATTCTATTCTTACTTTATTCTTATAAAAGGAATACTTCAAGGACGAAATCAAATATACTAACATAATTTTTTAACATTTCAATTACTATGTTATTTACATACATTGAATCAGCAATCGTATGAAGTTACGTAACTAAGGTCATTAACTTCTACAAAATACAAGTGAGTGTATAGTTTATTCATTTTTGCTGATCCACTTGTTTAACGCTACATAATTTTGCAAGCAATCATTGCTACTTTCCTGTTTTCACTTCAATCATGGCAACAAGTTAAGTAGTGCAGCATTCCCCTTATGTGTAAGCGATTGGTTAGGGGGATATTGCCAAAGTAAAAATGCCCTTCAACCCTTGGTGCTAAAGGATTTTTGATAAAAAAGTTGAAATTTTTTTCGAATTTTTTTCGAAATTTTTTTATCTTTATATTCGAATTTTAAGCTCTAATTAGACTAAAACCCTTGGAGGTATCAAATAATAGTTTTTTTGGTCGAATCCTTCCATCGCTATTTAACCCATTGTTACTGGAATAATTATTTAATAGTTTCCCTAATCATTTCCTTCCAGCAATAATCTCTCTATTTTATAAATATAGCTCAAATATTCAAGAAACCTTTATGGCTTTTTTGATATAAGTTGTATAAATGTTGTGTAACTAATATTATTTTTGGCATAAGTTATATAATTGTTATATAACTTTTTTAGCATTATTTTGCTCTGTATGAGCTTTTTCATTGGAAGAATCTAATTGTAGTTTTTTCGGTCATTCTCTTCCTCTTAAATTTTCTTCAAACTTATATAACAGTTGTATATAAGTTACATAAGTGTTGTTTAAATGTTATTTAACTTATATCCTTTTCCATATAAATGCGGCATTAATATACGAGAAGCACTATGACTTTCGGTATAAGTTATATATATGTTGTATAAATGTTATATATATGTTGTTTAACTTATTTCATTTTCCATATAAATATGGCTTTAATATCTGAGAAACACCCTATGCTTTTTCGATATAAGTTATATATTTGTTGTATAAAAATTATATAAATATTGTATAACTTATTTCATTTTACATATAAATGTGGCTTTAATATCCGAGAAACACCCTATGCCTTTTTCGATATAAGTTGTATAAATGTTATATAACTATTTGGCAGTATAAAATTAAAACACTTTTAATTAATAGGAAATTGGTATTTAAACCTCAAATGTCGCTACTGATCCGAACGTTCTTATATCCCCTATTCGTTTGAAATTATTGGCTTATGATTTAGTCGCCTTTAATACAGGCACGCTTTAATTATGTCTAAATTGTGACAACTATGTACAACAAATTCCTATATGTGTGTACGCACTCATTTCCTCCTAGGAACTAGAGGCAGGTATTGGTGTACATTCCGTACGTGCGTAAGCCTACTTGTTGGCGGATCACTACAGGCGAGCTTTACGGATTGCTCTCGCTCCAAGCCCGCTTATGCCATTTCGTCTACTAGCACGTACCACGGAAAACCAAAACTCTATCAATTAAAAAGAAAAAGGCATTTAGACCTCAGATGCAACTGCTGACCTAAATATCCTTATAGCCCCTATTTTTTTGAGATTATTAGCTTAGGGTTTAATTGGCTTAACGGAAGGAACGTCATAATTGTGTCTAAATTGTGACAACTATGTACAACAAATCCCTATATGTGTGCACACACCCGTTTTACCTTCGAACTAGAGGCAGGTATTGCTGTACATACGTCCGTGAGTAAACCTACCAGTTGTCGTATTATTACAACAAGCGAGCTTTACGGATTACTCTCGTTCCGAGCACGCTTATGCCATTTCGTTTAATGGCACGTATCATGGAAAACCCAGAAACTTTTAATTAAAAAAAATGACATTTAGACCTCAAATGAATCTGCTGGTCTGAATGCTCTTATAGCCCCTATTTATTTGAATTAATTGGCTTAGAATTTAATTTGACTTTACGACAGGACTGCCACAATTGCATCTAAAATGTGACAACTG
The DNA here is from genome assembly GCF_038005185.1 of Solibacillus sp. FSL K6-1554. Taxonomy (NCBI): domain Bacteria; kingdom Bacillati; phylum Bacillota; class Bacilli; order Caryophanales; family Caryophanaceae; genus Solibacillus; species Solibacillus sp. FSL K6-1554. Next base: position 3,323,488 of record NZ_JBBOSS010000001.1, read on the forward strand.
TGTACAACAAATTCCTATATGTGTGCACGCACTCGCTTCCTTCTTCGAACTAGAAGCAGGTATTGGTATACATTCGTGCGTGCGTAAGCCTACTTGTTGTGTCGGATTACTATAAGCGAGCTTAACAGATTACATTCGCTCCAAGCCGGCTAATACCATTACGTTTACTAGCACGTACCATGGAATATCAAAACACTGTTAATTAAAAGAAATTGGTATTTATACCTCAATTGATGCAAGTCTTCCCCTAAGTTTTAAGAATTACTTTCATTACTTAAAATCGTTTAGAGTCGACATTCTTATACTTTATATGACATTTTCTGTCAGTCTCAACCCTAAAATACAAATAAACACCTCTATGTAATCCTTCTCCTCAAATCTAAAATTTCCGATCAAACAATATAGCTACTTAATTCAAATGTTTAGAAGTAAACAATTTTATTATCTTAATTCTGGCTTTTGTCGTACTTAGAATGCTGATAAATTGCTGGTTCTATGGATCCAATACTTTTTCAAGAATTTTCATTTCTGCAAGTTTGTAGAGTGACGTAGCTATACTTCAGCTGCCTTCACATCTTATAACCGACAATCAGACGTGTTCGACACTTTTTTATGAATATTCATTTCTGCAAGCGTATAGAGTGTCATAGCTATACTTCAGCTGCCTTCACATCTTATAACCGACAATCGGATGTGTTCGACACTTTTTTATGAATATTCATTTCTGCAAGTGTATAGAGTGTCGTAGCTATACTTCAGCTGCCTTCACATCTTATAACCGACAATCAGATGTGTTCGACACTTTTTTATGAATTTTCATCTCTGCAAGTGTATAGCATGGGGTAGCAAATCTTTACTGACTTAATAACACTACTATCTATTACGGAGGAACAAACAAATGGAACAAACTATTGAAAAATCAATCGAAGAAAAAATTGAAAGATTAATTGCACAAAGCCTTGAAAAAATCCTTAAAAAAAACATTGAATCACTCCTTGATACAAAGCTTGATTCTTACTTTGAAAAAAAACTTGATGAAACAATTGGTCAACATAATGAGCATGCAGCTAAAGAATGGCTGAACGTTCAGGAAACTTGCGACTATATGCGAATTTCCTATAAAAGTTTACAAAAGCTTATTGATAAAGGGCTTAAAGGTATTTCAATTGGTCGCAGCAAGCGATTCTCCAAAACGGAAATCAATCACTTTTTAAAAAATGTACAAGCATAAAAAATAATGGAAATCACAAAAGGAGATCATTCTAATGACAACAATGGAAAAAGCAGTTAAAGAATATATGAAAAGAGGCGTTCCACATTATATGGTGAAAATGTATGGGGGTATCGATCCTTATACGAAAAAGCAAATCGACATCACAAAGCGAGGTTTTAAAACAAAAACAGAAGCTAAAGCTTTTTATGCTCAAAAGCAAGCAGAAATGCTACAACGAAATGATACTGACAAGCCAAACCTTACATTTGAGCAATTCTATCATTCTCACTATGAAAGATACCTTCAAAATTGTTCCCTTGAAAAAAGTACTTTAGGGAAAATTAAAGGTATTTTCAAAAACCACATCCTACCTTTTTACGGAGATTTAAAGCTTAAAAATATTTCTCACCAAGTTACATTGCGGTCTTTTGAAGTATGGAAAGAAAAATTACAAAAACCATCAAAGGTAGCAATCGAACTAAAAAAATGCTTAGAACAAGCTGTCTATGACGATTTCATTATGAAAAACCCCGTTAAAATCAAAGATTTACGCGTATGGGAAAAAAAGGAATTAAGAAAGAGAGACAACGCACAAGGTGATAAACTATTCTATACATCTGAAGAAATAGATTTATTTATTCAAAAGCTGAAAACAACAGATGATATTTCAAAAATCGCAATTTTTCTAGTGTTTGTAAATTTAGGTTTACGCAAAGGGGAACTACTTGCACTGCAATGGCAAGATATTGATTTTCAAAACAAAAAAATCCGTATTCATCAAGCTATTGGTACGGACGAATCGAATAAGCCTTATATTAAAAGCACGAAAAACTCGTATGAAAGAACAATTGATATTGATGAAGAAACTTTACAAGCTTTATTAAATTGGAAGGTACTTCAAGCAGAGCAATTAAAGTGGCAACATCTTGAGCATCAAGGTGACAAGCAGTTTATCTTCCCAAACAATAAAAATACTTTTTATAATAACAGCAAGTTAAATGCCTGGTTAAAAAAGTTCCAAACTCAACACGGATTAAAGCTTGTATCAATTCATGGCTTACGTCACTCTTGTGCTACCAGCATCTATTATCGAACGAATGATGTAAAATTCATTCAACATTTCTTAGGTCACACAGACATAACAACAACGGTAGATACGTATATTCATTGCATTCCCGAATTAGGCGGTATATTAGTAAAGCCATTTAAACGAGCTGCATAAATAATCGTTAATTGAATCTCGATTCATGCCAAAGTACATTTGTATTTTGGCACTTTTTCTTTCTCTATCTTTAAACAGGTTTTCACAATAAATAAAGGAATCGTTAAAACTAACCCCTTTCATTTATACAATAATCATAAAAATGCTTGGCAGATACCTTATTAGTATCCCAGCTACTGATATTGCTGGGGCTAGTGCTAGCTATCAATTATGTTGATTAGTGATAGTTTAATAACTTAACTTTAATCATTTACCTAAGCACTTTTCATTAAGCCACTTTTCTATTTCTTCATCATTATCCTTATCATATAATGCATATAAATCTTCATCAGTAATCATTTTAAGTAATAATGTCCTAACTAGCTGTTCGACCTCTACACACAAATCAGTAATCTTTTCTTCTGTTCTATATCTCTTTGGCATTGTATTTCCATGTACACAATTTGACCTAATAGAATATACATCACCAACTAATTTAAATATATGTATTCTTTCATCTATATTTTCTCCCAATATCCATGCTAACCTTTCTCTAAGTTTATGCGTTACCTCACTACTAGAGGTTGATAATAGTGTTTCAAATACAGTAACAAAGTTAGATATTCTAAGTGGCAAGAAACTTTCTGACCGTGCTACTTCAAGAAAGTAAAAACTCCTTTCGATTCTTTTAGATGAATAAATTGTTTCAGTAATTTGCGGCTTAAGTTCAAACCCTTTAAATTGCTTTTCTCTAATAAAAATCTTTTCGTTTAACTCTTTTGCCTTAAGAAGTTCTTCAGCATTAAAAATAACTTTTTCTTTTAAACCTCTCGCATTATAAAATGTAGTAGTCCTTATATTACTATGTGTTGTTCTATTAGTAGTATCCTCGACTTTTAAAAATCCAAACTCTGTATTTATACTATGGTCTTTAATCAACCATAATATATTATTAAAAATTTGTACTTGGACTAAATAATAATCAATTAACTTATGGGCATATTGTCCTTCATGTAGATTATCAATACTATCAATAACACCTTTAGCATAATAATATGGGCCATTTTTTAATTGTTTAAACTCCATACCTCCGATAGCATATTCAAAAAAATCATCTACGATATTCTGTAGTGAATCTGAGTTCGATATTCTTAATGGACTTTCATTTAATTGAATACCTTTATTAAGTACCTTAGAAATTTCAAGGTTATATGTAGCAGCTATAAAAGAATATTTTTGTTTCAATATGCACACACCCTTTATATGTTATTAAGAAAATTTCTTAATAGGTATTTTGCAATCACTAATAAATACGAATCCCCCAAATGGGCACCATAAAAATTCCTATAATTCAAAGAGTTTTGTACATGGGCACCTCCATTTTTATTAGCATATATTTTAATTACGTCTCTAATTGTAAAGTACTCAATAGTGTACCAATTAAACATATCACCTTGATAATTAGTAAAATCAAAGGAACTATTTTTCCCACAATCATGACTAAATCTAATTACACTACCAAGTTTGTTTATATATATTCTCCCACCAAAACTAGAATTGTCCTCAAGTCGTATACGGTTGTTGCATTTATCACATCTAATTTCAGAAGGTAATTCCAAAGGGATAACACATTCCATAATAACTTGGTCTAACCAACTTTCTAAATCTAGTTTAGATGCATTCAAATCAAATGTATTATTTAAATCCACGCCTTTAGTACCACCATGATATTCTACAAAGACTTTGTTTAAAGGAGAGAACTCGATTTTCTTTGATGGTACCCTCTGAAATAAAGCTTCATTATCTGTTAATAATATTCTTAATTGCTGCGATATTACTTTATAAAACGGCGAATGTTTCATACCTTGTCTTCCGCCCTCAATTAAGGCTACATTCACATTTAGAATCTCTTCGATATCTTTGATGTGCTGTGTTATTCCTATCTCAGTCAAAGCAAAATTAAACTCTTCAATTTTCATTTCAAAGTCCTCCTAATTCAAAATAACTTCTGCATATAATTTCGACATTCCCCAAATATTTACCTTTATGTTATGCAAGCTAAATCTCATATATTGGCGACTCACTTGATAATGCTTAATTCAATAATTATTCTGTTGTAGCTTCCTTTATTATGTTATAAACAGTAGCCCTACCAATCCCATACTCCTTTGCAATATCTATAGCACTTTCTCCCGCTTCAAATAATGCTCTAACATGCTTCTTAGTTTTTTCATCAATTGCAGGTCTTCCACCCACTTTTCCTCTCTTACGAGCAGCCTCTAATCCTGCTTTAGTACGTTGCTGAATAATATCACGTTCAAACTCTGCAAAGACAGCTAACATACCAAACATAGCTTTACCAGTTGGTGTTGAAGTATCAAATGAATCATGTACCGATACAAAATCTACTTCCTTTTCTTTTAATTTGTCTGTTAGCTCATATAACTCTTTTGTACTTCGTGCTAAACGATCTAGCTTATACACAACGAACAAGTCACCTTTTGTAGATGCTTTCATTGCATTGATTAATTCTGTACGCTCATTCTTACGGCTCGAGACTTTCTCTACATATAAAACAAGCTCTAATCCTTTCTGATCTGCATAATTTTGAATTGCTCGTTCCTGCATATCTAAATTCTGTTCTTCAGTACTTACACGACAATAACCAATAATTCTAGGCAAAATTAAACCCTCATTTCTATAAACTTATACGTTTTGTATACTTATTATAATAGACGAGTTTATAGACAGATTCCATAAAAAAAGAGAGCCTAAACGTTAATTCAAGCTCCTTCTTTAAATAGTCTACTAAACGATGGTTTTATGTACTATTATTAATTAAATTAGATTATCCCAAAACTCATCAGATTCTAATACAGATTTAACTAATGCATATTCCCAATTATTACATCCTACTTGTTGCTCAAGTACGTCTAAGTCGTCTTCTAAAATGGATTTCACCGCAACTATATTATTTCTTCCATTTATTTTTAAAATACAGCTTTTTCTAATACTAGACACCTTAGAATTAGCCTGCTTTATATACCTCTTCAATAAATATAATTTATCAAAGTGTGTCTCAATTCTTTGAAATATACTTGAATCAATTCCATTGTCATTCCTTAATTCAAAACTAATTTTTGGAACATCCGTTCCATCTGTATAGTCTAACTTTGCATATAGAAATTGTTCTTGAGGAATTTCATCAAAATAATAATTTAAGAATACCCTTGAATTGGAATTCTCCCATAATTCGCCTTTATAACTATTACATATACTACAACACGGAATTAAATTTAATGACAATACAGAGTATTCCGGAAACTCTTCTTTAGGCAGATAATGGTCAAAAGTTCCTGGTTCATTTATTTCACAATATGGACAATGTGCTTGATAATAAACTTCTTGTACCTCCTTAATTTCTTTTTTTAATTTATTTAAAGTAGCATTTTTTCCGTAGCATGAGATTAAATATTTTTTAAGAGTTTCATTATTTCTATAGTCAAGAGGCTGTGTAATAACTAATTCATTCTTATTCCTATTGTATTCACGATATCTTAAATACACATTTAATTTTCCTCTTAACAAAACTCTTCTCTTAACTAATTGTGTTCTATTAGTTATATCGTTATATACTTTAATAGGTCTTCTTTGAACTACTAATAAATTCTTCACTCCTCATCACTTCCCTGATACATGCTCTTTAAATATATTCGAGCATTAAAACTTAATTTACCACCAAACAAATTTATTATCTCTCCATAAGTGAAATTTTCTCTAAGTTCATTTAATATTTCCTTATAGTTACTTGGAGTACTTTTTACATCAAATACCTCTTCTGTAATATCTGATAGATTCTCTCCAAAGCTCTCGATATGTAAATTTCGGACTAAAGGTATATTATCAATTCTCTCAATAACGTTAATAAATTTAGAGGGAATTTCTTGTACTATTATAGGTGAATGGGTAGATATAATTGCATATGAATTAAACTCCGTTAAAATTTTATTAATCATATTAATAAGGTTAGAAATAGCGTTAGGGTGAAGATGATTTTCTGGTTCATCAAAAAGTAGCAGAGATTCCTCTTCAATTGTTACTAATATATCCGTCAAAGTCATTAGTAAAATATTTTGCCCAGAACTTAATTGAAAATCATCAATTAAAAACTTATCCAGTTCTTTTAAATTTTTATGTTCAAAAATTTCTTTAAACACTTCTATTAATATTGATTTTCTTTTCATTTTTATAATTGTATTGATATTTTTTTGAATTCTCTCTTTAATCTCCTTAGAAGTAAATACTCTATTTTTACTATCTCTGATTCCACAATATTTATAACTGAATGTTTTATCACTTTCTTTTGGTCTATCAAAATCATCAAATACACTATATGAAATAGCAATAATTTTACTGAAAGGAGGTCTTTCAGGAGAAAAACTATTTTTTCTAGACTTTTCATATCCACTTGCTATAGCCGCTATTTTGGCTAATATTTGAGTTTTACCAGTTCCGTTCTTACCAACTAATGCATTAATTCGAGATGGTAATATTTCATCTTTACTAAAATTAAAATTAATAACATGTGGCTCATTCGCATTCTCTAATTTATAGGAAAACGAAAATACAAAGTTATTTTGAATTTCAATTTTTTCAAACAATAAAGATGCTTCTTTTAATGCTTTTTCAGCCTCACTAAAACGTATTAATGAATCGTTGAAACCTTCATTATCTATAAATTCCCTATATATATCATCATCTATAGAAACATCTCTTAATCCTTTTAAAATTTCAAGAGCTATGTTTTCCCCAAATTCTAATAAATTTTTATAATAACTTATGCTTTGTCCTAAAGAACAATAGCTTTCGGGTAATTTATTAAATTTTTTCGGTGCTTTACTATATGTTGTAGTATCTGTTTCATGTAATACTTTAATTTCTCCTATATAATGCTCCTTTTTGTTTTCATCATAATAACGCATCTTAAATAGGGTTTTATAACCATTATCATCAAAATAGTCTCTAGATAATATCACGCTAGGATAAATATCAACTACATTTCTTACATTCGTATAATAATTAGTAAACACAAAATTCAATTTTATCCCCCTTAATAACAATTACTCATCAATTTTATTTTACCAATTTAAGGAGTTCAATAAAACTCCGATTTCATTTACCAATGCTAACCCATTATTCATTTACCCCACTGGAATAAATAGCATCTTCAAATTTTTCCACAATTACTATCAATTGAAGACCAAAATATTATGTATTTTAATGAATCCGTCATTTGAGGTAGCCGTATTATGTATGCCCTTGTTAAATTTAATTCTTTCAAATCAACACACCTACTATCTACTTATGCCCCCGATAGTTCCTTTAATTTTTTATACATGTCTGACACGTATCGTAAATGCGTATCCTACTATTTTGAGGAACTAGGCAACAATTACAATATGCGATATGTTCTGTAAGCCCCGTCAACTTCTTGTACTACACATCTAGCTCTAACAATTGGATATATGTTAATATGATAAAGTGGTTTTATTATCCATAAAATTCAAATATCCTTAAGGAGCGAGTACAATGGTCTTAGTATGTCATGAGTGTGATGAAATTATTTCAGATTTAGGCAATGGCTTAGTAGTTATCGTAAGAGATAGTAATCGAAATTATCATAGCGGTCACCTTGTTCACAAAGGAGATTGTGATAAAAAACTTGAAAGTAAATCTGAATACAAAGGTTTGAATACAAATTCATCAATGGAAATCAGCAGTTTAGGAAATGAAGATAATATTAATTATTACCTTTCAACAGGTGAAAATCCTTTTGATAGATAAAATTAAGAAAAATTTACTAGGACTTGTGTGTAGAAGTTATATGCAAGTCCTTTTTTGCTACCTTAATTACTCGCCTTTAAGGCCTCTAGTATGGCTCATGAGACACTACTGAAGCCATTACCAAATTGTTATGCCGTTACACTTTACAATGTAATACTAAGAAATAATGAGAGTAATCCATACACCCAATATGCAACTAGTTGATTTTTGAATATATTTATTACTCATTTCTTTTAGCTCATCAGCAAATCCATTATCTTTGTTATTCTTAAAGCTGCTTTCCGTCCCCCCATATATCGTCCTTTTCGGACATTAATAATAGAAAATATACCTTTAATTAATTCATTAATTTATCTGTTACTAGACGGTCGGCTACATTATATTTACCTTGTACCTACCCAATTTTTGAACACAAAAGAAAATGAGAGCAATTCATCGTTATTTTCTGCGATGGTTTTATAGACGTTTATTTCGTAATTGAAATGTGAGCCATATCGCAACCGAAATACTAGATCAATCTGGTAGATAAGATTATCGAGACAGCAAGTTTACTGGTAGGCTTTACACGCATTCTTTGCGGGTATAATTCACGTTTAAAAGGCCTAGTAAAAATGTAACTTAACATACATTTTACTAGGGATAAATCACACATACTTGAGAACATCAAAATTAATAATTCAATTCAAACCGTATAGAGAAAATTCAAAAATCATGCTATAATTTGGTGTGAATTGATTATAAATAAGACTGTTTAGTGGTGGTACACCAAACAATCTTATCAACAAGCAGAATCGTTTCAAAGGCGATTAGCGAGCAAAAAGTTAAAAATAAACCACTACTCAGCTTTGGGGGCGAGGGTGGTTTATTTTTTTTAGCAAAAGTAAATCACAATGCCATTACAAATACGATAAATGTTGAAAAACGTATAGCTATCATCATTGCTTTGCCCTTACCAACTGCTATACACCTCACGATTCTACAATACTAATGTCCGAACGAGTAATACACATGTATATTGAAGAGGGAAAGTATTTAATCATAAAAAAAGGCTTACCGATATTATATGACCAATAAGCATGAGACGAATTCAGATGGATAAGTTTGTTTTTAAAGTTAATTCTCGATTCAATTGAGAGCCTTTTAGTCAACGACCTCAAATTGCATCGTTTCAAAATTTAGCTCCATTGGAATGTAATGCGATACGATCATCATTAATGGAAATGCCAACGTCACTGTATAAGCATATACGTGCATGAATTGTAGCGGATCAACCTGTGCATATATTACCATCACCCAATGAGCGAGCACATACGGAACATAGAAAACGATAAAAAAGTAGGCTAATAATCTGGCGGTTTGTTGCATACTCAAATAAAAGCCTGATGCAATATATAATAACATGTCTCTTGTTTCTTCTTTCATAATACAATCGCCTCCATAATATCTAATATTTCTTCTATTATATTGTAAAAATGATGTACTGCCGATATTCTCTAATACACCATAAGACATGTTTTTAATTGTTTAGAAAGTAACTTTATACTATAACTTAAACAACAGCATATGCCCTTCGTGTTTATCCATGTAGTAAATCACCCCCCTACCCATTTTGAGCAAAATAGAGTAGATGCAAAATATGCATCTACTCTATTTTCGCCAATCAATGATCTCAATCGTTGCATTTGAAAGCTGATTGTACAAGATTAACCAATTGCCAGCGATATTTAGTTGAATCAATATTTCACCGTTAATATTTTTTCGAAATACAAGAACAATAATAGACAGTTCTTTATTTTCGTAACGCTCTAATACCCCAGCCTTCATCATGTAGTCATTAAAATGGCATTCTACGTATTGTTTTTCATCTAACTGAGCGTCAAGTAGCGTTCGTATCGTCTGAACCACATGCTTGTACAGGTTATGTGTATTGAATTCTTCTTGTAATGCTGCTGTTAAATCATGCTTAATTTGGTGTGCTTGCAAAATTATCGCTCCTTTCATAGTGTGTTCGTATTATCATTCTACATGCTTTGTCGGAATTTTTAACATTTATAAGTAATTATCGAAACTTTTGGGATTCTTAGTCGTAAATGTAATATGAGTTTTGAAGGAGGTGTGGTGTAGCATGAATTATAAAATATTTATGAAAGATAAATTTGACGGCAGTCTTGAAGAAGTTGATGAAGAAATATATCACAGTAAAGATGATGCTCAAGATGCTTTATCTGAAGTAATCAATAATTTTATGACAGGAGCAGAAGTACTTGAACTGTCTGGAAGAAGCTCTATAGATTCAAATGATTATGAATTTATAATCAAGAAAATTTAATTTCGGTAAAAGGGTAAAGGTTATTTTTTCTTTACCCTTTTTTTGTGAAAAAATCATTTAAGTTTTATTTAACTTTTTTTTAAACTACGTGGGATTTTCTAATTCAATCATCATGGACTTTAATACTACAAAAGATTTATAAGATATACATAACTATCTAATTAGACGTTCCCTAAATTAAACAACATTGCTATCTAACTCAAATGTTCAGAAGTAAACAATTTTAATTATTTTTACTTTAGCCTCTGTCCGACTTAGAAAGCTTATAAATAGCTGATTCTATGTATACGACACTTTTTTTTGAATTATCTTTTCTGGAAGAGTATAGAATATCGTATTAACACTTAAGCAACTTACACGGCTTAATAACACTTACTATCTATTACGGAGGAACAAACAAATGGAAAACTTAATTACACAAAGCCTTGAAAACATTGAAACAAAGCTTGAATTTACTCTTGATAATAACCTTGAACAAATCTTTGAAAAATGCTTATTGAACAGGGCGTAGTGGCAATTCAATTCGTCGCAGCAAGCGATTCTCCAAAACGGAAATCAATCACTTTTTAACCAATGTACAAGAATAAAAAAATAATAGAAAACACAAAAGGAGATCATTTTAATGACAACAATGAACAAAGCTGTAAAAGGTACAAAAAATCAAATCGAAAAATTATTCTATACCCCAGATGAATCGGACGAATTTATTCAAAAGTTGAAAGCAACAAATGATATATCAAAAATCGCAAGTTTTCTCTTGCTTATAAATTTAGGTTTACGCAAAAGTGAGCTTCTTGCACTGCAATGGCAAGATATTGATCTTCAAAACAAAACAATCCGTATTCACCAAGCCGTTGATTTTGACAAATTGAATAAGCCTTATATTAAAGTTACGAAGAACCATTATGAAAGAACACTTGATATTGATGATGAAACTTTGCAAGCATTATTTAAATGGCAGGAGCTCCAAGGAGAGCAATTAAAGTTGCAAAATCTTGAGCATCAAGGCGAAAAGCAGCTTATCTTCACAAACAGTAAAAATACCTTTTACAATAACTACAAATTAATCACTTGGTTAAAAAAGTTCCAAACTCAACACGGACTAAAACATGTTCCAGTTCACGGTTTACGTTACACTTGTGCTACTCGCATGTATTACCAAACAAAAGATGTTGAATTTATCCAACACCTCTTAGGTCATACAAATATAAAAACAACAATAGATTTATATATTCATTGCATCCCTGAATTAGGTAATATATTAGTAAAGTCATTTAATCAAACTGTATAAATGATTGTTAATTGAATCTCATTCCGTGCCAAAGTACATTTAATTGTATTTTGGCACTTGTTCTTTTTCTATTTTTAACAGGTATTCACTATAAGTAGTGGGGTACCTTATTTGATTGCTAGTGAGTACTCAATAATTTTGATGGAATGTTCTGATAATGTTTTGCAAATAACTAACCAGAGTACTTATTTTTAGTAATCGGATAATGGTAAATTTCAATATCTGAATCTATGAATCCTCTTCGCTTTGCCCCATGCAGCGTTTGATACATATTCTCTCTACCAACAGGGTTGTCCGTATGAATATATATTTTGTTTGCCCGTAACCCTTTTTCACAAATATATTTTACTAAATCATAACCTGTTGGCAATAGATTACCTTGTAGATCCTCTCCTAAATCATGGTCAAGAGAAAGTATCTCTACTTCGTGATTTTCAAGTAAGTGAATAGCTTCTTGAAAGGTTCTTGCAACGACAAAACCACTCGGACAATCTCTTAAATCATCCACATAGAGGTTTATTTTTGGTGTAACCAAAATAATCACATCCTTAATGCACAGTTTGTTCCAATTGTGTAGTGTAATAATAGATTTTGCAAACATCCAACCACTAATTACAAAAGCCTTTTTACTATCATCATTATTTCAACATTAAATGCTACCAAAATAAAGTTAGCTGATTTATTGGGAAACCTTTTTTTATACGCTATACTTACAATATAGTTAATCGTAGCATTAACTTTACCCCTAGTTTCCCTGTATGGTTCTAGGAGGCATTTCAATGAAAGACAATATTAAATCGTATACAAAAAAAGATGGCAAAACCTACTATATGTTTAAACTTTATTTAGGAATGGATAGCGAAACAGGCAAACAAATTCACGTTACTAGACGTGGTTTTCTAACGAAAAAAGAAGCTACCCTAGCATTAGCTCAATTAAGAGTTGAAGTTAAGAATGGGGAATATAAGAAGCCTAAAACTGAAACATACGAGGATATATATAATGTCTGGATTCAGCACTATGAAAGAACCGTTGAAGAAAGTACATTTGTAAAAACCTTAGGTATTTTCAAACATCATATTTTACCTGCAATAGGTTACTACCGTATTGAGAAATTGAGTGTAGCAATTTGCCAAAGCTTTGTTGATGACTGTTCCTTGAAACTAAAAAGGTTTCGAATGGTTAAAACCTACGCATCTAAAGTGATAGATTTTGCAATTAAGCGTGAGTACATCAGTTCTAATCCCTTCAAGCTAGTCGATCTTCCAAAAACCAAAGCTTCTACTGTATTAGATACTGAGGTTAACTACTATTCAAAGGAGCAGCTAATTAACTTTCTACAATGTTTAAAGCACTATGGTAACGCTCAAATCACCGCATTTTTCTATCTGCTTGCATTTTCAGGTATCCGTAAAGGTGAGGCACTTGCATTAACCTGGGCGGATTTAAATTTCGATACAAAGGAACTGTTCATTACAAAAGCTCTTTCAAGAGGTAAAAATAACAAGCTCTATATTAAATCAACGAAAACCGATACTTCACGCCAGCTTTTAATCGATGATGAAACATGCAGCACCTTATCTGAATGGAAAAAGATTCAGCAAGGTAAATTTCCAAATGTGAGGGACAAAAGCCAATTGATGTTTACAAACGAACAAAATGGTTTATTGCAGCAAACAGTTCCCAGAAAGTGGCTCATGAAAATCATCGACAATTACAACTTGCCCTATACACATGTTCACTCATTTCGTCATGTGCATTGCTCTTTACTTTTCGAAGCGGGTGCAAGTGTCAAAGAAGTACAAGAACGATTAGGTCACACAGATGTGCAAACAACGCTCAACATATATACGCACCTATCAAAACGTGCAAAAAACGATACAATTAATAAATTTGTGGCGTACTTAAACTCAGAATCTTGACCAAAAAGTAGCCAGATTTTTAGCCAGATTCCGATAAAAATCCCAGAAAACTCAATTCAACTAAAAAAGAAAAAACCCTTGATTTACAAGGGTTTTGATCACTCTAGACAACTCTAGAAAATTCATGAATGGAGACGGTGGGAGTCGAACCCACGTCCAGAAGCTCCAATACGCCGGCTTCTACGCGTGTAGTTTGTCTACTTGCAATTCGCGAGTTCTTATGCCGACAAACAGGCGTCCGAATCGCTAACCTGGAAATCTCTTACCGTTGACTCAGGTGGTGCCAACGATCGTATCCCACTTAAGTTGAACCCAGCGTAGTCTACATGGGCGATAGACAGGCTGAGTGCTACGCGCTATTAAGCTGCGAAAGCGAAGTTTTGTTGTTTGCCAGTTATTATATAACTTCCGTTGTTGACGAAGACGAGACCTCCGACGCGCGACCAGAGCTTGAACCACCCCTGTCGAATCCGTAACGTCCCCGAGTAGTAGTAAACCCGAGTTAAGTTCGGAAAAGAGCGAAATGCTCTTAAAAACGTGTACCGTATGAGTAGATACACACTGGCTAGTACAGTCAATTATATGACAAACCGGTTGAGCTTGCAAGTAAATCTGCTTCTCTCGTACACTGCCAATATTTTCTTAACCTTGTTTATACAGCTGGTTGCGGTAGTCAACGGGTGTCATCCCGTGGAAACGCTTGAACAATTGTGTAAATTCAAAGTAACCATTCATGCCAATCATTTTTGAAATTTCCTTGAAGTCCATTTCCGTATCTTCCAATAACCCTTCTGCTTTGTGTAAACGAACTTTCGTAATATATTCATTTACCGGCATCCCGACCTGCTGCTGGAAAATCATATTATAATTCGGATACTCGTCGGCAATTATTTCTTCGACTAATGCTAAACAATGCCCATGTACACTATACTTTTCAACTAAAATAACAACTTTATCGACCAGTTCTGCGTTGCGTAATCCATTCACTTGTGGAAATCCCCCTACGTATGCTATTGCCATTGACTAAAACACCCCAAATTCTGTTATCTCAACCTTACGTCTACATCATCTTACATTTGTACCCCCATTTTTTAGATTGAAAACCACTATTTTTGCCCGAAAAAAAGAGATGTGTTAAAAAATAAACAAATTCGTTTAACACATCTCTTTTGGTTAATTTATTAATTGCCGCTTAAAACAACGGATTACCGGTTATTGCTGGCGTTCCTTGAAAGCACGTTCCATGTCACGCTTCGCTTCTTTCTTCTTCATATCATGACGTTTATCGTAATCTTTTTTACCTTTTGCAAGACCGATTAGTAGCTTCGCATAGCCGTCCTTAATATACATTTTCAGCGGAACAATGGTATAGCCGTCACGCTTTACGGCACCGACTAATTCACTGATTTGCTTTTTATGTAAGAGCAGCTTGCGTTCGCGTAATGGGTCATGATTGTAGCGGTTCCCTTGATCGAATGGCGAAATATGCATATTTTTTACCCATGCTTCTCCGCCCATCACACTAATATACGCTTCCTTCAGCTGGACACGGGCACCACGTACGGATTTAATCTCCGTTCCTGTCAGTACCAACCCGGCTTCAATTGTTTCTTCTATGAAGTAGTCATGGCTCGCTTTTTTGTTTTGAGCTAAAACTTTACCTGCGCCTTTTGCCATTCGCTTTACACCTCTATTTTAAGTGGAAGAGCTATGATGCCGAAATTGCATCATAGCTTCACACCTTACTATTTCTTTTTACTTTTTTTCTTTTTGCCTTTTGCGATGCCTTCGTAAAACTTCGGCTTATCGCCTGACTTTCCTTCTTTGCGGCGCCCGCGTGGATCACGGTCAGACGAGCCTGAACGTTTTTCTTTCTCAGGGCGCGCCTTGCTTCCACCACGTGATTTACGGTCACGTTTTTCGCCTGTACGCTCATCATCTTTTTTGCGGCCTTCTCGGCGACCTGCATGAATCACTTTCGATGTTTGGCGACGAGCCGGACGTGGACTGCTCACCATATCGACGATTTCAAAATCGACCGAAGATTCCTCAATTACGACATTTGCAACACGGATTTTCACTTCATCCCCGATGCGGAACTGGCGGCCAGTACGCTCACCGATCATCATCATATGACGGTCTTCAAAGCGGTAGTAGTCGTCGGTCATATTCGAAATATGCACAAGTCCTTCCACCGTGTTTTCAAGCTCTACGAAAATACCGAAGTTCGTAATCGATGACACGATCCCTTCGAACTCTTCCCCGATTTTATCGAACATAAACTGCGCTTTTTTCAGTGCATCTGTATCACGCTCTGCTTCAACGGCACGACGCTCACGGCCAGATGTATGGTCCGCAATTTCATCCATTACCGCACTCCACTGTACAACCGTTTCCTTCGATGTATCGCCATTCACTAAATACGTACGAATTAAACGATGGACGATTAAATCCGGATAACGACGGATCGGTGATGTGAAGTGCGTATAAAACTCTGTCGATAAACCGAAGTGACCTAATGACTCGGCATAATATTTTGCCTGCTGCATCGAACGTAACAGCATCGTTGAAATAACTGGTTCTTCCGGCAAGCCTTCAATCGAACGAATAACTTCCTGCAATGCTTTCGGATGTACCGAATTTCCAGTACCTTTGATCATAATACCAAAATTTGTAACAAATTCAAAGAAGCGTTGTAATTTTTCAGGCTTCGGATCTTCGTGGATACGGTAGATGAACGGCAGCTCCATCCAGTGGAAATGCTCTGCAATCGTTTCGTTCGCTGCAAGCATGAACTCCTCGATCAGACGCTCTGCAACTGTACGTTCGCGTAACACGATGTCAGTCGGCCAGCCGTCTTCGTTCACTAATACTTTTGATTCCTTGAAATCAAAGTCAATCGCACCGCGCGCCATACGTTTGTTGCGTAGAATTTGCGCTAAATCAGCCATATCTTTGAACATCGGCACTAAGTTTTCATAGCGCTCCATTAATTCCGGGTTTTCGTCCGGATTTTCTAAAATGTTATAAACGTCCGAATACGTCATACGCTCCGTCGTTTTAATCACACTTTGGAAAATTTCATGTTTCACAACTTGCCCAGCCTGGTCAATCGTCATTTCACATGACAATGTTAAACGGTCCACCTGTGGATTCAATGAACAGATTCCGTTTGATAAACGGTGCGGAATCATCGGAATTACGCGGTCCGTCAAGTAAACAGAAGTCGCGCGTTCATACGCTTCCTGATCCAGTACAGAGCCTTGTGTCACATAATAGCTGACATCGGCAATGTGTACACCTAACTTATATGTGCCATTGTCATTTTTAACAACGGTAACGGCATCATCCAAGTCTTTCGCATCGGCACCATCGATTGTCACGATCACTTCATTGCGCAGGTCACGACGACCGACTAAGTCCTGTTCGGTAATTTCATCCGGTACATCGATTGCCGCTTGGACAACCTCTTGCGGGAACTCTGGCGGAATATCATATTTATAAAGGATCGATAAAATGTCCACACCCGGATCATTTTTATGACCTAAAATTTTCGTGATCATCCCTGTCGCAGATTTCGTTGCATCTGGCCAGTGCGTTACTTCTACAACGACTTTATGTCCGTCGACCGCACCCAGTGCATCCTCTTTTGCGATAAAAATATCCATATTCAATTTCTTATCATCTGTAACGACAAAACCAAAACCGCGATTCGCCTGGTATGTACCGACAAATGATGTTTTGCTGCGTTCGACGATTTTAACAACCGTCCCTTCACGGCGGTCACCTGATTGTTCCTTTAATACACGTACGAGCACGGTATCTTCATTGAGTGCACCATTAACTTCGTGTGCCGGGATGAAAATATCGTCCATGCCTTGTTCTTCCGGTGCGACGAAACCAAATCCTTTCGCGTTACCGATAAAGCGGCCGCGCAGTAAGTTCATGCGTTCCGGTAAACCGTAGCGATTTGAACGGGAGCGCACGATTTGTCCCTGTGCTTCCATTTTTACGAGTGTTTTGACTAACTCACGGAAATCATCCGCTTCTTCTAATTCTAGTGCATCTTCAATTTCCGATACGGTCATCGGTTTATAGCCATCGTCCTTCATCATATCGAGGACGCGCTGTTGTAATTCATTTTGTTGAGTCATGTATTATTTCCCTCCTTTGAACAGAAAATAAAGTTCAGGTTTATTTAAGAAGTGCTTCACAAGCCGTTGATTTCCGTTACGGTTACGCTTTCCGCGGGCGTGGCCTGAGCCAGTAGTCTCAGGCGTCACGCTTATCCCGCTAGAGTCGAAACTCCACTTCAATCAACTACTAAACGTTTATAAATAAGCTGAACAAAAATTTATTCACACCATTAGACTATCCAATCTAACGAATTTAAAAACGTGAGAACTTCTTCATGAAGCTGGTCTTTTTCTTTGTCGAGTGTGATGACGTGGCCCGAATGCTCATACCAGCTGATTTTTTTGTCGATCGATTCGACGGTATCATAAATAATATTGGCTGAATCGGGGTTGATGACTTTGTCGTTGCGCGATTGGATTACCAAAATCGGCGCATATAGTAAGTCGATTGTCTCTCGTACATCGTAAATTAATTGCTGCAGTTCTGGCAGTGATGCCATTCCCTGCTGCTTGATTGCTTCAATCTCTAATTCAATTTCCTGTTCATTTTTACCTTGTTGTTTTTTATATTGTTTTGCATATTCAAGTACGCCTTCAAACATAATGTCTGTCGTGCGCATCGTCATCGGCGAGCACATTGTGACAACGCCTTTCACCGGATGACTTGTCGCAAGCTTGAGTGAAAATACGCCACCGAGCGATAACCCTGCAACGGCGATTTCTTCATAGCCTGCCTCTTTTAATTGAGTATACCCGTTTTTTACATCTTGCCACCATTCTTCGGGATTTGAGACAATGAGTTCTTCTGGCGGAACACCATGTCCTTTATAATGTGGGGCAAGTGATGTGTAGCCGTGCTTTTCCAAAAAGCGTCCAAGCATCCGCACATCTGCCGAACTCCCTGTAAACCCATGTAATAATAGTACCGCTCTCGGTCCTGCCTGAAAGAAGAACGGTGAAGACAAAGCTGATTTCATACTGATTGCTCCCGTCTTGTTCCATAATATGAAAGATCCGATTCAATCACACCATTGAATCGTGGAAAACTTTTCATTTCTTTCTTCTATTATACTGTGTTTGGGCCCACACTAAAAGAAAAAGCCCAACCAAGCATTAAATGCTTGGTTAGGCGTTTAATTTCAATCCACTAAAATTTTGTAATAGCGAGCGGTAACATGTAGAAAGCTACAAAAAGAACTAGTCTTTTCTATATTTACGGTTACCTACTTTAAAAATGGAAAAGCTACAAAGGCAAGTAATACAACCCCTCAGCAGCTTTTCAACATTCTAATTTATAAGGTTATTGGACTAATCTCAATTTTCTGTAATAAATGATGATGACCATGACGATTCCGCCTACCACAAGAGCCCCACAGAGTAATAGATAATTTATTAGGTTTGTTGAACTGTCAGGCAAAATCGAACCCCCCGGTGACATTGGACTTCCTAAGCTGGAAATCTGCCCTATAATTTCTTCCTGAACCGGCTCGCTTTCATCTCCTTCAGCTGTAAAAGTGAAAGCAAATGAAGATTGAAGTGCTTGAAATTCATTTCCGAGATGTTCCGGAAAGCGAATCGTTACTTCCAGATTTTCCTCGTTGCCAGTTGTCAGTTTTCTTAGTGGCAATGATTTAAAGTTAGCCAATTTGTCTTGAAATAGTTCATCGTCACCAGCTTTGATCTCCAACAGCAGCTCATTAAACAGCTTTTCATCTCCACTATTTTGTAGCTGCATTTGATATTCAAAATCTTTACTCCCGATATTCTTTACTGTAATTGTCCTAGGCGCCCAATCACCCGGCTTCATATTACTAACTTCAAATAGAGTATCTGTCGGTGTGATACTGATGTCTATTTCTTTAACTTCCGTATCATCATTTTCACCCTCTGCATACACACTAGTAAAGGGAGATAACGATACCCAACTAAAAAGTAAAAGAAGCGGTAAAATTTGAAACAGTTTTTTCATATAATGCCTCCATATCCTTGCAATCGATTCAAGATGTGCTTTTTCCAGTATCTTCTGCAATTACTTCAGCTTGTTTTCTTTGAGGAATTTCAATTAAAGAGATAGCTTTCCAAAGTGTAAATGCTGAGTATAAAAGTAAAAGCAGACCTGGAACGATTAATAAAAATGCTCCGTTTTTCGAAGAAGCAAAGTTATTGAAGTACCCTACATACGGCATTGTGAAGCCAGTGTATTGAGCCACAACATTCTCCGCCATAACCGGATTCATATCTTCCGCATTGTTGTTATCACCTTTTGTACGGTAAAGTACAGAATCGCCATTTTTAACTACTTCCGTAATGCGGTGAGTAATCAACATATCTTCTGCTTCCTGGAAAGTGATGACATCGCCTTCTTTATAGTTAGTTTTATCTTCCGCAATTTTAACAGCGATAATGGAACCTGTTTGAATTCCTGGTTCCATGGATCCCGAAAGTACTGTTTTTAATTGGTACCCGAAAAATTGTGGTTCTCCACCCGATGCTTTTGAAACAACCACGATGAAAGCTAAGCTAATTAGTAACGTCATTAAAATAGCTGTAATAATATTATTTACCCATTTCATTATTTTCCCATTTGCTGTTTTTTTCTTTGTACTTCTCACTCATACCACCCTTTTCATGATATTTGTTATTTAATATTTCACTATCGCTGTTTTAGTCGACACCAATTTTTACAGTTCTAGCATTTATGAACTCTCATCAGATTTGTTCTAATCGTTACTTTTCGGTGGATTTGGACTTTCATTGTTCGGTTTCTGCCCTTCATTCTCTTTAATTTTATCCCCACCTGTCTTAACCCCATCTTCTTTATTCACTGCTTTTTCCTCAGTGATTGATTCGTTTGGCGGTTTGGCTTCCTTTTCTTTTTCAGTAGCCGGTGTTTCTGTGTTTTCCGGTGCGTTTTCTTTTCCATTTTCTTTTTCTTTTTCAGTAGCCGGTGTTTTTACTTCTTCGGCTGTTTTTTCTTTTTCTGCCTTTTCTTTATCAACAGCAGGCTCTTTAATATCCTCTGCTGACTTTTCCTCTTTATCTTTTTCAGTAGCTGGTACTTCCTCATCTTCTGCAGCTTTTTCTTCATCTTCATCTTTACAATTGATTGTTACTTTTTCAGTTGATTCAGGTGCAGCTGTTTTCTTACAATCCACTTCTTTAGATTTATCTGTTTCAACTTCTCCCTCTTTTGCATCACTTAAATCTCCGCAATCAATCTCAACTTCTTCGCCGATTATTGCATCTTTCACGGTAACTACTGAAGCATCAGTAGCCTTGCCTTCAGGAGTTGGCGCGGATTCATCGCCCGGTACTTTAGCAGTCGAATCTTCCATACCGCAGGCAATCACCGGAATTTCGGGAACCTCCCAGATGTCGGCAGTAATGGTTCCTGTAATTACAGACTGGCTACTGAAATTCGCGGAGGTGTCGGACGACATATAAGCGACACCAAAAATGGCTAAATAACAAATAAGTGTAACTTTTAAATAGAGGATAAGATTACGCTTTTTTTTCTTATATCTGCCTCTAGGTCTAGGGTTCAATCCGATACCGCCTTTCTGATTTCTAAGATTGGAATTTCCTTAAATATATTCCTCAAAACACAAAAACTATTTAATTTATACGTTGAGAAATATATATAAGGAAAATTTCCGACGGATTGTTACATAAAACAAGGGAGGAGAAGGGCTCTCCTCCCTGAATACTAATATTATTATTTTGCTGTTCCAGCTGTTTGTTTTGCATCGAATGTCCATTCAAGCTGTAAAGAATCGCCTTGGAAAACATTTTGATCTTTTGTATTGTCGACAAATTCGAATTTGACAGTAAGTTTGTCACTAGTACCTGCTTTTAGGCCGTCATTTTCTCCACCAAATAACCAGCCTAATACATCTCTATCTACTACGTCTGTACTAGACAACGCTTTTAAAGTCGTTTCATGAATCACTTCAGTCTTTTTGTCGTTATTCACCAAAAACTGCACTTTAATATGCTCGCCTAAATCTGCACCGGCGTTATTATTATTTGTATCAGTGACATTATATTTAGAAGTTAATAATACCTTCGCTACATCTAGGCTTCCCGTGTTATTAAGATTAAATTCACGCGTCATTGTATCACCAGGTTTAATATTCGTTACATTAATAATCGCATTGTCTGCGTTATTACCTTTTACATTAATATCCAACGTACCTGCAGCAAAAACACTGTTATTTACATCCACATCATTGAAATATGCATAAGTTCCCCCGCCGATCATGCTTACAGCTAGTGCTCCAGTTGCGATACCCATTGCTAGTTTCTTTTTGATACTCATTTTAAATTCCTCCAATTAGTTTTTAGTTTTTTTTTGCCTCTTCCCTGGATCGTATAAGAAAGTCATCTTTCTCGACGTTGGGTACGAGTTTTCTTACAGATTGATAAATTGCACCAAATTCATAGTATTGCAACTAAATGAATGTCTTCCCCCTTTGTACTTCACTTTTCGACTATGAAAGTGGAACTAACTTCAGTATAGACATAACCAAAAATTTCCTCTCCCCTCGAACGGGTGATATTTGGCCATTTGTCATTCTACTTTTGAACTTATCCCATGGTATACTTTCGTGTTACTCCATATACTACCAAGTGGTTATGTAACTACTATAACCATTGAAATAACAACGATTCTTTATGGTCATATGTAAAAATATTGCTTTGAATCTGTCACTCTCATTCATAACTTGGCATCCTGTTACTTATATTTTTTGCTTCTTGTAATTTGACACATAGTCCATATGACTTGCTCCCCACCATAACTTTTTACAGTTATTTACAACAAAAACAGATATGAAACGACGAAATAAACAATAAGATTCCAAAGAAAGTGCTTATGTACAAATATAGTTTGACAAAAACAACCTTCAATTCAAAATATAATTAAAGATAGTTTTTTACATTTTGCATTTGGATTCAGGGTCACTTTGAAATTAATTTCAAATATTTTATCCGTAGTAAATTCCACAGAAAAAAATCTGAGAATTCCACCATCTGATTATCCTTCTAATAGACACACTACTTAATTACTGAAAAACATTTACAATGGGAGACTATGAAGTACATCCTTTAATTGGGCACCTTGGATGTATGGAGTCAGTGGTGCAACCGGCCTCACAACATTTGAAAGTCATTTGTTAAGAGCACTCTTTTTATTCGAGTGAGGAGGCAATTTATTGATGAAAATTTTATTAGTAGATGATCAAGCAATCATCCGCAGAGGATTAGTTTCCATTTTATCGTCGGATGATAAAATGAAATTTATCAGCGAAGCCAGCAATACACAAGAAGCTCTTGAAATGCTTCAAAAAGAAACGCCGGATTTGGCTATTATTAATTTTCAAGTAGGAGATGAATGTGGATTAAAATTGATTAATGAAGCAAGGAAATTAGGTTGCACCTGCAAATTCGCGATTCTAACCTTTTCAAAAGATTATGATTCGTTCCAACGTGCAATGGCAATGGATGTGGTGGGATATATCTCACTTAATTCACACCCTGAAGAACTCATTTATGCCATTCAAATTATTCAAAAGGGACGTAAATATTATGATCCCGACTTAATAGATAAGCTCATACAAACACAAAAGGAGTCTTCAGTAGATGATAGCCGTCTTGCGCTCCTCACGACTAAGGAAAAAGAAGTAATGCAAAAACTAGGGATGGGCTATTCTAATAAACAAATAGCTCACAGTCTTTATATTTCGGAAAATACGGTAAAAAAACATGTAAGTCAGGTATTATCAAAATTGGAGCTTGGTGATCGTACGCAAGTTGCGCTCTTTGCAAACGAAACAGGATTGGTTCAATTTAAACAAAATGTTGTAGTTTAAATTTTTGACCTATTTCATTAATCTAGCATTTCTTATTAATTACTGAAATTTCAAATACTCTAGAATTCCACTATGTAAAAAAACTGATAAACTGTTGGTCCAAAAGAAAAAGCCTAACCTCGCACTATGCTTGGTTAGGCGTTTAATTTTACTCTAATCAATTACGCCTCGGCGTAATTGCGTCTAGATTCGGCTTTGTGCCAGCACAAAGAATTCCATTACCGAATCCATGACATCTGCCAGAGGCCATACTTCTTTTAGCTGGTGTATGAACACCTGCTGAAAGAAGTTTTAGAATTTCGTAATGGCCAAAGCCAATACGAAGAATGCAACAGAAAGAACGATTGTTGTGCGGTGAAGGACTAGATCCATTCCGCGAGCTTTCTGCTTACCGAATAGTTGCTCAGCTCCACCAGAGATGGCACCTGATAAACCAGCGCTTTTACCTGATTGTAATAATACAACTACGATTAAGGCTATCGCTACGATAATAAGTAATACTGTAAATAACGTATGCATTTGCTCCACCTCCTAAGTATGGACGTCACAATACAAATTAGTATATCAAAATGAGGGAGCCATTACAATATTTCTTGGAAATGAACATCATATTTTATCCAACATTCCCCATTCTTATTCAAAACTGTTAAAGCGGCATTCGCTTATATCTCGTTTTGCCGCCAATGCAAGTGGTACCATCGTTTCAAATAGAAGATCCTCTTCTTCAAAGATCAATTTGCGCAGGTCAATATTGAAGTATTCCTTCATCCGCGATTCGGTCATCACTTCATGAACCGCACCGATGACCGCCTTTTTCTCCTTCGCAATCATCAATACTTGATCCGCCAAATAGAACGCATGATTCGGATAGTGGGTGTTGATAATACATGAAATCCTATGCTCTTTCGCCAGGCGTTTTAATGTTTCCAAAATGA
This sequence comes from Solibacillus sp. FSL K6-1554, assembly GCF_038005185.1. Taxonomy (NCBI): domain Bacteria; kingdom Bacillati; phylum Bacillota; class Bacilli; order Caryophanales; family Caryophanaceae; genus Solibacillus; species Solibacillus sp. FSL K6-1554. The sequence continues at coordinate 3,348,229 of NZ_JBBOSS010000001.1, forward strand.
CAACCTGCTTTTGCACATCCAAATGCGATTCCGGTTCATCCAGTATTAAAATTTCCGGATTCGATACAAGCGTTCTTGCGATTAGCGCCAGCTGCAGTTCCCCGCCGCTCACTTCATTGCACGACTTTTTCGCCAAGTGCACAATGCCTACTTCATTTAATGCTTCATGCGCCTTTTCATAGTCTTCCTTGCGCGGCTTTGACAATGAACCGATATACGGCGCACGTCCCATCACCACCAAGTCTTCAATCGAAAAGCCGAATACCATTTTATGCGCCTGCGGAACATAGCCGATTTTCTTCCAAAGCTCGTTTTGCGAAACTTTTGCAAGCGGTACATCATCGATCAATGTTTCCCCGACACGCCAGTCCTGCAAGCCGGTAATGCATTTTAACAGCGTCGTTTTTCCTGCGCCGTTTGGACCGAGAATTGCCATAATCTGGCCTGGTTCCAGTGTAAAGCTAATGTTCGATTCATAGATGAACGGCTTTACTTCCTTCTTTTTCGCATAGCAGAAGTTGCCTTCTCGTACTTCTATTTTCATGACCAGCTACCTCCTGTACGACGTAAAAGATATGCAAAGAACGGTGCCCCGACAATTGCCGTCAAGATCGACAACGGGATTTCCGCTGCTGTTACCGAACGGGCCAATGTATCGATAATAAGTAAATACGCGCCGCCCAGTGCAATCGACATCGGCAGTACGCGTTCATTGTTGCTGCCGACAAACATCCTTGCGATATGCGGGATAATTAAGCCGACCCAGCCGACAATCCCCGCAACGGCAACGGCCGCCGCTGTACAAAGCGTCGCCCCTGCAATGACAAGCCACTTCATGCGCACAACATTAATTCCTAAAGACTTCGCCTCATCATCCGGCAATGTTAGTAAATTGATACGCCAGCGCAGTGCCAGCAAAATGAGCATTCCGACTAGAATAATTGGTCCTGCTGTCCATAAATCACGGTAAGAAGCCGTTCCCAAACTTCCCATTAGCCAATACGTAATCGCAGGTAGTTTTTCTTCCGGGTCGGCCACAAATTTCGTTAACGAGATCAGCGCATTAAACAATGCACTTGTCACAACCCCTGCCAGTACAAGCATAAAGATCGGCATATTGCGTCCAGCCCCGCCGATCATATATGTAAATGCGATGGCCGCTAAACCAAAGACCAGCGCAAAACCTTGTGTCACATAACCATTGCCAAACAGTAAAATTCCGATAGAAGCACCAAAACCGGCACCCGCAGCGACTCCTAAAATATCCGCGCTTACTAATGGATTGGCGAACATCCCCTGGAATGCAGCACCTGAAATGGAAAGCCCCGCACCGATCAATAGTGCTAGGATAATACGCGGCAGCCGAACGGTCATGACTACGTTATATTCCATTTGTGTCCACGTTTCATCTATCGGGAAAATATGCGAACCGAGGATTTTGACCACTGTTACAAAATCGACTTCAAACCTGCCGATGCCAAGCGAAGCAATCGCAAGTACAAGCGGCAATCCCCACAGTAAAATACTTTTCCACTTTTTCATGAGCGTCCCTCATTCTAATACTTCGCAGCGTCAGAAGATGGGTGTAGAATCTGTTCTACTTCTTCGTCCGTTACGTCATATCCGTAAAAATCTTTATAGTAATTTTTAATTTCAGCATTCATATCATAGTCGAATAGCTCAGGCTGGTTGTTGCTTGCCAGCCATTTCAGCATTAGCGGTGCATCGCCACTTGGCGGGAACCAGCGATAAATCCCCAGTGGAATTTTGTACACTTGCTTATTTTTCACCGCTTCCACTTCACTCCAGTCCTGACCTGGAATCGTGTTGTTATATAAATCTTCCGGCTGGATTTCCGTAAAGTTCGTTAAGTAGATGATTTCCGGATTCCAATTGTAGATCTGCTCCATGTTCACATCTTTGCGTCCTGTCACATCGTTTTCCGCAACGTCATTTGCTCCCGTTGCGTTCAGCCATTGATTGCCGAAGAAGTTTTTGCCGCCTACCGTAATCGCCTGCTCGGATAACTGATACATCATTAATGCATTCGGCTTTTGTTCTTTCGTTAAGCCATCGATTTTTTCGTAAATTTCGTTTTGCACAGTTGTACCGATTTCAATGAATTTGTCCGCACGCTCAGTTGTGCTCGCAATTTCACCCGTCAGCTTTAGCCAGCTGTTGAATGTCGCAAGGGGCTCTGCTGCCGCTGCGTCGATTGCTTTAATCGCAACTGTATTGATCCCCGCATTACGTGCCTGCTCAATTGATTTTTCATCCGTTGCAATTTCAAAGAACACATCCGGGTTGATTTTCATTAATTCCTCGACGTTCATTTCCCCATTTTGGACGAATGACGTATCCGCGTTCAAAATGTCCGGTGCCATTTTCGATAAAATCGAGTTTTCCGCAGCATTGTAAGAGTTCGGGTGCATTCCCACGATTTCTTTTGCTGAATTTGTTGCGACATACCATGTATGGAAGTACGGTAAAATTCCGCCCGATACGATCGAGTTCACTTCAGCGGGAATCGTTACTTCTGTACCTGCCTGATCGATGACGATTTTTTCTTCTGCAGTCGTTTGTACTTCTCCGCCTGAAGTTGAAGTTGTTGCCTCTTTATCTGAACATGCTGCTAGCGCCATTGAAGCGAGTGCCAGCGTTGTCAAAATTGCCTTACGTCCTGCCATTGTTTTCTCTCCTTAGACATCATCCGTTTTCACGAAATTATTATTTTAATAAAATATTATTTGATTTCGTAACAAGATTGAGTATAATTGATAATGATTTTCAATGTCAATGAAGATTCAGTTCTCAAATGAGAATTTGTATCAATTAATTAAATTTACAGGATTAAAGGAGATTTTTATGTCTGAATATAAAATTGTAAAACTGGACGGCGGACATGCATTCAGCCTAGAGGGGCGTGCTATGAACGTTTCCAATGAACCAATGGACCATGTAACATTCATCGACCAGTATGAAATTTCGACTGCCGACCTTTCCGAGTTCAATGTGATGGTCGTAACGGACTTCATCGATCAGGAACATCTTTATGAGCACAAACAAGTGATTGAAAACTTCTTGAATGAAGGAAAAATTATTATTGCCAACACACATATTTTCCGTCCTTGGCTGCCAGGTGCCGGTCTGTTTACGCCAAAGGAAATTAAGTCACATGCGGATTATGTAATGGAACCTGCAGCGGCAGGTACATTTTATGACGGGGTTGAAATGATGGAGCTTACATACCGTAAAGGCGTTTCCGGCTTCTATGCGCGCGGCTCTCATCCTGTTGTCAACAAGGAATCGGAAATCGTGCTGCAATATACGGACGGCACACCAATCGTCTTCATCGACCGCACGGCAACAAAAGGAACGGTTGTCGCAGCATCTTGCCGTGATTTCCTGACGTACGCAACAGGTGTAAACTCGACGCAGCTGATCGCACCGCAGTTTTTAGCTTGGCTCGATCAAGAATTATTACGTTTGAAAGAAGGATCTAAAGCATGAGAAAAATAGCCGTTTTATATAGTGGTCACGCACCTCATTACGTGACATTCAATACGCCGAAATTCAAACAGTACTTCGAGAAAATCATCTATTTACCACGCTTTGTCGAAGAAGATTTGGAAGGTATGGACGTACTGATCGTGCCTTCTCAATTGCACAACAAATTATTGCTGGGAGCAGCACCTGCAATCCGACGCTATGCGGATAACGGCGGTGTTGTCGTAGCATTCGGACCTCAGCCATGGCAATGGATTCCAGGGCAAAACTGGGAAACGCGCCCGACGAACTTCTGGTGGTGGCTTGAAAAAGATGCGGACAGCGGTTTACGTATGGTTGCACCGGATTACCCGTTATTCCGTGACGGTTTCTTGGATGAAGCTGGCTGCACATGGCATCAGCACGGCGTATTCCACTTACAGGAAGGCATGCAGTCACTGATCGATATGAAGGACGGCGGTTCATTACTGTATGTCGATAAAGTCAGCTCAAAAGGTACGTGGATTGTAACGACACTTGACCCGGACTTCCATTTCGGGTCGTACTTCATGCCGGCAACGGAGAAATTCATGGACGGCTTCTTCCCGTGGTTAGCCTTCGGGGAAATCTGAGGAATTGAAAAAAGCATGGCACCCGCAATTGAATGCGAGCACCATGCTTTTTTATTTATTAGTCGTTGCTGTTGTCATCTTTGTTGTCGTCTGTATTGTCGTCAACAGTGCCATCAGTGTTGTCGTCTGTATTGTCATCTAAGTTGTCATCAGTGTTGTCGTTGTTGTCGTCACCGTCAACGTCTAACTCGACATTTGTATCGTCATTGTTGTCTTCCATTAGACCGTCATCCGTACCGTCGTCAACATTGTTGTCGATGTTCGTATCATCTTCATCATTACAAGCTGCAAGTGATAATGATAGTAACAACGTCATCATTAGAGTAGGTGTCTTTTTAAGTTTCATATTGTAATAGCCTCCTTTGGTGTATGCTTTATGATTCCCCGATTTATAAAAGAAAAACATTTTTAGTAATTTTCTTCGCAAAAAGATATTTTTAGGCATTGTATTTTCTTCTCGATTTACATTCGCTATAGTAAAATGAGGAGGTGAAAATCGTGCAGCAATCAAGGCATTATTTATTTGTCAAAACATTGTTGAATCGCATGAAAATGGATGATTTGGATGCACCGGCAATCGAGCAGGAATTTTACCGATTGGAAGCCGGCTTATCAGGAGAACAAAAGCTGAAACGGCTGCTCTCGGACTATCATTTTAAATCCGCTTCCCATATTTTTTATAATTTCGAGTGCATTAATTCAAAAGGTTTTACCCATCAAATGGACGCTTTGCTCATTACGCCGCATTTTGTCGTCGTAATGGAAGTAAAACAAATCTCCGGTACCCTTTTCTACAAACCGGCCCTCCATGAATTTTCCCGTGTTCAGGAGAATGTCAGCGAAAACTTCCCCAACCCGTTTGACCAAGCATATCGTCACCAGCTTTTTTTGGAGCATCAATTTAAAGCGTGGCAAATTTCCATCCCCGTTCACCACATCGTCGTACTCGCCAATCACCGCGCCACACTTGACCATTCGCTCACCAATTTCCCGATTATGCATATGAGCGGCATCCCGAGATTCATCGAAAAACTTTATAGACAGCACCCGAATCCCCGTGCGAATATTACTTTTCTGCAAAACCATTTAGAACAGCTTTACGAACAGCTTCCCCCTCGCCGTACGATTGAAAGACACCGGTTACGCAATGGCGTTCTCTGTAAGGCATGCGATTATGTCAATGAAATGCATTATCGGCAAGGCTATTTTATTTGTCCGGTGTGCGGAGGGAAAAGTAAAGAAGCGTTGTACGAAACTTTTCTGCAATATCGTATTTTAGTCGGCCCCCGCATAACGAATAAAGAGTTCCGGGAGTTTTTTAATATTTCGTGTCTCCATATTGCTTCGAAACTGTTGGCGAAAGCCGGCCTGGAAAAGCACGGGGTGAATAAAGGAGCGTATTATTTGATTCCGGAAAAGTTTGAGTAAATACTTATAAAAGGATGTGACACATATGAATGAAAAACAAAATCGTAAACGTGTAGATGCACAAACAAAAGAGGTCATTATTAAATCTGTTACAGAAGATGGCGCAAAAGTGGCTGATATTGCCGGTCTATATGATGTAGGCCCTTCCACGATTCATCGGTGGGTGAAGGAACACCGGCAGTCACTAACAGGCTTGGTTTCCGAGAGTGAAGCAGAAAAGATAAAAGCAGCATATGAAAAGAAAATACGTGCGCTGGAAGAAGAGAATGAGATTTTGAGAAAAGCGATCCATGTATTTTCGGATATTGAACGATGAGTTACGAGAGGCAGCCCCCACATTCGTTGCGTGGATGTGGGGGGCTTGTGTAATTTTCTAATATATCCGAATAAGTTCTAATATAAATTTATTTGTTCTAATAAATGGCTGATTTTCTAATATAAGTGCGGTTTGTTCTAATAAGTGTTCTAGATGTTCAAATAAAGTATCTGCATCTTCTAATATCCTGCCACTATTTTCAAATAAACCACTCGATTGTTCTAATAAAATCAAATCTGCCTTTCTCCCCGCCTATTGCCACCGACAATTCACCCACTCTACACCTCAAATTCAAGGAATTCTAATATCCATCCCACTTGTGAGGTTAGTATAAAAAATGGACACGTCTTAAGAGACACTTTAAGATTAAGATATCTAAAAAAGGACGTGGAACCGATGAAAGAAAAACAAACTCGTAAGCGATTAGACGCACAAACAAAAGAATACATTTTAAAGTCTGTTTTAGAAGATGGCGCAAAAGTTTCAGATCTGGCATTTAAGTTTGAAATTGGGTCTTCAACGATCCATAAATGGATTAAAGATTATCGTGAATCGAAAAATCAGGATGTCACACGATACTTTACTTCTAGCGAAGTAGATAAGTTGCAGGCAGCGTTTGATAAGAAGTTACGTGATTTGGAAGAAGAGAATGAAATTCTAAAAAAGGCTATGCACATCTTCGCGAAAAACCCCGAGTGATTTATGCATTCATTGAAAAGCATAAAAACGACTTTGGCATTGCGATGATGTGTAAAGTATTGATGGTTTCAAAAAGCGGTTATTATGATTGGCGTAAAAAACAGATACAGCCCTTATCGGAAAAAGAAGTACGTGATACAGAAATTGCCTATCAGATTCATCGATCGTATGCGAGGAGTTTTGGTACATACGGTAGCCCTCGCATTGCGCAAGACTTAGCGAGTTTAGGTTATGTCTGTTCGCAAAAGAAAATTGCGAATATGATGCGAAACCTTGGGTTAAGTGCCGTAATCCCGAAAACTGTTCAACGAACAACGGATTCCAATCACCATCAATTTATTTATCCGAATCTAGTCAAACGTCAATTTCAAGTAAAAGAGAAAAATAAAGTATGGGTCGCAGATATAACTTATATTCGAACACTGGAGGGGTGGGTGTATCTTGCGTCCATCATGGATTTATATTCTCGTAAAATCGTCGGCTGGGCCATCGCAGATCATATGGAAGAAACATTAGTAGATCAAGCCTTGAAGCATGCATTAGCAGTTCGAAAACCCGAGAAGGGATTAGTTCATCATTCAGATCGAGGCGCACAATATTGTGCCACAAGCTATACAAGAACTTTAAAAGAACATGGGATTAAAATTAGCATGAGTCGTAAAGGAGATCCCTATGACAATGCGTGTATTGAATCCTTCCACGCCACAATCAAAAAAGAATGGATCTATCGTCACCGTTTCGAATCCAAAAAAGAAGCACGAAAGAGCGTGGAGTCATATATCGTAAACTTTTACAATGAACGACGACGTCATTCAACAATCGGTTATTTATCACCAAACCAATTTGAGAGAAATCAACAGGAGTCAGTTTGTCAAAATGCCTCATAAAGTTCTCTTACAGGGTTTTCATCCCTCCATGCTCAGGTCTGGGCATGGAGGGATGAAAAACAGAGCAACCGAAGGGCGGTAGCAAAAAAGTCTCTTAACGCGTGTCCGAAATATTGACAGAAGACCACTTGTTCTAATATCCCCCGGCTTTCTTCTAATAACCGGCTACATTGTTCTAATAAAATGCAGGCACGTCACGAAACTTCTACTATCAGCGCCCTCCAGCTCCGCCCAAACAAAAAAACAGCACCGGCAATTCCCGATGCTGTCCTATAAACGATTCACTATAAATTTGAGCAGTTAATTCATAGCTATTAACTTAATTCCCAACCGGCTTGCTGTTCTTCACGAAGAATGAACCAACCAGACCTAATACTGCAACGACGGTCACGACGATGAATGCTGAGTGTACACCGTGTGCTAAAAATTCTGCCGGTAAGGCGTTGCTGAATTTTTCGATGTAGTTTTGCTGACCGATTGTGAACATTGTAATGGCAACCGCAGTACCTGAAGCACCCGCGATTTGCGTTAGGGTGTTCAATGCCGCTGAACCGTCAGCAAATTTATGTGGTGCCAACGAGTTCATCGCATTTGTTTGTGCCGGCATGATTGTCATCGATACCCCGACAAAGAATACACATAAGTTAACGATAATGATCCAAGTTGCTGTTGTTGCCGAAATCGTCGTTAAGAACACGATCATTGACACTAAAATCAGTGTAAAGCCGATCCGTGTGAAGATTTTCGCTCCGACTTTATCGAAGTTTGTCCCAACGATCGGTGACATGATGATATTTAAGATGTTACCTGGCAACATACATAAACCTGCAGTTAAAGCTGCGAAACCTAATACTGTTTTCAGGAACATCGGCACTAAGATCGCCACCGAAAGAATCATGAACATTGTCGCAACCATCAATGCGACACCTAAAGAGAACATTGGTGATTTAAATACCGATAAGTCGATCATTGGCTCATCCATTTTTGTTTGGCGAATGCCGAAGACTACTAATAAAACGAAACCAACGACAAGTGGCACCCAAACGATTGGTTTTGTAATCGATTGCTCCGCTAACGTTGCTAACGCGAATACAACACCACCGAAACCGAATGTAGAAGCAATTAATGATAATAAATCAATTTTTGGACGTGTTACGTTGGATACATTGTCCACTTTAGAAAGTGCTAAAACGATTACAACGGCATACACAACGACCATAATCCAGAAAATATATCTCCAGCTTAATGAAGATACGATCAAACCTGCGATTGACGGGCCTAATGCCGGACCTGCCGTTAAAATAATCCCGACGATTCCCATAACGGCACCGCGCTTTTGCACCGGGAAAATCAGCATTACAACACTAAACATTAACGGTAGAATAATCCCTGTTGCAAGTGCTTGTACGAAACGACCTGCCAATAATACCGCAAAGTTCGGTGCTAATGCGCCTAATAACGAACCGATTACTGCGAATACAACGGCTGCCACTACTAACTGACGTGTTGTAAACCAGCGTACTAAATAAGATGATAATGGAACTAATACGGCTAATACTAATAAGTAACCCGTTGTTAACCATGCCGCTGATGCTGCTGATACACCGAAGTCATCCATAATATTTGTTAACGCCATGTTTAATGCCGTTTCACCAAATAAACCAACGAATGTACTGATCATCAGAACAGCTGCCATACCTTTTGGGCTTTTCACATTGAATAAAGGTGCTGCCATTTTTTTCTTCCTCCAATTTTATAAGACTCATTTATGAAAGATGATAATTGCTGCGTATCATACTTTTTGCTGTTATAGAACGATTTTTCAAACAGCACGCTTTAAAATATATCAAATTTTTTCATGGAAATTCAATCGCTCAAGAAAAAAATATTAGACCGGTCGTTATAATTGTGAACACCCATTATCCATTTTTAACCTTAACTGGGCCTATCTTTCGTAGACATTTTTTAACATATTTTTATGAAAACGATTGCACTTTTTTCAATAAATTATAGATAGAAACAACAAGAACGTTGCTACATCAACATTTGCAAGCAATTTCAACTCCATTGCTATGAAAAACAATAAATTTGCAAGAGTTTTCCACACACTTATATCGAAAATCAGGCTAATTGTGAACAACTTTTATTTGCGACAACAACAAAAAGGCCTGTCCAGAAATCCTATTCCGGACAAGCCTTTACTTATATTGTGCAAGCAACGCAGGGATGACTTTGCTTATATTTAATAACGGTTCATTCGATCGCTGGGACAGTGACAGTGTAACGGCCCCTTCAATCATCGCACTTACCGCTTTACTAAGTGTAACCGCCGCTTCATCACTAAACCCGTTGGCAATCAATTTTGTATAGTAGATTGATTCCCAGTACTTATACGTATCGCCACAAACTTTCCGCAAACGCTCATTCATAAAGGCCGATTCCGCCGCAAGCAGCCCGAATGGCATCATCGTATAGGAATGCTCCTCTAGTCCATTTTCCACATCAAATAAGTCGGCCATCGCCAAAATATGGGCATTCAGCGCTGCTCCTACATCCACGAACTCATTCATATAATGCTGAATAACCGCGCCAATCCGCCGTTTTGACAGCACGATCGCTTCTTCCGCAAGTTGCTCTTTCCCCTCAGGAAAATAGTGATAAAGCGACCCCTTTGGCGATCCCGATTCGCTTATAATCTGATTCAAGCCGGTCCCATGGAAACCTTGAAAGTAAAACAACCGCGTAGCTGTTTCCAAAATCTTTTCCTTCGTTTGATTAGACATATCGTTCTCCCACCTTCTATAACAACTGGTCTAATTGATACCGGTCAAATTTGAATAGCTTAAACATATCACAAATTCTCCCGCTTATATAATAACCTGATGCCAACGTTCACAAATTTTCAATAACTCCAAGGAATGTGTTGCCCCCGGATCTTCTAATATATCCGAAAATGTTCTAATATAAATTTATTTGTTCTAATATATTGCCGATCTTCTAATATAGGTGCCCAATGTGCTAATAAGCCCTCCGAAAGTTCTAATAAAGCTTCTACATGTTCTAATATCCCATCATATTTTCCAATAAACCACTCAATTGTTCTAATAAAATCAAAGCTCGGCTTCTTCTCCGCGAATTTTAACTTCCCACACCGGCAAATTCAGCTTCCCTCCCCCTCCAATTCACAGAACTTCTAATATCCCAGCCATTTCTTCTAATACCAACTAAAAATCTTCTAATAACCCGCCTTAAACTTCTAATAAAATCAACAACCCCCACCACACAAAAAAGCACCCGCCAAAAAGCGAGTGCTCGTTCATGAAACAATTATTTAATATTGTAGAAAGATTTTAGCCCTTCAAAACGGCTAGTTGCGCCTAATTGGTCTTCGATGCGTAGTAATTGGTTGTACTTCGCAACGCGGTCCGTACGAGATGGTGCACCTGTTTTGATTTGGCCTGCATTTGTTGCAACAGCGATGTCAGCGATTGTGTTGTCTTCTGATTCGCCTGAACGGTGAGAGATTACTGCTGTGTAGCCAGCGCGTTTCGCCATTTCAATTGCTTCAAATGTTTCTGTTAATGTACCGATTTGGTTTACTTTGATTAAGATTGAGTTGCCAACGCCTTCTTCAATCCCGCGAGATAATTTCGTAGTGTTTGTTACGAATAGATCGTCACCAACTAATTGTACGCGGTCACCAATACGCTCTGTTAATAGCTTGTGGCCAGCCCAGTCGTTTTCATCTAAACCGTCTTCGATTGAGATGATTGGGTATTTAGAAGTTAATTCTTCATACCAAGCAACCATTTCTTCAGAAGTTTTTTCTACGCCTTCACCAGCTAAAACGTATTTGCCTGTTTCTTTATTGTAAAGCTCAGAAGAGGCAACGTCCATTGCTAAGCGGATTTCTTCGCCCATTTTGTAGCCGGCTTTTTCAACTGCTTCGATGATCACCGTGATTGCTTCTTCGTTTGAACCTAAGTTTGGAGCGAATCCGCCTTCGTCACCTACAGCTGTGTTGTGGCCTTTTTCTTTCAATACTGTTTTTAAGTTATGGAAGATTTCTGTACCCATACGTAATGCTTCTTTGAATGATTTAGCACCTACTGGCATTACCATGAATTCTTGAATGTCCACGTTGTTGTCCGCGTGTGCACCACCGTTTAAGATGTTCATCATTGGTACTGGTAATTGCTTCGAATTGAAGCCACCTAAGTATTGGTATAAAGGAATGTCTAAGTAGTCAGCTGCTGCGTGCGCTACTGCCATTGACACACCTAAAATTGCGTTTGCACCTAATTTACCTTTGTTTTCTGTTCCATCAAGTTCGATTAACGCTTGGTCGATCACAACTTGGTCCAATACAGAATATTGACCTTCAAGTTCTTCCGCGATAATTGTGTTGACGTTTTCTACCGCTTTTTCAACACCTTTACCTAAGTAACGGCCTTTGTCTCCATCGCGTAATTCCACTGCTTCATATTCACCAGTTGAAGCACCAGATGGCACGATAGCACGGCCGAATGCGCCTGATTCTGTGAATACTTCTACTTCTACTGTTGGGTTACCGCGAGAATCTAATACTTCACGAGCATATACTTGAGTAATGAATGGCATAATAAAAAACTCCTCTATTGATAAATTTAGTAGGTGCTTGCACAAGGACAAGCTATATAATTAACCGCGCGATCAATTACTGTTCGCTTGGCATAACTAACGATTTCCCTGTCATCTCTGCAGGCTGGGCAATATTAAGTAATTCAAGCATTGTCGGTGCTAAATCAGCTAGGATGCCGTCTTCATACAGCACGACACCAGGCTTTGTGACAATCACCGGCACCGGGTTTGTCGTATGTGCTGTCATCGGCTTGTCATCCAGTGTCACCACTTCATCCGAGTTGCCATGGTCAGCTGTAATGATTGCATAACCGCCTTTAGCAGTAATTGCATCAACGACTTTACCTAGGCACTCATCCACTGTTTCAATTGCTTTTATTGTTGGTTCAAGCATTCCGGAATGTCCGACCATATCCGGGTTTGCAAAGTTTAAAATAATTGCATCGAACTTTTCTCCTGCAATAGCTTCCAGTAAAGAATCTGTCACTTCATACGCACTCATTTCAGGCTTCAAGTCGTAAGTCGCCACTTTTGGAGACGCGATTAAAATACGCTCCTCGCCAGCAAATGTTTCTTCACGGCCACCGCTCATAAAGAACGTGACATGCGGATATTTTTCCGTTTCCGCAATGCGAAGCTGTGTTTTGCCAGCCTTTGAAATAACCTCACCGACCGTATTGACTAAATTATCATTTTCGTATGCTACATCTGCTACGACATCATCGCTATAATGTGTAAACGTAACGAATTTCAGATTCGTCGGGTGATTTTCAGAGCGTGGCATTGCATCAAATTTTTCATTCGTCATTAAAGACGATAATTGAATCGCACGGTCCGGACGGAAGTTAAAGAAAATGACCGCATCGTTCGTGCTGATCGTTGCGGCAGGTCGGCCTTCTTCAGTCACGACAAACGGCACAACGAATTCATCAGTCAATTCACGTTCATAGGAAGACTGGACACCTGCTGTTGCGGAAGAAGCTGTTTGTCCGATTCCATCAACTAATGCATTGTACGTTAAGCCGACACGTTCCCAGCGACGGTCACGGTCCATTGCATAGTAACGGCCATGAATCGATGCGAACTTCCCGATTCCGATTTCTTTCATCTGTTTTTCTGTTTCCAAAATATATTCAAGTGCTGTCGTTGGACCGACATCGCGGCCATCCAGGAAGCCGTGAACATATACTTGTTCAAGACCATTTGCTTTAGCCAATTTCAATAAGGCAAATAGATGCTCATAGTGACTATGAACACCGCCATCTGATAGAAGACCCATCAAATGGAGCTTCGAACCATGTGCTTTTGCATGTTCAACAGCCGCAAGAAACGATTCATTGCGGAAGAAATCCCCATCACGAATCGATTTGTGAATACGTGTCAGGGACTGGTATACAATGCGTCCAGCCCCGATATTCAAGTGTCCAACTTCAGAGTTCCCCATTTGGCCTTCCGGTAGACCTACTGCTTCACCACTTGCTATTAAAGTTGCATGTGGGAAGGCTTGCCAGTAACGGTCGAAATTCGGTTTATTTGCTTGTGCTACGGCATTACCTTTTACTTCATCACGAAAGGCAAAGCCGTCTAAAATAATTAATGCTACGGGTTGTTTAGGCATTTGCTGCCGCCTCCAATAATTTCATGAATGATGCTGGTTGTAGGCTTGCTCCTCCTACTAATGCGCCATCGATATGTTCTTGTGATAAAAGCTCTTCAATGTTCTCAGGCTTTACACTGCCACCGTATTGAATGCGCACTTTTTCAGCTGTATCTTTTCCGTATAATGTTTCAACCGCCAGACGGATTGCACAGCATACTGTATTCGCATCTTCTGCAGTAGCTGTTTTCCCTGTTCCGATTGCCCAGATTGGTTCATACGCAATGACCATATGCTCAACTTCAATTGGAGCAAAGTCTTTTAACGCTTTTGTAATTTGGCGTGCTACTTTTGCTTCGGTTTGACCCGCTTCACGCTCTTCCAATGTTTCGCCGCAGCAAATAATCGGTACAATACCGTAATTAAGAGCAGCACGGACTTTTTTGTTGATCGCTTCGTCTGTTTCATTGAATAGCTCACGACGCTCCGAATGCCCTAAAATGACATAATCGACATTGACATTCGAAAGCATTTTCGGGCTGATCTCGCCTGTAAATGCTCCTTCGTCTTCAAAGTGCATGTTTTGCGCGCCAATTGCCAGGCTTGAATCTTCTGCCCCTACGACAAGTGTCGGTAAATATAATGCAGGTGCACAGATGACCGCATCAACTTTATCCGGAGAAGGAACCTCTTGTTGGATTTCTTCGATAAAATCAACTGCCTCATCAAAGGACTTATACATTTTCCAGTTTCCTGCTATGATCGGTTTTCTCATTCAAAACCCTCCGTTTTTAAAAGATTCTGTTCAATCATGCCGTTGTTTTCCGCTACGGCGGACGCTTTCCCCGGGCGCGGCTCAAGCCTATAGTCTCGAGTATCGCGCTTTTCCCGGTAGAGTCGCCGCCTTCGCTCCAAACAACTAACATCCTGTAGTCACAGATAATTTATCCTATTAATGATTTATTTATCGTTTAACGCAACAATTCCCGGTAATTCTTTACCCTCCATTAACTCTAATGAAGCACCGCCGCCTGTTGAAATATGGTCCATTTTCGAAGCGACTTCGAATTTTTCTACCGCTGCAGCTGAGTCACCGCCGCCGATAATTGTGTAGCCGTCTGTTGTTGCCATTGCATCCGCTACTGTTTTCGTACCGTTTGCGAATTTTTCCATTTCGAATACACCCATTGGTCCGTTCCAAATGATTAATTTTGATTGCTTAATTACTTCTGCATAGTTTTCAGCCGTTTTCGGTCCGATATCCAGTCCCATCCAATCAGATGGAATTGCATCGATTGCCACAACTTGAGTTTCCGCATCTTTAGAAAACTCGTTTGCTACGACAGCATCGACCGGCATATGCAGCTGTACACCTTTTTCTTTCGCTTGTTCGATAAAGCCTTTTGCCAGCTCGATTTTATCTTCTTCCAGCAATGACTTCCCGATATCATGACCCATCGCTTTTACGAACGTAAATACTAAACCGCCGCCGATAATCAGGTGATCCACTTTATCCAACAGGTTTTCAATAACCCCGATTTTATCTTTAACTTTCGCTCCACCAATAATCGCTGTGAACGGGCGCTCCGGATTGGATAAAGCTTTCCCTAATACGTCCAGTTCTTTTTCCATTAATAGACCTGATACAGCCGGTACATGTTTTGCAATGCCCTCTGTTGAAGCATGCGCACGGTGAGCTGCACCAAACGCATCATTTACATAAAGATCCGCTAATTTCGCAAACTCTTTTGCCAATGCTTCGTCGTTTTTCTCTTCGCCTTTATGGAAACGAACATTTTCAAGCAGGATAATTTCGCCGTCTTGCATATTGTTAACCGCTGCTTCTACATCTGAACCAATTGATTCATCCAATTTTTTGACTGGCTTGTTCATTAATTCCGAAAGACGCTCGCCGACTGCTGTTAAGCGCATGTCCTCATTCACTTCGCCTTTTGGACGGCCAAGATGTGAAGCTAAAATTACTTTTGCTCCAGCGTTTACTAATTGTTCAATTGTTGGAATAGCTGCACGAATACGCGTTTCGTCGGTAATGCGGCCCTCATCCATCGGCACATTAAAATCGACACGCACAAATACGCGTTTTCCTTTTACATCTACATCGTTCATTGATTTCTTTAAAAACATACTGAACATCCTCCTTCATACTCGTTCGTCAATTATTGTGGATTGTATACTCGTTAGTTAAGATAGTAACAAAATTCGATAAGGCTGTCTTGATTTCGCCTCTGTTTTGTATATTTTCCTTATATCCGAAAAAAGAGCGGTCCGGGTGAGTCCCTGCCGCTCTTTTACCCTTATTTATTATAAGGTTTACCTGTATTAAAGGCTATACTTTTTATGCCCATTTCCTTTTAATATGTCACACTTTTTCTTTAATTCCGAAAAAGTATGTCACATTTTATCGAAATATTATGCTTTTTCGATTCCTTGTTTAGCGATATATAAAGCTAAATCCATTAAACGAGTAGAGTAGCCGATTTCGTTATCATACCAAGAAACAACTTTCGCCATACGACCTTCCATTACCATTGTTGATAAACCATCAATTGTAGATGAAGCCGGGTTACCATTGTAGTCGATAGATACTAACGGTAATTCGTTGTATGCAAGAATTCCTTTTAAATCGCCTTCAGATGCTTCTTTTAATGCTGCGTTAATTGAATCTGTTGTTACGTCTTTATCCAATTCAACAACTAAGTCAACACATGAAACGTTTGGTGTTGGAACACGCATTGAGAAACCGTCCAGTTTGCCTTTTAATTGTGGCAATACTTTCGATACTGCGATTGCTGCACCTGTAGTTGTCGGAATCATTGATACCGCGCCTGCACGTGCACGACGTGGGTCAGAGTGCGGGAAGTCAAGGATACGTTGGTCATTTGTATATGAGTGAATTGTTGTCATCATACCGCGTTTGATGCCGAACTTTTCATCCAACACTTTTGCAAGTGGTGCTAAACAGTTTGTCGTACAAGAAGCATTTGAAATAACATCTTGTGCTGGGTCGTAATCTTCGTGGTTAACGCCCATTACATATGTTGGCATATCGCCTTTTGCTGGTGCAGAAAGGATTGCTTTTTTCGCGCCGGCTTCAATATGTTTCGATACTTCTTCCATTGAACGCCATCTACCTGTACATTCTAAAACTACATCTACACCAAGTTCACCCCATGGTAATTGTGCAGGATCTTTTTCTGATAGCACTTGAATGCGTTTGCCGTTTACGATAAATGCATCTTCTTCCGCTTGAACGTCTGCATCATACACTCCATGTACTGAGTCGTATTTTAATAAATGTGCAAGTTGTTTCGCATCAGTTAAATCATTTACTGCAACTACTTCAAATTCCTCGTGCTTCATTGCTTCACGGAATACTAAACGTCCGATTCGTCCAAAACCATTGATTGCTAATTGTAATGCCATGTGTAATTCCTCCAATAACTTTATTATTAAAATAGTATGGGTAAAATCATACTTTTAAAAACATATTTAATTTTTAAGGATTGTACTTGCAGTTTGCTCATCTGTAATCAAAATCGTTTGCGGTGCAGCGTTTTTAAAATACGCCTGAATCGCTGCAGCCTTATTTCTGCCTGCCGCAATGGCAAGAACATGTTGCGCTTTGTTAACTTGATGACGCTGAATTCCAATTGTCCTCAGATGATGGACAATGTCGCCATCTGCATTGAAATAGTAGCCAAATGCTTCGGCAACCGCGCCTTTTTCTTCAAGTATTTGCTGCTCCTGCTGTGAGCTTTTACGACGAAGTGCCATTTCCTGTGCTGCACCGATTCCGTGAATCACGATATCCACCTGTTCATAAAGTGTAATCATCTCCCGGATAATCGGTTCATCCTTCATCGCTTCATATGCCTGCTCACTTAAATGCTCCGGCAAAAACAATGTGCGGTAGGTTGCTCCGCATCTTTTTGAAAACTTCGAAACAATTGTATTCGCCTGGAATGTCATCTCATCGCCCATACCACCGCGTGCCGCAATAAAGTTTGCGTCGCTCAGCACCGGGACATCCGATAAATATTCCTTCATCGAAGCAACACTGCTGCCGCCTGTCACCGCAATTTTCGCTTTTGCAGGTGCAATCTGCTGTAGTACTTGTGCCGCAACTTTACCGAGCTGCTGCTTTACCGTTTCATCCTGTTCGGCATCACCTGGCACAATGATGACACGTGCGATGCCAAAGATGTTTGTAAGCTGCTGTTCCATCGCTACAATACCGGAAAGCTCACGATACAGTTCGTAAAGCTGCTCTATTACTTCATACCCTTTTGGCGTGCAAATCATGCCTTTTTTTTGAATCAAGATCAATTGCTGCTCGCTCAGGACCGTTGTTTCATTACGGATATCACGCTCTGTCATCTGAAGCTGTTCTCCTAAAGCACGTCTGCCAATCGGGCTAAATGTCGCAATTGCTTGTAAAACTCGAAACCTCTTTTGAAAAAGAGCATCAATTTCAGGCATTAGTTTACGCTCAGCTGCAAAAAATGAAATATCCGTCAAAAAACCACCTACCTGATTTATCTTGTTGGACAATATATGTCCCACATAAATATTTTATGTCCCACATGGGGTAAAAAAAAGAATTTCTGACTTCATTATAGATCGTCTCGGAGTGATTTGCAACTTTTATGACGGAATTATTCGCAAAAAATAGCGAACAGGCACCGATAGCTAGTCCACCAGTGCCTCATACAATGTCGCATAATCGAGCTGTCCGTATTGCACAACATCCCCGTTATACTCAACAACAGGAATCATGAGCATATACTTTTCATGCGCTTCATCATCTTCTTCTATATTATAATGTTCAATCGTAAAGTCGATGTCTTCCTGCACAATTTTTAACGTTTGGAGTCCTTCAATGCAAAGTCCGCAGTCCGGTTTTGAATAAAATTTGATGATCATTGGCAGTTCCTCCCTTTTTTTATTATTATAGCTGATGATGGTGGGGATGGCGGGGATTTTATTAGAAGTTTTTTTGATTTATTGGAACATCCGGGTTGGTTATTAGAAGTTCTCTAATGCTTATTAGATAATGCGGGGCACTTATTTGAACATCGGCCACTTATATTAGAAGTTCCGTGTTTTATTAGAACTTTTACTGGTTTATTAGAACATCCCGCCAACCTATTAGAAAACCGCCGCCTCCCGCACCAAAAAAGCATCCCACCCGCAAAGAGTGAGATGCCTGATGCCTTGCCTTAAACCTAGAACTTCCTGCCCGCGCCTCCGCCGAACGAGCCGCCTCCACCGAAGCCGCCAAAGCCGCCCGATGAACCGCCGCCACCGCCGAAGCCACCTCCAAAACCGCCGAAACCGCCACTACGGTATACCCTGCGTGCTGTGCGTCGGCGTCCACCTGGGCCACCGCCACCTCCAAACTTCGTAATGATGAAGTAAATAATAATGATCATTATAATGAAACCAATTGAAATCCCATCATCATCATTTGATGCAACAGGCTGTACTAGATCCGCACCGCCTGCTTCACCACCCATTTCTTCATAAAAAGCGGAGAAAATACTGGCAAACGCATTCGTATAATCACCATCAGCTAGATATGGCAGCATATACGTATCGATCATGCCGCCGAGCTTTCCGTCCGGATATTCTCCTTCCAGACCGCCGCCGACCGTAATCCACACATCATTTTGCCCCGGTCCTTGCTCAGTTGTTGCAAAAATAAGCATGCCGTTATCAAGCGCTTCATCACCGATTCCCCAGCTGCGCATCGTCTCCGTACCAAACTCAAACGCATCCATTCCATCGATCGTATCAATCGTCATCATAACAATGACATTTCCCGTTGAACCTTCGAGCGCTTTTGCCGATTGGATCAAGTTTTGTTCCACATCATCGGACAAAACGTTGGCGTAATCATAAACGTAAGAATTGTAAGCCGGTTTATCCGGTATGGCTGCCATCGCCTGGATTGGTACGAGCATTACCCATATTAAAAGCGATACCAATAGTCTCACATACAGTCCCCCTTTTCAGAAGCTTCGGTCATGCCGCAAAGCTCCTCATGACTCCCATCTTTAATCGCCAAAATCGACAGCCGGTGCTTCTTCCACACCTTCTTTAATTTCGAAGTAGTCTTTTTGTTCAAAGCTGAACATGCCCGCGATTAAGTTTCCTGGGAAGCGGCGAACATCATTATTAAACTGCTGAACCGTGTCATTATAATCTTTCCGCGCTACCGTTAGACGATTTTCCGTCCCTGCCAATTCATCCATTAACCTCGCAAATTGTACATCCGCTTTTAAATTCGGATAGTTTTCAACTACAACGAGTAAACGGGACAATGCAGAAGATAGCTCATTATTAGCATCCGCCGTTTCTTCTACTGTATTGGCATTCCCGTATTGTGTTCGGGCATCTGCAATCTGTGTGAAAATTTCTTCCTCATGTTCGGCATAGCCTTTAACCGTATTTACTAAGTTCGGCACTAAATCAAATCGACGCTGCAGCTGGTTTTCGACTTGCGCCCATGCTGCGTCCACCGTTTCTTCACCTGTTACCAGTTTATTGTATTTTGGCACGACAAGCATTGCCGCAATGACGATCAATACAACAATTGCAATAAGGGCGACCAATACGGCACTGCCTCGTTCATTTTTTTTAAACATTTGCCCCATCCTCTCTTTTTTAAAATTAGCGTATAAAATTACGGTTCGTTTCCACAATAAGAGCGTACGAAATTTCTTACTATGGAGGTTTTTATTAATGTATACCCAATCATCTCAATCTCAAGACAATCAAATGCCCCTTTCAACAAATCATGGTGCCCATGAACTTCTGGATGTTCATGAAGTACTAAGCGCTATGATCGGCGGATTAAACCAATATGTTTTACTTCGCGACCAAGTTCAAGATAGCGAGCTTCTTTCTATTATGGATCGCCAGTATGCGTTTATGCTTGATGAGTATAATATTACTGTGGAGGCCTTTAAAACAGGTCATGATCCAAAACATCCTACACGCACCTACAATATGAATATGGGCAACGATACTATTTACGGCTTAAAACCAGGTGAGCCGAAAAAGCCGATCACTTCGGCAAGTGAAATTAATGATGGCATTATTTCAGGTTTCTTGCTCAGCTGCCATAAAGCTGGGGCTACAGGAAAAACAGGTGCTGCTTTAGAAAGCACAAACCCGGTAGTACGTCGCGTGCTACAAGATTCAGTACCAAACTGCATTGAAATGGCCTATGAAATTTCATTGTACCAAAACAAAAAAGGCTATTATCAAGTGCCACAACTATCTCCACAGGACATGAGCGCAATGCTCAATATGTATGGCAAAGCAGATCAAGCGAAAAACATGCCTAACTAGTATGCCCAATAAACTATACGAACGAATCATTGTATAGTTTCAATTTTTAAATAATTCATCCAATATTTACAACAAATATTTCAGGTGGATATACAAACAATAAGAACGGTGCTCGTTTCACCTACTACGATGAAGGAGGGGCTTTTATGAAAAATATTCGTGAAGGTTTAATTCCGACTGTACTTGGATCAGCTGTCACTGCAACGGGGTATGCAATGAAACAAAAAATCGGTACGAACAAGATGCTTGCCAATACCATTTTCGGTTTCGGTCTTGCCCATATTGTATTAGGAGCAATTGACCTTGTAGAACATCGTAAGTAAGAGCAGGATATCCTGCTTAGAAAAAGCTGGCTTAAAGAATCTTTACGGTTCTTTATGGCCGGCTTTTTTATCGCACTAATTAATTAAATAAGAGTAAAACAATACCCACAAAAATAATCATATTTGCTGGAATAACATAAAAATACATTTTCTTGCCTTTCTCTTGCCTTCCATTTCCAGCTTTGTTGAATAAGTATTCAAAGAAAAAGCTAGATCCACTCAATACAGTAGCTGCAAAAGCATAGGGAACAGCATTACTTGTAAAAAAGCCAGTAAATACTGGAGAAAGGACTAATAATAATACGAGTAGACTTACCGAAATTGCGTAACGATCCAAGTGTTTTATAAACAATTAGTTCAACCTCCCATCCTTTCTAATAACTACTATAAAGGATATATTGAGTTAATTTAAAGGGAAAAGAAGGCGCAAATCCCTTAGAAAAAGCTCATCAGTTATTGATCCTTTATGACGATCGATACAAGAGTTTAAACATTTTACCCTTTCAAGGTCTGGTAATGCGGATTAATGGACACTATTCGAAAACACATCAAAAAAAGCACAAACGCTGTTATATCAGTGTTTGTGCCCTATCCTTTAGAACATCCTTTATACACCTTTTTATACAATCCCCACAAACCCTGATTACACGGTATTTTCACTGAAAGATCTGGTGGAACTCTCCGCTTGTCTTTTGGTCGCTCCTTTTTAGGTGTAATATAGTGAAGCAGAAATCACTGTTCGCCAGCACACCCCCTGAATGTTCAGCTAAAGGTCAACCCCCTTCAGCCCGATTTAATCCATGTTATAACCACACTCCTCGCAAAACTTTTTCGGTTCATCGTAGCATTCATTGCAGTTGGCGCAATTATATATATATGACGCCGTAATATCATCAATCGTTTGCTTTACTTTATAGTCGGGCACTAATTCCTCCTCTTCGACACCCGCTAATTTACTAAGTTCATTTAATTCTTCAATATCTTTTTCCAGCTGCGCAATCGCGTTTTCTTTCGCCTCAATTTGTGCGAGCTGATAATTCACCATGCTGACCGAAAACAGGCTGTTGCGGTTCAAATTGACGATTTCCCCGATTTGCTGTTTCAGTATTTTGATTTCTTCTTCAATTCCATTGATTTGTTTTCGCAGTTTGGACCGGTCGACCGCAAAAGACGTTTTACTGCTAAGCGTTGTCACCTTCTTGTTGACTTTCTTCCTCCATTTCTGAAATGTGCCTTTCCCTTCACCCATAAAAACCCTCCACTTCAATCAGAAATTTTTCTGGATTCAACTGGTGCATCCACTTGTTCTTCTTCACAATATGTATTTCCATGTCGAAATATGCCTTTGTTATAAATTGAAATTTCAGTCAGTGTGGATTTTTTCATCCCCCACGGAGTAGAAGGAACTCAAGCTAACTACCCGTTCCCCGTAAAATAATAAAAGGCGCATCCCGTAAAGAAATGCGCCCGCCCGATTCAAATTTTCAACTGCTTATTTGTTCCAATAATTTACTGGAGAAATATTTCCGCGTATCTGCCATTTTAATATGCAGTAAACGCTCTTCAAGGCTTACCGGATGGATAAACGTAACGAAAGCCCCTTCCAGATTTTCATCGATCGTTTTAATCATATAATTTTCAGCAAGCAGTTCATCAATTTGCTGAATTTCTTTTTCTACAAACTGAAATTCTGACATGATTGCACCTCGTTTACAATTTAATCTGTGGAAGCTGTTTGTTGAACACCAATCGGTTCTGGAACAGCGTCAATTTCCCAGCTGCGTCCTGCTGTAATACCTAAATATTCATCATCGCTCGGATTCATGATTTCAGCTTGCGGATACTTTTTGAACCACCAGTATTTCGCCAGCACATAATAGATTGCTGCCCCTACAAAGAAGCCGACAAGCGAAGAAAATGAAGGCCAAATATTCGCGATCAAACCGCCAAGCACCCAAGCAATAATACCCGCTACATTGACACCTTTTAAATAGCGATATTGCCCTTCCACCTCATAAAGGTCCTTTACATTTACTCGTCGCTTACGGAGCAAGTAATAGTCAGCAAATAAAATACCGACAATGGAAGAAAGGATTCCGCCGACAACGAGCAGAACGCTATTTAAAATATCGAACAAACTCCAAGGCTGTACAATCGTTCCGACAATACCGGCAATGACTACACCAATCCAGAACGGTACTTTCGGTCCGCCGATATTCGAGAAAATCGTTGCAGCCGGAATAACGTTGGCGGACGTATTTGTCGACCACTGTGCAAGTACGATCATTGATAACAGCATCACTAGGACAATACCGCCCGCCGCTTGCTGTAGTGCGTTGATTGGATCACCTGAGCCAGTCGCCATATAACATACCGCACCAATGACGATCATCAGTGTATTGAAAATAGGCTGAACGACAAGGGAACCAAGTAACTGTGTTTTATTTCGTTTGAACCAGTTACGCTCATTTTTCGGTGCTTTGAAGTGACGGGAAAGCGTTGGCATATCCGCAGCAAGCGTTGCCCAGAAGCCCATGATTGCCGTAGCGACTACCATGAATGCCGTAAACTGTTCAAAACCTGTTTGTGGTGCTTCCACCCAAGACCATACCGCTTTTCCTTGCTCTTTCGCTTCAGCAGATAATTGCAAATACATCCAAATTGAAATAAAGATAATAATCGGTGCAGCGAAATCTGCGAAACGTTCAATCGATTTAATCCCTAGAGACACATTGAACAATTGCAATGTCGCAAATACAAGGAAGCAAATAAACCAGTTGTCAAAGCCGAACATAACATTCAGAATGCCGTTAATCGCCAAAGCCCCGAAATACGTGTTAATCCCGAACCAGCAAGACGCTGTAAACGCACGGGCAAATGACGGGAAGTGCGTACCGATCGTTCCGAATGGGGCACGCATATAAACAGGAAACGATAATCCGTGTTCAACACCGATATCCCCGATGACAACCATGAAAATCCCGATTAAAATCGAGCCAACCAGTGTCGCCAGGATGAGCATCGGCATACTTAAATTTACAATTCCTCCTGCACCGATTGCAAATGCGGCAAGTACGATGGCCATCCCTACCCAGATGACGCCAAAGCCCATCATACTAATACTGCGATTCTCATGTGTGACAGGAAGTAAGTCTGGTGATTTTAAATAGTTACTACTTGTGCTTTTTCTGTCTGACATCGCTACACCTCTCTTTATTCAATTTTTGGTCCTACAGGAAATGGACAGTCAGCCGTTTTCGCACGATGCGACACTGTTAGGCTGACATCCATTCCTTTAAAAATCAGTGATATCCGCCAAAACCCTACCTCGCAATACTTGAACTGCTTGGAGCAAAACCTGCAATTAATTTCTGTCTTTCATTCCACGTCATCGGCGGCTGTGTCGGAATAAGTTCCTTCATCGTAATCGCACCTTCAGCCGGACAAACAATCGAACATAAGTTACAGCCAACGCAGTCTTCCTCACGCACTTTCAGCATTGGACGGCCATCTTCTGTATACAGATCGATACATTGATGGGACGTATCTTCACAGGCAATATGGCATTTATTACAGTTAATGCAAACATCATTATTGATCTCTGCAACAACTTTATAATTTAAGTCCAAATCTCCCCAATCCGAATATTTCGGTACTGTTTTCCCAACAAGATCCATGACCGATGCTAAACCTTTATCGTCTAAATAGTTGTTTAAACCATCAATCATATCTTCAACAATGCCAAAGCCATGATGCATTGCCGCTGTACAAACTTGCACACTCGTCGAACCCATTAAGATGAACTCAGCAGCGTCCTGCCAGTTCGAAATACCGCCAATTCCGGAAATCGGTAAATTGATATACGGACTTCTTGCACATTCACCAACCATGTTCAGAGCAATTGGCTTAACGGCCGGTCCGCAATAACCGCCGTGCGCCCCTTTATTGCCAACATGCGGAATTGTGTTCCAAGAGTTTAAATCAACACCAGCCAAACTATTGATCGTGTTGATCATACTAATCGCATCAGCACCACCGCGCACCGCCGCTTCAGCCGTTACAGTAATATCCGTAATATTCGGTGTCAATTTGACGATGACTGGTACTTCAGCATATTCTTTCGCCCAATAAGTCTGCTTTTCCACCAGTTCAGGCACTTGACCCGAGGCGGCTCCCATGCCACGTTCCGCCATACCATGTGGGCAGCCGAAGTTTAATTCGAAGCCATCTACCCCAACATCCTGTACTCTTTTCACAATTTCATGCCATTTTTCTGCTTTCGGCTCCACCATTAACGATGCGATGATCGTATGATTCGGGAACCGCTTTTTCGTTTCATAAATTTCCTGTAAGTTCACTTCGAGCGGTCGGTCAGTGATGAGCTCAATATTGTTGAAACCCGCCACCTTTTGCCCATTGAAACTGACAGCAGCAAAACGTGACGAAACGTTTAAAATAGGATCCCCCAACGTTTTCCACACAGCGCCGCCCCACCCCGCTTCAAATGCACGCTGCACTTGATAGCCGGAGTTTGTCGGCGGTGCCGATGCCAACCAAAAAGGATTCGGTGACTTAATACCAGCAAAATCTATTCGTAAATCTGCCATTTCAATTCCCCCTATGCAATTTCTGAATTTGCGTTTAGTTCATAATGAATCGCGTAAGCCGAATCTTTGCCTTGCTGCGCCGCTGATACAACTGTCGCCTCACCGTATCCGTTGCCGTAAATCGCATCACCGCAAGCGTAAATTTTCGGATTCGATGTCTTCAGGCTATTATGATCTACATCAATCACACCACGTGTATTTGCCAACCCTAAATGCTCAATCAGCTCATACTGTTTCGTTTGACCAATCGCCCGAATAACCGCATCCGCCTCAATGACAAATTCAGAACCAGGAATCTCCATTAATGTCCCTTTTCCATTTTCGATGTCCGTCAGTTTCATTTTGATGCATTCCATTCCGATCACTTTCCCATTATCATCGCCAATAATGCGCTTCGGTAATGTCAGCCATCTGAATTCAACACCGTCCTGTTTCGCAAAATCAAACTCAAAATCGTACGCCGTCATTTCGTTTGATGTACGACGGTAAACGATTTGCACTTGCTCAGCACCCAATCTTACAGAACATGTCGCTGCATCAATCGCCGTATTACCGGCACCAATAACTAGCACTTTTTTACCTAGCACTCGATCTGTGAATGAAGATTTTGATTCCTTCACAAAATCAATCGCATCATACACACCGTCCAAGTTTTCGCCCTCAACGCCAAGCATCGGTACTTTGCCCATACCAACCGCCACAATGATGCGGTCATAATTTGCAAGCAGTTCATCTACCAGTACATCTTCGCCGATTTTCGTACTCGTTTTAATTTCAACGCCGAGGTTTTGTACTTGCTGCACTTCCCATTCCACAACATCCTGCGGTAAGCGGAATGAAACGATCCCGTAATAATTCAGGCCGCCCGCTTTTTCATCTGCTTCGTAAATCGTCACACCGTACCCTAGCAATGCCAGTTCACGTGCGGCAGATAACCCTGCCGGCCCGCTTCCGATAATCGCGACTTTCTTGCCGTTTGCCGGTTGTGGTGTAAACAGATTGACATTCGACTCACGCAGCCAATCCGTTGCATAGCGCTGTAGATGACCAATTTGAATCGGCTTTTCCTCACTGTTCAACACACAAGCCCCCTCACAAAGCTCGATCGTTGGACAAACACGTGCACAGCTTGCACCTACCGGATTTGACTCCATAATGACACGCGCTGAACCTTTCATATTATTCGAAGCAATCTTCTTAATAAAGCTTGGAATATTAATGCTCGTTGGACATGCCTTCACACAAGGTGGATCGTAGCAATACAAACAACGATTCGCTTCAACAGTTGCCGCGTATGTTGTTAAGCCACCAAATATTTCTTCAAAGTTTTTCGCTAAACTATTGCTCATTTCATAACAACCCTCTCCAGTTTGATTTGTTATTACTTTTAGCTATATCTTCGTTAACCTTTACAGATGATTTGAACGCTTGTTTTATTAAATTCAGCCGATGCCCCAACCACCTGCTGAATGAAGATAAGCCCCGGCGGATATCACAGATTTTTTAATGGAATGGATGTCAGCCTTAAAACGTCGCATTGTGCAACAAAGGCTGACTGACCCACGTCCTGTGGGCCTAAAATCTGGACGCAATTACGCAAAAGCGAATTGATTGTGTTATGAAGTTACTTTAGTGGAACCCTTTACTTCACGACGGATATACTGGCCGCTTCCAAGCTGTCCGACGAATTTTTTATCTTGAATAACATATTCACCGCGCACAAGCACACTTGTCGGCTCACCCGTCACTTCAAGCCCTTCAAATGCGTTGTAGTCCACATTCATATGATGCGTTTCTGCTGAGATCGTACGTTTTACTGTTGGATCGAATAATACGATATCCGCATCCGAACCGACCGCGATCGTTCCTTTTTTAGGGAATAGCCCAAAAATTTTCGCAGACTGCGTCGAAATCATATCAACAAACTCATTTTCTGTAATGCGGCCTTTCGCTACACCTTCCGAATACAGTACAGAGAAACGGTCTTCGATAAACGGCCCGCCATTCGGAATTTTCGAGAAGTCATCTTTCCCTAATGTTTTCTTGCCGTTGAAGCTGAATGAACATTGGTCTGAACCAATCGTTTGCAGCTGCTTCGCCTTCAATGCATTCCACAATACTTCCTGATGCTCTACCGGACGTAACGGTGGTGACCATACATATTTCGCGCCCTCAAAATTCGGCTTTTCCAAAGCTGTCTGGTCAAGCACTAAATACGGCGGACAAGTTTCCCCTAACACGTTGTAGCCTTTATTACGTGCCGAAATGATTTCATCGACCGCTTCTTTACACGTTACATGCACGACATATAACTGCGCTCCCGCTAAGTTCGCCAGTTCAATCGCACGCTTCGTCGCTTCGCCTTCTACTTCAGGCGGACGAGTAAGCGCATGATAAATCGGCTCCGTCTGACCATTCGCTTTCGCTTCTTCTACTAGCTCATCGATAACCGATCCGTTCTCACAATGGACCATAACCGTTGCGCCAAGCTTCTTCCCGACTTTAAACGCCTGGAATAACGTACGATCCGTCGCCTGGAACTCCTTCGCATAAGCAAGAAACACTTTGATCGAGCTGATCCCGCCTCTTTCCAATGCTTCCGGTAATTCCTGCAGGCGCTGCTCATTCAAATCACCGATCATTAAGTGGAAGCCATAGTCGATCACGGCCTTATCTTGTGCCTTGCCATGCCACGTATCAATCGCATCCATCAATGTTGGCGAGCCCGCACTAATACAGAAATCGATAATCGTCGTCGTTCCTCCGTATGCCGCAGCAATCGTTCCTGATTGCCAGTCATCATCAGTTACCGTATTGTTGAACGGCATATCAAGATGGGTATGAGGGTCAATACCACCCGGGAATAAAAGCTTTCCTGTTGCATCAATAATTTCTGCTTCCGCATCTTCTATTTTTGCTGCAATTTGAGTGATGATCCCGTCCTCAATCAGCACATCCCCTTTAAACGTATCCGCAGCAGTAACAATTGTTCCCCCAGTAATAATCTTTTTCATATGAACCCTCCTAGTTTTCTAGTAATTTCTATTGAAAAAATGAAAAACCAAAGCGCAGATTAATTTCGATTCTAGTACTATTAACTTTTGAGAATATTTACTAGTTTTTAAGCATATAATTTAATATATAGTATTATATGTAACAATTAGTAACATAATATCTAATTAACGGAAAAAATTAAAATAAATATTTTCTGTTAATAAAACCCTTGTAAATTCTTCATATATATAACTTTACTGAATATTTAGAATAAAATTAATATACAAAAGGTAATTTTTTCCGTAAATATTTTAGACAAAAGGTTAAAAGTTGTCAGGAAATATACTGTATTTATGTAAGTTTTTCTAACATAATGTATTGTTTTTGTCGGGTATCTAGTAGGCGGAAGCTTCGGTGAAGAGTTTTCTAGTATGTTACGGAGTTGTTCTAATATATTTTTATTTGTTCTAATAAAGTTTGGATTTTCTAATATATCCTTCTCTTGTTCTAATATGTGTTCGCCATGTTCTAATTTCTCCCCGCAATCTTCAAATATCCATTCTGTTCTTCTAATATCCGTTGGCAATGTTCTAATAAAACTATAACCCGTTTACTCACCCGCCCAAATCAGTACTTGCAGAAACCATTACCGCCCAATCTTCTAATAAAAAACCCAACTTTTATAATAACCGGTCCACTTCTTCTAATAACCGCTCTCATTGTTCTAATAAAACTATAAACCCGCCTTCACCAAGCCCAAATCAGTATCCACCCTCCCCATCATCCCAACAAAAAAACAGCCTAACCCCATATCGGGAATTAGGCTGTTATTTGCATATATTTTAGTTGTTGCTAGGGAAAGCGAATGTCGATGCTGTCGTTTCTGTTGTGTCTGGCCAGCGTTCCGATACCGTTTTCGTTTTTGTAA
The DNA here is from genome assembly GCF_038005185.1 of Solibacillus sp. FSL K6-1554. NCBI lineage: Bacteria > Bacillati > Bacillota > Bacilli > Caryophanales > Caryophanaceae > Solibacillus > Solibacillus sp. FSL K6-1554. Next base: position 3,378,123 of record NZ_JBBOSS010000001.1, read on the forward strand.
AGAATCGGGCCTGATCCGGACCAAACATATGCCCTTCACCAAAGCGCGAACCTTTAAAGCCGGCAAAGTTATGATAGCCGACAGGGATTGGAATCGGCACATTGACGCCGACCATGCCTACATCAATCTCCGTTGTAAACTTGCGTGCTGCCGCCCCATCATTTGTGAAGATCGTAACCCCATTCGCCAGATCCTGACCGTTAATGAAATCAATCGCTTCCGCAAGCGAGTTTACACGCACAACATTACGAGCCGGACCGAAAACTTCCTCATCGAAAATTTCCATCTCCTTCGTAATATTGTCCAGTAACGTCGGACCGACGAAGAAGCCTTCCGAGTTTTTCACGATATCCAGTTCGCGGCCGTCCACTACAACTGTCGCACCTTGACGTTCAGCTAAATCAATTGCTTTCAAAATATTCTCTTTCGACTCTTTTGAAATGACAGGACCAAAATCCGTCCCCTCTTCTTTATAGCTGCCCACTTTTAAGTTGCTAATCTTCTCTTTCAAAATCGCCACTAGTCGGTCAGCCGTCTCTTCACCAACCGGCATAATTGTAGAAATCGCCATACAACGTTGGGAAGCCGCACCATATGCTGCACCGATAAACGCGTTCGCCACTTGCTCTAAATCAGCATCCGGCATAACAACCATATTATTTTTCCCGCCGCCTAAAGCCGTAACGCGCTTACCGTATTTCGAACCCGTTTCGTAAATATATTTCGCAACAGGTGTCGAACCGACAAATGAAATCGCTTGAACAGTCGGGTTTTCCAGCAGCTCATTTACTGCATCTTTACTGCCGTTTACTACTGTCCAGATCCCGTCCGGCAATCCTGCTTTTTTCCATAATTCACTGACAAACAGCGAAGTCATCGGCACCTTTTCTGATGCTTTTAAAATAACAGCATTCCCAACAGCGACTGCCATCGACGTTTGCGCTAACGGCACCATGATCGGGAAGTTAAATGGCGAAATTGCTGCAACAACACCTAAAGGGTACTTCGCAGAGTAGGCATTAATTTGACCACCTACATTTACCGAATATTCCCCTTTCACTAAATGAGGTGCACCGATTGCCAAGTCAACCGATTCCAGTGCACGTGTCACTTCACCGCGCGCATCCTCCAACGTTTTCCCGCTCTCCGTACAAATAATATCCAATAGCTGATCCATATTTTCTGTCAGTAAAAATCGGAAACGCATCAATACTTCCGCACGCTTCGCAACAGACAGATCACGCCATGCCGGAAAAGCCGCTTTTGCTGCTGCAATGGCTTCACGTGTTTCTTCAGCTGTCGCAATCGGAACTTCGGCAATTACTTCGCCTGTCGTCGGGTTATACACTTTTGAATAGTTGTTGCTTTTCCCTTCGACCAATTCCCCATTGATAAAATGTGTTAATTTTTTTACCGAAACCGCTTCTGTCATTATGAAGATCCCCCTTTATTTAATACTGTTCACTGCTTCAATCACTGTATTGGCAATCAGGTCCTTTTCCTCCAATGAAATTGAAAGCGGCGGTGACAGCGTTAATATATTATTGAAGTTCGCTACCGTTACACCATTTTTGCCGATAATGACGCCCTTCTTCTTACAGTAGGCAATCACTGCATTTACGCGCTCAACATCAAGCGGTGTTTTCGTTTCCTTATTTTCAACAAGTTCAATACCGATCAATAATCCTTTGCCGCGAATATCGCCCACGAAAGGATAATCCTCTAAATTTTCTTTTAATGTGCGCTTAAGCGATTCTCCGAGTACAACGGATTGCTCGAATAAATTTTCGCGCTCCATAATTTCAATGTTTTTCAATGCAACTGCACATGCGACCGGTGACCCGCCAAATGTATTAATATGACGGAAAAATTCATAGTCCCCATTCGCGACAAACTGCTCGTAAATTTCGCGGCGGATTGCAGTTGCTGATAATGGCATGTAGGCACTTGTCAGCCCTTTAGCCATCGTCACAATATCCGGCTTAATGCCATAGTTCTGGAAGCCGAACGCTGTACCTGTACGTCCAAAACCACAGATTACCTCGTCAACGATTAAGAGCGCACCGTGTTTCTCGCACACTTCCTTTACGCCTTTCAAGTAATCTTCATTCGGTACAATGACACCGCCACCTGTAATAATCGGCTCCATAATAACCGCGGCGATCGTTTCGGACATTTCCCAAGTCATCACCTGGTCGATGTTTTTCACACTAGGCAATGTTTTAGCATCGCCGTTTACCGCCTCTTCCGGATTCCGGTACTGATCAGGTGGTGCCACATGTAAAAAGCCCGGTGCAAGCGGCTCGTATTTATATTTGCGCTGCGCTTGGCCTGTTGCTGCCAACGCACCCATTGAACTTCCATGATAAGCACGGTAGCGGGAAATGATTTTATAGCGGTTCGTATCACCTTTTTGCTGATGATATTGTCTTGCCACTTTAAACGCCACTTCATTTGCTTCCGATCCACTGTTCGAATAGAAGACAACATATTCGTCACCAAGCAGCTCACTGATTTTCTGGCTCAGTAAAATTGCTGGTGTGTGCCCATTCGTCAGCGGTGTATATGAATTCTTAAGCATTTGCTCGTAAGCTGTGTCAGCAATTTCCTTACGACCATAACCAATATTCGTACACCAAAGCCCTGCCATTGCATCCAAATATTTATTGCCATCGATGTCTGTCAGCCAAGCACCTTCCGCTCGTTCAACGATAAATGTTGCTTCCGGGTTATAAGGCTTCATCGAGTGCCATACATGTTTTTCGTCATTTGCTTTCCAGTTATACTCTACATATTGGCTCATGCATTTCCCTCCTACATTCCTAAACTCTATTTCTATTTTCGCTTATTGGAAGATTAAGGGCATTATACATAGTGTCAAATGGATGTTTGCCTTGATTTCACATTTAGCGCATGAGGATATCCTGATCAGGCAAGGGGATTGATTTCCATTCCAATCAACGCATTTGATATTTAATTGCATCATCTTCAATCACGGCATCTACACCTTCACACCCTCATAATAATTATGCTTCGTCATGAGCAGCATGATTTCCAGGCAGAGCCGGTTTTCATACTTCATAAAATCACTGCCGATGATCTGTTCCACTTTTTCCAGGCGGTGATAAAGAGTTTGGCGGACGATAAACAGTTTTTCGGCAGTTTCCTTTTTTAGTCCATTACACTGAAAATAAACATCGAGTGTTTGAATTAAATTCGCGTTGTGCTTGCTGTCATACTGGCTGAGTTTTTCGATTTTTTCCATTGCCGCCTGCATAAGACTACTGTTGTTTTGCAGAACTTTCACCATATGGTACAACACCAGTTCATCATAAAAATACGAAAGCTCTGTATGTTTCATCCGGATTTGTAGGGTTTCCTGAGCTGTTTGATAGCTTTCTTTCAATTCATTGTAATGCGTAACATATTTTCCAACAGCAACAAGCATGTCCTGTTTACTTTGATGAATCATCTCATTCATTACGCGGTTCATCCGTTCTTTATACGTAGCTCCCTGCGCCAAATCGTTAATGATAAAAATTAAATATTGGGACTGCTCGACAATAAATGTGTAAAACCCTTCTTTCTGCAGCGCCTGGCGAAGATTAATTTTATAATTCGTTAAATCCTTTATGGCATTCTTTCTTCTAAGCTGATGAATCATGACCATCCAGCCATTGTGCTTCAGTTTTTGATCGAACTCTTCGATAAAATAAAGCAATTCATCATCGCTGTTTTCACCTTCGAGCCATTTCTCAAAAAACTTCCGGTTTTCGCTTTCCAATTTTTCTTCAATATATAAATCTCTTAAAATAAACTGAGACAGCGTAACTACAGTGCGGTCCAAAATAAGTAAATCCAATTCCGTCATTTCTCTTTTTTCGGAGTATATATAGACCGTCCCGTACAACTGATCAAATAAATTCACTTCAATCTTTGCTTTATGTTTACTACTTAAAAGATTGATATACTTTTTGCAATTTTCAATCTTTTTATCCGGGATTGCGAGACTTGTTCCTTTATTCACATCAAAATAAATATCCACGTTTAAATACTTTTGCATATACTGCAAAATCTTCACTTTATCGTTCACTTTCAAAACATAGTTGTTGATCTTCTGGGAATAATCTTCGAGCTGCCTTAAAATATCGTACTGCTGATGAATGATCGCTGTATGCAAATCTTGCGTAATACCGACAAACGGGACAATTTCCTGAAAAACGATGAGCGGAAAATCCAGTTGATCCGCCAGTTTAATGACACTTTCCGGAATCGTTTGAATGTACATACCTAACTCAATACACAGCCCGGCTACATTTAAATCATTAAGTTGCCTTACAAAATTCAGAAAGCCTTGTTCATTATCTTTTAAAATGACGCCCGTTGTCAGAATGAGCTCATTTCCTTTTATCAGCTGCTTCACATCGGTAACTTCCAATATATGAATCCATTTGATCGCATGGCTTAAGCCGGTTTGACCTGCGACGACCTTCGCCGATTCAAAGTATTTTCGATTTAGAACTTCTTTTACGGTTAACATAAGCAGCCCCCTATCATTAACAATTCGTCCATACAATTATTGTATCATTTTACATTAAGTATATATTAATTTGTTATATGCTAGTGCTAATGTTTATATATTATTGAATTTAAGGGGGAATTTTATGTTAAAAACAAACCGCGAACGACTTCAAAACACTATTGATTTATTTAGCCAATTTGGGGCAACAGAAAATAATGGTGTCACACGTTTAAGCCTATCTCCCGAAGATATTCTCGCCCGCAACAAGTTCAAGGAAATTTGTGAACAGCTTGGCATGACGGTAACGGTTGACGATATGGGCACTATGTACGCAACACTGCCATCCAACTCCGATAACTTGCCGATTGTCATCGGCTCACACTTAGATTCTGTCATAAAGGGAGGACGCTTTGATGGGGTACTCGGTGTTTTAACTGCCCTGGAAGCTGTTCAAACTATTATTGATGAAGAACTCGAACTAAATCACCCTATAACAATCGTAAACTTCACAAACGAAGAAGGTGCACGTTTTGAACCGTCCTTAATGGCTTCAGGTGTTCTTTCAGGAAAATTCGAAAAGGAAAAGATGCTCGCTTCGACGGATCGAAAAGGGGTAACATTTGAACAAGTCTTGAAAGAAAGTGGCTATGAAGGTGATGTCGCAAACCGTCTAACCGAAGCGCATGCCTATTTGGAGCTTCATATTGAGCAAGGTCCGGTTTTAGAACATTATAAAAAAGAAATCGGGGTCGTAGAAGGCGTTCTTGGCATGGTTTGCTATGACATTACATTAACCGGTGAATCGAACCATGCGGGCACTACCCCTATTTCCATGCGTAAAGACAGTATGTTTGCCGCGATGCAGATCATTTCCATCCTGCAAAATAAATTAAAACAACTTCCTGAAGATCTTGTTTATACAATCGGACGTATCAATGCCTACCCGAATATTCATACGGTCATCCCGAGTAATGTAACTTTCTCGTTGGAGTCCCGCCACCAAGACCCTGCAGTCATCCAGCAAGTGGAACAAATTATCTTTGACCTTCCGAAAGAAATCGAAAACTGCGAACTGAGCTACCAAAAACTATGGAGCCGGGATACGGTCTATTTCGCACCGGAAGTTGTCCATGCTGTAGCAGCAAGTACAGATGAACTGGGCTATTCACGCCATCATATGTTCAGCGGTGCCGGCCACGATGCTCAATTTATCGCAGGATATATTCCTTCTACAATGATTTTTGTTCCAAGTGCGAAAGGCTATAGTCACCGGGAAGATGAATATACTTCCTACGAAGAATGTTCAAAGGGTGCCGATGTCCTTGTTAATGCAATATTGAAGGTAGCCGAATCTTCGGTTTCACCCGTTAAGTCTGCTAGTGTAAAGTAAAGGTTTTTATGATGAAATCAATAGGTTTGCCCTCCTCTTCTTATTAGGTGAACATACTATATGGTATCTAGTAGAAGGAGGTGGGATCATGAGACGTCCTGCAATGGGGTTCTGCTTCCCTGGTTACCGTTACTGCGGACCTGGTTGCAGCGGACCTGGTGCACCAACGAATGCAGTCGATAATTGCTGTCTGCACCACGATGCTTGTTATGCAAGTGGCTACGATAAAAGATATTGTGACGCAATTTTTCAACAATGTTTAAATCAATACAAAAACCCCTCAACGAAAATGGGGAGGGACGCAAATTTATTCTCCAGAGCGATACGGTTAAAGAATTTTCTAATATAGTCCTTATAAACTTGAACAAAACGAAACACCTCAATTTTCTCTGGGAGAAAATTGAGGTGTTTCTGCTTACCCTAGAATTGATTTCCGTTCCGGGGACGCTTTCCAGTGGCGTGGCGTGAGGCCAACACGATGTTGGTCACAAAAGCGTTGCCAAAGGACGTGGCGCTCTTAGCTTTTGTTCCTAAGTCTCAGGCGTCACGCTATTTCCCTAGGAGTCGCCCCTGCACTCCAATCAATTCATAAAGTTTAAGTTTCAAAATACCGGTCTTATCATATTTTTCACTTATAAATTAATCGATCTTCTGACCTGTAATTTCTTCTAATTTGCCGTTTTCTTTAATCTTCGCTAGGCCTTCATTTAAACGGTTCAGTAACTCAGTGTTTCCCTTTTTCACCATGAAGCCGTAATATTCTTTTTCAAACTGATCCGATTCAATCGCTTTTAGTCCTGAATCCGGATTGTTCTTTAAGTACTCGATAACAACCGCATTATCGCCAAACGCCGCTGCTGTTGCACCATTGATTACTTCCTGGAATGCTATCGGCTGGTTTTCATACGCTAAAATTTTTGAACTTGATTTTCCTTGCAGGTTTTGTGCTGCAATATGCCCTGTTGTATTAATTTGAACAGATACTTTTTGATCTTTCAATTCATCCAATGTTTTGATTGGTGAGTCTTCTTTCACAACAATCATTAATGATGCTTCATAATAAGGATCTGTGAAATCATACGTCTCTTTACGCTCATCTGTAATGGTAATGCCTGATGCACCTAAGTCCAGTTCACCGTTCGTAATTTGCTGGAATACCGGCTCCCAACCGACATTTCGGAATTCTACTTCTGAACCGATTTCTTCACCGATAGCCTTCATAATATCTACATCGATTCCAACAATTTCACCTTTGTCATTCATTGATTCAAATGGGGCAAATGTTGCTTCCGTTCCTACTAACAGCTTTTTACCGCCACCTTCTCCGGATGTTGCGCTTCCTGATGTTTCATCATCCGCTGTACCGCATGCGGCTAAAATGATTGTTAAGGTCATTAGCAGCATCGCTATGAAAAACTTCTTCGTTTTGAACATTATAAAACCCCCTCTAATTTTGTTAAGATTATACATTTTTTAGTAGAGCCACACAATATTTAATTCTAAATCTTCTGATAGTTTAGGATATAAAAGTTTTCCTAAGGAGTCGCCTCCCTTTTATTCCAAACAACTGTGAATCCTACTAAATATAAAAACTACCTTCTACTACTCAACATAATAGAAGATAGTTTACCTACATTTATAGTACTTTTCCTAAAAAGGCTTTTGTACGTTCGTTTTGCGGGTTGCCGAATACTTCATCCGGGTGGCCCTGCTCTACGATATAACCGCCATCCATAAACAGGACACGGTCACCTACTTCACGTGCGAAGCCCATTTCATGTGTTACGACAACCATTGTCATGCCTTCTTTAGCAAGGTTTTTCATTACTTCCAAAACCTCTTTTACCATTTCGGGGTCAAGGGCTGACGTTGGTTCATCAAACAGCATTACTTTCGGCTTCATCGCTAATGCGCGGGCAATCGCGACACGCTGCTGCTGACCGCCTGATAATTGCTGCGGATAGTTATCTGCTTTTTCACGCAAACCGACCTTATCCAATAGCTCGAGTGCCAATTTTTCGGCATCGGCTTTGTTCAGTTGGCGAATTTGCATTGGCGCCATTGTAATATTATCGATGACCGACATATGCGGGAATAGGTTGAACTGTTGGAACACCATCCCCACTTCTGTACGGATATCATTAATGTTTGTTTTCGGATCATTAATTTTGACACCTTGAATATAAATCGCACCATCCGTTACTTCCTCCAGCAAATTCATGCAGCGAAGAAACGTTGATTTCCCAGAACCAGATGGCCCGATGACACAAACTACTTCCTTTTCATGTACTTCATAATCGATTCCTTTTAACACTTCGAGCTTGCCAAAATGCTTGTGTAAGTTTTCTACTTTAATCATTTACGCGCGCTCCTTTTTCTTACGTGGGTTGTAATTAATATCAACTCGTTTTTCGATAAATGCAATAAGCTTCGTTACAGCATACGTCAATACAAGGTATAGGAACGCTGCGAATAAATAGGGCTCCCAGAAACGCTGATACGTTCCGGCTACTACTTTACTTACATATAAAATCTCGGCCCCGGCGATTACCGTTACAAGTGAAGAATCCTTTAACAATGCGATAAATTCATTCCCTAATGGCGGAATCATACGACGGAACGCCTGCGGTAAAATAACTTTACGCATCGCCTGGCCCTGTGTTAACCCTAATGATCTTGCAGCTTCCATTTGCCCTTTGTCGATCGACTGGATCCCTGCACGGAAAATTTCTGCATTGTATGCGGCACTGTTTAAAATCAGACCGACAATACCCGATACCCACCAACCTTGCGATGTTCCAAAAATAGTTGGAATAACAGCTAAGTGAATTAATAATAATTGTACGAGCATTGGCGTACCACGGAATACGTCGACATAAATTTTAGCCGGCCAGTAAATCCATTTTTTTGTTGAAACCTGGCCTAATCCTAAAACTAGACCGAATATGATACCACCAATATAACCACATGCTGTTAAAACAATAGTCGCCCAAAGTCCTTTTGCATATAGTTCACGGTAGTTCCAGATTATATCCCAACGGAAAAAATCAAAAAAATCCATCTGAAACCCTCCAATAAATTAAAATAAAGCTTATTCGATTTCCGTACCTGTAATTTCAGCTAACTTGCCATTGTCTTTAATTTTTTGAAGTCCTTCATTTAAAATGTCCAATAGCTCTTTATTGCCCTTTTTCACCATAAAGCCGAAGTAGTCTTTCTCAAATGAAGTATCCTCTACCGCTCTTAAGCCTGAATCAGGATTGTTTTCAAGGTAATCTAAAATTACTGCATTATCACCGATTGCGGCATCAGCAGCACCTGTCAGCACTTCCGTTAACGCAACAGAGAAGTTTTCATATGCTAAAATTTTTGAGCTTGCAACGCCTTGCAATTCCTGTGCTGCGATGTGGCCTGTTGTATTAATCTGTACTGCAATTTTTTTGTCTTTAATATCTTCCAGCGATGCAACTGTCGATCCTTCTTTTGTCACGATTAGTAAAGTCGCTTCATAGTAAGGATCTGTAAAGTCATATGATTCTTTACGCTCATCTGTAATTGTAATAGCCGCTGCGCCCATATCCACTTCACCAGTTGTTACTTGGCTCATCATTGAGTCCCAGCCTACATTTTTCACTTCTGTTTCAATGCCCATCTCTTCGCCGATCGCTGCTAAAATCTCTGAATCTAAGCCGACAACATTTCCTTTATCATCTAAGTATTCAAATGGTGCATATGTAGCTTCCGTACCTGCAACAATTTTCTTATATTCTTTATCCCCTGTAGATGTCGATTCGTCCGCTCCACATGCTGTTAAAATCATTGAAGCTGCAGCTAAAGGTGCTGCCCATTTAAATAGTTTTCTAGTACTCATTATGAATATCCTCCTGGATGTAGTAGTTTTTTTGTTAATAACATGTTCAATTATATTAATTCCGCAATTAATATACAACATTTAATTTTTAAAAAATTGATTATTATTGCAGTATGATGAATTATTATAACAAAATTAACGGTAAAATGGCATATAATTAAATATTTATTCATTATATTACTATTTCGTTATTGTATTTCCTCCTCCAAAAAGACTCTAATTCAATTACATATATTCCCTGTTATTTAAAATATATGTCAATTAGATAGGTAATTTTTAACTAAAATAAAAAAGACTGCACAAGAGGAACTCCCTCTTATGCAGCCTTGAATTATTATTTTTAGGTAGAGAACGAATGAAGGATAAAAAGAACCGGTACAGTGATTCTTTTTATCCTAATAAAACTTCATTCTCTATTGCAAAAAAACCTCAGATGATTTTTTGCAATTGATATTGAAACGTATATTAAAACAGTAAAATGGTGCCCCCTAAAGGACATGATAATATAGTCTATCTAACTAGTTTTGTGAAAACACAACATTTAATAATGTACTAATTTTTCACATATAATTCAAGTATAAATTGTGATTTTTAATAAAGAATTTTATTTTTTATAGGAAGAGCGTTTAAATTAGAATGGTTTAGGAAATTTATAGTGTAGCGCCAAAAATAAACTGTAGAAAAATGGAAGAGAAAGATTATTTTAACTCTATATAGATCAATAATAATCTTTAAAAAGAAAGCGCCCTCGGAGGGAATCGAACCCCCAGCCTCAGAACCGGAATCTGAAGTGTTATCCATTACACCACGAGGACATATAAATAATAATATGTGCAACTTTTTTCATTATACAGATGGAACACCTTATTTTCAACTGTAAAAATCAGAGTTTATATTTGACCATAACTGACTAATACGTGTATGATAGGTTTACAGCTGAAATATTTGTCATTTTCAGCAAAAGTAATCGAATATAAGCTTTAACAAAGGGAGGATTTTTCAATGAACTTAATTCCTACAGTTATTGAACAAACAAACCGCGGCGAGCGTGCATATGACATTTATTCACGTTTACTTAAAGACCGCATCATTTTATTAGGTAGTGGGATTGACGACAATGTTGCGAACTCAATCGTAGCACAGCTATTATTTTTAGAAGCTGAAGATCCAGATAAAGATATCTACCTATATATCAACTCACCAGGTGGCTCTATCACTTCAGGTATGGCGATCTACGATACAATGAACTTCATCAAACCTGATGTATCAACAATCTGTATCGGTATGGCTGCATCAATGGGTGCATTCCTGCTTTCTGCTGGTGCAAAAGGCAAACGTGTTTCTTTACCAAACGCAGAAGTAATGATTCACCAACCACTTGGCGGTGCACAAGGTCAAGCAACAGAAATCGAAATCGCTGCAAAACGTATTTTACACTTACGTGAAAAACTAAACCGCATCATGGCTGAAAACAGTGGCCAAGATTACGAAACGTTAGCACGCGACACAGATCGTGACAACTTCATGTCTGCAGAGCAAGCATTGGAATACGGTCTTATCGATAAAATTTATGAGCGTAACCAATTAAAATAATCGATCCATTCGAGCATACAAGATTCATCTTGTATGCTTTTTTGTATTTTAAAAAATAAGGCACAGCCGTTCATATAAACTGAACTGGCTGTGCTTTTGTCTTAATCCGCTTTTTCAATAAGTAGTTGTAATGCGTTGATTGCTTTTTCTTCGTCATGGCCGTCTGCCCATAATGTGACAACCGTGCCTTTTGCAACGGCAAGGCTCATAATGCCCATGATCGACTTCGCATTCACTTTTTTCGTATCCTTTTGTAAATAGACGTCCGCTTTATAACGATTCGCCTCTTGGACGAACAAAGCCGCCTGTCTTGCTTGTAAGCCCGATTTTAACTTTACTTCTACTTGTTTTTCAATCATCTTGAAATACTCCCTTTCACAACCGTTCATCGCTTCTATGTTTATCTTAACGAAATTGTCCGAAAAGAACAACAATTGGAAACATCTTTTATGAAATCGTTACCAATTTTTTCTATTACGCCATGACGTATGTGCTCCATATGCGCAAGTGGATTTAAATATTCTCTCCACGACGGAGCGCATCCGCGATTTCATCGATTTTGCGCAGACGATGATTGACACCTGATTTACTGACAACGCCAGTTGAAACCATTTCACCGAGCTCTTTTAATGTCACGTCCTGATATTCTACACGAAGACGTGCAATTTCCCGCAGTTTTTCCGGCAGCTGATCAAGCCCTACCGCATTATCGATATAGCGGATATTTTCCACTTGCCTCAATGCAGCGCCAATTGTTTTATTTAAGTTGGCCGTTTCACAGTTTACGATACGGTTTACACTGTTCCGCATATCTCTAATAATCCGAACATCTTCAAACTTCAGCATCGCCTGAACAGCACCGACTAAATTCATAAAATCCGAAATCTTCTCAGCTTCTTTTAAATACGTGACAAAGCCTTTTTTCCGTTCAATTGTTTTCGCATTTAGATCATAGCGGTTCATGAGCTCTGCCAACGCTTCCCCGTGCTCCTTATATAAAGAATAAATCTCCAAATGGTAGGAAGAGGTTTCCGGATTGTTTACCGAGCCTCCTGCCAAAAAGGCTCCACGTAAATAGGCACGGCGTTCATTTTCTTTCGGTATGATTGATTTGGCGATTGTATGATTAAACTCAAATGAATTTGAGACAATTTCTAAATCCGCAAGAATTTCCCGCGCACCTTCCCGTACACGGCATATATACACATTGTTCTTTTTAAGACGCATCTTCTTTCGAACAAGCAACTCTACATTATATGGATAAAGCTTTTTTACAATTGTATAAAGCCGACGTGCGATTGCCGCATTTTCTGTCTGTACGTCTAAGCTTAATTGGCGATTCGCAAAACTTAACGAACCGTTCATCCGTATAAGAGCAGAAACTTCTGCCTTTAAACTACTATCACCTGCTTCTACTTGCGTCAGTTCTTTCTTTGTTTCAGATGCAAATGACATGGATTCGCTCCCCCTTTCCTAGCAACCTATGTAGTGTTTGTTTCATACTACTATTCTTGCATCGTTTGTCTTTTCTTTACTGTATATTCAAAAAGCCATTCAGCGAGATTTACCGCATCATGACGTACTGTTCCATTTTCAATAAGCGCAATCTCTTTTGGAATGATATTAATGCCCATTTCTTGCAATCTTTCAATATCAAACTTAACAGGCTCAGCATTTTCCTCCCGATAATTTTCGTAAATCGAAGGAGGTAGCTCCTTTTCATTGATCAGTACCGATTCGATAAATGCTTCTCCCACATGCTCATGGATTGCTTCTATATGCTGTGAGGCAGTAAAGCTTCTCGTTTCGCCTTGCTGTGTCATTAAATTCGCAATATAGATTTTTTCGCCTTTCGCACGAATAACCGCCTGCCCAATTCCTTTAACCAATAAATTCGGAATAATGCTCGTATAAAGGCTGCCAGGTCCAATCAAAATAAAATCTGCTCGTTCAATCGCATGAACTGCAGCAGGTAATGGTTTGAGGTTACTAGGCTCCAAGTATACCCGTTTAATCGGTGCATGGCCTGATGGAATTTTCGACTCGCCGATAATGTCCGACCCATCCGATAATTCGGCATGTAATGTAACCTTTTTATTGGCTGCCGGGATAACCTTTCCGTGCACATTGAGTACTTTGCTCATCTCAGCAATCGCATGGTTAAAATCACCTGTAATTTCCGTTAAAGCGGTCAACATCAAATTCCCGAGCGAATGTCCGCCTAAATCGTTTGATTGGGAAAAGCGATATTGAAACATCTGCTCCACTAACGGCTCTACATCAGAAAGCGCGGCAATTACATTTCGCACATCTCCGGGCGGCGGGATATCATAGTCATCCCGCAAACGTCCGGAAGAGCCACCGTCATCTGCAACCGTAACGATGGCTGTAATATCAAAAGGATGCTGCTTTAAACCGCGTAATATTGTAGAAAGGCCTGTCCCCCCGCCAATTACGACGATTCTTGTTCTCTTTTTTTTCATCTCATCAATCCTTCCTATGATTGATATCTCTATGTGTAACGATGACTTGATCATTTTTTGCCAATAGCTTCCCGAAGTATTCAGCAAGTGTAACGGAGCGATGTTGCCCGCCCGTACAGCCGAAAGCGATGACAAGCTGTGATTTGCCTTCATTACGGTAATGAGGAATCATGAATGTGAACAAGTCAGTCAGTTTGGCAATTAGCTGTTGTGTTTCTTCTGTTGCTAGTACGTAAGAGGATACTTCTGTTTGTAGCCCTGTTTTATGTCGCAATTCTTCAACATAGTAAGGATTTTTCAAAAAGCGAACATCGAATACTAAATCTGCATCAATCGGCAGCCCATGCTTAAATCCAAATGACATAATGTTTAACGAAAACGTAGGACTGCTCATATTGCTGAATTCCTGGGCGATACGTTCACGTAATTCCCGTGGTTTTAACTGGGAAGTATTGACGATCGATTTGGCACGCCCTTTTACTTCAGAGAGCAGTTCGCGCTCCATTTGAATCCCTTCCAGCGGTAATCCCTGAGGTGCAAGCGGATGTGATCGGCGTGATTCTTTATAGCGCCGAACTAATGTGGCATCATCGGATTCCAAAAATAAAATACGGAGTAAAATATCTTCTTCGTCCAGTAGTGCGTCGAGCGATTCGATCAATGAGCCAAAAAATTCTCTCCCACGTAAATCCATAACAACTGCCATACGTGAAATCTTTTTTTCGGAATCCTTCATTAGCGCTAAAAAAGTAGTTAAAAGCTCCGGAGGTAAGTTATCTACACAGTAATAACCTAGATCCTCAAAACTTTGAACTGCAACCGTTTTGCCCGCCCCTGACATTCCTGTAATAATCACTAACTCATGTGTATAGCTCGAACTAGCCACTTATTTCATCTCCTCTAGTTTTGTTCCGTCGAGTTTTGAATTTTTTCGCTGATTAGCTCAAAATCCTCTGTATATTCAAATGTACCATATTGCGTACCTTGATTTAATGCTGCAAATAATAAATTCGTACGGTCACCTGCCGCCATCGGAAGATCCTTTAAACGTTCAATTTCATACCAGCTTAAAATGCCTTCCCGCGTTTCGACAAATGGTGTTCCTTCAACATCAGTTGCGATAAATGTGTACAGCATCCACTCATCGACGACTGTATCTCCATTTTTGATAACCATTGTGTATACACCTTTTAAATGAACGTCTTTTGGTGTTAGATTCGTCTCTTCCTGAAATTCGCGTATAGCGGAGTCATAGATGGATTCTCCTGGCTCCATTTTCCCACCGGGTGCCACAAACCAGCCTCTTCTCGGTTTTTGCAGCAGTAACACTTGACCATCTTTAATAGCGAGTAAATTTGTAATACGTTGCATACACAACACCTCAACTTTTTCATTTAATGGGATAAGTGAATAACTAATATTTCACGAATTCCACATAAGTAAAGACACAATTTCGCTATATGCAGCGAATTGTGTTTTTCTAAAGCTTATTTCTATTATACCTTGTCCTATGCATTCCGTAAAAGCAAGCGTTTCATTTATAAAGTCAACATTTGTGCCGAAAAGCCACAAAAAAAGAGGTTGCTTCAGCGTAAGCACGCTTGAAACAACCTTAGGATAAAAAAATAAGGGGGTTAAAACAAATTCCACTTTTAGTATACCCTTATTTTGTAACGATATGATTACATTTATATTAAAGAATTATTGATTTATCTTTTCTTTTATTTCTTCCACGTAATGTTGCGCTGATTGTGCTGCAATACTGCCGTCACCTGTAGCTGTTACAATTTGACGCAGCATTTTATCACGAACATCGCCCGCTGCATAAATACCCGGAATTGATGTTTCCATTTTCTCGTTTGTTACAATATAGCCTGCTTCATTTAAAATATTCAAAGAAGCAAATGGCGCTGTTAATGGAAGCATGCCGACATATACGAATACGCCATCTGCAGCCTCTTCCGTTTCAGTACCGTCAACTGTTGAAACTAACGTCACTTTCCCTACTTTACCGTCAACTTCATGAATTTCTTTTACTGTTGTGTTCCAGATGAAGTCAATTTTTTCATTGGCAAATGCACGGTCCTGAATAATCTTTTGTGCGCGAAGTTTATCGCGACGGTGTACGATTGTTACTTTATCCGCAAAACGTGTTAAGTAAATACCTTCTTCAACTGCAGAGTCGCCCCCGCCGATTACGATTAGTTTCTTTTGTTTGAAGAATGCGCCATCACATACAGCACAATAACTTACACCGCGGCCGCCAAGCTCTGTTTCGCCAGGAATGCCTAGTTTTTTGTATTCTGCACCTGTTGTAATAATAATCGTGCGTGTTTTATATTGTTTTTTACCAGAAACGATAATTTTATATTCTTCACCATCAATGATTTCATTTACATCACCGTAAGCATATTCAGCACCGAATTTTTTCGCATGCTCAAACATTTTTGTCGATAATTCCGGCCCTAAAATTGTATCAAAGCCTGGATAGTTTTCCACTGCTTCTGTATTAGCCATTTGTCCGCCGGGAATCCCACGTTCAATCATTAATGTTGATAAGTTCGCGCGTGATGCATATACCGCAGCTGTCATACCTGCTGGACCTGCTCCGATAATGACTACATCATAAATTTTTTCTTCTGACATGAAGATCCTCCTCTTGCGTATACCTTTTCTATATTTTTATCGTATAAGATTGCTTGTATAAATACAAATATACTGCCTATTCAAAGTCCGACGGTACAAATTCATATAATTCATCATTGTATTTCGATAATGTTGCAGTTGAAATATTATATTTGCCCGCTACTGCTTTTTTCGTCACTTTGTTTTCCAGCGCTACATGGAATGAATATTCAACAGCAGCAGCCAGAGCCGCGCTGTTTTTAAACGAATAGCCTTGTTCGAATGCAATTTCCCCAAGTGCAAACCATGTACTTAACACTTGCGCGACCTCTAAAGAAATCGAATCATTTACTTCTGTAATCTGCTCAGCTACTTCCATAAAACGCAGGAATTGCTTTTCTTCCTTGCTGCCGTTACTGAAGTCATAGTCCAGTGCATATGCCAGGCAAAGTTTTTCGATAGCCGTAAAATTTGAGACATTTAAAATAGAAGGGTGCGCGACAATTTCCTGTTTATGTGCCGAACGCTTCAATAAAAACATGCCAAATAATCGGCTTGACTGGTGCTCATCTGTTAGTTGACGAATGATGAAGTCACGATGATTTTCCGCGGAATTTCGTAAAATAGAGCCTTCACCATTTGCCCACGGTTCCATCCCTTCTTTTGATGGATCCAACTGTATGAGCATTTTCCACGCTTCTTTAGCAATCGTTTCATGTCCTGAGAAGAAGGCTGACTGGGCAAGCCAGAAATAAAAGCCAGGCTCTCCATCATAACCTTTCTTACTCATAGAGCGCAGCCATTTATAGGCTTCTTCATACTGCCCGATTAACGCAAATGTCGCACCGAGCTTATAACGGTTTTCCCAATCGAACGGTTGGATTTTCTTCAATAAACCGACCAGTTCATTCAGTTCTTCACTGCTTTTTTCGTAATATGCAAAGACGGCCAAGTTGCAAAGTGCGTGAAGATTGCCTTGGTTTTCACGCAGCACTCGATATAGAAGTGCGCGTGCCTGTTCTGCCTCACCGACATAAAAATAGGCTAACGCCAGATTATTATACGCATTCCAAAGGTCTGGATGCTCTTCAATGATTTGCTCCAGCATTTCGATTGCTGTTTTAAAATCGCCCTGCTCCATATGGCGGCGGGCTTTTTCCTGTGCCACATGCTTCGCCCCGTCAAATTCATCCATGTCATCCATATCTTCGCCCACATAGTCGACAAACTCCAATATTTCGGAGGCGTCTTCCGTATATGTGCCATTAGGTTCCATTTCTAAATATTGAGCTGCGTATTTTTGGGCATCAGCAATATGACCCATACAGCCTGACACTTCCGCCATCATAAAGATGATTTCGGATTCATTCGGCTCTAAACTATAGGCTGTGTGAATCAACTCATATGCATGCTCGAAATTTTGCAGTTCCATTTCAAGAATTCCGTACTGTAATAACACATGCGCGTCATCCGGACTTAAATCCGCCGCGCGCTTAATAAATTTATATGCTTTATCCATTTCGTCTCGTTCAATTGCCTTTAAAGCTTTATTGTAATAATAATCACCATTCGGAACAAACGACACGACATTAGTAACTTTTGTTTTTAAACGTTTATTTTCCAATAATATTCCTCCGAGTCATTCCGTTCAATACATTCTATATCATCAAATACGCAGGTCATTTGTTTGTAAACAAAGAAATAAGGAACGCACAGGTGTGGTCCCTTAATCAATTCTAACTATTATAGCATATCCGGCACATATGTACTAAAAACACGTCTGACAAAGCGGTGTTATTTTTCCAGTAGTTACTGCTTCTTTCCTTCATGGCGTTTTTGCAATACATCCAGCACTTCATAAACATCGACTTTTTGCTCTTGAAGAAGAACTAATAAGTGATAAAGAAGATCTGCCGATTCCCATTTCACTTCTTCTGCGTCACGGTTTTTCGCACCGATGACAACTTCTGTAGCTTCTTCGCCGACTTTTTTACAGATTTTATCGATTCCTTTATCGAATAAATATGTTGTGTACGCCCCTTCAGGCATATCGATTTCACGCTGTTTTATCACTTCTACTAGCTGCGGAAGAATCGCGACAGAACCTGGACGTTCGTTTTCTACCAAGCTTTCAGTAAAGCATGAAGTCGTTCCGTTATGACAAGCCGGGCCAGCTGGAATCACTTCAATAACGAGCGCATCCTTGTCACAGTCTGTTTTAATCGAAACTACATTTTGCGTGTTGCCGCTCGTTTCCCCTTTATGCCAAAGCTCCTGACGAGAACGTGAATAGAACCATGTTTCATTCGTTTCAATCGTTTTTTGGAGTGACTCTTCGTTCATATAAGCTACTGTTAATACTTCTTTTGACTGTGCATCTTGTACTACGGCTGTAATTAAGCCTTGATCATTAAATTTTACGTTCATCGTACACGAACCCCTTTTTCTTTTAAGTAGCTTTTCACTTCTGCTACGCTTGTTTCTTTATAGTGGAAAATACTCGCTGCCAATGCGGCATCTGTATCAACATCTTGCAATACTGCACGGAAGTGTTCGGCATTCCCTGCTCCGCCGCTAGCGATGACAGGTACAGTTACCGCATCACGTACCGCTTTCGTTAATTCCAGGTCAAAGCCGGATTTCTCGCCGTCCTGATTCATCGAAGTAAGAAGAATTTCTCCGGCACCTAGTCGTACCGCTTCTTTCGCCCACTCGACTGCTGTCCATGTCGTTTTATTACGGCCGCCATGTGTATATACCATCCATGTGCCGTCTTCTTCGCTGTACCTCGCATCGATTGCACAAACGATACATTGTGCCCCGAAGTAATCCGCACCTTCTTTTATGAGCTGCGGGCGTTCCAGTGCAGATGTGTTGACCGATACTTTATCGGCACCTGCACGTAAAATACGCTTCATATCATCGATTGTTCGGATTCCGCCGCCTACTGTAAACGGAATCGCCAATGTTGCTGCCGTTTGACGGACAACATCGACCATCGTTTCCCGTCCTTCATGTGAAGCGGAAATATCGAGAAATACGAGCTCATCGGCGCCTTGCTCATCATAAAATTTAGCTAACTCGACAGGATCGCCTGCATCACGCAACTCTACAAACTGTACCCCTTTTACAACTCGTCCTTCTTTAACATCAAGACATGGAATAATTCGTTTTGTTAACATACGCCCTCTTTCACTCCCTGTGTCCAAGCCGTCAATAAATACACACCAAACGGCCCTGACTTTTCTGGATGGAACTGCATACCTGTAAAATTATCTTTTGCCACGATGCCCGGTACTTGTACGTGCTCATAATCAGCTGAGGCGATCAGCTCCATCTCATCGATGCCGCTCGCATAGTACGAGTGAACAAAGTAGACATGGCGTTCTTGCGGCATGTCCTCTTTATCTAACCATTCTGGTGTTTGCTTTAATTTCAGCTCATTCCAGCCCATATGCGGAATGCGGGTAACATCAGTAAAGCGCTGAATACGTCCTTTGAAAATGCCAAGACCTTTCGTTTGCTCCACCTCATCACTTTCCTCAAACAATAGCTGCATCCCAAGGCAAATGCCAAGCAGCGGCTTTTTCGTCTTTTTAATGAAATCGATGAACCCCGTTTCTTCCAGGCGCTTCATCGCATCCGGAAATGCACCCACACCCGGCAGTACATAAGCATCCGCCGCTTCCAGCTGTTCAATATTACTTGAAACAATTACTTGTACATCCAATCGCTTTAATGCCTGCTCGACACTAAACAGATTGCCCATTCCATAATCAATTACACCTATTTTCACGTTAACAGCCCCTTTGTTGATGGCACACCTTTTACACGTGGGTCGATTTCTACCGCTGCATCCAATGCACGTGCCGTTGCTTTAAAAATCGCTTCAATAATATGGTGTGTATTATGGCCATAAGGAACGATGACATGCAGATTAATGCGGGCTTCCAGTGCAAACTTCCATAAAAATTCATGGACAAGCTCTGTATCAAAGTTCCCTACTTTCGCATTGAGCTCCGGTGTAACGCGGTATTCCAAATGCGGACGGTTTGAGCAGTCAACGACAACTTGCGCTAATGCGTCATCCATCGGTACAAATGCAGTACCGTAGCGTTTAATTCCTTTTTTATCGCCTAACGCTTCACGGAATGCTTGTCCTAACACAATTCCGATATCTTCTGTCGTATGGTGATCATCAATCCATGTATCCCCATCGGCCAGTATTTTACCGTCAAACAATCCATGCTTTATAAATAAATCGAGCATATGGTCCATAAAGCCAACACCTGTTTTAATGTCGGCTTGACCTGTACCGTCCAAGTTGAGCTCTACTTTAATTTTTGTTTCATTTGTATCGCGTTCGATTTTTGAAAAACGTGTCATTATTCTTCTCCTTTATCCCAGCCGCGCGATTCTACCGCTCTTGCATGTCCTTCCAACCCTTCCAGTCGTGCAAGACGCGCAATCTTCGGCGCATTTTGTTGCCAAGTTTTTTCGCTATAATAAACAACGCTCGTGCGTTTAATAAAATCATCGACATTTAAGCCACTTGCAAAGCGCGCTGTTGAGTTTGTCGGTAATACGTGGTTCGTGCCTGCAAAGTAATCCCCTACCGGCTCCGAACTATAGCGGCCGATAAAAATCGCACCCGCATGCGTAATCATTCCCGAAACCTTTTCAGCATTTTCTGTAATGACTTCCAAATGTTCAGGTGCCAATGAATTGACAGCACGTACAGCATCCTTCATAGATTCTGCTACGTAAATATGACCGAAGTTTTCAATCGATTTTCGCGCAATCGCCTGTCGCGGTAATTTTGACAATTGAATCTCGACTTGATCTGCCACTGCATCTGCCAAATCATCACTTGTTGTGATCAAAACAGCACATGCTAATGTGTCATGCTCTGCCTGTGATAGAAGATCTGCAGCAATTTCATCGGCATAGGCACTTTCATCCGCTAAAATACAAATTTCAGATGGGCCGGCAATCATATCAATGGCCACCTCACCGAATACTTCACGCTTTGCCAATGCTACAAATATATTTCCCGGACCTGTAATTTTATCGACCGGAGCAATCGTTTCCGTTCCGTAAGCTAGTGCTGCAATTGCCTGTGCACCGCCTACTTTATAAATTTCCGTCACACCTAAAATATGGGCCGCAACAAGTACAGCGTCCGGCAATTTCCCGTCATTTCCTGCAGGTGAAGTAATGACAATGCGTTTCACTCCCGCAACTTGTGCCGGGATGACATTCATTAATACAGAAGATGGATAAGCTGCTGATCCGCCAGGTACATATAACCCTACTGCATCAAGCGGTGTAATTCGTTGCCCTAAATACGAACCGTCTTCTAACGGCAACTGGAACCCCGTACGTTTTTGTTCATTATGATAACGATAAATATTATCTGCTGCTTCTTGTAAATCGCCGTATAATTGCGGATCAAAACTTTTAACCGCTTCGATGATTTCACATTCGGCTACGCGTAAGTTTTCAGGCGCAAAACCGTCCCATTTTTCACTATAGTATTTAATCGCCGCATCACCTTTCGTACGTACATCCTGAATGACTTCACGTACCGTTTGCAGCTGTTGTTCATTGCCTTGCTCGAGTTGGCGTTTTAAAGAAATATCGTTATCCAAAATTGTTATTTTCATCTCATTGGCACCTCTTATTTCACACATTTTTTCAAGCGTGTCACTAAATCTTGAATGCGGTCACTTTTCATGCGATAGCTTACAGGATTGGCGATTAAACGGGATGAAACTTCGGTAATATGCTCATATTCCACTAAGCCGTTTTCCTTCAATGTACGTCCCGTTGAAACGATGTCGACAATGCGATCCGCAAGACCGATCATCGGTGCCAGTTCAATCGATCCGTTCAGCTCAATAATCTCAACCTGCTCGCCGATTCCTTTATAATACTTCATCGCAATATTCGGATATTTCGTCGCAATGCGCGGCGCAATCTCGTTAATTGTTGTATTTGGCAAACCTGCTGAAGCAATATAGCATTCGCTAATTTTTAAATCGAGCAGCTCATGGACAGTTCGGCGTTGCTCCAGTAAAACATCTTTACCCGCAATTCCGATATCCGCAACCCCATGCTCGACATAAACCGGTACGTCCATCGGTTTGGCTAAAATAAAGCTAATGTTTTCCTCAGGTATTTCAATCATGAGTTTACGCGACATTTCCACTTCTTCAGGAAGGTTAAAGCCAGCCTCAAGCAACATTTCATAAGCTTCTTCAAAAATACGGCCTTTTGGCATCGCAATTGTTAGCTGTGTCATTTGTTTATGCCTCCCTGCTATTGTATTCATTAATTATTTTAAAGTGTGCTTTTAATGCCTCGATATTTTCGATGCCTTCATAGGATTGGAATGTCACTTGCTTTCCTTGTGCGCGCAACTGTTGTACTGCCTCCAGTGCTTCAGCAAAACGCTCTGCCGTGAACAATACAAGTACTTCATCTTTTTCAACTTTGATTTTTGGCATTGCTTCAAAGACACGGTCAACTCGTAAACCAAAGCCTGTTGCCCCAACTTGTGAGCCAAAGTGCTGCATTAAGCCGTCATAACGTCCGCCATTTCCTAACGGGAACCCACTGCCTGAAGCAAACACTTCAAATAACATTCCTGTGTAATAACTCATATGGCTTGATAATGTAAAATCAAATGCGATGTACTCTTCATAACCGGCAGCATCCAAAATTCTTGCCAAGTTTCGCATATATTCCAGCGCATCATTTTTGCGCACATATTTTTCAATTGCTTCAATAGAAGGTAGGCTGATTGCATCTGCAATATAGGCTAACAGCGCATCGGATTTTGTTTTCGGTAAATCAAATGCCAGTACGGCTTCTTCAAACCCGACAAAATTACGTTGAACAAGAAGATCATTTAAATCATCTGCCTGTGCATCACTTTCTGTATAGTCCTTTAAAATGCAGCTCAATACACCTGCATGTCCAATAGTTACTTTGAAATCTGTAATTTGATACGCCTTTACTAAATCGATTGCCGTCATGATCACTTCCGCATCGGCATACACAGAATTGTCGCCGATCAGTTCGATTCCCATTTGATCAAATTCAGCCGGGCGTCCCCCTTCACGCTGCTGCGCACGGAATACATTGGCAAAATAGGCAAGACGTTGCGGTATTTTCTCTTTCAGTAATTTCGAAGTCGCAACACGGGCAATCGGGGTTGTCATATCAGGTCGTAGTACAAGCGTATTCCCTTGGCTGTCCACCAATTTAAAAAGTCGGGCATCGGAAATTGCAGATGCTTTCCCGACCGTATCATAATATTCTACAGATGGTGTTTTAATTAATTCATAGCCGCGTTCACGCAGCAGTGCTCGTCCTGTCGAGCGGATTAATTCTAGTTTTTCATAGATTTCCGGTAATGTATCACGCATTCCAAGTGGCTTTTCAAACATTTTAATCGATGACATTTTCACACATCCTAATTTTTATACTTGGTAAAAGTCTGTATACTACACTTTAGTATACTAGAGTGTTAAATCACTAGTGTATGAAAGTATTTTACTGCTACTTATGTTTGTAGTCAATGGATTCATACAAATATTTAGTTAATTTAATTTTCTGATATATTTTTATATTATACATCATAATTTGGCAATTTAAGTTTACTGGCGGAAAAGACATAAAAAAATGAGCGTAAGCACATAACCAAAAAATGCTACTTTTCTTTGAAAAGAAAAATAGCATTTTTTCTGAGCGTTAAAAATTGATTTCCATTCCGGGACGCTTTCCGCGGGCGTGGCCTGAGCCTGTAGTCTCAGGCGTCACGCTATTCCCGCAGGAAGCTTGCTTGTAGCGAAAGGCATAGCCGTCAGCTACACTCGCCCTTCATTCCAACCAATTTTATAAAATATCCATTTCTTAATAAGGGTTTTCTTCTTAATAAACGGTATTTCTACTTCTGTACCAACCTCATTCTGCATTCAATTTTGCCAAACCGGCTTGTCATTCATTTTTCGTTCTGCCATTTGTTCCGCGGTAAAAATAATGCGCATCGGGTTGCCGCCTGCCATTGCGCCTGCTGGTACGTCTTTATGAACCAATGTCGCGGCAGAAACGATTGCCCCGTCTCCAATTTTCACACCCGGTAAAATGGTGGAATTTGCACCAACCATCACATTGCTGCCAATTTCGACATCACCTAACCGGTATTCTTCGATTAAATATTCATGTGCTAAAATGGTCGTATTAAAGCCAATGATCGAATTATCACCAACTGAAATGCGTTCTGGAAACATGGAATCAGGCATTACCATCAATGCTAAGGATGTCTGCTTGCCGATTTTCATTTTTAAAAATGAGCGGTACAGCCAGTTTTTCCAGGCCATAACTGGAGTAACCCGTCCAATTTGAATAACAATAAAACATTTCATTACTTTCCAAAAGGAAACGGTATTATAAACTTTCCATAATGAATTCGCACCTTGAACTTTGTAGCGTTCTGTTCTGCGCATGCCTACTCCCCTTTCACAATTTCCAATAAATCACGCATATGATGAAGCATATAGGTTGGCTCATAGGACATTAAATAATCGACACCTTTAGCAGACCACGCAACCCCCGCTGTTCGGACACCTGCATTTTGTCCGCCCTCAATATCATGTGAATTGTCGCCAATCATGATCGCTTCCTCTTTTTCAATACCTAGCTTTTGCAATGCTAAAAGAACCGGTTCCGGATGTGGTTTCACATGCTCCACGTCATCTAACCCGACGATAACATCAAAGAACTGTTCCGCACAAAGTACTTTTAAACCACGAGCAAGACTTTCCCTGCTCTTCGTTGAAACAATCGCCATTTTGACCCCTAATTTATGGAGCTCTTCCAATGTTTCGACTACTGCATCATAGCTTGTTACTAAACGGTCATGGTTGATGGCGTTCCACTCTTTATATTTCCCAATCATAACATCGGTTTCACCAGGTGTTAATTCGTCAAACGTTTGTTTTAATGACGGACCAATGAATCTTAGGCAGTCTTCTGTCGAATATTGCCCGGGAAATTTTTCGTCAAAAATATACATGAATGTCTGGATGATCAAATCATTTGTATTTAATAATGTGCCGTCAAAATCAAACAGCAATGCTTTTGTTTTCATACTGAAGAATGCTCCCTTTTAAAAAACCGCTCGCACTAATGCAAACGGTGTTAAGAATATTTATTTTCCCTATTAGAGGGGTTGATTTCAAGGAAGGACGCTTTCTGCAGGTGTCGCCTCCCTCTATTCCAATCAACCAGTTTTAATATTTTTCGTTCTACTTATTTAACTTCACAGCAGAATTATTTTTTCTTGCTCTTCACTTTATTAGTAGTATTATTTTTCTTTTTAGTCGCAGCAGGTTTTTCCTCATCTAAATAGTGGATAACCGGTTTTACTTTCATACGGCGATAAACAATGGCAATAATACCGACTGTAATACCGATGATCGAAACAACTTGAGCAGAGCGCAAATCGCCCACTAAGTATAAGCTATCTGTACGTAAGCCTTCGATGTAGAAACGTCCGATTGAATACCAGATTAAATAGAAGAAAAACATTTCGCCGCGTCGCCAGTTTAATTTGCGGGCAAACAGCAAAATGACTAAACCGACTACATTCCATAATGATTCATACAAGAAAGTCGGATGTACATAGTTCCCATCTTCACTAATGTACATTTGTTCGATCAGCCAATTCGGTAAAAACAAGCCTTCCAAAAATTCTCGTGATACAGGGCCGCCATAAGCTTCCTGATTTACGAAATTGCCCCATCGCCCAATAATTTGACCAACGAGAATACTTGGTGCCGCAATATCGGCCAGTTTCAAGAAGCTCACTTTACGCTTTTTCGTAAATATGTATGCTGTAATAAACGCACCGATTAATGCACCATGGATCGCAATACCGCCATTCCAAATTTGAATGATACTACCCGGATGTTGACTATAGTAGTCCCACTTCATCACAACGTAATACACACGGGCTGAAAGGATTGAAATCGGAATCGCCCAAATGAGCAGATCGGCGAAAAACTCCGGATCTAATCCACGACGGACCGACTCTTTTTGTGCGAGAAAATAGGCAACGACAATACCGAGCCCGATAATGATTCCGTACCAGTTCACCGGTATTGGTCCTAAGTGGAATGCCACCGGATTAATTGCTAATAAATTTGTAACCATAAACTTCTCCCTTCAACTACATATTAATAATCGTCTATTTCATCATTCGGAACAAGCATATCGTCCAGACGACGTGAAAATTCCTCAGCTGCATTGACTCCCATTTTCTTCAGACGGTAATTCATCGCAGCTACTTCAATAATTACAGATACATTTCGACCAGGCTGTACTGGAATTGTCAGCTTCGTTACTTCTGAATCAATAATTTTCATTTTCTCCTCATCCAAACCTAGACGATCATAAAACTTATCCGGATCCCAATTTTCAAGCTCTATTATCAAAGTAATCCGCTTGTAAGGACGCACCGCACTTGCACCGAACAATGTCATAATATCGATAATGCCGATACCGCGAATTTCCAGCAGATGTTCCAATAATGGAGGCGGGAATCCAACAAGCATGTTTTCGCCTTCCTGACGAATTTCCACACTATCATCTGCCACTAACCGATGCCCTTTTTTCACAAGCTCGAGTGCCGTCTCACTTTTCCCGACACCACTTTTACCAATGATAAGTACACCAATTCCATAAACATCAACGAGAACCCCGTGAATGGCAGTTGTTGGAGCAAGCTTGCTTTCCAAAAAGTTCGTCAACCGGCTTGAAAATCTAGTCGTCGTCAGTTTTGTCACGAGCACAGGGACATGATTTTCATTCGATGCATCAATCAGTTCCTGAGGCACGTCCAAATCGCGCGAAATAATAATCGCTGGTGTTTCATCCGAACAAAGCTGCTTCATCCGGCTTCTTTTTTCCTCTTCAGGCAACATTTCGAAAAATGAGAGCTCTGTTTTACCTAACAGCTGAACACGATCAGCTGGATAATGTGTAAAATAGCCGGCCATTTCCAAACCTGGGCGGGATATATCACTCGTCGTTATGTATCGCCCAACTCCGGCTTCCCCACTGACTAGCTCCAAATTAAACTTTTCCATAACATCTTTCGCAATTACTTGAATCATAAATTTGGTACGCTCCTATCTTCTAGCATCTCCACTGTATTTTATCATGTCTATCCCATTTCCAATATATAACGCGCTTAGTTTTTTAAATTATCAATCACATTAATTGGTCATTTGCTGAAAAGGTAAAAAAAGATGAAGCAAATAAAGCTCCATCTTTTTTATGTATAAATTACTTTAATGTTGATAAATACTCTGCAGCTGCTTCCGCCTTTTCGCCTTTAACAATTCCACCAGGCATACGGTCTTTACCATTTAAAATAATATCCAAAATCTCTTCTTCCGAATATTTAGCCCCTAATTGATTCAACGCTGGCGCATTGCCGCCTTGTAATTGACCGCCATGGCATGTTGCGCATGATTGCTGAACAACACTTTTCCCGTCGATTTCAGCTGTTTCGCCGTTTGAAGCCGAATCATCTCCACCGCATGCAGCAAGGAAAATTGCTGAACCGAAAACTAATGTAAGTAAACTCTTTTTCATTCTGAACCCCTCCAAAAATGAACTTTTATTCCACTACTGATTATAACAAACTTATACTTTTTTGAAACCTTCGCCTAGCACTTCATAGGCGTCCGAAACGATGACAAATGCTTGAGGATCAACGGTTTTCAATACTTGTTTCAACCTTGTGAACTCTGTTTGATAAACAACGACCATTAAAACCGGGCGCTCCTCACCTGTATACCCGCCAAATGCCGGAAGCCTTGTAATCCCGCGATTGATCTCTTTATAAATCGCATCGCGCACATCCGTTTCTTTTTGTGTAATAATGTAAACCATTTTCGATTGGCTAAAACCTAGCTGCACAATATCAATCGTTTTTGTCGTGACATATAGGCCGATTAACGCATACAATCCTTTTTCAAGGTCAAACACAATTGCTGCACTTACCGCAATGAGGCCATCGATTAATAGCACGCTTGTCCCTAATGTTAAGCCTGTATACTTCGTAATAATTTGGGCAAGCAAATCCGTACCACCAGTTGAAGCATTCCCTTTAAAAACAAGACCTATCCCTAAACCGACAACAATCCCGCCAAAAATAGCCCCTAATAATGGATTCAGCGTCCAAGGATCCCAGCTCTCCGTTAATATAACGAAAAAAGGAAGGGTGATCGTACCAATAAAGGATTTAATCCCGAATTTTTTTCCTAATACAAGCACGCCAGCTATAAATAAAGGAATATTGAATGCATATTGAACAATCCCGGCATTCCATCCGAACATTCCATGCAAGATCGTACTGATCCCGCTTACTCCGCCGGATGCGACTTGGTTTGGAAATAGAAACACATTAAAGCCAAACGCAATAATTGCTGCGCCGACAATGACAAATACATATTCCATTACACTGTTTTTCAGTGAACTCTGTGAGCTATATGTCATACAAATCCTCGCTTCTTTTGTAAATTCCATTGAATTATAACAAATCCTACATAAAATGAGAACTTCATCAAACTAAAGGAAAAGCGCCCTACAAAAGGACGCCTTCTTTATTACTTTTTATTGGATTATTAGTGCCTCATCTACCCATGCTTTCACTTCTTCATACATCGGCAATAGCCCTTCGACCGGTATGTTTAATTTACGAGATAATGGAATAATACTTTCCCAGTCCAATTTGCTTAAAGCCGTCCCAAATTGTAAATACGGCGTCATTTCCGTGTGTTCACCTGAGATTGTTTCCAAAATCGTTTCCGATAGCGGCAACTGCGAAACAATTGCATTCATCGGCCGTTTTAATAAAGAATCAATCAACGAAAACAGACCAACTAAAAAATACTCCGAGAAATTCTTTTTGTAGTTACGACGGGCAACTTTCTCACAGACTTTTGCTCTGAACAACGATGCATACATTAACTCCTGAAACACATCATTATTTCGATTAACGTCCGATTCCCGCATCGCCAGTAAATAAATCCATTTCCGCAACTCCGTTAACCCTAGTAATAATATGGCCTGTTTAATCGAGCGGACTTTCGTTTTCGAACGTCTTGATGAACCATTGATTAATTTGAGCAACCGGTACGATAATGAAATTTCCCGTTCAATATGATTCGCCAATACATCGATATTGGCCTCATCATCCCGCAACAACGAGATAATCTGAAAATATTGAAACAGATTTGCCGGTATGTCTGTCGCTGTCAGTATTTGCGGCTTTTCAAAAAAATAGCCTTGAAATAAAGAATAGCCCGATTGTTTAGCAATATTATACTGCTCACGCGTCTCTACTTTTTCTGCCAATAGCTTAATATGAGGAAATTTCGATTTAATTGTATTTTCAATTGCAGTTCTCTCATGTTCACCACTATGTAAAAAATCGATTTTTATATAATCGATTTGCGGAAAGAGTTCATCATAGATCAAAACTTCATCATTAATGACAAAATCATCAAGCGCAATTTTATTTCCCGCATTTTTTAATTGTTTGAGCCGTTCGATCAATTCCATTGTAATCGGAATATTTTCTAATATTTCAATGACAATTTGTTCGGGTTCAATAACGTCTATTGAATCCTGCATAATCAGGTTTTCCGTAAAGTTAATGAAAGATGGCTTTCCATTGGCCAGCTCCTTAATGCCAATCGAAAGAAATGAATTGATGATCAGCTCAACGGTTGCTTTATCTGCATCAATATTCGGAAACTGGTTGGTGTAATTATTTCGATACAACAACTCATATGCTACGATTTCTTCATGTTTGTTAAATATAGGTTGTCGCCCAACAAATACTTCCATTTTGTAATTTCCCCAATACTCGTTTATTTTCTCTCTATTTATTATGGAAATTGCTGTTATTTTACAATCTTCCAATGTACTATAAAACTAGATTAACAAAATTCAAGGAGGCAGTAAATGTGAACACTGTAAAATATGAGCAAAAAGACTTTATTGCATATGTAACACTTGATCGCCCCGATATGTTAAACGCCTTTAATTATGAAATGCTGGAACAATTACGCAATGTCATGGAATCCATTCAAATCCACCCTGACATTCGTCTTGTCATCATTACAGGTTCCGGTGATAAAGCCTTTTCAGTTGGTGCGGACTTAAAAGAACGTAAAACATTGCCGGATACACTTGTAAAACGCAACTTAAACCGGTTCGGGGAAGTATTTACGCTTATTGAGCAATTACCACAACCGACGATTTGTGTACTAAACGGCTATGCCTTCGGCGGCGGACTTGAGCTTGCACTTGCCTGTGATTTCCGTATCGCTGCTGATACAGTTTCACTTGGCTTAACGGAAACAGGCTTAGGCATCATCCCGGGTGCTGGCGGAACACAGCGACTTCCACGCTTAATCGGTGAAGCGAAAGCATTGGAGCTTATTTTGACAGCAAAACGAATAACTGCGCATGAAGCACTTGACTATGGGGTTGTTACAAAAGTGGCACCGGTCGAAAGTTTACATGAAGTGACGGCCGACTTTGCCGCACTTATTTTACGCAATGCGCCGATTGCGATCCAGCAGGCTAAATTTGCTGTAAAACAAGGGATGAAAACAGATATTCAAACAGGTCTTCAAATTGAACGAAAAGCCTATGAACTGACGATTCCAACCGAAGACCGTATTGAAGCTCTGAATGCCTTTGCTGAAAAAAGGCCACCTCAGTTTAAAGGTAGATAAACCCACTCATATAAACAGGGTGCCCGCCAATGGGACACCCTGTTTGTATTTTACAAGTATTTCTCAAACCAGCCTGTAAT
Organism: Solibacillus sp. FSL K6-1554; assembly: GCF_038005185.1. Lineage (NCBI taxonomy): Bacteria > Bacillati > Bacillota > Bacilli > Caryophanales > Caryophanaceae > Solibacillus > Solibacillus sp. FSL K6-1554. The sequence goes on from NZ_JBBOSS010000001.1 coordinate 3,409,512, forward strand.
TTGCTCAAGTCGTTCTAATCGTAAGTTCGGGATACCTGTACGTGATAAGTTGTGGTCACATTCAGGGAAACGGACGAAACCGACCTCTTTGCCCATGCTCTTAAGCGTAATATAAAGTTGCTCAGCCTGCTCAATCGGGCAGCGGAAATCACGTTCACTGTGTAAAATAAGCAGCGGTGTTTCCACATTAGCCGCATATTTTAATGGTGAATGGTGCCACAGTTTTTCCACATCATTCATATCTGCGAGCATTTGCCATTCCGAGAAATAATAACCGATATCCGATACGCCGTAGAAGCTGATCCAATTTGAGATTGAACGTTGGGTAACAGCTGCTTTAAAGCGGTTCGTATGACCAACAACCCAGTTCGTCATAAAGCCGCCATAGCTTCCGCCAGTAATCCCTAAACGCGACTCATCAATCCATGAATATTTTTCGAGTGCATAATCAACACCAGCCATTATATCTTCATAGTCTCCATCACCATAATTACCGCGCACACCATCAACAAATTCCTGGCTGTAGCCATGACTGCCTCGTGGGTTCACATAAAGCACACCATACCCTTTCGCCGCCAATAGCTGCATCTCATGGAAAAACGTATTCGCATATAAAGTATGCGGTCCGCCGTGTACTTCAACAATTAATGGATATTTTTCTCCTTCTGTATACTGTGCAGGCTTCATAATCCAGCCATGTACAGTCAAACCGTCTTTTGATGTATACAAAATCGCTTCCGGTTCTGACAGCGTAGTCTCATTTAAAAACTTTTCGTTAAATGTTGTTAACTGCTTGCGCTCACCTGTTGTAATATCAAAGTCAAACAGCTCCCCAGGGAATGTTCCATTGGACACCGTCAATAATGCACGGTTGCCGTTTTTAAAGATTGCATAGCCATATACATGCTCATTTTCAGGTGACGCAGGATAAAGTGCGCCCTCTAACGTTGCATAATATAAGCGAATATCCCCTTGTGTAGATACTTGGAAATACAAATCATTGTTTTCCGTCCACATTACAGATGGAGCAGATACACCTTGCTGAATGTCTGCAACACCATAATCACCAACCGGCAAGTCCAGCATCTCTGTCAGCTTTTGTGTTGTTTTCGTTTCTGTATCATAAATATAGACATGGCCATGTGTTGCATTTCTGAATGTATGATCCGAACCGCCAAATGCAATATAACGGTCATCAAATGAAAACTCAGCACCACCAAAGTAGCCATCTTCCTCAATTAGTACCGTTTCTTCTTTCGTATCTACATCTACTAGGTAAAGCGGTGTACGGAATACATTATCCGTATTTTCTTCACGATTCACACCGATCACCAATGTTTTCCCGTCATGTGAAATGCCTTGTAGACTATGTGAATAATTTCCTTCTGTAAAAGTATTCACTTCTTTTGTTGCCAAATCTACAGCAGCAATTTGTGAATAGCGGTCCTGCTTCAATAACCCGACACTATCTGCTTTGTATTTCATTTTGTCGACGACATAGGCTTTCGGGAATTTCGTATCTTCTTTTTCTTCCTCTTTCGTAATGTCCAACCCTTTTTTAACTGTGCTTGTAATCCAAACTTTCTCACCACAAGGACTCCATAAAAATGAATTGACGCCATTTGGAAGTGTCGTAATTTCCTGTGCTTCCCCGCCACGACGGTTTAATATGTATAGTTGCTGTTTTTCATTGCGTTTTACTAAAAATGCGACTTGTTTGCCGTCTGTTGACCACTGTGGGCTTGAGACACGTTCATTACCGTAAGTCCATTGCGTTATTTCCCCTGATTCCAGGTCAATGTGGAACAGATGGGCACTGTAATTATTCTCTTTTTCATTGATCTGTGTACGAATAAATACCGCCTCTTGCTCATTTGGCGCAAGTACCGGATTTGCAATGGATTGAATTTCGAATAAGCTTTCTTTTGTCATATACTTTGTCATTAAAACACCTCTTCATTTATTTCGATTTCCGTAATAACAATGTACCATCTTTTATTTGAAATTTCAAAATATAACTCAAAAAATATATTAAGATATTGCTTTATCTATACAACGTTATAAGTCCAATAGTTTTTAATAGAAAAATTAACTTTGTGCGTAGAAACGGCGCCTACCACGTAAGCGCCGACTATAGAGCGTAACGGTTTAGAGATGGCACTTTTGATTTGGCGGGAGTCCCAAGCCGCAATAATAGCAGCAGTAAAGGTGCGACGTTTACGGCGTGCCTTTACTGCTGCTATGCAGCCCCCGCCGAAAACAACCCGGAACATTATAAGAAGCTTTATGAGAACAATCACTAAACTAATAACTATCCCCCTTATAAGAAGACATATACCAATGAGTATGTAAGGCCCATTGCAAAGGGACGGCGCCTTCTTTTATTTTCCTAATTTTAAAAACACCCGCCATAAATATGGCAGGTGTAGGAATGTTATGTTCTTGCTATTTCTTTTAAAGAACGGCGCAGAATCTTACCAGTGGTGTTTTTTGGCAGCTCGTCCAAAATTTCGATGACAGTCGGTACTTTGTATTTCACAATACGGTCTGCACAAAATTCGCGAATTGCTTCTACTGTTAATGAAGGATCCTTCAAAACAACATAGGCATGTACCGCTTCACCAAAGTCCAAATCCGGGAAGCCTACTACTGCCGCTTCCACAATCCCTTCATGTGAGAACAATACTTCTTCTACTTCACGTGGGTAAACATTGTAACCGCCTACAATTATCATATCCTTTTTGCGGTCGACGATGTAGAAGTAACCTTCCTCGTCTTTTCTTGCCAAGTCACCTGTATATAACCAGCCGTCACGAATCGCTACAGCAGTTTCTTCCGGCATGTTGTAATAGCCTTTCATGACATTCGGTCCGCGTACGATCAGCTCGCCTACTTCCCCAACGCCCACTTCCTCCCCATTTTCATCGACCACTTTATTTTCAACATTGCTGATCGATTGTCCGATTGAGCCTGGTTTACGCTCACGGTCTGTAGGGTTGAAACAAGTAACAGGTGAAGCTTCAGATAATCCGTATCCTTCAGAAATTCGTACATTGAACTTTTGCTCAAAGTTATGTAGCAATGATACAGGTAATGAAGCACCACCAGAAATCGCTAAACGAATTGTTGAGAATGCAGCAACATTCGCTTTGTCATATTGATAAAGGAAATTGTACATTGTCGGAACACCCGCAAATACTGTTGCTTTATACGTCGAAATTAACTCGAAAATTTCTCCCGGACTAAAGCGTGGCGCTAATAAGATCGTCGCACCTCGTGTTAACGGTGAATTGACAACGACCGTTAATGCAAAGACGTGGAAAACCGGCAATGTTGCCACAATACGATCTTCTGATGTCATTTTTAAGTAATCGCCAATATCTCTTGCATTGGAGAATAAATTATTATGTGTCAGCATAGCACCTTTCGGATGACCCGTCGTACCGGAAGTATATAAAATTATCGCCGTATCATCAGGCGCTACTTCTACTGGATCCGTTGTACGTGCTGTTGTTGCTAATACTTGTGAAAACAGCTTCGTTTTTTCTTTCGCCCCATCTGAAAGCGCGGCATACTTTTCACCGATGTCTTCAGTCGTTTCGCAAATGATATATTGTTCTACTTGTGGGAATCTATGCACCCCTGCCTCCACAAGCGGTAATAGTAAATCAAGTGCGATAACAACTTTTACATCACCATTTTGTATGATGTATGAAATTTCATCTGCTGTATAGATTGGATTAATCGGAATTGCCACAGCACCAATACGCATTGACGCGTATAAACTGATGATGAAATGCGGTGTATTACCTAATAGAAACGCGATATGATCGCCTTTTTTTACACCTAAATCTTCCAAAGCAGCTGCAAATCGTGCAACAGATTGCTCCAATTCACCGTAAGATGTGCCTTTACCTAAAAAGTAGTACGCTGTTTTTTCTGGTTGTTCGAAAGCTTGTTGTCTTACCTTTTCAACTAAATTCAATACACCCATCCCCCTATTGCGTAAAATGAAAAAATATTCACTCTATTAGCATTATAGAATAAGTATATTAATAAAACAATATGAAAATCTCGCTTATTCACAAATATTGTACTAAAATCATTTTTTCTCTATTTAAACTCACCCGCGCACATGTGAAATATAACGCCAGCGAATTAAGAAAAAGTAAACAATTTGAATAAGGGCAAACATCGTAAATGAAAATACGACCTCTTTTACAATCGATAAATTCATTACATCATTCAATACGGTTTGCACAACATAGAACGCAAATGCACTATGTACAAAGGCTAAACCCCACGGCAGGAAAAATTGAATCATTAAATTTCTCGTAATAAGGCGTTTCAGTTCTTTTCCGCTCAACCCTACTTTAACGAGCATATCAAACTGTTTTTTCTCACGGTCCAAGTTGGCATAGATTTTGAAATAAACGAAACTTCCGGACGCAAGTAGAAATACAGCTACTACTAATATACCGATGAGTGTTAATAAAGAATACGTAGCTAATATATAAGAATAATTTAATCCGGCATTTTCAAAATAAAACGGTAACGTATATTCTTTGTTGATCAGATAATCGCGGGCGACCATCTGCTGAATATCGATTCCGATATTTTCCGTTTCGGTCCAGTTAGGGATATCAAATGTAAATAAATGATAGCCAGGCTCAACATATGGCGACATTTCAAACTCATTTGTCAGTTTTTCAAAGTCTTCATCACTAATGATAATGGAGTTGCTGCTAATAATAGCCGTCGGGAAAAACATTTTCGGGTATACACTGTTAATCGTCAGGTCCACATTATTTTCCTTTAGCACCGTCTTTACTTCCGTTTTCTCCAGCTTTTCAATCGAATCTTCCGAATAAGGGATGAACATTGCTTCCCCGCTTTTTAAATTCACAAGCGGGTATTTATACGAAAACAGCAGATGGTTAATATCTGTTTCCCGGAAAACTTCCACCGGATTCGATGTATACGATGATGTTTGGCGCATGACCGTAAAGCGTGTCATATGATAACTGATTCCATTAAATTCAAGCTCATCAATGACGGATAAAATATGTTCAATTTCATAAGGATTATCCATTTCCCCTTTATAGAGGAGACCGATTGGATTGATCTTGTCATATTGTGATGTATAGGAAGACATCGCCGATAAAACGCCGACCGTTAAAAAGGCAAGTGTCGAGACGAGTGTCACAATGAAAAACATGCGTGAGTTGAAACGTAAAATCTGCACTTGTTCAGCAATCGCCAGCATGCGTGCCTTTTTCCAGTAAAACTGCTTTCGCCCCTTCAACCGGTCAATAATATAAAGCGTTGTATCCGTAAAGAAATAATAAGTTCCCAATGTCACGAAAACAGGGATCAATAATGTATACGAAAAAATAGATGACTTCGTTGTAATAAGTGCAAGACCGTATCCGCATAAAATAAGGATGATTCCTAAAATGGCATTACGTTTTGAATAGGTCACAGCAGCATCGACAAACTTCGGGCCTCTTATAAAGTTCCGTATTTTAATGTCCGGAGTAAACAGGGTACTCAACGTCGAGATGACAACAAATGCGCTTAAATAAACGAATAATGTCAGCACAAACGGCTCCCATGATAAATAGAGCGGCAATGCATTTAAGTTTAAAATTTCACGGACAATCATAAAGAAAAATTTCGAAAATGCAAATCCGAACACAATACCGGAAATACAGGAGAAAATACCAATTGTCATTGTTTCGATGATGATTAGTTTTCCAAGCTGATTCCGGTCCATGCCAAGATGAAGCAATATCGCAAACTCTTTAGAGCGCGCTTCCAAAAAGGCACGCATCGAGTAAAAAATAAAAAACCATGAAAACAGCACAAGAACGATTTCAGCAAAAACCATTCCGGCTATCGATACTTCCCCTAAAAAACCGCGTTCGATTTCAGGATGGAACATGAGCATCGAATAAATAAAGAACACAAAAACACTAAAAAAGCTGGCCATAAAAAAGGCGGCATAGTTACGGAAATTCCGGAAAACGTTACGGTAAGCGAATTGAAGAAAAGTCACCTACATGTCCCCCTAATAAACTTAATACATTTAAAATGCGCTGGAAAAATGTTTGGCGACGATCGTCTGTATAAATTTCATTGAAAAACTCGCCGTCTTTAATAAAAATAACTCGATCGCAATAACTCGCCGCAATCGGATCATGTGTCACCATCAAAATCGTCGTATCGTTTTCTTTATTCATTCTTGCCAGAAGCTCCAACACTTCACGTGATGCATTCGAATCCAGATTTCCTGTCGGCTCATCGGCCAAAACGAGCATCGGATGGTGGATCAGTGCACGTGCAATAGCTGTTCTTTGGGCTTGTCCCCCTGAAATTTCATACGGACGTTTCATTAAAATTGACGTTAAATCGAGCAGCTCACTTAAAGATTGCAGACGTTCCTCCATGACAGATATCGGCTGTTCATCAATTGTCAGCGGCAAAATAACATTCTCCTCGACCGTCAATGTCGGCAGCAAATTAAAGTCCTGAAAGACGAAACCGAGCTGACGGCGTCTGAAATAAGCAAGTTCCTCACTATTAAGCTTTTGCGGTTTCATCCCGTTAAAGATAATTTCGCCGGATGTCAGCGTATCAATCATGGATACCATATTCAACAACGTCGTTTTTCCGCTGCCGGATGGACCCATAATTGCGACAAACTCACCCTTTTCCACTTCAAAACTTAGCTGGTTGAGCGCTCGCTTCGTTACTTTTCCTTCATATACTTTCGTTGCATCTTGTATTTGTAAAATAGACATAGTAACTCCTTTTAACCAAGTCTGTTTCTTTCAGTCAATAGTAATACCTCATGACTGAAAAATCACTTCAATTTGTGTACCTTTCCCAACTTCCGATGTAATCAAAAGCTGGTGTCCGAGCTTATCACAAATCTCCTTTGCGATATAGAGTCCCATGCCGGTAGATTCTCCAGTTTTCCGGCCGTTTTCACCGGTAAAGAATGGCTTCATTACACGGGGTAAATCAGATTTAGGAATGCCGACTCCTTCATCACGAATGAATAAATGGACATGCTGTTCTTTTTGCACCGCTGTAATATACAATTTCTTATTCGGCTCAAATGTATATTTCACTGCATTTGTAATGAACTGTCCAATTAAGAAGTTCAGCCATTTTATATCGCTCATTACGATTAAATCCTCATCAATCTTCACTTCCGGAAATACCCGGTTGGCGATAAACAGACGTTTATTGTCATTCACATTAGACATAATCGCCGACTTCAGCGGTACTTTTCCGATTTGCATATCATCCGAAAAGTTTTCCAAACGTGCATTCACTAAAACCATTTCAAGACCGCGCTTCAAACGTTCGACTTCTTCCTGCACACTTTTTTTATCAAGCTCTTCTTCCTGCTGCAGCAAAAGCTCCAAAACCGAGACCGGTGTTTTCATCTGATGTACCCACTGGTTCATAAACTTATATTGTCTGGACTGGGTCGCATAAAGTGCCTGTACTTCATGCTGATACAATTTGTACAGCTCATGCAAATAGCGCTCAGTCTCCATATATTCCATTGTTTTCGCATTCTTTTGAAGCGCATCTTCCATCGTTTGCGGCAACGTGGAAATCTTCGCCAAATAACGGCGTCTCAACATATAGCGCAAGACTAAAAATGAGACAATTAACAGAAGGCTGATCGCTATCGCATAAATGGCGGTCGTGACACTGCGAAATCCATCTAGCCAAAACAAAGAAAGTAAAAATAATGTTAAGACGATTTGAAAAATCAAGTAGGAAAGATGCTCCTTCACAAATAATTTGACCGCCATTACATTTCCTCCGAGCTCAATAAAAAGCGATACCCTGCTCCGCGCACTGTTTCAATAACAGATGAAATGCCATAATCGGCCAGCTTCTTTCGAACACGCGTCATATTTACATTTAACGTGTTTTCATCAACAAATGCCTGATCATCCCACAATTCCTCCAACAGCTGTTCACGTGATACGACTTTTGGCGCTTGTCCCATTAATAATCCTAAAATGACACATTCCTTCTTTTGAAGCGGAACGACGAGCTCCTTCAATTGAAGTTCCATCCGTTCCAAATACAATGTTAGCTGTCCTTGTACAATTTTCCGCTCTTCCTGTCTTGCAGAATATTCTCCATATGTACGACGCAAATGGCTGCGAATTTTAGCAAGTACAATTTCATAGTTAAACGGCTTCGTAATAAAGTCATCTCCGCCGTTTTCCAATGCAAATATTTGATCCATTTCACCCGAGCGAGCCGAAATAAATAAAATCGGACATTTCGTAAATTGTCTCAACTCACGGCACCAATAGTACCCATCATAGGAAGGTAAATTAATATCCAGTAAAATTATATGAGGCGAAAACGCTAAGCATTGTTCCATTAATGAATCAAAGTCTTTAATCGTTTCGACTTCGTATTGGTATTTTCTCAATGTGTCTGCAAGTAGTGCAGCTATTTTAGGATCATCCTCAACGATGAAAATTCGATGTTTTTCCATCTGAATGACCTCCTTTTCAATAGGTTTTAAAACTAAATTATCCCTACATAAGTTATTTGTTCATATTGTTCCATTGTATCAAAAAAAGGGGGCTCCCGAAAACAGGAGCCTCCCTTTTCATACTCTCTATTACGTTCATGATGATTGACAGCAGCTGCTAGTAAATTAGATGAAGGAAATCCTCTTCCGTGATCCCGCCAAAGTATACCGGGATTTCAATATCTTTCAGCTTTTCTGCAATTGCGGCACGGTCATATTTCGTCCCGACCAATAATTCAGCGACCTCATCTACATCACCGACACCAAAGAAATCTCCGAAAATTTTCGCCTCTTCAATAACACCTTTATTCACTTCTAAGCGAATATCCAGGCTTCCTGAAGGGTAACGCTTTGTTTTTTGAATGTTAAAGCGCGGTGATTTTCCGTAATTCCACTCCCATAACTGGTAACGGTTTTTTGAAATTTCATGGATGTTTTCCCAATCTTCTTCGGTAAGCTCGTAGTATTGAATATTTTTCTCGCCACCGAAAATAGATTTTAAAATTTCCAGACGGAACTCTTCTACTGTAATTTTTTCTGGAAGGAAATCAATGATGTTCGCAACACGCGAGCGAACTGATTTAATTCCTTTTGATTCGATCTTGTCCTGTTTTACTTTAAGTGAGTTCACGACAGCATCAATATCCAGATTGAACATTAGTGTCCCATGACTGAACATGCGGCCGCGCGTTGAATATTGGGCATTGCCCGAAACCTTTTTCCCTTCAGCCAAAATATCATTACGGCCTGAAAGCTCTGAATTAACCCCCAGTTTTGCAAGTGCATCTACAACAGGCTGGGTGAATTTTTTATAGTTGCTGAAGCTGTTGCCGTCATCTTTTGTCAGGAAGCTGAAATTCAAATTGTTCAAATCATGGTAAACTGCACCACCGCCGGAAAGGCGACGTACGACAAGGATTCCATTTTCTTCAACGTAATCTGTGTTGATTTCTTCAATCGTGTTTTGATTTTTTCCGATGATAATCGAAGGCTGATTAATATAAAACAGTAAAAAATCATCCTTTTCGATATCCATGTTTTTCAGTATATACTCTTCTATTGCCAGGTTAATACGCGGATCTGTAATTCCTTTATTATCGATAAAATACAAGAGGCTCACTCCTTCAAAAATCGTCCATTTATATTTTAACTTAAATTAGGCATTTTGTGTTGACGAATTAAATCTGTTATAATACAATACAATATATAAACAGAAGTAGTATAACAGAAACTTAAAGGAGGCATGCACAATGTTAGAAAACGTAGTGGAATTTTTCAAGAATTTACCTGATAAAATTTGCGTTCAATGCGGTGATAAAATCGAAGAACAAAGCGAGTGCTACAGCAACAATTGTGATAAATGTAACTCTCTTTAATTCTTTACACACTGTTTAATTCGTATTACTGACAACCTTCATCTTAGGACTAGGATGAACCTATAATAGCTTACATTTTTATTGTAAACCCCGCTCAATGTTTACAATAAAAAATACGATTCGCTAAATAGCGAATCGTTTTTTTATGGTTACAACTATAAAGATTTAGCTTCCTGTACTTTTGAATAACGGCGTCTGTATAGAAGCGCACAGAACGCGAACGAGATTGCTTAATGGCCGTGGTCTTTTCTGTATAAAAAAAGCATGGATTCAGGGGAAAAACCCGGATCCATGCTTTTTCATATTATAGTTCTGTATGTTGTTTTGAATAACGTTTTTTATAAAGCAATGCAAAGTAACCGAACGTGATTGCTAAGCATGAAATCATAACTGCACCTAAAATCGACCAGTTGAACATTAGGAATGATGTATCACCAGTTGAAATGGCTGCTTTGAAGCCTTGTACAGAGAATGTCATCGGTAAAATTTTATTGAAGAAATGCAATTGCTCTGGTACTAGCTCAATCGGGAATGTCCCTGCACTTGTTGTTAATTGAAGAATCAACACGACGATGGCAATAAATCGTCCTGGATCACCAAACACAGACACAAGCAATTGAACCATAGCTAAAAATGTAAAGCTAGTTATAATTGTTGTCAGAATGAACTGCGGCATATTATTTACCTCAAGTCCAAGCCCCCAAACGACAATTGCAATCGTTATAAATGATTGCACCAATCCAACACCGATTAATACAGTTACTTTACTTACAAACCAGCTTGCACTGTTTTTCGGGATAACGGCTGGTTCAACAAATGGGAATACAATCGAAATTAATAATGCCCCAACGAATAATCCTAAAGAAATAAAGTATGGTGCAAAACCTGTACCATAATTCGGTACATGGTTTACAGAATCTTTTTCGACTTCCACTGGAGAACCGACCATATTGTACGTATCTTCAGTCGGATTTACAGCGGCTTTTTCGCCAGCTTCCGTCAACTTTTCAGATAAAGTTGTCGTACCATCCTTCAACTCTTTCGTACCATCCGCTAAAGTAGTAGAACCTTGTGCTAACTCACCCGACTTTTCTGCCAACAAGCTCGTACCGTCATATAATTTATTCGAACCATCCACTAATGTGTTCAAACCTTGTGCTAATGTGTTGGCGCCAGTTGCCGCACTTGATGCGCCTGCCGTTAGTTCATTTAGTTTTCCGGCGATTGTCGTATTGCCTTGTGCTAATGAATTGGCACCCTCTATTAGCTGTGCTGAATTTTGCTGCAATTGTGCAACACCTGAAGTTACTTGTTGTTGCCCTGCATTTAATTTACTTGCACCTTCACTGATTGCCGCGATTTTATCGTCCAATCCATTTGTTCCTGCATGCAGCTGACTTAAACCGCCACTTACTTGTTTACTGCCTTCTTGCAGCTGCCCTAGTGCGGCTTTTAAAGCTGCTTGATTCTCTTCAGGCAGCATAGGTAAAATCGCTTCCAGTTGGCTTGCCAACTGATCCATACCGCCTGCTACATTAGCTGAACCATCTGCCAGCGCTTTTACTTTGTCATCGATATTCGCTGTACCTTGTGTTAATAATTTCAGGTTTTCAGCTAAGCTCGCCTGACCGGATGTAAGATCCTTTTGTCCGTTTGCTACTTGTGCAACACCATCAGTATAGCTTTCAATACCTTGCTGCAATTTATTGGCGCCATCTGCTGCAGATTTTGCTCCTGTTTCAAGTTGGCCGCTGCCATCCGCAATTTTTGCTACACCTGCCGCCAGATCACCAGCACCTTTTGCAGCATTTTTAGCACCGTTAACTAAAGTGTCAGTACCATCGGATAATTTAACAGAGCTTGATGCCAATTGTTCTAAATAGCCTTTCAACTCATCAGCGCCATCCGCCAGCTTCGCGGCACCTTTATCTAGCTCCCCTGCTCCATCTGCTGCCTCGGCAAAGCCATCACCAAGTTGTGTAATGGAATCAAATAATTTTTCGGCATATGTTGCTGAAACTTGTGTATTTACTTCTGCTTTAATGCGATCCATTGCAGTTTCACCAATTTGTGCGCCTAAAAAGTTGAAGCCTTCATTTGGAATATAATCAATAACCAACTTTTGTGGTTCGTCATCTAATAATGTAGTTGCATGCTCAGAAAAGTTTTCCGGAATTTTAATTAAGATATAATACTTTTGATCCAATAATTTTTGGTCCGCTTCCTTTGCATCAACTTCCTCAAACTGGAATTGCTCGCTATCTATCAGCTTATCGACCAATGTCTGACCGAGCTCCATTGTTTCGTCATCCATCATAGCCCCTTTGTCTTCATTGACAACGGCAACCGGCAAGCTCTTTAAATTGGCATATGGATCCCAAAATGCCCATAAGAACATCCCGCTGTACATAACAGGAACAAAAAGAACGGCAATAACTGAAATAAGCATTTTTTTTGTTTTAAAAATCTTCAGCCATTCTGCTTTTATCACACTAATTTCCTCCTTTAAAACTATATGACCAATATCGTCAATTGGTCATTTCATGGTAAAAAGAAACCACTTCACCAGGAAGTGACTACTACTTTTTCTTTGCCAAACCACGGAAAATGGTTTCGCTGAATAATGTCAGAATTTCTTGTTCGTTGAGTGGTTCATTATGTGTCAACTGCCAGTCTACAATAAAAGCCAAATACGATTTAAACAATAAAAAGGCTACATGCTCAGGATTACATTCAATGACCTCATCTTTTGCAATGCCGTTACGAATGCGCATCGAGACGTATGAAATGATTTCCGACTCGATTTTCAACAGCATTTGCTGTACTTCAGGAGTGCCCAGTGCTCTTTCCTCATCTATTAGTTTGGCAAACAGTAAATGACGTTCACGGAACTGCAGCATTTTCATTAATGCTGTATGGGCATTTTGCATAAAGCTCGCATTTACATCGATTAGCTGATCTGTTTCGCGTTTCATTTCACCGATTAAATGGAATACTACTTCCTGAAACAGCTCTTCTTTATTTTTAAAAAAAGTATAAATAGTCCCTTTTCCTACATTTGCAATTTTTGCAACTTGTTCAATCGTTGTTGCTTTATAGCCAAATAATGTAAAGGATTTTGTTGCGGCTATTAAAATTTCATGTCGACGATCCATAAATCCACCTCCTCAAAAAAAGTGACCAAAATACCACTTCGGTCATCCAGTCACTATTATACACCGTTCTTCTCATATTGCAATATTTAATGGTTATGATCTTCTTCTTTTTCTTCTTTATTTTCTTCGTCATGTTCCATCGAATTAGAGCTTGTATCTTCCAGCACTTTGCTCATATCAGGGTTGCCGACGATCAGTTCCTGCTTTGGCATCACATGCATTCCGCGCGCCGTCGTATGGGCAAACATATAATATACGCCATCATGGTCAAATACATAGTCAGCGACATAAATCCCGTCTTCAGTCAGTTCCCCGTCCAGCATCTCCCCTTCATCGCGAAGGCCGGATTCCCATACTTCAAACTTCACTTCTTTCGCATCATTTACCGCTTCTTCTTCTTGAGTAACACGTGCCGATAGCTGTATCGTTTCCCCTACGTTTAACTGTTCTGCTGTTTGAATATCTACTTCGACGATTGCCGGCACCTCGGCAGTATCAAGTGTTTCCACTTCGGGGTCATCGCCACATGCTGCCAATAAAAAAGGGACTGCTACTAAACTGTAAAACCATTTTTTCATCATTAAATCTCCCATCCTTGTTAACTATTATGTATTTTAATGCAATCTTTCCCCATCCTTACTAGCGTACTAAAAAATACGTACAGATGCATAGGATAATTAAGATAAATTTGTGAACCATTGAAAAATTATCCAAATAAAAATGCTGCACTAAAAGCGGTTCACCTTTAATACAGCATTCTGTTCAATTAGTCTATTGAATTATTACATTGCTACTTTTGACTCGGCAAACTGGCTGAGTAATTGCTCGGCAGTATTTCTCCCTTGCAATACACAGTCCGGAATACTAATTCCCTCATAGGAGCTTCCTGTTAATAAGACATTCGGAAACTCTTGATAAAATTGTTCTTTCATAGTAGACATGCGCAATTCATGACCAATTGTATATTGAGGCATTGCTTCTTTCCAGCGGGCAACTGTTGTCAGTAGCGGCTGGGCATTCAATCCCACTGCCCGCTCTAAATCTTGCAATACAATTTTTTCAATTTCACTGTCGGGCAGCTCTACAATCGATTCATCCCCTACACGGCCAATGTACACTCTAAGGAGTTCCTGGCCATCCGGTGACACATTATCCCACTTCCGGTGACTCCACGTGCAGCTTGTAATTGCAAAATGACTATTGCGTGAAACGAAGAAGTTAAGTGCATCTTCATATTTCTGCATTGAACCTTTTTCAAATGCCATCGTAACGGTGGCAATTGTGGCATAATTCATATCCGGAACTTTCAGCATTGTCGTTGAGTCCGGGAAGATTTTTTTCGTTACATTAAACGGTGTCGTCACGACGATTTTATCTGCTTGAATCGACGTCCCATCATTCAATTCTACAAGATGGGTATCATCATTATTTTTTTCAATGGAATTCACTTTCAATCCTTTTAAAATCGTTACATCGGTTAAAGCTTTTTCCAATGATTCAATTAAGGATTCCAATCCATTTTCAAATGATTCGTAATGTAGTTCACCTGGAGTATCCACGAGTGCGTAAATACCTTTTCCGGTTTTTTTCATACCGAGCAATAAGCTGCGATATTCTTTTTCCAACTGATAAAACTGCGGGAACATCGATTGCATGCTAAGATGGTCGACATCACCTGCAAAAGTACCCGCCAACACCGGCTCAACTAAATTTTCGACCACTTCTTTACCAAAGCGACGATTGAAAAATTCACTAATCGGTTCGTCTGCAGCATGCGGTAATTTCGGCAACAACAAATCTCCTGCTGCACGGAATTTCCCCATTAAAGATAGAACATTCGATGTCATAAACGGGAGGATTTTAGGTGACCCTCCGAGCAGAATATTACTCGGAATTTGGTGTAACTTGCTACCAACTGCGATAAATGTTCGACCATAATTATTTTGAATCATCTCATGTTCGATATTTAAATCACGTGCCAACTTTCGGACACTGCTACCTGTATCAAAAAACGATTCAGGCCCACGTTCGATAATATATCCATTTTGACGTACAGTATGGATTTTACCACCTAAACGTAGTGACGCTTCGATCAACACGATATCTATCGGTAAATTATGCGCCTTCGTTTTTTGCTGTAAATAGTATGCCGTCGTTAAACCAGTGATCCCACCGCCAACGATAACAACCTTCTTCCTTTTTAAAGTCACCCTCATCATCACTCTCTACTATTCCGCTAATTTTTTATTGATAGCATCTACCATTGCATCAATGAATAAAGGATGTGTATTTGGCATTGTCGGGCGATAATAGCTTGCACCGATTTCGTCACATACAACTTTACACTCAATATCATTATCATAGAGCACTTCTAAATGCTCTGTAACAAATCCTACTGGTGTATAGATGAATGCTTTATAACCTTTTTGCTCAAATAATTCCTTTGTTAAATCCTGTACATCCGGTCCTAGCCATGGCTCGGGTGTTTGTCCAGCTGACTGCCAGCCTACTTCAACGTTTACAATATCAGAAGCCTCTTCAATTAAACGTGCTGTTTCAACTAACTGTTCTTCATACGGATCGCCTGCAAGTTTAATTTTTTCCGGCAATGAGTGGTTTGATACGATTAAGCAAGCATTTGCGCGCTCTTCTTCTGTCATTTTTGCCAGCTCGCCATTCACGGCATCTTTCCAGAATTCAATAAATTTCGGTTCGTCATACCATGCTTCAACAGAAGTGATATTTAACGTACCACCTAACTTTTCAGCTGCTTCTTTCGCTCGTCCATTGTACGATTTAATTGAGAAAGTTGAGAAGTGTGGTGCTAAAACGATCGATACCGCTTCAGTAATACCTTCTTTCACCATTGCTTCTACTGCATCTTCAACGAATGGTTCAATATGCTTTAAGCCGATAAATACTTTATATTCCACTTCGTCCTGCACTTCGTTTAAACGCGCACATAATGCATGGGCTTGTGCTTCCGTCATTTTCGCAAGCGGAGAAATACCGCCGATTGCACGGTAACGTTCAGTTAAATCGTCCAAATGTTCCTGGCTTGGTTTACGGCCATGACGAATATGTGTGTAATAACGTTCAATATCTTCTTCTTTATATGGCGTACCATAAGCCATTACTAATAAACCGCGTACTTCTTTCATGTAAGTTCACCTCTGCATGTTTTTTAACACGTTTCTTTTTTAATTAGTTATTAAAGGTTTTTCATCCCATTAACTTGTTGTTTTTTGGGTGCTCTCCAGTCAACCTTCATCTTTCTAGTTTTCTCACCTTCACCGGTGAATAATCATATTTATATTAGTATTTGTATTATGAACGTTTTGCGATTTGTTCGCGGCTGTATTCGTGTACAAATGTAGTTAGTCGTTTTAATACAGCTGGATCTACTTCCGGGAAGACGCCGTGGCCTAAGTTGAAAATATGTCCGCCTGTATGCGCTAAACCTTGATCGACAATATCTTTCGCTCGTGCTTCGATTACGTTCCAGTCTGCCAGTAATAATGTAGGATCCAAGTTCCCTTGTACCGCTTTTGTTACGCCACGTGCTTCTGCTTCACGAATCGGTAAACGCCAGTCCAACCCTACTACATCGACTGGCAGGTCATGCCATTCATTTATTAAATGCGATGCACCTACACCAAACTGGATTAGCGGCACATTCAATGCGCGCAATTCAGCAAAAATGCGTGTCATCGTCGGTTTGATAAAAATACGGTAATCTTCAACATTCAATGCTCCAACCCAAGAATCGAAAATTTGGATTGCTTTTGCACCGGCTTCTACTTGTGCTGTAATATCCACAATAATCATATCAGCCAGTTTTTCCATTAAAGCAAACCATGCTTTTGGCTGCGAAACCATGAATGATTTAGTTTTAGCGTAGTTTTTGCTTGGGCCGCCTTCAATCATATAGCTCGCAAGCGTAAACGGCGCACCGCCAAAACCGATTAACGGAACATTTAGCTGTTCTGTTGTTAACATTTTAATTGTCTCTAGCACGTAAGGTGTATGCTCCTGTGCATTGAACTCACGTAAGTTTTCCACGTCAACAGCTGAACGGATCGGATTTGAAATAACCGGACCAATCCCCGCTTTTATTTTTACATCAATTCCCATTCCTGGTAAAGGGGTAACGATATCTTTATAAAGAATCGCTGCATCTACATTGTATTGCTCAACAGGTAAATGCGTTACATAAGCACATAACTCCGGCTGCATTGTAATCTCTTCTAATGAATATTTTTCTTTTATTTCACGATATTCTGGCTGTGAACGGCCTGCCTGGCGCATAAACCAAACTGGTGTATGTTCTACTTGCTCACCGCGAGCAGCACGTAATAATGTGTCATTAAATTTCATCATTTTTGATTTCTACCCCTTAAAGTAAATTCTTTTTTATTCTATACCTCAAAAACGTCATTGATATCCATCATCGACTATAAACTTTTCATAAATATTTGTATAGATTTCTTGAATAAATGTCATAAATTTGTCTCTTCTGCTACAGAACTTTTTGACAAATGGCTTGAACATCTTTATAAATGGAAATAATAGTGTAAAGGAGGTCAGTCATATGAATTTTTATGTAACTTCAGGAACACCTGACTATATGGAAAATTTAATTGCAAAAAATCCACAGCACCCTTTATCTTTATTACACGGAAATGGTAATTCAGTGGTGTTGCATGAAACAGAGAACAAATCTATTTTCGCAGTACCCCGCAAGTTTGAAGTCATTGCTCAAGATGGACAGTTTACACAAAAGGGCTATTATACTTTTTTCAATATGCCCATTATGTCAGATGAGCGCCCGGTTTTCGAGAAAAAAGCTCTCGATGTCATCCCTGCTTTGAACTCCAATGACGCTGTAATTGCCTATCGTTTACTGCGTCCGATTAAAGCAGAAACCTATTTATTTATTATTCAATGGGGCGGGCCTGCTTCTTATGAAGTTTGGAAAGGCAGCAATGAGTATAAGACTTCATTTGCCCCTATCTTTGAAGGCACGACACAAGTGTTACAGTCGATGTTTACCTCATCATCCTATATTACGACATATAGTGCAGCTTCAAAAGAATAATGCTTTTATCAAAAATGCTACGATTGTTTTTCGTAGCATTTTTATATAAAATAATACATATTTAGAAAATCTTTCGTTTTCCGAACTATTCTGCTTCTCACTAAACAAAAGGCGGTTATTATGTGAAAATACAAATTCAGTTGTTTAAAGCTTTCTTTGTTTCAGGAATTCTTGGATTCGGGGGAGGTCCGACAATCATTCCATTGCTTCATAAAGAAGTGGTTGAAAAATATAAACTTATGACAGATGATGATTTTTCTGATGTGTTATCGATTGGAAACACATTGCCTGGTCCAATTGCGACAAAGATGGCAGGCTACATTGGTTACCGTATAGGCGGTTTTCTCGGATTAATTAACGCTCTGTTTGCTTCGGTTATGCCTACTGTACTTTTAATTATTTTATTATTAAATTCATTAAACCAATTCAGTAACTCTGACTTTATCAACAACATGTCTAAAGGTGTCATACCCATTGTGACAGTGATGATGGGGATTTATGCATTTGACTTTTTAAAGAAATCGCATAAAGCTTTAGGTCTAAAAATCAGCGCAATTATTTTCGTATTCAGTTTTATAACGATTGTTGTATTCGATCTCCACCCTGGGATTATCATCGGTTCCCTCTTAATATTGGCGCTGGCATTGCCCAATAAAGGAGGAAAAGAACAATGATATTTTGGGAGCTTTTTATTGCATTTTTAATACCGAACCTTTTGGCATACGGAGGCGGGCCTGCTTCAATCCCGTTAATTGAACATGAAGTGGTAGACAGGTATGAGTGGATGACGCAAAGTGAATTCAGTGAGTTTCTTGCTTTGGCAAATTCACTGCCCGGTCCTATCGCAACGAAGATGGCGGGTTATATCGGCTTTGAAGTTGGTGGTATTTTAGGGAGTATTATAGCGTTATTTGCGACAGTAGCCCCTACCCTGATTTTAATGATCACACTTTTGAATCTTCTACAAAAATATAGAGATTCGCCTAAAGTAATGCGGTTATCAAGCTTTGTATTACCTGCAATTGCCGTATTATTAATTACATTAACATTCGATTTCGCCAAGTCTTCCTATGAATCAAATAAATTAATTCCAACGATTTTAATGATTGTCGGCAGCTATATTGCTCTGGAAAAATTCAAAGTTCCTTCTATTATAGTAATCGCCGCCGGATTATTAATTGGCGGATTTCTATTGTAAATTAACTTGGTTAATAAAAAAATCGCTAACCTCTACTTAACTCATACGTAGGGTTAGCGATTTTTTATTTTGACATTCTCATCGTCAATTCACTGACTGCAATAATGACAATCGGAATGAAATAAAACTGTGGCTGCATTACTGCACACAGTGTCACAATAATAGCCTGTACAATGCTCAATTGACGAAGCAGTTTTGCAACAGCCTGCTTTCTCGTATCACGGGGAATCGGGTAAAGCATGTCCATTCGGAAATCCCCTGCTGACATAAGTGCATACTTAAGCTGAAGCGTTGTCGCAAATGCCAGAGCACCGACAACAATCCAAGTTACAAACGGAATTGTAATAAACATGGCTACAACAGCTGAAATTGCTGTTAACCGCACCCATAAATAAAAATGGTCGTCTGTACGGATAAACGTACGGTAAATTAAATAGGCTTGCGTGTTTTCCTTTTTATAGCTGATCGCTTTATACGCAATATCCAACCAAGCACGACGTTTTACAGAGCCCTTTAAATGCGGAACATCTGTGAAGTAGTTGGCAAAGCGGTAAAAACGCATCATTCGGTTTTGCTCGAGCTTAATGAAATGTTCGTAAGGTACTGGATTATCCTGTACTTTTTTCTTCAATGTAACTGTATAATAAGCCATCATAACGAGAAATACGACGCCAATCAAACCGTCTGCCAATGTCATTTGAATTCCGATAATCGACACGATTGCCCGTACGAAACGGTCCATTAGTACGGCATTCCCACGATTCGCATAACGGTAATTGAATTCGGCGCGCACATTAATAAATTTCAGAACCGCGATAAATAGAGCTGTCAGCCAAATTTCAGCTACGCTAAGTGTCGTAACTTCTTTCAATAACGGAATCGTTATAATATACAGAACGACCGGCAACAATAGCTGTGACCAAAACGTCCAGTTCATCGCCTTTTTGAAATAGTTCGGCATTTGGCTTTCTAGCGGCAATAAGTATACTTGATCGGGTTCTTTCAGCAATGTGACAGGTCTACTTAATGCAACTAAGAACCCGATCACAAGGGCAATGAGCCATTCTGCCGGAAAATCAGGCTGCACGACCTTCAGCCATTCACTGTACTGATATCCCCCTGCCCCTGCGATAAAGACAAGGACAATCGCAATATGCCCTGTAAAGACGAAGCGCATATACTTCATCACTTCGCCGATGTAATGCTCGAAGCGCTTAGCCCATACACTATGCATGCTGTTCATTGTCCTGCTCCTTTGTCATTGCAATATACAAATCATCCAGTGTCGCAGTCGGCATATTGAACGCTTTGCGCAAATCATTCATTGTTCCTTGTGCACGAACACGTCCTTCATGAAGTAAGATGATGCGGTCACAATGTTTTTCTGCAGTCGATAAAATATGTGTCGACATTAAAATCGATGCACCTGCACGTTTTTTATCGTCCATTTGGTCAAGCAATGACTGGATGCCGAGCGGGTCTAAACCGACAAACGGCTCATCGATAATATACAGACTTGGATCGACTAGAAATGCGCACATAATCATTACCTTCTGGCGCATCCCCTTTGAAAAGTGCGACGGAAACCAATTTAATCGCTTCTCCATACGGAATTCCTTCAATAAAACTTCAGAACGCTCATTCAATGTTTTTTCATCTAAACCATATGCCATTGCCGTTAATTGTAAATGTTCTTTTAATGTTAATTCTTCATATAGTACGGGTGTTTCCGGAATATAAGAGAAGCTTGACCGGTACTTGTCCAAATCCTCTTTTAACGTCACACCGTTTAAACGGATTTCACCAGAGCGTGGTAAGAGCGTGCCAATAATATGCTTGATCGTCGTACTTTTCCCCGCACCATTTAAGCCGATTAATCCAACGAGCTCTCCTTTGTTAATTTCAAATGATAGATCTTGAATCACAGGTTTTCTCGTATAACCACCTGTTACATTTTGCAGTTGTAAAATTGCCACAGTCGTCACTCCTCTTTTCTAAAATTTAGTTTATCAAAAGCGAATAAAATTGAACACTGAATGCAACACTCAATTCAAAGAACATAATGTGAAACTTCATTCAGCCGGGATTTTTTACGGGAAATGCTGACTCCGCCGCCACGCTTTCAAGGACCCGTTAACACGGGTTTAAAAGTAATTCTTTCATATAAGAAAGTAGTTTTCCAAATAATCTATGATAGAATAAAGAAAAATAATAGTATGTTCACCATAAATTGGGGTTGTACAGTTGATGTTCATTGCTGGCGCACACTTTCCGACGGATTCTGACCCACTGTATACCTTTCAACTTACAATAACATTATTTTCTAACTTCTTATGGTGAAAATCAAAAATAAAAAAGGAGCGATAAATAAGATGAGTGATTGCTTATTTTGCAAAATAATTGCCGGTGAAATTCCAAGTATTAAGGTTTATGAGGATGAGCATACTTTTGCCTTCATGGACATTGCCCCGTTGACAAAGGGTCATACACTATTAATTCCGAAAACACATTGTAAAGATCTATTTGAAATGTCTGAAGATGTGGCACGTAATTTATATGCCGCTGCCCCAAAAGTTGCTAATGCCATTAAAGCTGCTTTTAACCCGGCTGGTATGAATACGATTAATAATAATGGTGCTGAAGCAGGTCAAACCGTTTTCCATTACCACCTGCATCTCGTTCCACGCTATGACGAAAAAGATGGACTAGTGGTCAACTGGAATGGTCGTTCACAGGAATTCCCGCCAGATGTGCTTTCAACACTTTCTGAGGAAATTAAATCACACTTATAATTGCTCCACTCAGTTATGTCTACATAATTGTATGAGGAGACGATGGCCAGCATCTTTTTCATAAGTGAAAATGCTGGTTTTTCTTTTAGTACATTTTCCCACAATCTTTCCAATGTTTATCGGAAGATGGATTTGGAAAAAGATTTGGATAACAAATATAAATAAAGCGAGGTTAACAATATGAAAGCAAAATCATTTTTACTAGGTATTACAACAGGTATCGTTAGCGGTGCAGCTGTCATTTTATTTACAGCACCACAATCCGGGACGGCTTTACGACAAAACCTGTTGGAAAATACGAAAAACGTCAAATCCAAACTTCAAGATGTTCAATACGAACTAAATAATGTAAAGCAATCGATCACAACTTTAAAGGCAGAAGTCCAAAATAGTATGCCTAGTATAGTAAATGAATTAAAGGATAATTTCGCAAATTTCAAAACTCAGATAGAACCGGAAGCAATAAACTTAAAACAAGAAATAGAGAAATTACAGAATTCTATAAGTGAAATCGAGAAAAATATCCCTTCAACTAGAAATAACGAGTAATGAATACAAATTCATCACTATAACTTTAGGACCATCAAAAATAACAAAAACAGTCAATTCAATCCCAAATTTATCTTTTTATAGCATAAATCAACCAATGTTGAATTATTCCATTTTTCTAACTTTAAACTCTTTTCTTTTATTGCTATAATAATTTTAAAATGTTAAATGAAAGAAGAAGGTGATTGCTTTGACAGAAGATTTATACTCGCAAAGAGAGGCTATGTTATTTAGCCAAAGAGTCGCACAACTTTCGAAAGCACTATGGAAAGCTATCGAAAAAGATTGGCAAACATGGATTAAACCTTTTGATTTAAATATTAATGAACATCATATTTTATGGATTTCATATCATTTGAAAGGTGCTTCCATTTCAGATGTAGCTAAATTTGGTGTCATGCATGTATCTACCGCTTTCAACTTTTCAAAAAAATTAGAAGAACGTGGATTACTTACTTTCTCAAAACGTGATGAAGACAAACGTAATACATATGTGGAGTTAACTGATAAAGGCGCAGAACTCATTTTACGTATGTATGATCATTATCACGATACAGAACATACGATTTTAACAGGTGCATTGCCATTAAAAGAACTATACGGTAGATTCCCTGAGTTTTTAGATGTAATGGCCGTTATCCGAAATATTTACGGGGATGATTTCATCGAAATATTCGAACGTTCATTCTTTAACTTCAAAGAAACAATTGATGACAAGGGAAAGCCATCAATCACAACAACTTCATAAAATTTGTAGAAGAAATGTCGCCAATTTTAATTGATGACATTTCTTTTTTTATTGATTATAGTTAGTTTTATGTTTAATATTGTTTCGTTAATGGAAAAGCATAATACATCCTTTTCCATAATGTTTTAGGAGGGCTCACATGCATTGTTGGAAAACGATCAACATTGAGCGCGAATACGGTACGGGAAGACTTGTACTATTGGCAATTACTCTTTTCGTCCTTGTATTTTGCTTTTCATATATTGCATTTAGTTTTAATTTTAACGGTAAGCATATCGATCGCCATTTATGGTTAGTTTTATTAGTAATACCTTTTATTTATCCTATGCACAAATTATTACATTATTTCGCTCTGCTTCAGCATAGAAAATCACTGGTCATTCGTTTTAAGATTCAACATTTCATGCCAGTTGTCCGGATGCGCCTGCAAAACGGTATTCCAAAAAAATCTTATATTTTCGCACTTGTGACACCTTTTATTGTTATTAATTCAGCATTGATTGCCGGGGGCATTTATTTCCCTGAATATGCGCATTATTTTAGTGGTTTGCTCGCTTTTCACTCTTGTATTTGTCTAATGGATTTTTTATATGTGAAAAATTTAATGTATGCACCAAACAATGCTATAATTGAAGAAACACCAAGAGGTTATGAAATTTTAGTTCCTATTGATATTTAGGTTTTAATGATGCTTTAGAGGGGAGGAATAAATTTGTTACTACTTATTGTAATCTTATTCTCAGTAATATACTTATTCCAAATAAATCGAATGACTGCCGCATTATGCAGTCGACGTGAAATTCCAGAAGAAAAACAACCAAAAATTTTCCGTACGATTAATGTACTAATTACGATTTTACTTGTGAGCATGTATGTCGAAGTACTGCTAGCCGTTTAAAAAATTTTTTATGTAAATAGATTTTTATCCATACTTCAATAATTGGAAAAGGTGTGTTAAAAGCCGTAAAGACTTTTAACACACCTTGCTTTCTTAGTAGATGAAAGCTGCACCAACAATAATCAATAAGATAAACAATACAACTAATAGAGCAAAGCCAGAGCCGTAGCCGCCGCCATTGTAACCTCCGCCACCCATATTGCCACCTCCCTTCTCTCTTTCTCTCAATATCGTATGCGCCTGTTGTTACAAAACTTAGGCACTATACACATGCAACCATTTTGTTTTTAAATCGTTTATGTTATAGTTACAATTGCATTAAAGTTAAGTTAGGAGCGTATTCAAATGAAAAAGACCATTTTTGCATTAACAGTTGCTGCTTCAATCGGTTTAGCTGCATGCAGTAATCCAGGCGATGAAGTTGTAGTATCAACAAGTGTTGGCGATATCACTCAAGAAGAATTTTATAATTCAATGAAGGATATCGCTGGTGATCAATTACTGCAACAAGTAGTAGTTGAACAGATTTTAAACGATAAATATAAAGTAACAGATGAGGAAATCGAAGAAGAATTAAAAGGTGTAAAAGAGCAGTATGGTGAAAGCTATGAAGCTGTTTTAGCACAAAGCAATTTAACGGAAGAAACGTTAAAAACAAATATTCGATTCACATTGTTACAAGAAAAAGCATTAAAAGATGTTGAAGTAACAGACGAGGAAATCGAAAAGTACTATAACCAAGCATCTCAAGAATTAAACGCTCGTCACATTTTAGTGGAAGATGAAGAGACTGCAAAAGAAATCAAAGCTAAATTAGATGCCGGTGAAGATTTTGCGAAGTTAGCAAAAGAATTCTCGACTGACCCAGGTTCTGGTGCACAAGGCGGAGATTTAGGTTGGTTTACAGTTGGGACAATGGTGCCTGAATTCAACGATGCTGCATATGCATTGGAAATCGATGAAATCAGTGAACCTGTACAATCTGAGCACGGTTTCCACATCATTCAAGTGACTGAGAAACGTGATGTTAAAGATTACGGTAAACTTGAAGACAAAAAAGAAGAAATCCGTGAATCAATTGCAGCTACAAAAGCTGATTGGAACACAAAAATGGCAGAGTTAATTAAAGAAGCCGATGTAAAAGTAAAAGACAAAGATTTAAAAGACGCATTTTCAGGCATTAAAGCTGAATAATCGTTGATATATAAAGTGAAAATTCAATCCGTGGGGTTCTTCATCCCCACGGATTTGTTAGTTGATCCAATCAGGCTTTTACGGGGAGTCGATCTCCCGCCTGACATTTTCGCCTTGCTTAAGTTTAGAGGCGCGAGATTTACTACTTGTTAATACGGGACAAAATGCGAGACCCACAAATGGGCCTCGCATTTTTTAGTTTTTCTTTACAAATTCCGATTTCAGCTTCATTGCACCGAAACCGTCAATTTTACAATCAATATTGTGGTCGCCTTCTACAAGTCGAATGTTTTTAACACGTGTTCCGATTTTTAATGTAGAGGAGCTTCCCTTTACTTTTAAATCCTTAACAACTGTTACGGTATCCCCATCAGCTAGCAGATTGCCGTTTGCATCGCGCACGACTAATCCTTCTTCCACTGTTTCCTCCGATTGAGACCATTCATGTGCACATTCCGGGCACACATAATTCTGACCATCTTCATACGTATACTCAGACCCGCATTCCGGGCATTTCGGTAATTGTTCCATTTTTATATACCCCCTGTCTATCATCCCCTCTATACTCGCACAGATCCTTATTTTAAACAAGGTTATACAAGTAAATGGCTCTAAACACGAACATTCCTATTTCCTTAGTGACAAAAATCTATAAATTTTCTATAGGTTCTTCTCTTTTATGTCTATTAGAAAAATAATTTCAAGAATTTTCACATATTTGTTCCGAAAGGGTATATTATCAATTTATATATTCTAATATTAAAATTCAGGAGTGATTGCATTGACAGTAACGACAAAACGCGCATTTAACTTTAATGCTGGTCCATCAGCATTACCATTGGAAGTTTTACAAAAAGCACAGGCAGAACTAGTAGATTTTAAAGGTACTGGTATGTCTGTAATGGAATTAAGTCACCGTAGTGCTGAATTTGAAGGAGTACATAATGAAGCGATAGCAAATTTACGCGAGTTATATGATATCCCTGAAAACTATGAAGTACTATTTTTACAAGGCGGAGCAAGCCTACAATTTTCAATGATTCCAATGAACTTCTTAAAAGAAGGACAGAAGGCAAGTTATATCCAAACAGGGGCATGGTCAGAAAAAGCCTTTGCAGAAGCGAAGTTATTCGGGACACCTGTAGAGGCAGCAAGCTCAAAAAGCAATAACTACAAAAATATCCCGGCTCTATCGGAGATCCAAATCGATGAAGAGGCTGCATACCTTCACTTAACATCGAACAATACAATTTTTGGTACTCAATGGAAAACGTTCCCGACTACTGGGGATCTTCCATTAATTGCAGACATGTCTTCTGATATTTTATCGAAGAAAATTGATGTATCAAATTTTGCCATGATTTATGCGGGTGCACAGAAAAACCTAGGACCTTCAGGTGTAACGGTAGTCATCATCCGCAAAGAGTTTCTTGAAAAAGCAAATTCAAATATCCCGACAATGTTGAAATACGCAACACATTCTAAAAATAACTCGCTGTACAATACCCCTCCTACTTTCGGAATTTATATGTTAGGTGAAGTATTGAAATGGGTGAAAGCTGAAGGTGGCTTAGAAGCAATCGAGCAGCGTAATGAAGAAAAGGCGAAGTATATTTATGATGTGATCGACAATTCCAATGGTTTCTATTACGGGCATGCAACTGAAGATTCTCGTTCATTGATGAACATTACGTTCCGTGTAGCAGATGAAGAGCTGGAGAAGAAATTCCTTGCTGAAGCAAAAACAGCCGGGTTTGTCGGTTTGAATGGTCACCGCTCTGTAGGAGGCTGCCGCGCTTCTACTTACAATGCGGTCCCACTTGAAACATGTAAAGCCCTAGCTGATTTCATGGTAAAATTTCAGCAGGATAATCAATAACAATTAAAGCCAAAATAATCCTCCCCATAATTAAAGGCCGTTCAAATTTACGCTGAGTAAAATTGAACGGCCTTGTTTTTATATCTGTCTTGTAGATGTTGTTCTCCGTTACGGAGGATGCTTTTCTTCGGACCGGGGTCAAAAACCAGTTGGTCAAAAAACGTTGCCACAGATGGAACCGAGGCAGCTTAAATCGTCGGCTTGTAGAATGAGCGGTTATCTAACGGGAATAGACGCTCTGTAAATTCACCAGGTTTTGTTTTATCAAGGGCACGAGTCAGCATATTCATCTTCGCATCAATATTATCAATATAATGTAAAATTTCCGCTTCTTGAATCATAGGTTTTTTCGGGCTGCCCCACTCTTCTTTACCGTGATGTGACAATACTAGATGCTTAAGCAGCATCACTTCTTCTCCTTCGATTTTCAGCTCATTGGCAGCTTGACCAATTTCATTGACCATAATGGATATATGACCAAGCAGGTTGCCTTCCACTGTATACATTGTACCTACTGGACCACTCAGCTCAATGACCTTACCGATATCATGTAAAATAACCCCAGCATACAGTAAATCACGGTTTAATGTAGGATATAGATCACAAATCGCCTCACTTAATTTAAGCATCGATACAACATGGTCAAGTAAGCCTGATGCATAGTCGTGGTGATTTTTGGTTGCTGCAGGGTAAATCAGTATTTGGTCTTGATATTTTTTTGTAAGATTGCGTGTAATACGCGAGATATTCGGATTTTGAATTTGAAAGAAGTACTGTGTCAGCTGTTCAAATAACTCTTCCTTTGGTACCGCAGACGTCGGTAAAAGATCGCTGATTTGAACGCCTTCCTCTTCACGTGCAGGTCGGATTTGCTTCACACGCAGTTGGTTTTTTCCACGGTAGTCGTGAATCTCTCCCCCAACTTTTACAATTACCTGTGCACGGTATAAATTTTCATGTTCCTCGTTTGTATCCCATAGCTTGGCTTCAATATCGCCGCTACGATCCTGTAAAATTAGTGACATAAAAGGCTTGCCGACAGTCGTTACACCTTTTTTTGCTTCTTTAATCAATAAATATTGGTCCACTTGTTCACCAGGTTGGAGTTTTGTAATTCCATTCACAAGTAATCGCCCCTTTATAACTCTATTACAATTTATTGTAACATGTATATGCGATATTTACCGTTTAAAAGACTATCAATTGCGACTCCCGCTAACGAATGCTAAATTTTTTTCGCGAAATAGCGTTTAACAAAATAAAGATTCGGGTAAATATTGAAGGATTAAAATGTTCATGAGCCGTTCATAAACTGCAAATATTTCTTGAATTATGTTAGCTGCTTCGTGAATTATCGGAAAATTTCTAGTATAATTATATTATCTTGCTTATAAAGGGTGGTTTAAATGGAGAATTATCGTTTTACTGCATTTGAAAAAACTGGGGAAACATTATTTGATGAAGTGTGGAATTTCGCAAACGATGACGCAGCAAAAATCGAAGGTCAAAAGCAAATCGAAGAAAAAGGTATTGCTGAAAAAACTCACCGACTAGTAAATTCATCTGGTAAATTAATTTTATTCCACGTTTAAAAACGTACATAAAGCGTAACTTCAATTCGTGCGGCAGGGGTCTTTCCTCTGCCGCTGTGCTATCTAGAATACTAAATTACTCCCCGTTAATTTGGGGTAAATGAGAAGGTGCCCTGAAATTCAGGGCACCTCTTTTTTATACTAAACGTTTTATTGCCTCATATAGTTCTTCATTTGTTGGCACTTGCAAATACATGCGCAGACGAACGATACGATTCAATTCCTTTTCGATCATAGTTCTAGCATAGGCAACACGATCCTCTGTTGCATACATCTTCCGAAACTCTTCCTGCATATTATACATTTCATTAAAATCGCTTAACACTAGTTGAAGCTCTTTTTCATTCAATAAATATTGCTCTACTAAATTGATAAGCTCCTCATTAAAAATTTCCAGCATTTTAACAGCATCATCTTTTATAAATAGATCAAGTACTTTTTTGACAAGAGTTGTCGTCAATATACTCCCTATAATAAGACCGATGATCCCGCCTATTAAACTGATGACCGTTGTACTAACATTCGGAATCGATAAGCCGATTCCTCCGCCAACGATTAAACCAATAATACTCCCTGCAACACTTGCAGCTGTTTTGGAAATATTTTTAAATAGTTGTGCCGGAGACATCTGATTTTTAATCGCACGGATAATATCGACGCTCGACATGACACCTGTTACGATGGCTCCTGTTACAACATTTGCATTTAGTAATGTGATGGCTTTTTTAGCGATCACAGAGCTGTACATTGCCTTTTTCGTCGCCGTACTAGCCATCCTCTTCACTACTGCTTTTGCACCGTTTTTCTTTACTGCACTAGCAATACCTTCATCCAGCTCAATATGGTCCACAATATTCAGATTATCGATTTGCTTTTCGATTATTTCTTCAGCAAACGGTTCTCCTATTACTGTTAGACCTGTCAGAACTGCATTTTCAACTGCGGTACTTCGTTCTGCACCATTCCATTTACTTTGGGCGAAAGAAATTGCGGTACTCATTCCGATTATTTCTTTCTTAAAATCGATACAACCTCTTTCATCAATTACTAGATTGTGGATATTACCAGCATCTAATATATGACGGACTTGCTCATATGTGAAAGCACCTTGTTTAATAATATCGCTATTATTAAAATGTGCATGTATTTCATGATATTGCTCAAAAGGCACTTCCAAATAATTACTCTGTTCCTGATCTAGCTGTTTTAGTTCAATTTCGCAAATTGCAATCGCATCATTTATATTGGGACAATACACATTGTGCACAATTTGTCGCCGGTTATTTGATAGCCAAATTTGGTCCATGAAGGTACCTCCATTTTTCGTCTTTCCCTATCATATAAGCATTCGGTAATGTTGTACAGTAAATATTTTATAGCCCAATAAAAAAGGAGGAGCCAGCGATGTTTCACTAGCTTCCTCCGACATGTATCTATTTTCCTTCAAATTGCGGCATTCTCTTTCCGACAAATGCCTGAATTCCTTCTAAATGGTCCTGTGTTTGGCGCATTTTCACTTGCCCTGCAGATTCGCCTTCCAAAACTTTCTCTAAATGAGGCAAATTCGAATTATGCAAAATCTGCTTTGTTTCAATCATCGCCAAAATCGGTGATGCCAGCAGCTTACCTACAAGTTGGTCCACTGTTACAGATGCCTGACCATCTTCCACGTTATAATCAATGAGTCCTAATGCTAACGCTTCATTCCCGTTTAACACTTTTCCTTCCCATATCATTTGCTTCGCTTTTGGTGTCCCTAGACGTTCCTTCATAAAGAAGTGTCCAGCACCGTCCGGAACCAAACCGATTCCAATAAAGTTCATCGCTAATTTACTCGATTGCTCCGCAACAATGATATCGCTTCCTAGTGCCAGGCTGAAGCCTAAACCAGCTGCAGCACCATGAATTTGTGCAATCGTAATCATCGGAAGTGTATAGTAAGCCTTCACTAAACGTGAAATGTCTTCCATAATCGTTCCAAAATCAGAAAAGTCGTCTGATGATACCATCATTTTAACATCGCCACCCGCTGAGAAGACTCTCCCCTCTCCTCTAATGATAAGAATTTGAACATCCTTTTCATTATGTAGCGCTTCAAAGCAATCCGCCAGCTCTCGCATCATCGTAAAATCCATTGCATTCATAGCATTCGGGCGATTTAATGTTAATGTTGCTTTTCGCTCCGCAATTTCCAAGTTAATTGTTTCAAAGTTCAATTGTATACACCCCTTATTTATGAATAATCATTCATTTCGACAAATGCCTACATATCTCCTTTATTTTTCATACTTCTATCGCTTTGGCTTTGTTCGGTACAGGCTTTAAAGTGCCTAAATATTTACCGACCTTCAATCCTGTAAATAAGCAACCGCCTAAAAATGTTCCTTCCAAAGAACGGTAACCGTGTACGCCGCCCCCGCCAAAGCCACTGACTTCCCCTGCTGCAAAGAGGCCTTGAACAGGGTTGCCCTCATCATTTAGTACTTGCCCGTTTAAGTTGGTTTGTAATCCTCCTAACGTTTTTCGTGTAAGGATATTTAAACGTACCGCAATTAACGGCCCGGCTTTCGGGTCCAAGATTTTATGAGGTGAGGCAGCACGAATCAATTTATCCCCTATATAGTTTCTCGCTCCATGCAATGCATTGATTTGTGCATCTTTTGAAAAGGGATTTTCGATTTCACGGTCGCGCGCCAAGATTTGCTCTTTAATGTGCATAAAATCAAGCATGTCATTGCCTGCCAGTTTGTTCATACCATCGACTAAATCTTTTAAACTATCTGCAATGACAAAGTCTTCCCCATTTTCTTTGAATGCCTGAACAGCTTTAGGCGGCCCAGGTAAAACACGCTTCAGCACGTCCTTTATACTTTTATTTGTCAAATCCATATTTTGCTCAGAACCGGATAATGCAAATTCTTTTTCGATTATTTTTTCCGTCAAAATAAACCAGGAATAATCATATCCGGTTTTTTGGATTGCTTCGAGTGTGCTGAGTGTATCAAATCCAGGAAAATTTGGAGCTTTAAATCGGTCTCCTCTTGCATCAAACCACATCGATGACGGTCCGGGCAATATACGTATTCCATGGTTTTTCCATATTGGATCCCAGTTTTTTAAGCCTTCCGTATAATGCCACATACGGTCTCGATTGACGATCCGCCCGCCTGCTCGCTCGGTAATTTCGAGCATTTTCCCGTCGACAAATGCAGGTACGCCAGACACCATATTTTTTGGTGGCAGTCCTAGTCGTGATGGCCAATTTTCTTTGACAAGTTCTAAATTAGCTCCGATTCCACCACTAGCCACTACGACTGCATCTGCCGTATATTCAAATGTGCCAATGACTTCTCTGGAACTTTCTTCCCCGCGGCGAATGATACAGTTTTCTAAAATATTACCTTGAATACCAGTTACCGCCCCATCCTCCGTCAATAAATCCGTTACTTGGTGGCGCGGCAAGTAATCAATTAGACCGCTTTCCGAAGCTTGTAATACTTTACTCGCAAAAGCTTCTACAATTGCGGGCCCAGTACCCCAAACGATATGAAACCGAGGAACCGAATTCCCATGCCCGCCTGCTAAAGCACCCCCACGCTCCGCCCAGCCGACAACCGGGAAAAATTGAATGCCCTGTAATTTTAGCCATTGATATTTTTCTCCCGCTGCAAAATCTACATAGGCCTTTGCCCATTCATATGCCCAGTAATCCTCATCCTCTAATCGGTCAAATCCAGCAGAGCCGCGCCAATCTTGCCATGCGAGCTCCTTACTGTCTTTTATACCTAACCTCCTCTGTTCAGGAGTATCTACTAAAAATAGTCCCCCAAATGACCAAAATGCCTGACCCCCGATTGAATTTTCGGGCTCCTGATCAACAAGCAATACCTTTTTTTGCGCATCTATAAGCTGACAAACTGCAGTTAACCCTGCCAGCCCTGCTCCGATAACAATTGCATCATAATGCATTTCTACTCCCCCTTGTCAGTGCACCTGTTATACAATTTCGTGTTATTTTTTATTTCCCCTTCTAATAATTTTTCTTTAAAGCATCGAAAATTTAAATTAAGGCAAAATTTTAGCGAAATAGTAAAACCGTTATTTTCCGATGAATGTGATGGATCATAATTTTTCTGTAAATTCAAACAAATCCCTCCAAATCAATATCGTTAGCGCTTTCATTCTTTTTCTAAATCACGAACATTAATATTAATAACTTTGAATATAGTTCGTAAAACAACCACATATTAGCTCATTAATTCACTAATTATTTATTAATTTTGAAAATTTCGTTGACAAAGATGAACAATCGGGTTTATGATGTTATCAAATTTAAAAACGATAAACTATTGTGATAGAGACATACTGTTTAGTTTTGTATAGCAAAGAGAGCTGGTGGTCGGTGTGAACCAGTGTATACACTAAATACGTTCCACTCTTGAATAGAATAGCCGAAAACCCCAAGTAAGTTATTCCGTCCCATGCACGTTACGCATATTGATAAGGTTGTATGACTATTTTTTCTATTAGTCGGCAACGAATAAGGGTGGTACCGCGATTTGTTTATTGAATGCCTTTCGCCCCTTACGTTATTCGTAAGGGACGGAAGGCTTTTTTTGTATAGATTTTTAAAAATAATAGTGAATTTTAAGGAGAGATTATTATGACAGCGACACAATTAATCGAAAAGGCGACAAAAACAATTAACGTATTTATTGCAGATCCATTAAGTGATGACGGTATTTTTCCGCTTCGTCAAGAAACAGAATTAGATTTAAATATCATTGTTGATACAGGGCTGGCACCTGAACAATTAATCGCTCGTATTGCGGATGTGGATGTATTACTTGTCCGCTCTCAAACAACGGTTACACGCGAAGTCATTGAAGCAGCGAAAAACCTGAAATTAATCGGGCGTGCGGGTGTCGGTGTTGATAACATCGATTTAAATGCCGCAACAGAGCACGGAATTATTGTTGTAAACGCTCCAGACGGGAACACGAACTCTGCGGCTGAGCATACAATTGCAATGATGACATCTCTTGCCCGCTTTATACCACAAGCATTCAATACATTAAAAAATGGAAAATGGGATCGTAAGTCTTATGTTGGGGTTGAACTTAAAAACAAAACATTAGGTGTTATCGGTATGGGCCGTATCGGTGCCGAAGTGGCTTACCGTGCAAAAGGTCAACGTATGGACGTAATTGCCTATGACCCATTTTTAACTGAAGAACGTGCAAAAGAATTAGGTATTACAAAAGGTACTGTCGACGAAGTATGTGCAGCAGCAGACTTTGTAACGGTTCATACACCACTTTTACCTGAAACACGTAATATCATTAACAAAGAACGTTTTGCCATTATGAAAGACGGTGTACGTATTATCAACTGTGCTCGCGGCGGAATCATTAACGAAGATGATCTATACGATGCGATTGTTGAAGGCAAAGTAGCAGGTGCCGCACTTGATGTATTCGTACAAGAGCCTGCAACAGACCATAAACTATTAACTTTGCCACAGGTGATTGCAACACCTCACTTAGGTGCATCTACAGTAGAAGCACAAGAATCAGTAGCAGTCGATGTATCAAATGATATTATTAAATTCTTTAAAACAGGTACTGTAACAAATCCAGTAAACATGCCATCTATTCCGAAAGAAAAGCTTGCTGAAGTAGAGCCGTTCTTCGCATTAGCTGAAAAGCTTGGTAAGTTTTTAATCCAAGTTACTGAAGAAAGCATCAAACAATTAAATATTTCTTATGCTGGTGAAGTTGCAAACTTTGATGTACGTCCATTAACGGCAAATGCCATTAAAGGACTGCTTTCAACGAACCACGGCTCTCACGTGAATGACGTAAACGCACGATACTTGGCTGAGCGTATTGGCATTCAAATTAATGAACATAAAACAACAACTGCTAAAGGCTTCACAAATTTAATCACGGTTGAAATCGTAACAGAAACAGAAACACATACAGTTGCTGGTACGTTATTAAATGGTCTTGGTGCCCGCATCGTTAAAGTAGAAGGCTTCGTGGTTGATGTCATTCCAAACGGCAACTTGCTTTACATTAAAAACCAAGATAAGCCAGGTTCAATCGGCCGTGTTGCTACTAAGTTGGCCGAAAAAGATATTAATATCGCAACAATGCAAGTAGGTCGCGATCAAATTGGCGGCTCTGCAGTCATGATGCTTGTCGTTGATAACGAAGTAACAACAGAAGATTTAATTTTTGTAGCACAACTTGAAAATATCGATGAAGTAAAAGCCATTACACTTTAATTATTCCCGCTACTGCTGAACGGAAATTTCATTCAGCAGTAGTTTTTTTGTTTTAACATATTTTCTATTCGCATACATAAGTTTAAAGGATGATTTTATCTCTTATTATTTGAAACTTATCGGATAAAATCTTACATAAAACTTGGCGAAAGTGAAGAATCCTACCCGATTCCCATCAACAGTTCACTCTATTCGCTCACTTTTAACTAAAAGGAGAGTTTAGTTGAGAAAAATACTTTATTTCTTATTAATTGTTTTCTGTATCATTGGTGTTTCTCTAGTAAATAATGAGCGTGTTCATGCAGCAGCCCCTTCTGCCAAAATTAAAATTACAACAAAAGAGACCGAAGTGTTCGATGAGACGTTACAAAAAAAATTGATTACTTTGTCAAAAGCAACGCCCGTTATCGTACTTTCAGAAGCGGACGGATGGACTGAAATCCAATACAAAACGGTGATCGGCTATATTCCAAGTGAATATTTAAAATCTGCATCCCCTCAATATATGCTCGTACAAGCGAAAGAAGAGCCACTTGTGCGTGTGACGAATAATCTACAGAGCGAAATTAAAGGAAAACTCCATTTAAATACAATTGTAGAGCTTTACGGGTCTGCAACAGCCGACTTTGTTTTCGTAAAATACGGAAAGCTTGCGGGCTTTGTAAATCAGCAGGCTCTTGTAAAACCTGTTTCAAAAGCAATGATCGTCAAAAGTTCAGCCGATTTAGTTGTAAGGGAAATCGCTAGTTCTTCGAGTCAGGAAATCGGTGTGTTACGTAAAAACAGCCCTGTTACAATGCTCACAAATTTAAAAGGCTGGGCATTTGTCACAACGGATAAATTATCAGGCTATGTGCTGACAAATGGACTGATTACACCGCCTGTCGAAAAAGAAAAACCGGTAAAACCAGTCACTCCTAAACCAGCAACCGATAAGAAAATCGCCTTAACCTTCGATGATGGACCCCATCCAAAAGTGACAAAACAAATTTTAAAAACACTAGAAAAATACGATGCAAAGGCAACATTTTTTGTTGTGGGGCAAGAGGTGAAGGAACATCCTGAAATTTTAAAAGCGGTCTATAACGCAGGGCATGAAATTGGCAATCATACATTTAATCATGAAAAACTGACAACATTGCAACCAGAGGATATAAAGCAGCAAATCCAGTCAACCGATGCAATTATTAAATCGACTATCGGTCAACGGGCAACCGTCTTCCGCCCGCCATATGGAAGCTATGACGAAACGATTACTGACCAATTAAATGTTCCGAATGTGCTCTGGACAATTGATACACTTGACTGGAAGCATCGTGACCCGAAAAAAACGGTACTTGCAGTAAAAGAAGGTGCAAAAAATGGCAGTATCGTATTAATGCATGATATTCACCAGACGACTGCCGATGCATTGGATGAGATTCTCGCTACACTCCAAAAACAAGGCTATGAATTTGTGACCGTCTCCGAACTGTTAGGGAAATAAATAAAAGGACCTGGTGAATGTTTCAACAGGTCCCTAACTTATTGATATTCTTTTAATTGTAAAAAGCTTAAGTGCTCATTTATTAGAATGGAGTCAGCTTCAAAAAGTGACAATGTGACAAGTTCCGTGCTTTGCGCTACCCCTAATGCTGCAATCGCAACAAAAAATAAGACACCAACTGCAATAAATGCAGACAGTATACGGTGTATTCTTTGCATCTCAGGATTGGCCTGTTTTCTGTTTTTGCTGCGTACAAGGCTGATAAATCGGTTTTTGTTTTCAGGTAAATGAAGCACATGTTCACATGCCAAACAAAGGTATGCTGTATGATGGTCAATCGTAACCCGATTGATCTGAACTAAGTTGTTTGTGCGGCCGCAGT
The DNA here is from genome assembly GCF_038005185.1 of Solibacillus sp. FSL K6-1554. NCBI lineage: Bacteria > Bacillati > Bacillota > Bacilli > Caryophanales > Caryophanaceae > Solibacillus > Solibacillus sp. FSL K6-1554. The sequence continues at coordinate 3,446,726 of NZ_JBBOSS010000001.1, forward strand.
TTTCACAGCGACAAGTATTATTATTTACCATAAAAAAACCTCTTTCATCCCTTTCATACACTTATTATAGCATGAATTTTTAGAAAATTCATTCATTTAATACAAAAGACGCACTTAATTAAAGTGCGTCTGCTAGTTTATAATGTTTTCACTAACTGTAAAAATTCTGTAAGCGAAGTTACTTCATATGTCGGGACAATATCCGGATTGTGCGGCTTACTTTCGCGGTTAATCCAAACATTGCGCATACCGACACGCGACGAGCCTAAAATATCGGTCATTAAATTATCGCCGACCATTATCGCTTCATCTTTAGTAACCTGTGCTTTTTCCATTACAAATTCAAAAATAGAAGCATCCGGTTTCCCTTTACCAAAATCACCTGAAATAATGATATGGTCAAAATAAGGTACAATCTCCGGCGTAATCTCCAACTTTAAATTTTGTAAGCTCGGTGCACCGTTCGTTAATAAAACAAGCTCGTATTTCCCTTTTAATTCATCCAATACCGCAAATGTATCGTCATAGAAAAACGGTGCTTTTTTACGTTCCTCTACGAAACGCTCCCCTAGCTCTGCGCCTAATGCTGCCTCTTCAATTCCGACTGCCGCTAAACCTTTTGTCCAAGCCTCAGTCCGATACGCAGGCACAATTTCTTTCATCTGCTGAAATTGTGGTGTCGGATCATCAAACGTCCCCCAAAGACCTTCAAATGGGTTAATACCGATTAAGACTGTGTAGTCATATGTAGGGTAACTTTCATAAAGACTGCGTGCCGCTGATCTAACCGCCTCTTCCAATTGCTGAGAGTTGACGCTTGTCTTAGTCGCAGCATAGTCACATGTTTTTTCAAATGCCGTTTTTACCGAAAGTTGATCGAATAATAATGTATCATCCAAATCGAAAATAATTGTTTTGATAGCCATTGTTACGCTCCTAAAATTAATATATGTACCCATATATTTTACCATACTAAAGCGTAAAATTTCCGATACTTTTTTGACTTTTCAAACTTTTCGAGGTTTACTTCAATTTAGAATGAGAAGAACTTTTATTCCTTATTTCGTAATTGCTGCAACAGATTATTGACACGCTGTTTTTGGTTTGCCGTTTCTTCTCTCAATAATTCAATCTTATAGTCGAAACCATCGTCCTGAATACTTACAATATCGCCTTCTTTTAGCTCTGATGGAATTTCAGCATGATGGATCAGGAGCTGCTCCGTTTCGTTTGAGCGTTTTAAAAAAATCGCGTATTCCCCATCAAATCTGTCTAGCGTGTATTTATTGTAGTTCATTTACACCTTCCCCTTTCGCATTGACTAATTGACTGTGCATCTATTTCATATGTTACCCTATCTGCTTTGATCACAATCGTTCCCGCTTCGGCAGTACTAATATTTCACTATTTACATGTTGCCATATATCGATTACTTCCGCATGCGGATGACCATACCTGTCCATTTAATCTGATATAAAAATCTTCTTCACAAAAAAAGTCAAATAGCACATACCAATTTGTTTGGCTGTGCTATTTGGTGATGTTTGAAGACTAACGATTAAGAATAAAGCTCATCTAAAATGGCGATTTTCTTCGCGATCGATTCTTCAAATGTCAGGATATATGCTGCTGGATCTTTCGGATTATGGAACTGTGTAATTTTGCCGGTCGTTGGATGTACGAACTTTGAAGAAGCCCCGCAGCCGATACCTAAAATTGTTTGCACTTCTTCCATAATGACAATATTGTAGATCGATTCTTCTTCCGGTTTACAATAGCCGACGTTTTCCAAGTTTCCTAAAATATTTTTCTGGCGATACAAGTAATATGGAACATAGCCGTTTTCAGCTGTCCAGTCTGTTGCCATCTGCATCATTTTCCCTACTGTATCACGGTCCGCTACTTTATATTTATCTTTGTTTCGCGTCATTTCTGATGCTCGCTTAAAGCTAAGTGTATGCACCGTTAAACTTTCAGGCTGCATTTTTGCCGATTCCGCTAATGAATGCTCGAATTCTTCGATACCTTCGTTGGGCAAGCCGATAATCAAATCCATATTAATATTATTCATACCGGAATTGCGTGATAACCAAAACTTCTCGACTGTTTCTTCGACAGTATGATGGCGTCCGATTGCTTTCAATGTTTCTTGTGTATAACTTTGCGGATTTACAGAAATGCGGTCAATGCCCCATTTTTTCAGCACTTCTATTTTTTCCGGTGTAATTGTATCTGGTCGCCCTGCTTCTACAGTAATTTCTCGAATGGACTCTGGATTCGGGAAAGCATCAAACATTGTTTTATATAATGCATCCATTTCATGTGCCTCGATTGAAGTCGGTGTTCCCCCGCCCCAGTAAATCGAAGTAATGCGCATATTCTTTTCCGTCAGCCATTTGCCCATTTCACGCAACTCGATATGCAGGCCATCGATAAATTTTTCTACACGACCCGCCTTACGATTTGACTGGATCGCATAGGCAGGGAATGTGCAATAAGCACACATTGTCGGGCAAAACGGAACCCCAATATAAATAGAAATTTCTTTTCCAAGCTCGTCCAAATCCGGAATAACCGTAAGTTGACGCTCAACAATTGCCTTCATCAATGCGATTTTCTGATCTGAAATACGGTAGTCCTCTTTCAGTACAGCGGCAATCTGCTCATCATTCATACCTTCTTTACGATATTTATGATAAAGCTTAGTCGGACGTACTCCTGTTAAAATCCCCCACTGCTGAGTCATACCGGAATATTGTTCAAGTACATCAAGCATGACATGTGACAGTGCCCGCTTCATGCGGATGTTTTGCTCTTTTTCCGTTCCTTCTGTCGAATACTTAATCGAATAGTCGCTTGTATATTCCTGGCCCTCGACGATAAGCTTGGCAAATGTGGAAATCGTAAAATTTTCATCGATAGACTTGTTAAACTCAATCGACATATCCGAACCGTCCTGCTCGATTTGAATAACGGAATCCTCGTAAAATAAATTGGCTATATGATTAAGAACACGTGTCCAGTCTTCTTTGAATTGCTCATTAATATGAATCGTTTTCATGTTATTCTCTACCTTCTTATGATATTAAATAAAAAATCTATCTCATTGTAACAAATATTAAGGTAGAAGAAAAAAAACATGTTTATTGTTAGTAAATTTAATTGGGATATTGCCCTCATTATCCTCAAAATAAAAAGGAGCCACACATAGTGTGACCCCTGAATCTTATAGTCCGTCGTACATTGCTTGGATTGGCTGTGTGATAATACGGTTAATTTCTTGAATTACTGCACTTAAAGCCATCTCCGCTTCCAGCATACCAATAATTTTTGGATTTTGCTGAGCTAACTGTGCTGTTTTTTGTAAAAATACATACTCTTCTTCTGTAATTTCTTCACCAGCATTTTGTTTGTCCTGCATCTTTAATTGAACATCGCGGAAGTTTGTGAATAATACTTTAGCTTCCTCATCTGCACGTACAGTTTCCACTGCGTTCTTTAAATTTTGAAACTCATCAGTCTTGCGGAATGTTGCTTCAAGTTTATTAATATCTTCATAAATATTAATCATGTAATATTCCTACTTTCTCTTTTTAGTTCGTCAAAAAGACGATTAACGCTTGAATGATCCCGACAAGACCACCAATAATGCCGCCCAGCCATGTGATTAATTTCAGCTCTTTATTAATAATACCTAGTACAAGCTCTTCTAATTTGGCGATAGGGAAAGAATCTACTTGCTCTCGAACGACTTCCGCTAAATTCAGTCGCTTCAGTACGTCTTCGATTTTTCCTTCTGCTGCAATAAATGTTTTATCCATCATTTTAGGGAGCAGATCATTTGTAGCCCAGTCTTTTCCTTGTGGCCAATAGTCATTAATCGTTTTATCCAGGCGTGCCTCCAATGCCAATGCATTTTTTGCATAGCTTTGGATACTCGTTTCAATCGTATCAAAGTTTACATCATTCATAAAGTCCATTGCCGGGCGATTTTTAATTTTTTCCCATTCTGTTGTGAAAATCCGATTTAAAAGTGCAGCTGTTCCTGGAGCTTTTAAAAACTTTATAAGTTCACGCTGTACTTTATCAACGAGTGATGTGGAGTCTCCTAAAAACATCTGGATCATGCCGCCAAATGAACCTTTTGTCGATAAGAAGTCATCCAACATATTTTTGATTGTCATCGTACCTTCCGGCGACAGAAAATAATCTTCACCCTTTTGCAAAATCTGTACGACTGCCTCATCGATTTTCTGGTCCAATACAGGCTCCAAATCATTCGGTAATAGTTCACGAATGGCTTTTGTAGATAACGTATTTTTTACTTTATGGAACTGCACGTGAATAAGTTCATCCACTTTCCCTTCCACTGTTTGCGGTAAATGTGTGAATCCTGCCAAACGAATCCAGTCATTAATCGTTTTTTCATTTGTAAATATTTCTTGCGTCACTTTATTTTGCGCAAAGGTTAATACATTTTCACGTATTTCCTTTGATAAAAATTTTTTCTTAATTGTTTCAGGTGTCAGTAAATATTCTGTAACGGTTTTCCCTAACTGAATAGCCAAATCCTCGCGGCGTTTTGGGATCAGACCCGGTGTTAATGGCAACTTCCATTTTTTAAAGTAGATTGGCTTATAAGGTCTAAACAGCATTTTGATTGCCATATAGTTCGTCGCTGCACCAACGACAGCCCCTACAACACCCAGCAGGAATATTAGCGAAATAAATTCTCCCATTTTGCTCACTCTTTCTTCATCATGTCTATGTTCTATTATTAATTTCAAAAAAGAAAAATTGCAACAATGTACTACTTTCTTGTACGATAAAAATGGGAGGAAAGTTTCATGATTCAACATTTTAGCTATAAGCCATTATTTGAAAACAGTCAAATTCCGGGGTGGTCCATCCGCTTTTTCTATGAGCAGAAACGTTATGTAGCTGAATATTATAAAGACGGAAGCATCAAATTCTTTGGGGAAAGCCCTGCTGAAGAACAGAAAGAAAAGCTTGAGAAAATGATTCACGAGTTAATGCTCTTTCACGTTTATGAATAAATAAAAAGAAATGGGAGCAATCGAATTTTTCGATGCTCCCATTTTTATGCGCGTTTCGAGTTAATCATAATTTAATAGCTGGCTGCAGGAAATTATTGCTGGCGTTTGCTAATTTTCCTGCCTATTAAATTATCATTATCTACCATTTCACAGTATCATAAATCTACTGTAATTTCAATTTTCTATCAATTTACGCTAATCTACTAATTATTTATTCCTTCAATATTAAAATTCAATTATCGAATGGCTATTCCAATTTCACTCCAATATTTTTTTCCTCAAATTTCAAATTGGAAAATTGTTTTTTTTACGCAAATATTTTATGATTGTAGTATTAAAATTTTTTTAGGAGGTGTACTCTTTATTTGCCACGCTCATTTGCGCCGCAGATAGGGAATATAGTTGGACGTAGACATAGGAATCGAACTAACCATTAGGTTGATAGCATTTGCTATCTTAATTGCCGCTACGGCATTTTTCGTTGCAACTGAGTTTGCAATAGTTAAAGTAAGAACGACAAAAATTGATCAGCTCGTTGCAGAAGGAAATAAATCTGCAATCCGGGCAAAAAAAGTAATTTCAAACCTTGATGAGTATTTATCTGCTTGTCAGCTCGGAATTACAATTACGGCATTAGGACTCGGATGGCTCGGAGAACCGACTTTCGAAATTATTCTTCATCCAATATTTGAGTTCTTTAACTTAAGCGGTAATGTCACAACTGTTCTTTCATTTATTGTTGCCTTCTCACTCGTAACGTTCATACACGTTGTCGTAGGGGAATTAGCACCAAAAACTCTCGCTATTCAGAAAGCAGAAGCCGTAACATTAAATCTATCTGGATTTTTAATTCTGTTCCATAACATCATGTACCCATTCATCCGTGCTTTAAACGGATCGGCACGTGGATTAACTGGGCTTTTCGGCTTAAAAATGATTTCTGAATCTGAAGAAGCACACTCTGAAGAAGAGCTTCGCATGATTTTATCAGACAGCTTTAAAGGTGGGGAAATTAACCACTCTGAATACGAATATGTTAATAGTATTTTTGAGTTTTCTGATCGAATAGCGAAGGAGATAATGGTACCTCGAACTGAAATTATCAGTATTGAAAGAGGTCAAACGATTCGCGAAGTATTTGAAGTAATGGGCATTGAACAATATACACGTTATCCGGTTACAGATGGTGACAAAGACCATGTCATCGGCCTTGTTAACATGAAGCATTTATTAACAGCTTATATTAAAGATGCTGCAAATGGCGATAAGCTTGTTGATGATTATATGCAACCGGTTATTCGAGTAATCGAAACAATTCCTGTCAGTGATTTATTATTAAAAATTCAAAATGAACGTATTCACCTCGCAATTTTAATGGATGAATACGGCGGTACTTCCGGTTTAGTAACAATTGAAGATATTATCGAGGAAATTATCGGTGATATTCAAGATGAATTCGATGAAGATGAAATTCCGGAAATTCAGGAAATCGCTGAAGACCACTACATCTTTGACTCTAAAATGTTATTGCAGGAAATGAATGATATTTTAGGTACAACAATTGAAGATGAAGATATCGATACAATCGGCGGATGGTTCATGACTCAACGCTTTGATGTTCAAGAGGGCGATATAATTGAATCAGAAGGTTATCAGTTCAAAGTAACTGAGCTGGACGGTCACCACATTTTGTATATTGAAGTAACAAAACTTCCACCATCTGAAACGACAGACGAGGAAATTCTATAATTGATACAAAAAACCACACTTTTTCTCCAGTAGGAAAAGTGTGGTTTTTAATTCGGTTATTTATTTACCCTTATTTAGCTTTCGTTCGTCTCAGTCAAATTATGCTTTACTGCATATAAAGCCGCCTGAGTACGGTCCTGTACATGAAGCTTCGCAAAAATATTCGATATATGGGTTTTAACCGTTTTTTCCGTTACATATAACGAAGAAGCGATCTCCCTGTTGCTCTTGCCCTTTGTCAGTTCCGCCAATACATCCTGTTCCCTAGGTGTCAGTGGATTTAAAATATGGGGCTTATTCTCATCTTCACGCAGCCCTTCTTCCAATTGCGAAGTCGCATCCGGATGGATCGTATTTTCACCGCGCATAATTTGCCGGATCGATTCAACTAGATCATCCGGTTCGATATCTTTTAGCTGGTAGCCTGAAGCCCCTGCATCAATTGCCGGAAGCACATGGTCTTTATCCGAAAAGCTTGTCAGCATCAGTACTTTAATATGCGGCCAATTCTTTTTTATTTTTTTAGTTGCCTGGATGCCGTCCATCTCAGGCATGACGAGGTCCATTAAAACAATATCGGGAGAAAGTTGTTCAACAAGCTCTACTGCCTCTAATCCGTTTTTCGCTTCCCCTACAACTTCGATATCCTTTTGGGTTTTTAAAAAGAATAATAACCCTCGTCTTACTACATGATGATCATCTGCTATTAGTACCCGTATCATCAAATCCCCCCCTAGTATGGTAAACGGACAAGTAATTCTGTTCCTTTTCCTATTTTACTTACCCAATCCGCGGTTCCTCCAACTGCATGTGCCCGGTCAATAATTGATTGCATGCCAATTGATGGTATGCGGCGATGTGCCTCCACATTAAAACCATGGCCTGCATCGTTTACAACGAGTAATACATCGGTAGCGGTCACATTTATATATATTTCCACATTCTTTACACCTGCATGTTTCCGTACATTATTCAATGCTTCTTGAGTAATCCGGAAAAGCGTTTCCTCTACTCTTGACGGGAATTGAATGACCCCCGAAACATTGACCGTTAATTTCAGGTTCAGCATTTCTGCATACACTTTAATCGCTTCGATCAGTCCGCTTTCCAACCCTTTTGGACGGAGCTGCCAAATGAGTGCACGCATTTCCGTCAAAGCTTCCTGTGTAAGCTCTTGAATATCTTTAAACGTTTCTTTAATATCCTGCTCATCCCTCATCTCAACTCCTGCACGGGCTGTCAGTGTTACCGAAAAGAGCAGCTGGTTGACAGAGTCATGCAAATCGCGTGCTAACCGGTTACGTTCCTGAACAAGTGCAATTTCCTGCTGTTCATTTGTCAGGTAAATACGTTTAATCGCAGAACCCATCTGAAAGGCAACCGATTCAAGTAAATCTAGCTCCTCATCAGAAAAGCGCACCGTATTTCTTGAAGCGACATTGAGCAACCCGAAGCGTTCCTGACCTGATTGCAATGGTACAGTCGCATGATGGGTAATTTCGTTATGATCACCTACATTTGCTGCGATGGCACTTTCGATGCGCTGACATTCAATAATATTCGAAGCTTTTTTTAACTCTTCATTGCGGAACCGTGATACACACCAGCATCCGCCCTTCTTTAAATAGTGGCACTCGTTATAGTTCAGCGCATCCGGCAGATCCTGCTTCACGACAAGCTCCGATTTCCCTTTTTCATCGATAAAGAAAATCCAGCCCGTTTCGAATTTTGTCCCGCTTAAAAATTTCGACAGTGCACCCTTTAGCATCGGAATCATCTCTGTTTCCTCGTTTAACAGCTCAGCAATTTCTTTTAAAATGGCAATATTAGATTGGTCTTTTGTCATACTGGCTCTTCCTTTGCTACTTCACTTTTCTCTATCATACCATTTCAATTAAATAGTACGCACCGCTATCCCTCTCATACTTTTGAATGAAAAAAATTCTGCTATCGTTTACAATAGCAGAATTTCCCTTTACGTTATTTTAAATATTCCACGCGGTATACGTCATGGCGTCTGTCTTTAAGATGCTTAACAGTACCGTCTTGGCGTTGTCGGCGCAATATTTCAAGATCGACATCCCCGATCAGTACCATTTCCAAGTTTGGACTCGTCTCTCCGACGATCCCATCACGTGCAAATTCAAAATCGCTCGGTGCAAAAATCGCCGATTGTGCGTATTGGATATCCATGTTTTCCGTTTCAGGCAAGTTGCCCACAGTTCCGGAAATAACCGTGTAGATCTGGTTTTCGATCGCACGTGCCTGTGCACAATAGCGCACGCGTAAATAGCCATGACGATCTTCTGTACAAAACGGTGTGAAAATAATATTCGCGCCCATATCTGTTGCAATACGCGCAAGTTCCGGAAACTCGATATCATAGCAAATCTGAATGGCAATCTTGCCGCAGTCGGTATCAAATACACGGATCTTATCGCCGTTACTGATTCCCCACCACTTACGTTCATTTGGTGTAATGTGAATTTTATATTGTTTTTCAATCGTTCCGTCACGTCTGAATAAATAGGCGATATTGTAAATCTCCTCATCTTCTTCCTCAACGAAATGCGAACCACCGATAATGTTCACATTGTAGCGGACCGCCAGACTTGTAAACAGTTCGATATATTCAGGTGTATATTTCGTCAATTTACGAACAGCCTGTGACGGTGATTTATCATTTAAGAAACTCATGAGCTGTGTCGTAAAAATTTCCGGAAAGACAACAAAATCCGAGCCTGCATCAGACCCGACATCAACAAAGTATTCACACTGCTTCGCAAAGTCCTCAAAGGAATCAATCGCGCGCATCATATATTGAACAACACAAATACGCACTGGATAACTTGTCTTGAAATGACGCTTGGACAGCGGTCGGTAATCGACGTTGTTCCATTCCATTAATGTCGCATACTTGCCTGAAGCTGTATCATCCGGTAAATAGTTTGGATTAATACGCATTAAAATAAAGCCGTTCATCATTTGGAATGTCAGCACCGGGTCATATATTTTATGGCGACTTACCGCATCCACATAATCACGTGGACTCATCTCATCCGAATGGACATGATAGTTTGGAATACGGCCGCCAATAATGATAGATTTCAAATTAAGTGTTCGCGCCAGATCTTTCCGCGCCTCGTATAGTCTTTGACCGACCTTCATACGGCGGTATTCCGGGTGTACCATTACTTCAATACCATACAAATTATAGCCATCCGGATTGTGATTAGTAATAAAACCATTGTCGGTAATATCATTCCATGTATGACGGTCATCGTATTCATCGAAGTTAATGCGCAGGCTCGAGCAGGAACCAATTACCTTCCCATCAAGCTCGGCTACAATTTGTCCTTCAGGGAAAATCGTTAAATGGCTGTATAAATGCGCTCGTTCCCACGGCTCCATACCCGGAAAACATATACGCTGTATCTCTAGTATCGAGTCAATATCCTCTGTAGTCATATTTCTTATTATCATAGGTTTTTCAAATTTGGACATATCTAATGAATCTGTCATGCAAAACTCCCCCTCCATATATAGACTTTCCTTTTAATAGCGATCAATAAACGTAGTAATTTACTTTTTCTCGAATTCAAACTATAATCAATGAGAATAAATATGAAAAACTTCTGCTGATAGAAGTTAAATTTTGAATATCGAGGTAGCACTATGTCCAAAAAACTTGAAAATGCCTTGCTCATTATTTGGGTTGTATCGTTGACAGCAACGCTCGGATCATTGTATTTTTCTGAAATACGAGGATACGAACCATGTACATTATGCTGGTACCAGCGCATTTTAATGTACCCTATTGTGCTGATTTCAACGATTGCCTACATCCAGAAAAATGCGAAAATTGCATTAACAACAGCCATTTTTTCTACAATTGGCGCGGCAACATCTTTATACCATTATAGTCTACAGAAGTTAGTTTTTATGCAAGATGCAGCACCTGCTTGTGGTCGTGTAGCATGTACAGGTCAGTATATTAACTGGCTGGGCTTCATTACGATCCCATTTTTGGCGCTTACTGCCTTTATTATTATTGCGGCAGTTAGTTTTTATATGTTAAAAGTTTTAAAGGGGGAGAAATAATTTGAAGAAGTTAGCGATTGTCGGTGCAGTAATTGTGTTATTATTCGCAGCAATTATCGTCCTGACAAACATGAAAAACAATGAAAAACTAGAAAACAATCCGTACGGTACAGACAACTTAAAACAATCAACAATCGACTTATTGGACGATGAAAACTATCAAAATATCATTTTACCAGATGCATTGGCAGAAAAAATCGAGTCAGGTGAAGGCGTTGTCGGCTATTTCTTCAGTCCAGAATGTTCTCACTGCCAAAACTACACTCCAAAACTTATGCCGATTGCCGACGAACTTGATGTTCAAGTCGATCAATTAAACATTCTTGAGTTTGATGAATGGAATACTTATAATATTACATCAACACCAACACTTATCTACTTCGAAGACGGCAAAGAGGTTGCCCGTCTGGAAGGTGACGCACCAGATGAAACAACGCGTCAATTCTTTAACGATGTTGTGTTAAAATAAGACTATATTTAAATCGTGTTCTTTACGAGCACGATTTTTCATTTGGAGGAAAATTAATGTTCACATATATCATTCACGAAAACGGACAAACCGTAGAAGACCTGCTGCGCGATAAATGGCGGTTAGGCAAAAAGCTAGTTCACGAATTACGTATGGCTAAAGCAGTAACAATTGATGGAGAGCCCATTATGTGGAAGGAGCCGTTTGAAAAAGGGACAAAAATCGAATTTGCATTTGATATTCCCGCTTCGAACTATACTCCAACGGACAGCTGCGATGTAAAAATCCGCTATGAAGACGAGCACTGCCTTATTGTTTCAAAGCCCAAAGGAATGGCGACACATCCAAACGAGCCAACTGACAACGACACATGCATGAATCATGTCATGCGTTATATTATGGATAACGGCGGGCATTACGCGGAGCATGTTCACCGTTTAGATCAAGGAACAAACGGCTTACTGCTTGTCGCAAAGCATCCGGTTGCAAAGTCTATTTTCGACCGTATGATCGAAGAAAAAACAATCGTGCGTACGTATGCCGCAGAAGTTCAGGGGAACCTTCGTACAGACAGCGGTACGATCAACGCTGGTATTGGTAAAGACCGCCATCATAATACTCGCCGTGTCGTATCACCTACCGGCCAGCATGCAGTGACACATTATGAGGTAGTGAATCGCTATAAAGGTACTTGTGTTGTCCATGTTGTTCTTGAGACAGGACGTACACACCAGATTCGTGTGCATATGGCGCATCTGGGCCACCCGATTGTTGGCGATACTATGTACGGTGCACGTGAAACCGCGTCAGGTGATTATGCATTGCACGCCATTCAGCTAGCATTTATGCACCCGTTTTTAGACGAGCAGATCATCGTGAAAGATAACTAAAAAAGAGGCGTTCGTAATTAAAATACGGACGCCCTTTTTCCTATCTTTTTTCACGCTCAATATAAGTTACTTCATTCGCTCTTGAAAATTGATAAATCAAGCTTCTACCGGTTGAGTGCAATTCTTTTTCTTTAATGACAAACTGATCCCCTGTTTTTGTTGTAAATGTGATATCTCCCTTGTTACTGCCTACTACATATTCATAAACAACTTCATCGAAATCTTCCCACCGATATTGTTGTTCCTCAAATAAATGATGTCGCTCCAATTGTTCCTGGCTAATCAACAAATAATTTTGAGTCGATAAGTAACCAATGCCAACACTCAATATAAAGAGTAATAGGCCAATCAAATAAACTTTTATATTACGCCTGTACGCTAAAATCCACAGCATCACTATCGCAAAAAAACACGCCACCAGAACTAGTCTTAAATTAATTGGATTCGGAATAAACGTAGCGGCTGAGTTATTATACTGAAAAGAATCCATCTGAAAAATAGGATGGAAAATCATAATAAAAGGTGCAACAACTACAATCGTTACTGCAGCCATCGAGAAAAACAAACTCGGTGAAAAGTTTTTAAACACAGTTTCACTCCCCCTAAGTAAAAACGATGTTAGAAATCAAACTTGAAATTATCAGGATTTTGTCCAAAACGTTCATTACGGTTCAATGCATTTAACTGCTGCATCGTTTCATTCGTTAATTCGAAATGATATAGTTCACTATTTTCTTTTATGCGTGAAGCTGTAACAGATTTCGGAATGATGATGACATCGTTTTGCAAATGCCAACGTAAGATGATTTGAGCTGGTGATACATTATATTCATCTGCAATACGAATAATCGTTTCATCGTTTAAAACTTTTCCGCGTCCAAGCGGTGACCATGCTGTTACCGCAATTTGCTGTTGTTCACAAAATGCACGTAGTGGTTCTTGGGTTAAATACGGGTGGGCTTCAATTTGGTTAACCATTGGCGCGACGTTGCAAGTTGCCAAAATTGTCTTTAAATGATGTTCATGATGGTTTGATACTCCCGTTACACGGATGAGTTTTTCATCATATAAGCGTTCAATTGCACGGTACGTATCTACATATTTATGTTCGACCGGCCAATGTGTTAAATAAAGATCCACATAATCCATATCAAGCTTTTTTAATGATGTTTCGAATGCACGTAAAGTATTGTCATAGCCTTGGTCGCTATTCCAAACTTTTGTTGTAACAAAGAGATCCTCGCGTGGTACAGAAGAATGGCGAATGGCTTCCCCTACTTCTTCTTCATTGTAATAAAGCGCTGCCGTGTCGATTGCACGGTAACCTAGATCAAGCGCTGCTTCAATCGCCTCAAGTGTTTCATCACGGTCTGTCATTTTATAAACGCCTAATCCTAAATAAGGCATTTCTGCGCCATTGGCTAATTTTTTCGTTGAGTGTAAATTCATTTTGTTCACCTCTTAGATTTGATTGTACTTATTATAACATTCTAATTATTTGCCGTTTATTAATCGCTATCAATTATTAATGCTTACTGGCCAGTAAACTTATTATCTACTATATTCCCATTACCAGAATAATCTTCCAGATACAGGAGTATATATTATAATATATTCTCTTGGAGGAGCTGAAAAACTATGATGGATACACAACTAGTTTTGACTGGATTTTTGAAGCGTGCACAACGGTATTTCCCGAACAAACAAATTATCTCACGTACAAGCCCCACTAAGACACATCGTATTACATTCAATGACTATGTAAAAAGAACACATCGATTAGCGGATGCCCTAACAAAACTTGGGATGAAGCGCGGCACAAAAGTCGGTACATTTGCCTGGAATCATCATCGTCATCTCGAAGCGTATTTTGCGATTCCGAGCAGTGGTGCAGTTTTACACACGATTAACATCCGACTTGCCCCAGAACATATTGTTTATATTATTAATCATGCCGAAGATGAAATTTTATTGATTGATAGCGACTTATTCCCATTAGTCGAGCCTGCACTAGACCACTTGAAAACGGTCAAGCATATTATTGTCATGGGTGATGAATTGAGCGCTCCTCAATCCAGTTTTCCGAATGTATATAGCTACGAACAGCTTCTTCAGGAAGCGGATGAAAATTTCGAGTTTCCGACAGATCTGGATGAAAATTTGCCGGCTGGGATGTGCTACACTTCAGCAACGACGGGTATGCCAAAAGGTGTCGTTTATACACATCGAAGCATCGTACTGCATAGCTTGGCACTGGGTCTTGCTGAATCCTTTGCCATTAAAGAAAGCGACACTGCCCTGCCGATTGTACCGATGTTCCATGCAAATGCATGGGGCTTCCCGTTTGCTGCATTGAATTTCGGCTCAAATATTATTTTACCGGGACCGATGATGACACCTGGCTTAGTTTTGGATCTGATTGAGCAAGAGAGAGTAACGATTACAGCTGGAGTTCCAACGATTTGGCTTGGTGCACTTTCTGAACAGGAAAAACAGCCACGAGATCTCTCTTCTGTCCGTTTAATCATTTCGGGTGGTTCCGCTTCCCCGAAAGGTTTAATTCAAGCTTACAATGAAAAACTCGGTGTTCCGTATATCAACGCTTACGGTATGACGGAAACTTCACCGCTTGTAAGTATGTCGCATCTTATAAGTGAGATGAACGACTATACAGATGATGAACAGTTAAATATTCGTGTATCCCAAGGATTGACGGTTTCGCTAATTGAAACAGAGGTCGTGAACGAAAACGGTCCGGTTCCATGGGATGGCAAAACAATGGGTGAACTACGTGTCCGCGGTCCATGGATTGCCTCAGAATATTATAATGATGAGCGGACAAAAGAAGCATTCCGAGATGGCTGGCTTTATACAGGTGACATTGCGGTATATACAAAAGAAGGCTATATCAAAATTACCGACCGCACGAAGGACCTTATAAAATCCGGCGGTGAATGGATTTCGTCTGTTGATCTTGAAAATGCCCTCATGTCACATCCTGCTGTTTTCGAAGCAGCCGTAATTGCGGTCCCACATCCGAAGTGGCAGGAGCGTCCATTGGCATGTGTCGTTTTAAAAGAAGGTGCAACGGCATCTAAAGAAGAGCTCATCGAGTCAATTGAACTGGAGTTTGCAAAGTGGTGGCTTCCGGATGATGTTGTATTTTTAAACGAAATCCCAAAAACTTCTGTCGGCAAATTTCTAAAAGCAACGTTGCGGGAACAATTAAAAGACTACGAGGTTCAAATTTAACTAGAAAAAGTATAAAATCTTAGTAAGAAACGGATATTTTATAAAATTGATTGAAATGAAGGGCGAGTGTAACTGACGGCTACGCCTTTCGCTACAAGCAAGCTTCCTGCGGGAACAATTTTTGACAAAAGCGATGCGGCAGGAGCACCGACGCCTGAGACTACAGGCTCAGGCCGTGCCCGCGGAAAGCCGTTCCGGAATGGAAATCAGTTATTATGCATAGCAAAAAGACGCCACTTTTCTTTGAGAAAAGTGGCGTCTTTGGATTATGTCCAAACTAACTTTTTTATTTTCCCTCTTCCTGCTGTTCATCCTCTTCATCATCAAACTGCTGCGGATCTGAAATGCGTTCCGCTTCTTCCAATTGTCCGCCGTCTCTTAAATTCTCCATTTGCTTCCCGAGAATTTTCAGCTCATCCATCGTATTAGCCATATTTCCATTAACGATTTCTTCTCTTTTCATATAAATCCCTCCAAATTAATTTAGTATTATTTTTTTCCAATTTTGACTGATTTCTGTCATAAATAAAGTATTCATTCAAATAATTTATGCTATACTGAAAAAAGAGATAATTAAAACATGAGGAGGATTCTTCCATGAAATTACTTTTAATTCTTGGTGTTAGCATATCATTTTTAATCGCTATTTTCACAGCTGGCTATGATAGCAAACCATTCTCAAAAGAAAGATAATTCCACTAGCTTTCCAGTAAAGGACAATCGTTAATTAGCGGTTGTCTTTTTCATTTGACTTTTATTGTTGCATATTTTATATTAGTTACATAAAGTAAGTTGATTATAAAAAATAACCATTAAGGGAGATCATATATTATGGCTACACATTTTCATAAAAAACCGAATCTTTATCCTGCTCATGTTCAATTAAAAGTTTCTGACTTAGTACGTTCGATCGAATACTACACAACAGTTATCGGCTTTAAAGTATTACAGCAAACAGAAACGGAAGCATACTTGACAGCAGACGGACAAACAAGCTTAGTATCACTAGTCGAAGTACAAAATGCTCAGCCACTTAAACAAGGCTTTGCAGGTTTATACCACTTAGCATTACTATTACCCTCTCGCAAGGACTTAGGAAACATCGTACAGCATTTTGTTAATCTGAATGTTCGTATTGGGGCAGCAGATCATGATGTTTCAGAAGCACTTTACTTAAACGATCCGGATGGAAATGGTATCGAAATTTATATCGACCGTCATGAATCGGAATGGACTTGGAATCAGGACGAACAAGTCCATATGGTGACAGAACAGCTGAATTTCCAGCCGATTTTAGCAGCTGCAGACGGCAATTGGAACGGCTTGCCTGCTGACACTGTTATGGGGCATGTACACTTATCCGTAGTAAACCTGGACAAATCGGAGCAGTTTTATACAAATGTATTGGATTATAATGTCGTGACTCGTTACGGTGCACAGGCGCTGTTCGTATCAACAGGTAAATATCATCACCATTTCGGCTTAAATACTTGGAACAGCAACAACGGCCATGCTCCAACAAACGATATGGTCGGTTTAAAATCCTTTACGGTCGTGTTAAAAGATGCGCAGTATGCAGAAGAAGTAAAACAAAGCCTGATAACTAACGGCTTCATCGTTGAAAACTTTGCAGAAGCACCAGCACACGGGGGTACTCAGCTATTCTCAACAGTGGATCCAAATGGTTTACGTATTGTATTTACATTAGAGGGTGAATAATTACCGGTAACCTAAAGCAAGAGCCCGAAAAATTTTTCGGGCTCTTTTTTGAAACTTTCTTTTCTATCCTACGTATACATAATTAATTACAATTAACGGAGGAATTCATTTGTCACTATTTAATAAAGTTTTAGCAAGTGTTGGTATAGGAGCTGCAAAAGTTGATACAAAATTGCACAAATCAACTTACACGTTGAATGAAAATATTTCAGGTGTTGTAGAAATCATCGGTGGTAGCACGGAACAGCAAATTGATGCAATCTATCTAACACTTCATACAAACTTTATCCGCGAAATCGATGATAAAAAGATTAAAGATGAAGCGGTGCTGCACAAATACAAATTAAATGAGCCATTCACAATTCAGGCAGACGAAAAACGCCAAATTCCATTTTCATTCTCCCTGCCCCCTGTTGTTCCGGTAACGACCGGCAACTCGCGTGTATGGATTCAAACAGGCTTAGATATTAAAAATGCGGTCGATCCTAAAGATAAAGACTTTATCGAGATTCAGCCGACTCGTCTTGCGAACGGTGTGTTAACTGCCATTCAAAACATGGGCTTCCGGTTGCGTAAAGTAGATAACGAACAAGCCCCTTCTTATTTACGCCGCCAAACACCGATTGTACAGGAATTTGAGTTTACACCGACAAACAACACGTATCGCCGGTATCTAGACGAACTTGAAGTTGTCTTTTTACATCAATCATCAAACTCAGTCGAAATTTTAGTGCAAGTAGACCGACGTGCCCGCGGGCTTGGAGGTTTTTTATCCGAAGCGCTCGATATGGATGAGAGCTTCATCCGTCTCACATTATCCGAACACGACAATATCCAGGCAAAGCTTGAGCAAGTAATTAAAACGAAGATGAAATAATCAAAAGGCAAGAAGCATCAGTCGCTTCTTGCCTTGTTTTATTTTAAACCTGGATAGTTTTGTTGTCTTAGTACTTCGTAAATCACAATTGCCGCTGTATTTGATAAATTCAGTGAGCGGATATGGTCACTTTGCGGGATGCGCAGGCACATATCGGCACGTTCTTTTGCAAACTCCTTTGGCAAGCCAGTCGTTTCTCTTCCGAACATAAAGTAAAGGTCACGCTCTGAATTGCTGAAATCATGTGTCGTAAACGGCTCATCACTATATGTCTCAATTAAATACACATCGCCATCTTTACTGTACTCGATAAAATCTTCTAAAGAATCATGGTAAACGACATTCACGTGTTCCCAATAATCCAATCCAGCACGCTTCAGCATTTTGTCATCTGTTGAAAAGCCCAATGGACGGATCAAATGTAATGATGTATTCGTTCCAGCACAAGTACGGGCAATGTTGCCTGTGTTTGCCGGGATTTCTGGTTGATATAATACGATATGGTTTGGCACTTCTGATCCTTCTCTCTTAATGATTTAACATTGCTAGCCCTTTATCAATCTCCGCCAGCACTTCTTCATCCTGCTCTGTTTTTTTTGCAGCTATTAAAATCTCCACTGCCCCATCCGTTCCGATTTTTCCGATTGCCCATGCAGCGGTCCCTCTTAATACAGGACGCTCATCTTTTTGCAGTACTTGAACTAAATCAGGCATCGCCGCTTCTTCTTTAAAATGGGCCAGCGCTAAAATGGCATTGCGCTGAATCGGCTTTTTGCCGCGCCATGAGCCGGATACATGACCAAACTTTGCCTTAAATTCCTTATTGGAAATAGATAAAAGAGGCTGTAGTAAAGGTTTTGCGATTTCAGGATCGGGAGTGAATTCATCATGGATCCAGTTCAGCTTTCCTTTATTTTTCGGGCACACTGTCTGACATGTATCACAGCCATACAAACGGTTTCCGATTTTTGCCCGAAACTCATCCGGTAAAAATCCTTTCGTTTGAGTTAAAAAGGCAATGCACCGCTGTGAATTCAGCTGCCCAGGTGCAACGATCGCTCCAGTTGGACATACATCAATACATAATGTACAGTCTCCGCATTCATCCTCCATCGGTGTGTCAGGGGCAAACGGGATATTCGTGATAATCTCGCCTAAATAGACGTACGAACCAAACTCCGGTGTAATGATCGAACAATTTTTGGCGCTCCAGCCGATACCTGCCCGTTCTGCAACTGCACGATCTACTAGTTCCCCAGTATCGACCATCGATTTCACCTTTACATTTGGCACACGTTCATGCAGCCATGCTTCAATGAGCTGCAGACGTTCACGAACAGCTGTATGATAGTCAATCCCCCATGAAGCACGGCAAAAAATACCGCGGCGCTCCCCTTTTTTTCCCTGCGGGGCATCTTGCATGCGTGAAGGATAGGCAATCGCGATCGCAATAATACTTTCTGCTTCATCTAATAATTTTAAAGGCTCTGTACGCAGCTCTATATTTGCTTCTTCAAAGCCTGATTGGTATGCTAATTGTTGCTGACGACGCAGACGGTTTTTCAATTCATGAAACGGAGCAGCGGTCGTAAATCCTATTTTATCAACACCAATAGATGCTGCGTATTTCACTAATTCTTCTTGAAGTTGATGAACTTTCATTTCACATACTCCTTTCAAATGATACAATAATTATAAACTTATTCCGTATTACATATTTTAGTATTTCTCCCATTAAAAACAATGTAAGAAGGTGTTCTCATGAATATTTCAATAAATGAAGCTCTTTTTTCTGTCAATGAGCAATTAAAAATTGGCCTTATCCATTATAGCAAAATTATCGTCGAAGAATCTCCTCAAATGATTAAAGGTCGCACACAACTTTATCAGGAAAATCTATATCTGGAATTACAGGAAACACCTGTGACAGAACGTCCTGGTATTAAAGAGTGGCGCCAGCTTTGGAAGGCTTTTGGCGGGGACCCGAACCGGTACCGTCACTCTGCGGAAAGCTTAATGCGCCGTATCGCCAAACAGCAATATTTAGCACCGTTCCATTCGGCTGTTGATCTAAATAACTTCTTCTCCCTGCAATACGAAATACCTGTTGGCATTTATGATGCAGAAAGTATTGATGGTAATGTGGAAATCAATGTCGGCAATGCATCGACAGGCTATGAAGGAATTAATGGACGCTTTAATTCATTAGATAACATCATCCATGCCAAGGATGCAATCGGTCCATTCGGCAGCCCCTTTGTTGATTCAAAAAGAACGGCAGTGACAGAAGCTACGACAAATGCGCTGCAAATCTTTTATTTACGCCCTTCCCTCAGTGGAAAGGAAGCTGCTGAACTACTAGGCAGTGCAGGAAACATGTTTACACAAATTAGCGGTGGCGAATATGAAGTACATATTCTTTCAAGGGAAAATTCAAAAGTTCATATTTAAGGAGTGAAATCGTTTGACTATTAACTTAGCTGAGGCAGTAAAACTAAAAAGTATCATTACGAAAAGAATCCAGGAACGAACAATACAAGTACATTCATTAACACATGCTATTATTGAAAAAGGCGAACAGCCGAAAACACCTGATTATACACTCGAAATGCTTGAAGCCGAGTTAAAAGAGCTTCGTTATGATTCACGTAAACTTGATGCCCTGATCTACCGGGCTAATATCGACAATACTATTGTGTTTAAAGATGAGGAAATGCCTATTGTAGAGGCGATTGAACTTGCGAGTCAATTACGTGCAGAAGCACAATTTTGCAAAAACCTTGGTTCTGAGGAAAAAGAGGCTTTCTACCATAATTCCGGTGATGCCATACTTTACCGTGTAGCATTGTATGATCCAATGACATACCGAAACCGTGCAAATGAGCTTGAAAAGGAAGCACATCGCCTTTCCAATTTAATTAATGCCAAAAACTATCAAGTTGAAATTGAATTTGATGACAGCAACTATTTCTAAACCTAGGGCGGTGAGACTCCAAACTAGGTAATAACGGGCGATTTTTGCTTCGGCATCCCCAACTAATGGTCAAACCGATGACCCTTTACCGTTTACACTGTTACCTTTCACACATAACCAACTATAGTAAAAGCTAACACAATCGTAATTGAGTATTTTTGCTCGCCCGTTATTAAAAGACACCTGCTCACTTACACGTGAAAAGGTGTCTTTGCTTTTTATTTCATCTAAATCCTACTCTACACCCGGTAAAATGCTTAATGTCTTTTCATCTGCATCTAATAATACGTCCACACCTAATGGAATCGCAATATTAGGCTCGCAATGACCAATTTTGAACCCTGCTACTGCCGGTTTGTTAAACGGCTTCAAATACCCTTCTATTACCTTCAGCACATCTTCATAGCTGTATGTATCATCCGGCATATTAAAGTCTGCTATTACAAAGCCTGCTGCAAGCTCCAGCTTTCTTGAAAGACGAAGCTGATTCAGCATTAAATCAATTTGCTCGATTGTTTCACCTAAATCTTCAAGTAGTAAAATTTTATTGCGCACATCAATTTCAAATTTAGTTCCAAGTGTGCTGACAATACGGTTTAAATTTCCGCCTGTCAATTCGCCGCGTACAGTTCCCGGTATAATTGTCGTAAGAGGTGAAATGCTTTCTGTATACTGAATTTCAATCGGCTGGAATAGCTGCTGGAACATTTTTTTAGAAAGAGGGTCCAGTTCCCCTTTTGGACTAGACAGCATCGGACCATGGAATGTCACTAAATTTGCAAACTCGTTTACTTGTGTATGTAAAGTCGTCACATCGGAAAAGCCCCAAATTATTTTCGGATTGTCCTCGATTAATGGATAGCTTATCTTATCGATGATTCTTGAGATTCCGTAGCCGCCCTTCACTAAAAAGACTGCCTTCACTTCCGGATCAACAATCATTTGGTGAAAGTCTTTAATCCGCTCCTCGTCGGAACCTGCCAAATAGCCTTCGTATGCCTGTACCGTATTACCAAGCTTATACTTTAAACCTAATTCCTCTAAAAACGCTAATTTATCCCCTAATGATTCTATATTAAGCGGACTACTTAAATTAACTAATCCGACTGTATCGCCATGCTGTAACCTTGCTGGTCGAATTTTCATGCTAATGACCTCCTTTTGCTTCTGTCGTTATTGTATCATAGCGTTTTATGTAAAGCGCATTGCAAATTCCATGTGGTTGTCCTTATAATAGATAAAATCAATTTCCAATATAAGGAGATGCTCAATAATGAAATTTCCACCACAGCTACTGCTCATTTTGGCTACTTTATTGTGGGGCGGCAACTTTGTAATTGGACGAGCTGTTTCAGGAGATATTCCTCCGATTACACTTGCCTTTTTACGTTGGATTGTCGCCTTTCTCGTATTTTTCCCAATCGCTTACAACCGGACGAAAAAAGAATGGCCTGCGCTGAAACAGCATTGGGGTGCTGTCATCATTTTAGCAATAACAGGAGTTGCCGCATTCAATACACTCGTCTACATCGGCTTGCATGATACAACATCCATTAATGCATCTTTAATGAATTCATCAACACCGATTATTATATACATACTGAGCTTTATCTTTTTAAAAGAACGGTTAACGAAGTTCCAAATGATCGGCACACTGCTTTCTTTAGCCGGAGTGCTCTTTATTATATCCGGAGGCTCATTACAAATCCTGCTTTCATTTTCATTCAACAAAGGGGACTTGATCGTTTTGATTGCGGTAGTGTGCTGGAGTTTCTATTCATTACTCATTAAAAAGTACGCAGGTAAGCTGCCGGGTTATTCTACGTTTTTAGTGACGATTGCAATCGGAGCTATTATGTTACTGCCGTTCGCAGTATATGAACTACTAACAACATCACAAGCAATCGTATGGAACGCTTCGACAATTGGGGCGATTTTTTATGTAGGGATCATTGCTTCGATAGTTGCCTTTTTAAGCTGGAACAATGGCGTTGTCTCATTAGGAGCAAACAAAGCAGGAATCTATCTAAACTTCATTCCTCTATTTGCCACAATCTTTGCTGTACTGTTTTTAAATGAGCAACTCCTCATCGCTCAAGTAATCGGAGGCATTGCGGTAATTACAGGAGTATTTATTTCATCGATCAAATAAAGGAGTGCACAATGTATGCACTCCTTTACCTTATTTTACATCTGTATAAATAACCGTCACATCTGGATGGTTGTGCAGTGCGCTCGCAGGGAAATCTTCTGTTACGACACCGCTGCGTAAACGTTCAAATGCCTCCTGTTTTGATGCACCTGAAATTAATAATACAATCTTTTTAGAACTTAAAATCGTTTTGATTCCCATTGTAATGGCATGTGTCGGCACATCATCAATTGAATCAAAATAGACTTGATTCGCTTCACGTGTAGACTGTGCAAGCTCTACAATATTTGTACCTAAATCAAAAGGAGTTCCAGGTTCATTAAAACCGATATGTCCATTTACACCAATTCCTAAAAGCTGTATATCAATATTTCCTGCCGCATTAATCAATGCATCATATTCAGCGGCAGCTTTTTCTAAATTCGACTTATTACCAGCTGGTAAATAAATATTTTCCCGTTTCATATCGATATGATTAAACAGGTTATAGTCCATATAATAATGGTAGCTCGCTTCATTTGCCGGATTAATACCGATATATTCATCCAAGTTGAAAGACTTTGCCTGTTTAAAAGATATTTCGCCTGCCTTATACGCAGCTACAAGCTTTTTATAAAAGCCTTCCGGGGTACCTCCTGTAGCCATTCCAAATACCGTTGAACTATCCTTTTTTAATTGATCTATAAAAATCGTTGCGGCAATTTTACTCAACTCATCATAGTTTGCCGCTTCAATCCACTTCAAATTTGTTGCTACATTCATTTGTTTAATTCCCTACTTCCTCGCTATTTTCCATAATTTATATCACTTAAATAAAATACGTTTTTTTAAAATTCATTCCTAACATCACTATGTTAATTTTATAGTAAATAATTTTAATACGCCAGAAAAAACGTGCAGGATTTTCTGGAAAACATACTAATTTCCTTTGTATATAATATGATATTCTCCCATACTAATCTCCCAATATTCCGTACGCAGACTTTATTTTTCTCATTATCATATAAAAGAATCGATGAATCTATTCTTTCCTAATTTCACTTATAAATACCACTGTTGAAGTCGGATTCTATAATCTATTCTATGCTCTTTAAAAAGATTATGGGACTTTATATATCGATTATAAAAATAAAAAAAGACTTCACAGTATGAACTGTGAAGTCTTTTTTTCAGATACCGAGTGTGGGACTTGAACCCACACGCCTCGCGGCAACGGATTTTGAGTCCGTCGTGTCTGCCATTCCACCAACTCGGCAAAATAAGGTAAAAAAAAATCGGTTTCTCCGATTAAATAAAATATGGAGGCGGCAACCGGATTTGAACCGGTGATAAAGGTGTTGCAGACCTGTGCCTTACCACTTGGCTATGCCGCCATATTTGGAGCGGAAGACGAGGTTCGAACTCGCGACCCCCACCTTGGCAAGGTGGTGTTCTACCACTGAACTACTTCCGCAAAATAAAAAAATGGCTGGGGTACCTGGATTCGAACCAGGGCATGACGGAATCAAAATCCGTTGCCTTACCGCTTGGCTATACCCCAAATATTTAAATTATGATATAGAATGGGGCGACTGATGGGAATCGAACCCACGAATGCCTGAACCACAATCAGGTGCGTTAACCACTTCGCCACAACCGCCACTATATTATAATTTTAACACTTAAACCTAAATAAAAATGGGGCGACTGATGGGAATCGAACCCACGAATGCCTGAACCACAATCAGGTGCGTTAACCACTTCGCCACAACCGCCACTATATTATTTTAAGTATTTTTAAGTTATTTGGCAGGGGCAGTAGGAATCGAACCCACACTGACGGTTTTGGAGACCGTAGTTCTACCTTTAAACTATGCCCCTATCAAAAGGATGGTGGAGGGGGACGGATTCGAACCGCCGAACCCTAAGGAGCGGATTTACAGTCCGCCGCGTTTAGCCACTTCGCTACCCCTCCAGGTAATGGTGCCGGCGAAAGGAGTCGAACCCTCGACCTACTGATTACAAGTCAGTTGCTCTACCAACTGAGCTACACCGGCAAAAATATGGTGGGTTTGGACGGAATCGAACCGCCGACACTTAGAGCTTCAATCTAATGCTCTACCAACTGAGCTACAAACCCACAAATTAATTTTTTAAAAAAATGGCGGTCCCGACCGGGATCGAACCGGCGATCTCCTGCGTGACAGGCAGGCATGTTAACCGCTACACCACGGGACCATTTGGTTGCGGGGGCAGGACTTGAACCTGCGACCTTCGGGTTATGAGCCCGACGAGCTACCACTGCTCCACCCCGCGATAATACTATTTGTTTAATGGTGGAGGATGACGGGCTCGAACCGCCGACCCCCTGCTTGTAAGGCAGGTGCTCTCCCAGCTGAGCTAATCCTCCAATGCTGGATACTACTTATGTATCTTTTGGTGACCCGTACGGGATTCGAACCCGTGTTACCGCCGTGAAAGGGCGGTGTCTTAACCACTTGACCAACGGGCCTCTTTATAAATTAAGCCTGGCGGAGAGTAAGGGATTTGAACCCTTGATGCAGGGTTACCCGCATACACGATTTCCAATCGTGCTCCTTCGGCCACTCGGACAACTCTCCAAGATTTAATGGCTCCGAAGGCAGGACTCGAACCTGCGACCTGCCGGTTAACAGCCGGATGCTCTACCAACTGAGCTACTTCGGAATAATTCTATAACAGCCTAGCGACGTCCTACTCTCACAGGGGGAAGCCCCCAACTACCATCGGCGCTAAAGAGCTTAACTTCCGTGTTCGGTATGGGAACGGGTGTGACCTCTTTGCCATCATCACTAGACTATTTAATCGAAAGACATTATTTATTATATCATACTTTTCTTATTTGTCAAGTATTTTTATAATAATTTTTCATTCTTTCAAAACTGGATAAACGTTTCATTGAATTGAGCAATAAAATGTGGTTAAGTCCTCGACCGATTAGTATTCGTCAGCTGCATGCGTCACCGCACTTCCACCTCGAACCTATCTACCTGATCGTCTTTCAGGGGTCTTACTTACTTGCGTAATGGGAAATCTCATCTTGAGGGGGGCTTCATGCTTAGATGCTTTCAGCACTTATCCCGTCCATACATAGCTACCCAGCGATGCCTTTGGCAAGACAACTGGTACACCAGCGGTATGTCCATCCCGGTCCTCTCGTACTAAGGACAGCTCCTCTCAAATTTCCTACGCCCACGACGGATAGGGACCGAACTGTCTCACGACGTTCTGAACCCAGCTCGCGTACCGCTTTAATGGGCGAACAGCCCAACCCTTGGGACCGACTACAGCCCCAGGATGCGATGAGCCGACATCGAGGTGCCAAACCTCCCCGTCGATGTGGACTCTTGGGGGAGATAAGCCTGTTATCCCCGGGGTAGCTTTTATCCGTTGAGCGATGGCCCTTCCATGCGGAACCACCGGATCACTAAGCCCGTCTTTCGACCCTGCTCGACTTGTAGGTCTCGCAGTCAAGCTCCCTTATGCCTTTACACTCTACGAATGATTTCCAACCATTCTGAGGGAACCTTTGGGCGCCTCCGTTACTCTTTAGGAGGCGACCGCCCCAGTCAAACTGTCCGCCTGACACTGTCTCCTACCCCGCTAAGGGGCATGGGTTAGAAGTTCAATACAACCAGGGTAGTATCCCACCGACGCCTCCTTCGAAGCTGGCGCTCCGAGATCTCTGGCTCCTACCTATCCTGTACAAGTTGTACCAAAATTCAATATCAGGCTACAGTAAAGCTCCACGGGGTCTTTCCGTCCTGTCGCGGGTAACCTGCATCTTCACAGGTACTATAATTTCACCGAGTCTCTCGTTGAGACAGTGCCCAGATCGTTACGCCTTTCGTGCGGGTCGGAACTTACCCGACAAGGAATTTCGCTACCTTAGGACCGTTATAGTTACGGCCGCCGTTTACTGGGGCTTCAATTCACAGCTTCGCTTGCGCTAACCGCTCCTCTTAACCTTCCAGCACCGGGCAGGCGTCAGCCCCTATACGTCACCTTACGGTTTTGCAGAGACCTGTGTTTTTGCTAAACAGTCGCCTGGGCCTATTCACTGCGGCTTCTCTAGGCTATGCACCCAAAGAAGCACCCCTTCTCCCGAAGTTACGGGGTCATTTTGCCGAGTTCCTTAACGAGAGTTCTCTCGCACACCTTAGGATTCTCTCCTCGACTACCTGTGTCGGTTTGCGGTACGGGCACCTCTCACCTCGATAGAGGCTTTTCTTGGCAGTGTGAAATCAGGAACTTCGCTCATACGAGCTCGTCATCACAGCTCAACGTTATAGTATGCGGATTTGCCTACATACACGCCTTACTGCTTGAACACGCGCAACCAACGGCGTGCTTACCCTATCCTACTGCGTCCCCCCATTTCTCAAACGGTGAGGAGGTGGTACAGGAATATCAACCTGTTGTCCATCGCCTACGCCTATCGGCCTCGGCTTAGGTCCCGACTAACCCTGAGCGGACGAGCCTTCCTCAGGAAACCTTAGTCATACGGTGCATGGGATTCTCACCCATGTTTCGCTACTCATACCGGCATTCTCACTTCTAACCGCTCCACCAGTCCTTCCGGTCTGACTTCAACGCTGTTAGAACGCTCTCCTACCACGCATACTCAAAGTATGCATCCACAGCTTCGGTGAATCGTTTAGCCCCGATACATTTTCGGCGCAGCGTCACTCGACCAGTGAGCTATTACGCACTCTTTAAATGATGGCTGCTTCTAAGCCAACATCCTGGTTGTCTAAGCAACGCCACATCCTTTTCCACTTAACGATTACTTGGGGACCTTAGCTGGTGGTCTGGGCTGTTTCCCTCTTGACTACGGATCTTATCACTCGCAGTCTGACTCCCGTGTATAAATATCCGGCATTCGGAGTTTGTCTGAATTCGGTAAAGCGAGATGCCCCCCTAGTCCAAACAGTGCTCTACCTCCGGTATTCTCAATCACGAGGCTAGCCCTAAAGCTATTTCGGAGAGAACCAGCTATCTCCAGGTTCGATTGGAATTTCTCCGCTACCCACACCTCATCCCCGCACTTTTCAACGTGCGTGGGTTCGGGCCTCCAGTGAGTGTTACCTCACCTTCACCCTGGACATGGGTAGATCACCTGGTTTCGGGTCTACGACCACGTACTAATTCGCCCTATTCAGACTCGCTTTCGCTGCGGCTCCGTCTTCTCAACTTAACCTCGCACGTAATCGTAACTCGCCGGTTCATTCTACAAAAGGCACGCTATCACCCATTAACGGGCTCTAACTACTTGTAGGCACACGGTTTCAGGATCTATTTCACTCCCCTTCCGGGGTGCTTTTCACCTTTCCCTCACGGTACTGGTTCACTATCGGTCACTAGGTAGTATTTAGCCTTGGGAGATGGTCCTCCCGGATTCCGACGGAATTTCACGTGTTCCGCCGTACTCAGGATCCACTCTGGAGGGAATGAACTTTTGACTACAGGGCTTTTACCTTGTTTCGCGGACCTTTCCAAGTCGCTTCGTCTAATTCATTCTTTTGTAACTCCGTATAGAGTGTCCTACAACCCCAAAGAGCAAGCTCTTTGGTTTGGGCTCTTCCCGTTTCGCTCGCCGCTACTCAGGGAATCGAATTTTCTTTCTGTTCCTGCAGGTACTTAGATGTTTCAGTTCCCTGCGTCTGTCTTCAACACGCTATGAATTCACGTGAAGATACTATCCGATTAAAGATAGTGGGTTCCCCCATTCGGAAATCCCCGGATCAAAGCTTACTTACAGCTCCCCGAGGCATATCGGTGTTAGTGCCGTCCTTCATCGACTCCTAGTGCCAAGGCATCCACCGTGCGCCCTTATTAACTTAACCAAAAGTTAACACTTAGATCAGAGATCTAAGATTTAAGTTTACACGTCAATTGCTTGACTTGTTTAAAAATCTATAAAATAGAAATTTGATTTATTGCTTTCAATGTCGTTTTATCCAGTTTTCAAAGAACGAAGCAGCTGACTTCAATCACATCGTGAGAAGCTTCACTGATTTTGCTTCATGCAGCTTTGCGACGTAAGCGCAAGCGTCAGGAGCAAGGTTTGAAGTATTTCATTCATTTAAGAATGAACCTTCAAAACTGAACAGCAACCGTTAATGTTTCATTCCCCGAAGGAATGATTCCGAAAAATCCTTAGAAAGGAGGTGATCCAGCCGCACCTTCCGATACGGCTACCTTGTTACGACTTCACCCCAATCATCTATCCCACCTTCGGCGGCTGGCTCCATAAAGGTTACCTCACCGACTTCGGGTGTTACAAACTCTCGTGGTGTGACGGGCGGTGTGTACAAGGCCCGGGAACGTATTCACCGCGGCATGCTGATCCGCGATTACTAGCGATTCCGGCTTCATGTAGGCGAGTTGCAGCCTACAATCCGAACTGAGAACGGTTTTATCGGATTAGCTCCCCCTCGCGGGTTGGCAACCGTTTGTACCGTCCATTGTAGCACGTGTGTAGCCCAGGTCATAAGGGGCATGATGATTTGACGTCATCCCCACCTTCCTCCGGTTTATCACCGGCAGTCTCCTTAGAGTGCCCAACTGAATGATGGCAACTAAGAATAAGGGTTGCGCTCGTTGCGGGACTTAACCCAACATCTCACGACACGAGCTGACGACAACCATGCACCACCTGTCACCGTTGCCCCCGAAGGGGAAACTATGTCTCCATAGTGGTCACCGGGATGTCAAGACCTGGTAAGGTTCTTCGCGTTGCTTCGAATTAAACCACATGCTCCACCGCTTGTGCGGGCCCCCGTCAATTCCTTTGAGTTTCAGTCTTGCGACCGTACTCCCCAGGCGGAGTGCTTAATGCGTTAGCTGCAGCACTGAGGGGCGGAAACCCCCCAACACTTAGCACTCATCGTTTACGGCGTGGACTACCAGGGTATCTAATCCTGTTTGCTCCCCACGCTTTCGCGCCTCAGTGTCAGTTACAGACCAGACAGTCGCCTTCGCCACTGGTGTTCCTCCAAATCTCTACGCATTTCACCGCTACACTTGGAATTCCACTATCCTCTTCTGCACTCAAGTTCCCCAGTTTCCAATGACCCTCCCCGGTTGAGCCGGGGGCTTTCACATCAGACTTAAGGAACCACCTGCGCGCGCTTTACGCCCAATAATTCCGGACAACGCTTGCCACCTACGTATTACCGCGGCTGCTGGCACGTAGTTAGCCGTGGCTTTCTAACAAGGTACCGTCAAGGTAGCGCCAGTTACTACGCTACTTGTTCTTCCCTTGCAACAGAGTTTTACGAACCGAAATCCTTCTTCACTCACGCGGCGTTGCTCCATCAGACTTTCGTCCATTGTGGAAGATTCCCTACTGCTGCCTCCCGTAGGAGTCTGGGCCGTGTCTCAGTCCCAGTGTGGCCGATCACCCTCTCAGGTCGGCTACGCATCGTTGCCTTGGTGAGCCGTTACCTCACCAACTAGCTAATGCGCCGCGGGTCCATCTTATAGTGACAGCCGAAACCGTCTTTCAACTTTCAAACATGTGTTAAAAAGTATTATTCGGTATTAGCCCCGGTTTCCCGGAGTTATCCCAATCTATAAGGTAGGTTACCCACGTGTTACTCAC
This sequence comes from Solibacillus sp. FSL K6-1554, assembly GCF_038005185.1. NCBI lineage: Bacteria > Bacillati > Bacillota > Bacilli > Caryophanales > Caryophanaceae > Solibacillus > Solibacillus sp. FSL K6-1554. The sequence continues at coordinate 3,477,590 of NZ_JBBOSS010000001.1, forward strand.
CCGTCCGCCGCTAAAATTTTAAAGGTGCAAGCACCAATAAAATTTCCGCTCGACTTGCATGTATTAGGCACGCCGCCAGCGTTCGTCCTGAGCCAGGATCAAACTCTCCATAAAAGTAGTTTGAAAGCTCATTTGCTTTGCTAGCGATTCAACTTCGTTAGAAGTTGAAATCTATTGTTTGCTTCATTTAAGAAGCTTGTTTCATTAACGTTGCTTGTTCAGTTTTCAAGGTTCATTTTGTTTCGTTGTCGTTTTAGCGACTTCTCTAATTTAACATCTCTGTTTCTTTTTGTCAACAACTTTTTTGAAAAAGTTTTTCAAGGAAATTCGAGAAGGTAATTTAGTTGTTTTCGAGTACGTCTTAGCGACATTTAATATATTACAATACTTCTTATGATTTCGTCAACACTTTTTATAAAAAAATTTCAGAGCGTTTTTAAACGCTCTGATTAATATACTATAACCCATACTCAGATTCAATATATTGTCTGTCTACATAATAGTTCCTGTGGAATATCGCTTCGTTTTTGGCAATAACCGTTTCAACCAATATTAACTCTCTTTCAATTAAATATTCAACGAACACTTCCAAGTCAACAGAGTAATAACTTAACTCCGGATGGTCATGCAGCTGTTGAATCGTCCACGAAGATTGTGCAAGCATTGTTTCCAGAATATGTTGCGCCCCATCAGTAGTTCTGGAATTAATTAAAAACTCGCCAGCTAAAAATAATAACTCCAGACGCTTTTCTAGACTTTCGTTACTCATAATCAATTCTTCATATAATTTATAGATGGCTGGATCATTTCGTTTTACCTGGGCCCATACTGTAACTTCCGGGTAATGCCCACTATCGATAATCGATAATCTCCCTAAATGATGCAATGAAGCAACTACATGATTATAAGCATCTAAAAAATGACCATCTTCAAATAATTCTTTTCCTTCTTTATAACGGCGGATTAACTTGGCAAACTGTATACCTGTTTTTAATTTACGACCGAAGAATGGGAACTCTTGCAATTCAGAACGCAGCTTATATAGAAACTCATTGCGGTCAAACATAACTTTTCCGTGGAAAAGCCAATCGACCAAGCGCTTATTTGAACCAATGAAAATCCATTTACGCAACCGTTCCTCCGTTAAAATATGCATCACCATTTTTGCTTCACCATATGAATAGTGTTTCGAATAAATAGGCTTATCACTTTCTTTTACAATAATTAAAAGAACCGAATCAAATGTATCGGTCATATTCTCAGCACCTTCACGCTTGTTTATCAATATTACTCCAAGCGTTTCCGGCTGACTTGCACGTTCCTGATAAATCGGTCTTAAAATATGTTCCATTGTTATCCCCCTATAAAATTTACCTTCTATATATTGTCATTGTAGATGCTATAAGATAAATTAACTATTGTTACGTCGATAAACTTTCAACCATGCTGAAAGTCCATCATTTCCTTAAATTAAATAATAGAAATCTCGTTATTTTTTCTTTCGCCATTAGTTTATAAAAACCCTTCATTTAAACATTTTAAATAGTATTACAGGATATTTAAAAGCCGCCTAAATCTTTCCTGTCTACTAATTTATATCCAATTTATGTTATAGTATATTTCAGATTAGGAGGCAATTGAAATGAAAAAATATAATAGTAAAATTAATAAGATCCGCTCTTTTGCATTATCCCTTATTTTCATCGGCTTCGTTATTATGTATGGTGCAATCTTTTTCAAAAATAATCAAATACTTGTATTAATCTTCATGACAATTGGACTTCTTTGTATAATCGGCAGTACAGCTGTATACGGCTGGATAGGATTGCTGTCTACAAAGGCCGTGCAAGTCGTCTGTCCGGAATGCGGGAAATGGACAAAAGTTTTAGGTCGTGTGGATATTTGTATGTATTGCAATGAACCACTCACTTTAGATCCTGCATTGGAAGGAAAAGAATTCAATCAAGAGTACAATAAAAATTAAATGTTCGGCAATGCTGGAGAAAAAGTATTCAAACTTTTTGCTCCAGCTTTTTTCATATAAAAAAACCTAGCAACAACCGTTACTAGGTTAAACTATTATTGAACTTTTGTTGCACCGACTGCAATACAGTCAGGACATGTACCATAGACTTCTAAACGGTGCGAATTAACTTGAAAGCCTGTTACTTGCGAAGCAAACTGCTCCACTTCATTTAATCCGGGATAGTGGAAGTCTACAATTTTACCGCAGCCATCACAAATCATGTGATAATGGTCGCCCGTTACGAAATCGAAACGACTCGCTGCATCTCCATAATTAAGCTCTTTTACTAAGCCTACTTCACGAAAGACACGTAAATTATTATAAACTGTTGCTACACTCATATTAGGAAACTTATCGCAAAGCGCCTTGTATATATCATCAGCTGTTGGGTGAATCATACTTTGAATTAAATATTCCAAAATCGCATGACGCTGAGGAGTAATTCGTACACCAGTAGTCTTTAACGTGTCCAGCGCATCCTTCAAATGCAATTCAGACATCGTCATGCACCCCTTTTCATACATATTATTAATTTGTAATTGTTATAATTAGTGTAGCGAATTTGTCCATACATTGTCAACAATTGCTTATTCCAATCGAAATAAAAGTATTTGATAGAAAGGCTAATTGAAAATGAAAGCGATTAAAGGCTTATTCTTTCATATAGTATTCTCAATTAGTACCCTCTTAGAATATCCATCTTATTTTCTAGATCACGTTCCCCGTTCAACCATTTTTTCAGGCTTGGTTTAAAAATATCGAGACTGCGCTCTAAGTAACGCGATGAATGACTAGAAAAATGTGGTGAAAGTGTTACATTGTTCAAGTCCCATAGCAGGCTATCTGCCGGTAATGGCTCAATTTCATATACGTCCAATACAGCATGCCCAATTAACTTGTCTTGCAAAACACCGACAAGTGTATCTGTTTCTACTAAGTCTCCCCGCCCGAAATTCATAAAGATAGCAGAACTCTTCATCAGTTCAAAATGCTCTCGAGTCAGCATATGCTTCGTTTCCTTTGTAGATGGCAGCATTGAAAGAATAATATCCGCTTTTGGTAGCTGCTCTTTTAAATCATCCAGCTTATACGTCTCATTCATATACGGTGCTTCTTTGCCTGAGCGGTTACAGCCAATTGTATGAACATCAAATGCCTGCAGAATCCGTCCTACTTCTCCACCGATTGCACCCGGACCGATAATTAAGGCTGTACTTCCATTTAACTCTGTCGGACGCGCCTTTTTATTCCATTCTTTCTTCTGCTGTTGCTCGTAAATAAACGGCAATACACGTTTCAAGGATAAAATATGAGCTAAAATTGACTCAGTCATCGGCTTCTTATGTATCCCGCGCACATTCGAAACGAGTATATTACGTTTCGCGATTGCTTCTGCCGGCATCTTTTCGATTCCAGCAGATGCTACAAAAATCCATTCCAATTTGTCTGCATGCTGCAAATGCTCTTTCTTTAAGTCTTCCCCATAGGTTACTAAAATTTCTGATTGAGCAAGTTTCCCCACATCCAGTTTCGTATCAAATAAAAAATCTGCTTGAGGAAACTCCGCCAGAAGCGGCTGTTTCAGATCCTCGCGTGGTTCAAATGTAAAATAAATCGTTACCATCAGTGATCCCCCTTTGTGCACATATTATTTTGTGCCATTTTTTAAATAGTTTAACACATCTTCAATATGGTTTTTCACCCGTACTTTTCGCCACTCTTTTTCAACAATACCCTCTTCATTAATTAAAAACGTTGTACGCTCAATGCCCATATATTCTTTTCCGAAGTTTTTCTTCAATGTCCATACACCATATTTCTCCGCAACTTCATGGTTCTCATCCACTAATAACGAAAACGGTAATCCGTGCTTTTCAATAAACTTGGTATGTTTCGCTGCATCATCCAAACTCACACCTAAAATTACAGCATTCAAATCTGAAAAGTCCTCATATTTGTCGCGGAAGTCGCAAGCCTGTGTTGTACAGCCCGGTGTTAAATCTTTCGGGTAAAAATAGAGAATAACATTTTTGCCTTTATAGTCTTCCAGCGAAATCAATTTCCCCTCCTCGTTTTGCAATGTAAATGCTGGTGCTTGTACTTTTTCTAATGTCATGTATTTTCCCTCCAAATTTTCTTCTATGATACAAAACAATGCCCGTTGCTTCAATTTCTTTGGCGTTCCCTTTCATTACATACTACAATAGATATGAAATCATTTCATGTAACCTATTTTGGAGGAATAAATTATGAATCATACTAAATCTGAACAGCTTCATGCAGAAGCACTCGAACATATCGTTGGCGGGGTTAATAGTCCATCCCGTTCTTATAAAGCAGTGGGCGGCGGCGCACCTGTTGTCATGGTCCGCGGTAAAGGAGCATACTTTTGGGATGTGGACGGTAATCGTTACATCGATTATTTAGCAGCCTATGGACCGATCGTTACAGGGCATGGTCATCCGCATATCGCAAAAGCTATCGCCCATGCCGCAGAAACAGGTGTATTATTCGGTACACCGACAGAGCATGAAATCAAATTCGCAAAAATGTTAAAAGAAGCAATTCCTACATTGGATAAAGTACGTTTTAACAACTCCGGTACAGAAGCCGTGATGACATGTGTCCGTGTAGCACGCGCATTTACAGGCCGTACAAAGATCATTAAATTTGCCGGCTGCTATCACGGTCACTTCGACCAAGTACTTGTTGCTGCGGGATCAGGTCCAGCAACATTAGGTTCGCCTGACTCTGCCGGTGTTCCTCATGCTGTCGCTACGGAAGTAATTACAGTTCCTTTTAACAATAAGGAACAATTCACATTAGCAATGGAAAAATGGGGTAATGATGTTGCAGGGATTTTAATCGAGCCAATCGTTGGTAACTTTGGAATTGTTGAACCGCATAAAGGATTTTTGGAACATGTACATGCATTGGCAAAAGAGTATGGTGCCTTAACAATCCACGATGAAGTTATCACAGCTTTCCGTTTCCACTACGGGGCAGCACATACAATGCTCGGCTTAACTCCGGACTTAGTCGCAATGGGGAAAGTAATCGGCGGTGGTCTGCCAATCGGTGCATATGGTGGTCGTAAAGAAGTAATGGAAACAGTCGCTCCACTAGGTCCTGCATACCAAGCAGGTACAATGGCTGGAAATCCTGCAAGTATGCAAGCAGGGATTGCATGTCTTGAAGTGTTACAGCAACCGGGGATTTATGAAGAAATGGATCGCTTAGGTGCTCTTCTAGAAGAAGGTATTTTAGCTGCTGCCAAAAAACATAATGTTACGATTACATTAAACCGTTTAAAAGGCGCGTTCGCTATTTACTTTACTGATGTAAACGTGGAAAACTATGAGCAAGCGGAAAATACGGACGGGGAAAAGTTCGGTCGCTTCTTTAAATTAATGTTATCTCAAGGCATCAACTTAGCCCCTTCAAAATATGAAGCATGGTTCTTAACGACAGAACATACAGAAGCAGATGTAGAAGAAACATTAAAAGCAGTAGATTACGCATTTTCTCAACTTTAATAAAAACTGCCGCTATATATTTTATAGCGGCTTCTCTTCATTGACTCCCTCAGAAAGGAGGAAAAGAACATGAAACTAGGTGCACGCGTTTTAAAAACGGGTGTTGCAATTGTTTTCGCCTTATTTTTAGCTCAAATACTAAATGTACCCTCACCTGTGTTTGCTGCAATTGCTGCTGTATTCGCAATCCAGCCTTCTATTTACCGCTCTTATCTTACAATTTTAGAGCAAATACAGGGTAATATAATCGGCGCTACCATTGCTGTCCTATTCGGTCTCATTTTCGGACATCATATCGTGGCTGTCGGTATTGCCGCTATTGTTGTCCTTGGCATTATGATGAAGCTAAAGCTCGAAAAATCCGTTTCACTGGCACTCGTAACGATGATTGCCATTATGGAAGTACCGGGCGATGATTTTCTAATGTTTGGTTTAATCCGATTTAGTACTGTCATGCTGGGTGTTTTTGCTGCTTTCGTTGTCAATATGTTATTTGTACCGCCTAAATACGAAATAAAATTATTTAAAATGATTAACTCTGTCCAGGATGATATCATTCGCTGGACACGTTTAGCCGTTCGCCAGGCTAGTGAACATACTTCAACAAAAATGGCTGTAAGTAAATTGCAGTCCCGACTAAATGAAATTGATACAATGTATGGTTTTTTCAAAGAAGAACGCAGCTATTTCAAAAACCGGAAGTATGTGAAAGCCCGAAAACTGGTTATTTACCGCCAAATGTTATTAACTTCGAAAAAAAGCTATGAGTTGCTCGTTCGTCTGCATAAACATGAAAATGAGCTCGGGAAGTTACCAAGTAAATTCCAAGTAATTATTCAAGAACGTTTAGACTTCTTGCTAACCTACCACGAACAACTGTTATTGAAGTATACCGGGAAGCTGAGGCCAGAACATTCAAAATGGACACGTCACGAGGAATATTTGCAAGGCAGTGAGCTAATGGAGCAGTTTATCAAACAGATCGCCCTTGCTCAGGAAGAGGCGGCAGAAGATGAGCAGTTTTCAAGCTACCATCTGCTTTATATTTTATCGCGGATATTAGATTACGAGGAAAACCTGGAGCATCTTGATACGTTGATAGTTTCTTATCGCAGCTTCCATAGTGAAGAAAAAAACCTCGACTTGGAATCAGAGTTCTACTAAATAAAAAGAAGGTGTGCATTTTTCGCACACCTTCTTTTTAACTTTTCATCTTCGGATCAAGTGCATCCCGCAATCCGTCACCCATAAGGTTAAAGCCGATTACTGTGAGCATAATCGCCAGTCCCGGGAAAATCATCGCCCATGGTGCGTTCATTAAAAACATCCGCGCATCTGCAAGCATTTTCCCCCACTCCGGCTGAGGAGCTTCTGCACCAAGTCCTAAAAACCCGAGTGCTGCCGCTTCGATAATCGCTGTCGCAATCGCCAATGTTCCCTGAACAATTACGGGAGTCATCGAGTTCGGCAAAATATGCTTCCATAATATCCGGGAGTTTTTCATACCGATAGCTTTTGCGGCATGAATATACTCTTCTTCTTTTATACTAAGCACCCGCGACCGGATCAGTCGGCCAAAGTTCGGTATATTAATAACCGCAATCGCAATTAATGCATTTTGCAATGATGGGCCTAAAATCGATACAATTGCGATCGCCAATAAAATACTTGGAAACGCAAGCATAATATCAAAGATTCGTGAAATAATCGTATCAACCCAACGACCATAATAGCCTGCAATAATCCCTAAAAAACTGCCGGCAACTGCAGAGATTAACACAGCCGATAAACCAACTGTTAACGAAATACGGGCCCCATGTAAAATTCGCGAAAATATATCACGGCCTAAATCATCTGTTCCAAACCAGAAATCAGCAGATGGAGGCTGCAGACGCATACTTAAATTTTGCTCATTTATACCTTGTGGTGCAAACAAAGGGCCGAATATTGCCAGAAGCACAAAAAATAACACAATTGCACTGCCGAACAGCGCAGACTTACTTTTCTTGAAATTCGTCCACGCCTCTTGCCATGGTCCTTTTACTCGTTCTTCTTTAATTCGCTGAACTCGATTTTGTATAATTTCAGCCATGCTATGCGCCTCCTCTCTAGTTGTATTTAATGCGCGAATCAATCACCGTATATAAAAGGTCAACAATCAGGTTAATCATTACGAATAAAAAGGCAACAATTAAAATACCTGACTGGATGACAGGATAATCACGGAATCCTATCGCTTCGTATATATAGCGGCCAATTCCCGGCCAACTGAAAATCGTTTCCGTTAAGATGGCACCGCCTAACAGCATGCCCGTTTGTAAGCCGACTACTGTCAATACAGGAATCAACGCATTTTTCAATGCATGCTTATAAACAACGACAAACATTTTTTGACCTTTTGCCCGCGCTGTACGAACATAATCAGAACGCATTACTTCCAACATTGAGGCTCTTGTCATTCGTGCAATAATCGCCGTCGGAATTGTTGCAAGTGCAATGCCAGGTAATAATAAGTGCTTTAACACAACAATAAATTGATCAAACCGGCCTTGCCATAATGTATCAATCAAGTAGAAGTGGGTAATGGCCATAACAGGATCCCGCACTTCTTCCCGTCCCGATGTCGGTAACCAGCCCAGCTGAATACCGAATGCCCATTGCTCCATTAAACCTAACCAGAAAATCGGCATCGAAACACCGATTAAAGCAATCACCATCGCTAAGTAATCAAACCATGAATTTTGAAACCATGATGAAATAATCCCTGCATTTACTCCAACGATAATTGCGATAATCATCGCGAAAAATGCCAGTTCAAATGTAGCAGCTAAATAAGGCCACATTTCAGAAGAGATCGGCTGCCTCGTTCTTAATGACTCTCCCAAATCTCCCGTTACAATCCCTTTCAAATAATCGAAATATTGAATATACCACGGATTATCAAGGCCAAGTTTCAGGCGAAGTGCCGCGATTGCATCAGCAGTAGCTTGCTGTCCTAAAATGACTTGTGCTGGATCCCCGGGAATGGCACGGATAATAAGAAATACTAAAAAAGTCATTCCAAGTAATACAGGAATTAAATGCAGTAGACGTTTGCCAATGTAGTGAAGCATGCTCTTCACCCCTTTTATGAATGTATGGTTCTACTAGTTGAAAAAAGGAGAGGAATATTCCTCCCCTTTCAAAGAATTCTCTATTACTCCATTGAAACTTTATCCAATTTATCAGAACCTGTTGGATGAGGCTTGAAGTCCTTTACACCTGCTTTTGCTGCTAATAACGGTGTAGAGTGAGCAAGCGGAACCCATGGAGCATCATCATGAATGATTTCCTGTGCTTTTTTGTATAACTCATTACGCACATTTTCATCTGTTTCCGACTGTGCCTGAATTAATAGCTCATGCACTTCTTCATTAGAATAGAACGCATAGTTGTTTGAACCGATATTATCTTTGTCTAATAATGTGTAAATGAAGTTGTCAGCATCTCCATTGTCACCAGTCCAGCCAAGCATGAATGCATCTGCTTCACCGTTTTTCGCTTTTTCTAAATATGTTGCCCATTCAAAAGTAACGATTTTCGATGGGATTCCAACATCTTCTAAGTTCTTCTGGATAACTTCCGCCACTTTCGCTCCGTCCGGCATATATGGACGAGGAACCGGCATTGCCCATAACTCAATTTCTTTTCCGTCATAGCCAGCTTCAGCTAATAAAGATTTCGCTTTTTCCGGATCATACGGATATGGAGAAATTGCATCATTGTAGCCGCTAATTGAAGATGGCATCGGGTTTGCCGCCACTTCTGCACGTCCTTCAAAGAACGCATCAACAATCGCCTGTTTATCGATTGCATAGTTAACTGCTTGACGTACCAGTTTGTTATCAAACGGTGCGCGTGTATTCGTCAAACCTAAATAACCAATGTTCATTGATGGACGTTCAATCAGTTGTAAAGTAGAATCACCTTCCACTGTTTTACCGTCTGAAGGGTTAATACCATCAGCTAAATCGATATTGCCTGCCATTAATTCATTTAAACGAGCAGAGTTATCCGGAATAGAACGGAAGATAACTTTATCTAATTTCGGTAAACCTTCTTGCCAGTAATCTTCAAACTTCTCAATCGTGATTGAGTCATTACGTTTCCAGTCTGTAAATTTAAATGGACCTGTACCTACAGGATTGTCGCCGAATTTATCGCCTGCTGCTTCAAATGCAGTGGGTGAACCAATTCCGAACGGGCTCATCGCCAAGTTTTTAAGGAATGGTGCCTGCGGACGAGAAAGTGTGAATACAACTGTATGATCCCCTTCTGCCGTTACATCTTTAATAATATCTTCGCCCTCTGCTTTAAACATAGAGTTGAAATAGTAGTAATCTTCCTCTTTTCCACCTTTCCAGCGATTGATATTTTTAATAACCGCGTCTGCATTGAAGTCTGTGCCGTCATGGAATTTGACGCCTTCTTGAAGCTGGAATGTGTAAGTTAAACCATCTTCACTTACTTCCCATTCTTTTGCCAGTCCAGGGTTGATTGTTGTATCTTGCTCCCCAAAGTTTAGTAATGTTTCAAATACGTTTTGTGTAACTTTAAACGATTCGCCATCTGTTACGATACCTGGATCAAGTGAAACAGAATCTGCTCCACGACCAAATACTAATACTTGAGGTGTTGAAGAACTTGAATTGTCTGTCGTATTGCTGTCTGTATTTGTACTTGAATCGTTATTTGTTTCTGATGATGACGTTTCTGCATCGTCAGCACCACAAGCAGCTAAAAATAATGACATTATTAATAGCATCATTAGACTTACTAAATACAATTTACCTTTCCTCAATAAAAAAACCCCCTAGACTTTTTAATCTATTATCATTGCGGCGTTTCATATAAATGACACGCAACAGAATGACCTGGTTTAACTTGCTGGAGCATCGGAATTTCTTGTTTGCACTTATCCATCGCAAAAGGACAGCGTGTATGGAATGTGCATCCTGTCGGCGGATTTGACGGGCTCGGTATATCACCTTTCAGCAATAGCTGTTCCCGTTCAAACTGCGGATCCGGAATTGGTACAGCCGATAATAGTGCCTGTGTATAAGGATGTAATGGCTCATGATATAACGATTCGCTTTCCGCAATTTCGACAAGCCTCCCTAAGTACATCACGCCTACCCGGTCACTAATATGTCGCACAACCCCTAAATCATGTGCAATAAATATATATGTCAGTTTCAAATCTTCCTGCAATCGCTGCATTAAATTTAAAACTTGTGCCTGAATGGATACGTCCAGTGCAGATACCGGTTCATCTGCAATAATCAGTTTCGGATTAGTCATTAAGGCTCTAGCGATACCGATTCGCTGTCTTTGTCCGCCGCTAAACTGGTGAGGATAACGCTTCGCATGATAGGAGCTTAAACCGACGATTTCCAAGTATTCATGGACTTTCTTTTTTCGTTCCTTCGCATTCCCAATTCCGTGGACAATTAACGGTTCCTCTAGAATTTTTTCAACTGTATGTCTTGGATTTAATGAGGCATACGGGTCCTGAAATACCATTTGAATCTCTCGTCGAACTTTTCGCATTTGCTCGCTGGTTAACTCAGTGAGCTCAACGCCATCAAATGTCACCTGGCCATCTGTAGGTTCATGCAATCGCATAATCGCCCGGCCAGTAGTAGATTTCCCGCAGCCGGATTCTCCGACAATGCCTAATGTTTCTCCTTCATAAAGCTCAAACGATATATCATCGACCGCCTTTACATCACCGACATGGCGTGAAAAAATCCCATGTCGAATTGGGAAATATTTTTTTAAGTTGTCAACTTTCAGCAGCACTTTCGACATGTGTAACTCCCCCTTCTTCCATATCCAATAAGAAACATCTTGCTTTATGTGTACCGGATGATTCATATAGCGGAGGGTTATTTGTTAAACAACGGTCAAATGCGTATTCACATCGTGCTGCAAAACGGCAGCCTTCCAAAATGGAACCCGGTTTCGGAACATTCCCAGGAATTGAATAAAGCGTATCCTTTTTATAACGCATATCGGGTACAGACTGGATGAGTCCTTTCGTATAAGGATGCTGCGGGTTTTTAAATATTTCATTGACCGGCGCTTCTTCAACGATTTGTCCAGCGTACATGACAATGACGCGCTCACAGGTTTCCGCAACAACACCTAAATCATGTGTAATGAGTAAAACAGCAGTGTTCAGCCTTTCATTTAAATCCCGCATTAACTTTAATATTTGGGCTTGGATTGTAACATCGAGGGCTGTTGTCGGTTCATCGGCGATAAGCACTTTTGGATTACATACAAGGGCCATTGCAATCATTACACGTTGCCGCATTCCTCCTGATAGTTGATGAGGATAATCTTTAAGCAACTGTTCTGCGCGCGGCAAGCCGACCAACTTCATGATTTCCACCGCTCGTGCACTTGCTTCTTTTTTCGACCATTTTGGATGGTGGATTCGGATTGCTTCGATCAATTGATTCCCGATTGTAAACAAAGGATTTAGCGAAGTCATCGGTTCCTGGAAGATCATCGCGATTTCATTGCCTCGAATTTTGCGCATTTGCTTATCTGAAAGCTTCGAAATGTCTTGCCCTTTCAATAAAATTTCTCCATTTGTTATTTTTCCGGGAGGACTCGGTACCAGCCCCATAATAGAGAGGGAAGTAACACTTTTACCACAGCCAGATTCCCCTACGATAGCGAGAATTTCCCCTTCATGAATTGAAAAGCTTATCCGATCGACAGCTGCAACCTTTCCACTGTCTGAAAAAAATGTCGTTTCTAACTCTCTCACTTCAAGCACAGCTTTTCGACTCATTTAAACACCTCAGTTTTCTGAAGATTAAAAGTATTTGAAAATATGATATTATAACATCTACTAATTTACAACATTATCGTAAAAAAATGTATTTTAAAATATACATAAAAAAAGTGACCATGCTGATTTTTTTCAACATAGTCACTCAAATTTAATCTAATTTTTGTACTTGGAATAAGTTATAATATGCTCCTTGTTGCTCCATTAGTCGTTGATGAGTCCCTGATTCTACAACTTCTCCGTGATCGATAACGAAAATGTTGTCGGCATGGGTAATTGTGGACAGTCGGTGAGCAATAATGATCGTCGTCCGCTCATGTGCTAAACGGTCAAGCGAGTCTTGGATAAGTGCTTCACTTTCCAGGTCAAGTGCAGAAGTCGCCTCATCCAATACAAGAATTGGGGGATTTTTAAGAAATACTCGTGCGATTGCCACACGCTGCTTCTGCCCGCCTGAAAGTTTAACACCACGTTCTCCCACTTTCGTGTCATAGCCTTCCGGTAAACCCATAATAAAGTCATGGGCATTCGCCGCTTTGGCAGCAGCAACTATTTCCTCATCCGTCGCATGCGGATTCCCCATTAAAATATTCTGCTTCACTGAATCGCTAAACAAAATATTATCCTGTAATACTATCCCGATTTGCGAGCGTAATGATTCAATCGTAACATCTTTAACGTTTAGATCATCAATTTTCACCGCTCCCTCCGTCACATCATAGAAGCGCGGAATTAAGCTGACGATTGTCGATTTCCCCCCGCCGCTCATACCTACAAAGGCGACAGTTTGTCCAGGTTCAATCGTGAAATCAACTTCATTTAAAATTGTGTTTCCATCTTTATCATACTTAAATGTAACTCGGTCAAATTGAAGTTTCCCTTTTGCTGCGGGTAACACCATTGCGTCAGGCTTGTTTTGAACTTCATATTTCTCGTCCATCAGTTCAAACATGCGGTCCATTGACGCAATTGACTGAGTCAATGTTGTCGATGAGCTTACCAATCGGCGAAGCGGTCCATATAAGCGTTCAATATAAGCATAAAACGCAACGAGTACACCTATCGAAAGCGCATCATTTAAATACTGATAACCTGCATAGCCAATTACGATCAGCGGCGCCATATCCGTAATAGTATTAACTACAGCAAAAGATTTGGCGTTCCAGCGTGAATGGTCCAATGCTTTATTAAGAAATTCTCCATTCGTTTCATCGAAAATTTTCTGCTCATGCTTTTCCAATGTAAAACTTTTAATAATGCTCATACCGGCAACACGCTCATGTAGATAACTTTGAACACCAGCCAGAGCCTGTGACCGTTCCTTCGTTAAACTTCGTAGTCGCCCGAAGAAATACTTTACACTAAATGCGTAAAATGGCAGAGCAATAAGCGAAACAAGCGTCAGCTTCGCATCCATCGCAAACATGACGGCAATCACGATTAATATCGTCGCTAAATCTAGCCATAAGTTCATCAATCCTGTCATAACAAAGTTCTTCGTCTGCTCAACATCATTGATGACACGCGAAATTACCTCTCCAGCTCGGGTATTCGCATAATACTTTAAGCTTAATTTTTGCAAGTGCCCATACAATTCTTTACGTATATCAAATAAAATATTGTTACTCAAGTTTTGTGCAAAGTATTGGCGGTAATATTCGATTGGTGGACGAATAACAAAAAACAGTACGAGCGCAATTCCGATCCATGTAAATAATTGCTTTGTCTTCTCCTCTGTAGTCATGCCATCTTTCAACAATATATCATCGATAATTATTTGCAGGAGCCACGGTAAAAATAACGGAATCGCAAATTTTAGTATGCCGATTACGATTGTTAAAAATAAAAGCATTTTATACGGCTTGACGAACCGCATATAACGTTTAATACTATCCAATGCAAAAAACACTTCCCCTCAGAAATTTTGCAACAGCAATTATCATATCATAATTCCCCATTTAACATTTACACATGTACTTTACCCAAAAGAAAAACACAAGCAACCTAAAAAGCTGCTTGTGTCCCACTACTCTTTATTTGCCTGAATTTCACTCAATAAGATATAACGATTCGTCCAAGACTCTATGAAATCCTGAGCGAATGGTCCACGGCGTTGTTCAATCCAGCTTACCAATGTTTTAACATTACGCTGTAAAATTTTATCTATGACTTCGGGATAGTTCATTTCCAACCTGTGCTGCTCATATTCATCTTCATCCAGTAATGCATGACTCATATCAGGAAACACCTTTACGTCCAAATCATAGTCAATATATTTTAAGCAATTGTTATCAAACACAAACGGTGAACTGATGTTGCAATAGTAGTACACGCCGTCGTCCCGCAGCATACAAATAATATTGAACCAATGCTCTGCATGAAAGTAACAAATCGAGGGCTCACGTGTCAGCCAAGTGCGACCATCTGATTCCGTAACAAGTGTTTTTTCATTCGCACCGATAATAATATTTTTCGTTGCTTTTAATACCATCGTTTCTTGCCAGACACGGTGGATATTACCATTGTGCTTATAACTATGTATTTGGATTTTTTCTCCTTCAACCGGTAATGCCATCATAAAGCCCACCTTTTCGTCTCAGCTAAAAATTCTAGCAGTCTTTATTGTATTATAACAATGCTTGGGCAAAACTTGTAGTTCGAATACAATTATTTTCAATTTTGCGTGAAAATTATTACGATGCCTTAATGTTGCACGTTTTAAACAAAAAATTAATTAGTAGTATGTGACACTTCTTTTATAACTTCCCCGCTCTTTCATTTTAAAACAAAAAAAGATGCTCTGAAAGTTTGCACTTTCAGAACATCTTTCTACACTTCATTAGAAGTTGTTATTGTTACGTTTCGCGAATTGTGCGTTACGCTGCTCTTGTTCACGTTGTTGTTTTTGGTTTTGTTGTTGAACCTCGTTGAAATTTTCGTCTTGGCCGAATTCTTCAAGGTTGTTTTGTCGGTTATTGTTTTGACGGTTATTCTGGTTTTGATTTTGGTTTTGCTGGTTGAAATCGTTGAAGTTTAGGTCTTGACCAAACTCTTCACGGTTGTTTTGTTGGTTGTTACGTTGGTTTTGGTTTTGTTGTTTGTTGCGGTTTTGTTCATTGCGACTCATTTTTTGTCACCTCCATGACCATTATTGTGGTCTGGTGGCAAATTAATTATGCATTTATTTTCCCCCATATTTTTAACATCGGCACAGGCATTGGTAAATTGGCAATTTGCTCTTTTGTAAAGTATGCTGTATTTTCCGGATTTGCATTCGTTTCAACTGCATCGACCAAATAGCTGTCAATATGCCATTTCAAGTGAGAAAAAACATGGCTGAAACTTAAAATTGTTTCCTTAGAATTGTGCTCCAAAGTAACGTTATATTGTTTTTCCACTTTGGTTAAACTATTTTCATCTGCCTGGCGTTCAATCATAATAAACTGCCACATATTCGCGAGCAGACCTGCTTGCGGTCGTTTTTCCATTAAAAAACGTCCTTGCTGATCACGGATAATATAAACATCATATTCGATATTTTTTGTTTTTAGCTTTTTGGATTTAACCGGTAAGCTGGATGGATCACCTTCATGGAATGCCGTGCAGTAATCACGCACTGGGCATAATAGGCATTTTGGTGAAGTTGGTGTACAAATTAACGCACCTAGCTCCATCAGTCCTTGATTAAATGAAGATGCATTTTCATGATCAATCAGCTCTGTTACCGCTTGTTCAAAAATTTTCTTTGTTTTTGGCAAAGCGATATCGGCATCAATATTTAATACGCGACTCAAAACACGCATGACATTTCCATCTACAGCATGCTCCGGCTTCCCGTAAGCAATACTTAATATTGCACCTGCAGTATAAGGTCCAACACCTTTTAGCTTTGAAATATCAACGCGGTTATCCGGTACTTTTCCGCCGTACACCTCGACTACTTCTCGGACACCTGCTTGTAAATTACGTACACGGGAATAATATCCTAGACCTTCCCACATTTTAAGCAGCTCTTCTTCCGGTGAATAGGCTAAGCTTTCCGCTGTCGGGTATTTTTCGATAAAACGGTTGTAATATGGGATGACTGTATCAACTCTTGTTTGCTGCAGCATGACTTCAGACACCCAAATTTGATAGGGTTCTTTCGTACGACGCCAAGGCAAATCTCGTTGCTCTTCCAAAAACCATTGCACTAATGCTTGGCGAAACTGTTTTGTATATTGATAGTTCACATTGTCCTCCAAAAATTCGATTTTATTTCCTTAAAAAAGGGTATATTATAATGTGGATACGATTGCTAAATTTTTCCGTTCTCGAACGGTTTTAAGATCGAGGGGTTGATACATTTGGATTCTGGCACACATTTCGTCATGGGGATTGCTATTGGAGGCCTAGCACTTGTAGACCCGACTGTCGCAAGTCATTCTATGACCTTTACGGCTGTAATGGCAGGAACGATTATCGGACAACAGGCACCGGATATTGATACGGTTTTAAAACTTCGTAATAATGCGGTTTATATACGCCATCACCGAGGGATTACACATTCAATACCAGCCGTTTTACTATGGCCTCTATTAATAACAGGTGTTCTCGCCCTTATTTTACCTGATGTCCATCTGTTCAATGTTTGGCTATGGACTCAAATCGCCGTATTTTTACATGTTTTTGTAGATATTTTTAATGCATATGGCACACAGGCATTGCGCCCTTTTTCAAAAAAGTGGGTTGCACTCGGTGTTATTAATACATTCGATCCATTAATATTTACGATGCACTGTATTGGTATTTTACTTTGGTTATTAGGGACAGAACCCGTCCTCACATTTACGGTCATGTATATCGTTATTTTCTTCTATTATATTTTACGTTTTGCTCTTCAAAAGGCGGTTAAAACTGCTGTCCATCATGAATTGCAGGACGAAGAGTTTGTAATTGTCGCTCCGACAATGCGCTTTTTCCATTGGAAAGTTGCCGCTAAATCGAAAACGCATTTCTATGTTGGCCGTGCCTATCGCAGATCTGTCAATATTTACGATAAGTTCGAGATTGAACCTATCCCAAAAACAGAACTCGTTGAAAAAGCGTTAAAAGATCCAAATTTAGATGCCTTTTTATCGTTTTCACCACTTTACCGGTGGGAAATTTCAGAGCTTGAAAGCGGCGTGACAGAACTGCGTTTAATCGATTTACGCTACCGAAGTAATGATCGCTATCCATTCGTTGCAGTCGCCCATTTAGATGAAGAGCTTAACATTGTCAATTCTTATACCGGCTGGATTTTTACAGAAGAAAAATTGCAGAAACGACTGCAAATAGGGGCCGGCAATGACTAAATAAAATGACGTAAAACCACCAGCCACAACTGGTGGTTTTATATTGGAATCAGCTGTAAATAAAACAATTACACTAAAGCTGACTGGTTTTAATTTAACGTATCATCACTGTCATTTAATAAATGCGCATATTTCGGATTTTGGGCCGCAAATAAATGAAGCTTATCCCCATAGCTTTCAATTAACTGACTCACTAATTTAGCTGTATATTCGGCACCGCGGTAATCCGCCCCAGCCTTGGCAGATGTAGACTCGAAATCGCTGCATAATAATTCCACCCACGTTCGGGCACGACCTGCCGGTAATTTAGGGTTTTTCGCTAGTAATTGTTCTGTTAGTCTTTGGTATAACTCTTCCATGCTACTTCCCTTCCTTCATCGGACGTAAAATAGAAACAGGTAATGCTTCTTCAAAACGTTCCGAACCTAATCGGTGTCCCCATGCAAAGCGACCTTTTAAATAATCTACTTGGAAAAATTCACCCGGCGATCCATTTAGACGATAGATTTCGCCTGGAATAATTGTTGAAAGATCAACTAAATATGCCTCTGCCAGTAATGCTTTACGCTCATAAACTGCATATTCATTAACAATCCCCAATTGCTCTGCTTTTCTCGCACGTTCACGTAAATTCGCAATTTCCTGACGTAATTCCGGTTCAGACATTGCACTATATGTTAATTCATTCATTTTGTTATTGCTCCTTCTGTTCAATATATTCATTAATTTTCTCTATCGGAAAGCCCTTTTGATAAAGCGCCTGTTTTACTTTTTGCCGAAGATCAGATCCTGTTAATTTAGCTGCATATTTGCGCCAAATTTTATCACCTTGAGCTTCTATTAATTCGGACCATTCATCTTCGTCACGGTCTAATGTAATCTGCTCGAGTATTTCTTTAACAATCTCATAGGAATACCCTTTACGCAACAGCACATCCTGAATTTTCTGCTTCACTTGTGTCGGAGTTTTATTTGTATTGGAACGCACAGCTTTTTCCGCCAGTTCCATTGCAAGCTTTAATTGCTCCTCATGATCATATGTCGCCAATACTTTCTGTTGCAGATTTTTATCAATCCCTTTTTGCATCAGGTCTTGCCGAATTGCAGCCGGTCCTTTTTTTGTCGTACGCTTTCTCGTTTCAAGCAGTGCTTTGGAATAGCTTTCATCATTTAAAAAACCTAAGCCCGTTAATTTATGAATAGCTTCTTGTACAACTGCTTCCCCATGCCCTGCTTTCAGGAGCTTGGACTTCACTTCATGTTCACTGCGCATTTGGAAGCTAAGAAAATTGAGCGCTTTGTTAAACGCTTTTGCAATTTCATCTTCATATTGTATTTCATCTATTTCCATCTGCTCAAGTACTTTGCCTTTTTGCAGACCGAACTTAATAAGTGTCCCTTCATCAACTGCAAAAGCATACTGTTCGTTCAAATAAATATTGTAGCGCTCTTGATTGTTTTTTTGTCGACCAATTTTCGTAATAATTTGCACTTGCACCGTGTACACCTCACAATAACAATGTACATTCTAGTATACATCTTTTTACTTATAGTTTCATCGAACGGTATACTGATACTAACGAAATGAAATAAGGCGGTGTTTGTATGAAAGTTGCAATTGCAGGTGGGACAGGAATGGTTGGCAGAAGGTTGAGTAAGCTATTACTTGAAAAAGGTCACGAAGTCATAATTTTAACTCGGGGAGAGCAGCAAGTTAAAAATAACATCCACTATGTACAATGGCTAAACGATGACTCGACACCCGAGCTTTACATGGAAAATACTGATGCATTTGTAAATTTAGCCGGAGTATCACTAAATGAAGGTCGATGGACAGATGAACAAAAACAAAAAATACTATCAAGCCGAATCGAATCTACCGATGAAGTCATCCGTATACTACAAAATTTAATGGATAAACCAAAAGTACTTATTAATGCGAGTGCTGTTGGTATTTATCCTGTTTCTGAAAAAGCTGTTTATACAGAACAAGCTCCTGAAAAAGCATCTGATTTTTTAGGAAACGTTGTAGTCCAATGGGAAGAAAGAGCAATGCAGGCTCAACAACTAGGCATTCGCACTTGTTTAACCCGTTTTGGCGTTATTTTGGAAAAAGGCGAAGGTGCATTGCCGATGATGGTACTTCCTTATAAGCTTGGTGTTGGCGGAACAATTGGATCAGGCAGACAGTGGCTTAGCTGGATTCATGTAGAGGATGTAGCACGTGCTATACTTTTTGCAATCGAAAACGATACATTATCAGGGCCAATTAATTTTACAACACCAAATGTAAAACGAATGAAGCAATTCGGGCAATCAATAAGTCATGCATTGAAGCGTCCACATTGGTTCCCGGTTCCAAGTATTGCTTTAAAGATCGCTCTTGGTGAAAAAAGTATGCTCGTACTGGAAGGACAGCATGTATTACCCGAAAAATTGTTAAACGCAAATTTTGAATTCAAGTTTATTTCTGTGGAAGATGCAATTCGTGATCTATATGAATAAAACAATGCTTTTCACGCAACCTACCTTGTAAAAGGAGGTTGCTTTTTCATTGAAAAAACATATTTTAGGGATTAGCTTCGTGTTAGTTGCCACATTTATATCCTTTATGTCTGTTGCAAAAGCCGAGGAATTTCATTGGGGCTTCAAGCCAAGCCGTAATGGCGAGCCTGTAGAAATAGGTGAACCGCTTGAATCTATGTTAAGTAAATACGGTGCCATTTATAAAGGCAATGAAGAAAAGAAAATCGTTTACTTAACATTCGATAACGGCTACGAAAATGGCTATACCGAGAGTATTTTAAATACTTTGCGGGAAGAAAAAGCTCCGGCCACTTTCTTCTTGACCGGTCATTATTTAACAAGCGCGACCGATTTAGTAAAAACGATGGTTAAAGATGGCCATATTATCGGAAACCACTCTTATGGGCATCCGAATATGGCGCGTTTGTCCGCTGAAGAAATGAAGAAGGAATGGAAACGGTTTGATGATAAATTAAATGAATTGACTGGTGTCAAACGGACTTATTATGCCCGACCGCCAGAAGGTATCTTTAATGAAGAAGTTTTGAAAGTCGGCAATGAAGTGGGCTATCGCCATATGTTCTGGTCCATCGCTTTTAAAGATTGGCTAAAAGATGAACGACGCGGCGCAAAATATGCTTATGATGCACTAATGAACCAGCTACATCCAGGTGCAATTATTTTAATGCATACGGTAGCTCAGGATAATGCCGAAGCGATACCTCAATTCATAAAAGATGCTAAAGCACAAGGTTACACGTTTGGCTCTCTGGATGATCTGGTGCTTGAATACGAAAAAATTTCCCCGTATTAAAAAAGTAGCGTTCCTTTCTTTTCATTGTACTTTCCGCTATACTGAAATGATGAAGAAAAGGAAGTGACTCGCACTAAATTTTGGTGCGAGTTACTCTATTTAAAGGACGTGTAAACTTGAGTGAACTAAAAATGGAAGTCGGGCAAAAGTTCCCGTTAACGATAAAGCGCCTTGGCATTAATGGTGAAGGTGTCGGTTTTTATAAACGCAATGTCGTATTCGTAAAAGGTGCGATTCCTGGGGAAGAAGTAACAGTAAAATTAACAAAAGTATCCCCGAAATTTGCTGAAGCGGAAATTTTGGCAATACGTAAAGCAAGCGAATTCCGCCAAGAAGCACCTTGCCCTGTGTATTCTGAATGTGGTGGTTGTCAATTACAGCATATGACTTATGAAGCGCAGTTAATGAATAAGCGTGATATCGTCGTACAGGCATTCGAAAAATACGCAAAAGAAATTGGACAAACTGCTGAAATCCGCCCAACGATCGGAATGGATAATCCTTGGCATTACCGCAACAAATCCCAGTTCCAAGTACGTAAAGAAGGCAAGCGTGTATATGCAGGTCTATTTACTGAAGGAACTAACCAGCTTCTAAATATTAATGATTGTCTTGTACAGCATCCTGTAACTTCAAAAATTACAGTTGCTACTCGTAAAATTTTACAGAAACTAAATATCCCGATTTATGATGGGAAAACGTTAAATGGCTTAGTTCGAACAATTGTTGTTCGTACAGGTATGCGCTCTGGCGAAACACAAGTATGTCTTGTAACAACTCGCCGTGAGCTTCCGCATAAAGAAGAGTTAATTGAACGCATTAAAAAGATTGATCCTTCAATCGTTTCCATTACACAAAACGTCAACCGTGAGAAGACATCGCTTATATTTGGACCTGACACTTTTATTTTAGACGGAAAAGAAGCGATTCATGAAAAGTTGGGTGAATTTGCATTTGATTTATCAACTCGTGCATTTTTCCAGCTTAATCCTGAACAAACAGTACATTTATATAATGAAATTAAAAAAGCTGCAGCACTGACAGGGAAAGAAAATGTTGTCGATGCATATTGCGGTGTTGGAACAATCGGTATGTGGCTGGCAGAAGGTGCCCGTGAAGTCCGCGGTATGGACAATGTCGACGAAGCAATTGCTGATGCGAAGTATAATGCACGTACAAACGATAATCTGCAGCATGTACGTTTCTTCCCAGGCTCTGCAGATAAATGGCTTTTCCGCTGGTCAAAAGAAGATTACCGTCCAGATGTCATTTGTGTGGATCCACCCCGCACAGGTTTAGAGCCAGGCTTTATTAGAACTGTATTAAAAATTAAACCAAAGCGTTTTGTTTACACATCGTGTAACCCTTCAACACTAGCGCGTGATTTAAAGGAATTATCAAAGAGTTACAACGTTGAATATATTCAACCAGTCGATATGTTCCCGCAAACAGCACAGGTTGAATGTGTCGTGAAACTGACATTAAAAAAATAATATGTTCCATACGCCTACACAAAATTTTGTGTAGGTTTTTTCTCTTGGTAAAAACTTGCATATACACTTCAATTAACGCAATATTAAATCAAATATATTTTCGGAGGGATTATTTTGGGAAGAATCATACATTTTGAAATTCATGTAGATGATATGGAACGCGCGAAAAATTTCTATGAGGCTGTTTTTGAATGGAGTTTTGAGGATTATAGTGAATATGCAGGCATGCCGTATTTGGGAGCGATTACTGGCGACGATCAATATCCGGGAATTAATGGTGCTTTAATGCAGCGACAAGGGCCTTCCCCTGCAGAAGGACAAAGTGTTAACTCTGCAGTATGTACTTTAGGCGTAAGCAATTATGATGAAACCGAAGCAAAGATTTTAGCAAACGGCGGCAAAGTAGCAATGCCGAAATATGCGCTGCCAGGTATGGCTTGGCAAGGATATTTTCTTGATACTGAAAATAATATATTTGGTCTACATCAACCGGATCCGGAAGCAAAATAACATAAATTGAATTAGCGAACCGCTAGCTATTTTAGATACTACCATACTATGTGTAAGGATTTCACGAAGGCCTATTATGAATAGGTCCTTCGTAATTACAAGTAATTTTATTTATTATTGAGCGCAAAATTAAAGAAATTAAGCTTTAATCTCTTATCTAAGCCCTACCCTTTCATATAGTTGCGGGAAAGAACTTTAACTTACGGATTAGTTAGTTAGTGCTTTGCTCTAGAATATATTTAAAATCCTTTAAAGCATAAAATGGATAAATCCCCTGCCTAGGAATCTCAAGGATATGTTGAGATGATTCAGCGTAACCAGGCTTAATGGTAAAAGCCATTTTAATATCCAACTCTCTTAATATATCTAATGTATTGGTATTATAATTCCCGTAAGGAGCTGCAAAGGCTATTGAATTTCCTAACCATTCCTTTGCTTTAGCAATATCAGCCTTCACCTTTTCAACTTCGTATAATACTAAGTATGATTCTCCGTTATCGTAAACCTTATGAAAGGAGTGAGTATGGTTTTCATAATCAAAGACATCCGCTGCTTCTTTTAATTCTTCAATGCTTGCATATTGGTGATCGAGAGGGTTATATAAAATATTTTTCTCTGTAATTAAACTAGTAATGATAAAATTAACAGCACTATACCCATGATTTCGTAAAATTGGATAAGCAAATTCAAATATATTCTTATATCCATCATCGAATGTAATCAACACACTTTTTGCTGGCACTTTCTTCTGGTTATTCATAAAAGATTCGAATTCCTTTAATGATAAAACAGTAAAATTTTCATCCTTTAAATAATTCATTTGTTCAATAAATTGTTCAAGTGTTACGACTTCATCAATTATGTCCCCCGATTCTGTGAAATGGTGTTTTTTTAATTGATTCTCAGGAATAATTTGATGATACATTAAAACTGTTACCTTGTCGGCATACTCCTCAAAATCAGAAAAATTACGGTTAATTGAAATGGAAGAAATGTTAGCATTACTTAATGGTTCTTTAGCTGCTACAAAGGGAACATCGAAAGATAAAATGTAATTGTAAAGTATATAACATAAAGGTGTAAATATAATGAGGAAAGAGAGGGTAAATAAAAAGTTTGATATGATGTATTTTTTCAATACATTAACCTCCGAGAGTATCTTTAATATTAATTTCCACTCTGGTATTAAGAATTATTGGCTGTCCAATACGTTCTGAAGGGTTCCATCCATCCTTTTTAAAAAAGTATAAAATTGTTCCAATCGAAACAAAAAATAACTCTGTAAGTCGATATAAGATTACCTCGAATGGTAAAAATAAAAACAGTAAAAATTTATCTTTTAAGCTATAACTGTGACCAAATCTTTTTGAAACTAGTAATGAAGCTATCACCTGCATAATTACCAATACAAATGAAATTATAAAAAGAATAAGGAAAAATTTAATATGATTTAAAGAAAAGAATATGAGAATTGGAATCATGAGGGTTGGGAAAGCCGAGAGTGTTCCAAGGAGTAGTGAGTCTAAAAGTAAGTAGGTTGATACTTTAAAATTCATTTTTCGATACAATGACTTACGATAGGTTATAATGCAATCCATAAATCCTTTTTGCCAACGGATTCGCTGGGTGTATAAACTTTTGAAACTTGAAGGGCATTCAGTATAACAAACTGCTTCAGGAACAAATACAATACGTTTATTCTTCAAACATGTGCTAATTAATTCATGAATCCTCAACGTAATGTCCATATCTTCACCTACGGTTTGTCTGAAACCTTTTATTTGATTTAGTATACTTCTTTGAAAAGCACCGAATGCTCCAGCTATCACTGTAATCGATCCTAGTTTTGATTGCGTAGTCTTGTGTAAATAAAATGCTGTCAAATATTGCACTACTTGATAGCGGATTATGCCCGGTATTTTAAAGAAAGGAGTTAATTTTTCATCACTGTGTTTAAAACCCTGAACAACTTTTACTAATCCACCCGCTGCAATTACTGAATCATCTGAAAATATTCGATTCATTTCATTTAATGAATTTTCCTCGAGAATGCTATCGGCATCTAATGTAATTACAATTTCGTTTATCGCAAAGTCTATGCCAGCATTAAGAGCATCTGCCTTTCCACCATTACTTTTGTCAATTATCCAGATATTGGTATACTTTTGCGAATGGTAAATGTTCTTTACCTTTTCATAATTTAGTAACCCGGAATTAAATCTGGGGGTTTTAATTAGTCTAAGATGTTTGTGGAATATTTCAAGGGTGTCATCAGTGGAGCCATCATTTATAAATAGGACCTCAAAATTGGTATAATTTAAATTTTTAATTCCAACCAAACAATTTTCAATTACAAGTGCTTCGTTATATGCAGGAATTAATATGCTAATCCCCTTCTCCTTTGAAGGATGACCATACGCTTGCTGGCGGAGAGTATACAATGGTACAAATATATATAATATATGGAACAATATAAAAATACAGAAAAGACCAATTGTTATAATTAAAAACATTATTATAACCTCCAATTTCGCAAAAGCATTTCTTGTGGGAAGAAAAGTAAAGAACCCTATTAATAATGTTTTTTGGTAAAAACATTATTAAAATTAATTTACTTTATTTCTTTTAAAAACTTTTACATAGTCAATTTCATAAATGGCCGGAAAACCCGTAGTATGATCCGGAGATCCAGGCCAATTCCCGCCAATAGCAGTATTTAAGTATAAATACATATTCTCATTAGGAATATACATAGTGGATTTAAATCTTTCAATACCATCAATAAACCACGAAATTGAATCTGGCGCCCATTCAATACTAAAGGTATGGAATTCTTTAGAGAAGTCTTCACCTGTATAGGAGGAAAAATCACTCTTTAACTTCCCATTTTCACCTAGCCAATGTGAAACCATCCAGATTTCATTGGGTTGGTGACCTAACATTTCCATAATATCTATTTCCGGCAACCAAGTATTTTCCTTATCTGTTATCAACCAAAAGGCGGGGAATATCCCTTGACCAGTTGGTAATTTAGCCCTCATTTCAGCTTTTCCATACAATAAGTCAAATTTCCCTTTTGTGTGAACTGCACCAGAGGTATATTTCTTCCCTTTATACCTTTCATTTTTACTTATTAACTTTAAGACACCGTCTTCAACCTTGACGTTATTAGAAGTGTAATGTTGTAGTTCATTATTTTTCTCGGCTGCGAAATCTTCTATATTCCAATTGTTTATATTTATACAATTGTCCTCAAATTCATCTTGCCAAATCAATACCCAATCATCATGATTTGAAGTAATTTGTTTTTTTGGTTCATTATTAGGGATATTAAATGTAGGAGTTTCTTTTAAACAACTTTTATTATCGTTCGGTAATAATATTGTTTCTTCAGATTTTTGAATACCTTGCTCAATTAGAGGTTTAAGTATTTTATCCTCGGTATCATTAAAAATAAATTTAAGTAGGGTGAGGAACATTACCAAAGAAAGTACTGTTAAGAAAAAAAATTTATAAAGTCTCTTCATTAATTCTCTTCACTCCCCAATTAAGATATTCTACTTAAATAAATAATATGCCAAAACACCTACACTTTAGAAATAATTATTTTAATTAAAAAGGTTTCGTATATCTTTTGAAGCAATATATAAGGATTAGTGGAACAAGAAGTTAATAATCTAATAAATTATTGGAGTTAATTAATAACCTGGTGCATAAATGCAGTTTCCAGAAACTTCGTACTTTTTAATATGAATTATTTTAGAAGACCCCCCACTGCTTTACTTTTCATGTAAAATAGTAATCGCCAGGAGGTATTAATATGAAGAATTTTCTATTTGTAGTAATCACTTTTATTATTTCTTATTGGGCGATTTCATCTTTTGCAGGCCTCATCTTTCAAAGCAATGATGAAAATTCAGCAACTTCAGCAAGCTCACTTCAAGCTGCTGTTACATTTGGTGGTGTAAACTATTTAAATGTGTTCATCTACATAATTTTAGCAATGATTTTTACCGCAATAGTCTTCTTTTCAGTAAAAAGCAGACGTTCCAAGTAAGAGAACGTCTGCTTTTTTATATAGCTATTTTTTTCGATTTGCCAAAAAAGAGTATGACCACTGCAACTGTCAGCAGCATGACCGAAATAACAAATAAAAATCCGCTACTCGGGAAAACTTCCAAATATAAACCGCCTAAAAGCGGACCAGTTAAACTGCCTAAACTGAAGAATATACCACAAAGCAAGTTCCCTGTCGGCAGCAGCTCTTTCGGAGTCAAATCGGTCATATATGTAATACCGAGTGAGAACATCGAACCGACACACATTCCTGCACAAAAAAAGACAGCAGCTACAAACAGTTCCGAATGCTCAAAGAAATTGCCTATTAAGAAAAATATGCTTCCGGCAAAGAGCCCTGAAACAATGACTTTATGGCGACCCATTTTATCACCTAATGCACCAAGCGGAAATTGCATAACAATCGCTCCGATCGAAAAGCCAGCCAAAATAATGGATACAAATGCTACGTCAAAATCTTTTCGTAAAGCATACACCGGAAATAAAGCATTCAGTGACGATTCTAAAAAGCCATAAACAAACGGCGGCAAAAAGGCAATCCATCCGTATTTTATAGCTAGACTATAACGTTTGATACCTGATTCATTTGCATCTCCTGCCAACGCTTCCGGCTTTTCATTTTTCACGAAAAAGATTAACGACCATGCTAATAAACATAATGCCGACGAAATAATAAACGGAAAGCTTTCCGATATTTTAATTAGCGGGACAAACAATGGGCCAACAGCAAAGCCTACTCCAAAAGATATGCCGTATATTGACATGCTCTTACCGAGTTTATGTGTAGCTGTAGTTGATGTAATCCAAGTCTGTGTTGAAAAATGCAGTGCATGATCACCGATGCCAATTAACAGCCGGAGTATAAACCAAAACATGACACTTTTCCAAAATGGAAATAAAAACAGTGACATGAAAACGAGTGCCCCACCAAATAGGATAATAGGTTTATACCCATATTTGCGTAATGGCTGCTCGATAAACGGCGAGATTAATAATGTTCCTATGTATAAACCTGTGGCATTCAAACCATTGAGCGTTGAGGATACGCCATCCCCTTCAAAAATCACCGAAATCAGAGGTAAAAGCATTCCTTGCGAAAATCCTGAAATTGATACAATAATAACTAAAATCGTAAACCTGCGCTGTTCATAACTCATTTCAATTTTCTCCCTTAGTTCATACAATTCATCGTATCACAGCTTTTAGGAGAAATAAAAGTAAACTCAAAAACCCCAGCTAACTTTATCTCTAAAAGTTAACCGGGGTTTTAAATATCACTATATTCCATTTCTGCGTTGCGTAAACAGTCGTATCGGCGAATAGCCGTAAATGTTTAAACTTCCTCCTTTTCTTGAGTTTGTCTATACATGTTTTTTCCGACCATCTCCTTCGTATTTAAGTATGAATTTACTTTATCATAACACTTCATTAATGTAAATATTCAAAATTAACAGAATGTTAAAATAATTAACAAGTACTATACAATTTCCTATTTTTTAAAGTTAATTTAATAGGTTAGTCCGATATATACTATAAGTTGTTGTTTAACTTTTAGAAAATAGCGTAGTATAATATTAATAAGTCAATACAAAAGGAGCATCATACATTATGAAGCCAATTACAAACAAAGAACAGCAAGTAACATATTTAAAAGAACGCCTGGAAATTTTCCTTGAAGTGCTTGATGCAATCGATCCTGAAACGACGGAAATTGAAGATATTGATCGCTTAATTCAAATGATGGATGATTTAGAAGAAAAAATGGATCAATTCCAATCCCGCGAAGATAAATAGAGAATTCAGCAATACCTGTACACTGGGTATTGCTTTTTTCATTCTTTTGACTAGTTCTGCTATTATTCGCCGTTTTTTCTTTTAATCTGACAAACATTCATGTAAGCGCTCTTTTTTTTCCACATTAAAAGAGTTATAATGTAAGATGGTTTATTAAGAAAGACATAACATTCATTTCTTCGTGAAAGTTTTGTTCTAACTTATATTAATTTTATTGATCAAAATACACATATTTTTCTGGGGGGAAAAATAAGATGGCATACTTAGAAACTTTAGAAAAAAGTCTTTATTCTTTAGTAACTGAAACATCTACTAACTTACCAAAAGACGTTCGTCGTGCTATTAAAGCTGCAAAAGAAGCAGAAAATGCTGGTACACGTGCAGCGATGTCTTTAGACACAATCACTACAAATATTGTAATGGCAGAAGATAATGTATCTCCAATTTGTCAAGATACGGGTCTACCAACATTTAAAGTATATACTCCAGTTGGCGTAAACCAAATCGAAATTAAAAAAGCAATCCACACTGCAATTGCTGCAGCTACTGGTGATGCAAAATTACGCCCGAATTCAGTTGATTCATTGACTGGTAAAAACTCTGGAACAAACATTGGCGCTGGACTTCCAGTAGTAAAGTTTGAGCAATGGGAAAATGACTATATTACAGTGAAGCTTATTTTAAAAGGCGGCGGCTGTGAAAACAAAAATATCCAATATTCTTTACCTACAGAATTAGAAGGTTTAGGCCGCGCTGGTCGTGACTTAGACGGTATCCGTAAATGTATTTTACATTCTGTATGGCAAGCACAAGGACAAGGCTGTTCTGCTGGTTTCATCGGTGTTGGTATTGGTGGTGACCGCTCTTCAGGTTATGATCTTGCAAAAGAGCAATTATTCCGTCATGTTGATGATGTGAATCCAATTGAAGACTTAGCAAAACTAGAACAGTATATTGTAGAAAAATCAAATACATTCGGTGTTGGTACAATGGGCTTCGGCGGTGAAGCAACATTACTAGGTTGTAAAATTGGTGTAATGGACCGTTTACCAGCTTCATTCTTCGTATCTGTAGCTTACAACTGTTGGGCTTACCGTCGTATGGCAATCGATATCGATCCGGCGACTGGCGAAATCACAAACTGGCACTACCAAGAAGGTGAAAAAATCACTTTCCGTGATGAAGAAAAACAAGAAAACTCGGACAACAAAGTAGTTGAATTGGTTGCACCGATTACTGAAGAAAAAATTCGTTCACTTAAAGTTGGGGACGTAGTAAAAATTTCTGGCCGTATGTACACAGGTCGTGACGCAATCCACCACCACTTAATCGGTGAAGGTGTAGAAGCGCCAGTAGATTTAGATGGTCAAATTATTTACCACTGTGGTCCGGTAATGGCGAAAGACGAAGCAGGCAACTGGGTCGTAAAAGCTGCTGGTCCAACAACTTCAATTCGTGAGGAGCCATACCAAGGCGACATCATGAAAAAATTCGGTATCCGTGCTGTTATGGGTAAAGGCGGTATGGGACCAAAAACTCTTAAAGCTTTAGAAGAACACGGTGGCGTTTACTTAAATGCAATCGGCGGTGCAGCTCAGTACTACGCAGACTGCATTAAGTCAGTTGACGGTGTAGACTTAATGGAATTCGGAATTCCAGAAGCAATGTGGCACTTAACTGTAAAAGACTTTACTGCAGTAGTAACGATGGACTCTCATGGTAACTCATTACATGCTGATGTAGAGAAATCTTCTTTAGATAAACTAGCATTGCATGCAGAGCGTGTATTCTAATAGTTATGAAAAACGACTTCTTCCTAAATGGTTGAAGTCGTTTTTTATTTCCGTATTTTAAATTACATATAATTCTAACTATTCTTTTTATTGGTATGCTATACTATTTTATTATATAAGGTATAGGTGGTGTTATATGCTCTATATTAAGATATTGATTAATGCATTATTTATAGCTGCCCAAATACACGTGAGTACTAAATATCAGTATAGACGCAGCTTTCTTGTTGCCCTTTCGTATACAATTTATGTGATTATTATTCTCCCTTACGTAACCCTTGAATATATATACCTATATCTTTCATTAATGCTTTGGCTATTTTTCAGCGCATGCTTTTTTATGCGAGATCGATTGTTTGGTTAAAAAAAGCAGCACAGAATTTGTCTGTGCTGCTTTACTTTTTCATGTTATTGAACTAATTGTGTATCGGCTGGTTCATTATAGACTGTTGTATCGAGCTCTTTTGTTGCACGGCTTGATACGACACCTGAAACCATTGACCCGCTTACATTAAGCGCTGTACGACCCATGTCGATTAAAGGTTCTACCGAAATTAAAACACCTGCTAACGCAATCGGTAAATCCATTGCAGATAAGACGATAATGGCTGCGAATGTCGCACCACCACCTACACCTGCCACACCAAATGAACTAATCGCCACAATTAAAATTAATGTTGCGATAAAGCCAGGTGTTAACGGATCAATACCCACTGTCGGTGCAATCATTACGGCCAACATTGCCGGATAAACACCCGCACAACCATTTTGCCCGATTGAAAGACCAAATGAAGCAGCAAAGTTGGCAATGCCATCCGGAACACCAAGACGCTTTGTCTGCGTTTGAATATTTAACGGTAATGCTCCTGCACTTGAACGTGAAGTAAATGCAAATAGCAGTACTTCAGCTGTTTTTTTCAAATAAGTTAATGGACTTAAACCTGTTAATGCCACAATGATTAAATGCAGAATGAACATAGCGATCAATGCAACATAAGAAGCTAGGATGAATTTACCTAAATCCATAATCGCCCCTAAATCACTCGTTGCAACGGTACGTGCCATAATGGCAGCTACACCATATGGAGTTAAACGTAAAATAATTCGTACAACACCCATGATTAAACCGTAGAGTGCATCGACACCTTTTTTAACATTTGCCGCCGTTTCTTCTTCTTTTCGACGGAGTGTTAAATAACTAAATCCTAAAAATGCTGCGAAAATTACAACCCCAATTGTTGATGTTGCACGAGATCCTGTTAAATCCGCAAATGGATTTGCAGGAAACATTGATAAAATCTGTTCAGGTAAAGGTGTCACTTCTGCCGAACGTTCAACCAATGATTCACCGCGTGCAATTTCAGCCTCACCTTGCATAATTTGAGATGCATCTAAGTCAAATAACACTGTTGATGCAATACCTAAACCAGCTGCAACAGCAGTTGTACTGATTAAAACTGATAAAATAACCGCTGCTGACTTACCTAAGTTTTTACCAAATGTCACTTTTGTAAATGCAGCTAATATCGAAATGAATACTAAAGGCATTGCAATCATCTGCAGTAACTTTACATAGCCTGTTCCGACGATGTTGTACCATGGCACAGTTTCATTAATGGCATCCGACCCTACCCCATATGCAAATTGTAATCCTACCCCAAGTATAATACCTAAACCTAAGGCGATAAAAACACGATTTGAAAACTTAACATGCTTCGTTTTAAGGAAATATAAAAAAGCAATGACAATAAGCAGCAAAGCAATATTAAGCAATACGTAGAAATTCAAAGTATACTCCTCCAATTTTATAAATGTACTTCATTATATTACTCTATAATCCTTATAAGTCAAGTAGGCATTATTTTTTTTAATTCTCTATTGTATGTTATTTACAAAATAAATGACCTATATTATAATTATTATAAATAAGAAATAATTCTAATCTAATTGAAATTCATTATCAGTCCTTATCAATAGTAATAATCATTATCAAGGAGGTATTTATGATTAATTCTAATCGAGAAAACTTATCATTAAATGAGAAAATCTTAGAACACAAAGAATTAATTGCAGCTTTAGTATCCGGCTTTATCATTTTGCTCGCGTGGCGAATGGAGTCAACAGAGCAAACGACAGCCGCTGTAATCGCATATTTAACAGCATTCTTTATCGGTGGATATGCAAAAGCAAAAGAAGGTATTGAAGATACAATAGAAAGCAAGTCTTTAAATGTAGAAATTTTAATGATTATTGCTGCCATTGGTTCTGCCATTATCGGTTACTGGATGGAAGGTGCTATATTAATCTTTATATTTGCCTTAAGCGGCGCACTTGAAACATATGCAATGAATAAAAACAATCGTGAAATCTCTTCATTAATGGACCTGCAGCCAGAGGAAGCATGGCTTGTACGAGGCGGATTTGAACCGATTAAAGTTTCCGTAAAAGATTTGAAGGTAAACGATCATATATTAGTAAAACCAGGTGAACGTATACCGGCAGATGGCGAAATTTATAAAGGTATTTCAACAGTTGATGAGGCAGCGATTACCGGTGAATCAATGCCTATTACGAAAAAAGCAGGTAATGAAGTTTTTGCCGGTACAGTAAATTTAAACAGTGTGTTAACTATAAAAGTAACAAAGCCGAGTTCCGAAACATTGTTCCAAAAAATCATTACACTTGTTCAATCTGCACAAAGCGAAAAATCACCTTCCCAACAGTTTATTGAACGCTTTGAAAGTGTGTATGTAAAAGCAGTATTATTGGCCGTAGCACTCATGATGTTTTTACCGCACTATTTATTAGACTGGGATTGGACGACAACTCTTTACCGCGCAATGGTATTACTTGTTGTTGCTTCTCCTTGTGCATTAGTTGCTTCTATTATGCCGGCTACCCTTTCAGCGATTTCCAATGGTGCGAGAAACGGGATACTTGTTAAAGGCGGTGTGCATTTAGAAAATTTAAGCTCGATCCGCGTATTGGCAGTAGATAAGACTGGTACATTAACACAAGGGACACCTGTTGTGACAGATTTTATTGTTCGTGATGATTTAGACAAACAGCAGACGTTAGCTTTAATAGCAGGGATTGAAGGACAGTCAAACCATCCCCTTGCACAGGCGATTAACGCATTCGCAAAAGAGCAGGGTGTCATCAACGAGCAAAATATTACCATAGAAGATATTCCTGGTTACGGAATGAAAGCGCAGTTTAATGAACAATCCTATATAATCGGAAAACCTGACTTTGTTGGAGCAAAATTGGCAAAACAATTTGCTGATGGAGCGCTCGAACAATTAGCGAATGAAGGTAAAACAGTTGTATTTCTTAAAGATCACCAAGGCATTGCAGCACTTATCGCTCTTAAAGATGTCGTTCGGGAAGAGGCAAAAAAGGCGGTAGCTGCACTGCAAGAGCTAGGTATTAATGTAGCCATGCTGACTGGTGACAATGAAACAACCGCAAAAGCAATTGCAAAAGAAGCTGGTGTTTCGACTTATGTGGCGGAGTGCTTGCCGGAAACGAAGGTCGAGCATATTAAGCAATACAAAAAAACATCCGGCCATGTCGGCATGGTTGGTGACGGTATCAATGATGCCCCTGCCCTTGCTACTGCCTCCGTCGGTATTGCAATGGGTGGCGGTACAGATGTCGCACTAGAGACAGCGGATGTAATATTAATGAAAAACGACTTATCTAAAATTGCCCATGCCGTTAAGCTTTCGCGAAAAATGCAGCGTATCGTGAAACAGAACATTATTTTTTCATTAACGGTTATTGCTCTGCTGATCATTTCGAACTTCTTCCAAGCAATCAGCCTTCCTCTAGGCGTTATTGGTCATGAAGGCAGTACAATTTTAGTTATTTTAAATGGATTACGTATGCTAAGTAAAAATGTTTAGTCCAATAATAAAGGTGCATCCCAACAACAGGATGCACCTTTTGCTTTCTCTATTAAACTAGTACAAACCATAATGCCATTGTGAAGATAATTGTCGTTAAACCCATCAGCAATGTTGCCATCGTTTGCGCTTTATATGCATCCGTAACTTTCATTCCGCTGTATTGAGTAATTACCCAGAAGAAACTATCGTTTACATGACTAACTGTCATAGATCCCGCACCAATTGCCATAACGACTAATGCTAACGGCACTGCCCCTTCGATTCCTAAAGTCGGTAGCATCGGTGCGATTAAAGAAGATGTAATAACTAATGCTGCAGTTGATGAACCTTGCGCTGTTTTTAGAGCAGCGGCAATTAAAAACGGAATTAATAAAAATAATGCGCCTGTTGCTAATGCACCTAAATCCATTTCCTGAAGTTTATCACCGACTCCTGTATTTTTAATAACCGTACCAAATGCGCCACCAGCACCTGTGATTAATAAAATTGGCGCTGCTTCTTTTAAAGCTTCACCGATCCAGTTTGATAATGTTTCTTCACTCAGTTCAGGCAATAGTAAAAATGCAGCAAATACCCCTAGTATTAGTGCGACTGTCGGTGAACCGAGGAATCTGAAGAATGTATTAACTCCTGCTTCCGGGTCACCTACTAATGCAGCGACAGAACCTGCCCCGATCAATACAATCGGCAATACAATCGGTAAGAATGACTTGAATGTAGAAGGCATTTTACCAAACGACTTAATAATTTCATCGTAATCCAATGCCGGCTCATCATCTGCCTCAACCCGAATTTTCGATGCTACTTTCGTCGCCCAAATATAGCCTACGATTGTTGCTGGAATAGCAATGATTAATCCTATTAAAATGATTGTGCCTAAATAATCTGCTGCACCAATATTTCCAGCAGCCGCAATCGGTCCTGGTGTAGGCGGTACGAGTACGTGAGTTGCATATAAACCCGTAGCTAAAGCAACTGCCATTGAAGCAATTGTTACGCCTGCGCGTTTAGCCAGCGCTTTCTTTAAACTCGTTAAAATGATATAGCCTGAATCGCAAAATACCGGAATGGATACAATGTAGCCAATGATCGACATTGCTAATTGCGGTCGTTTTGGTCCAATTACCCGCAATACGACTTCAGCCATACGATATGCAGCGCCGGATTTTTCTAATATAATTCCAATAATCGTACCTGCTACGATGACGATACCAATGCTCGTCATCAGCCCTCCAAACCCTGTGTTAATACTTTCTACAACTGTTAACAAAGGCATACCCGCTGCAATACCAACAAAGAATGAACTAATTAATAATGCAAGAAAAGGATGCAGCTTTAGTTTTGCCGTTGCAAAGACAATGAACAACACACCAATCAGAATAATTAGAAACAACATTTCTCCCCACTCCTTATATTAATCTTTTTATTAAATCCGTAACCTTTTGTTCCAAATAATAACTTGGATTATTTAATGATTGCTCCGCCGAAATATCATTACCGACAATACTTTCAACTTGATGAAAATAGGTTTTTAGAATACTGGAATTTTCAATCATTCCCGAAATTAAAATTGTTGGCACACCTTTTTCTTTTGCCAGCTTAGCAACCCCTATTGGCGCTTTTCCGGAAAGTGTTTGCTCATCCGATTTCCCTTCACCTGTAATGACAAAATCCGCTTTTTCCAGGTGATTTGTAAATTGCACTGCTTCCAGCACAATATCTACACCAGGCTTAAACTGGTGCGGAAAAAAGGCCATAAACGCCGAGCCAATTCCACCAGCCGCACCTGCACCTGCACGATGACGGACTTTTACGTTTTGCTGTGATTCGATAATAGTAATATAATGATTTAAATTTTGATCAAATATATTAATATCATGCGGCTCTACCCCTTTTTGCGGCCCAAATACAGCTGTAGCACCATTCGAACCTATTAACGGGTTATCTACATCACAGGCAATCATAAATGTACTTTCAGAAATTCGTGAATCAAAATTAGACAAATCGATATTTTTAAGTGCATTAAATTGGTATACGTCGTTTAAAATTTCATTACCATCTTTGTCTATGAATTTCATTCCAAGTGCCCTTAGCATTCCCTGGCCACCATCATTTGTAGCGCTTCCTCCTATACCGATAATAAAGTGACGATAACCAGTATCCATTGCATGTTGTATTAATTGACCTGTTCCGTATGTTGTTGCAAAACGGGGGTTTTTTTCTTCTTCATTTATAAGTGTTAACCCTGACGCCTGGGCCATTTCTATCACACAAGTTTTCCCATCGCCCAGTACTCCATATTTTGCTTCAATCCGCTTCCCTAAAGGATTTTGAACCGACGCTGTCAAATACTTTCCTTTTGTAGCTTTGACTAATGCATCAAGGGTTCCTTCGCCGCCATCTGCAATCGGTAAACAAATTGTTTCAATCTTATTGTCCACCTTTTTAATTGCTTCCTTTATCACTGATGTAACCTCTCCGGAAGACAATGTCCCTTTAAAGGAATCCGGACTTATAATAATCTTCATTTGATTCCTCCCTCACATGAATAAAGCGCTTACAAAAATTATAGTAGTAATATTCTGAATTTACTTTATACTTGTTGTATAATTTTTTATTAATTATTACTTTATTTTTATACGAGGTGTATAAATTGTTAACAATAAGACTGGCAAATGAAATTGTAGAACAAACAATGCTGCGGTTAAAGCGTAATGTAAATGTAATGAGCATTGACGGTATTATATTAGCTTCCGGTGATAAGGAGCGGGTGGAAAAGTTTCATGAAGGCGCGAAGTTTGTAGCAGAATCGAAGAAAACGCTCATAATATCAGACGACAATATTCATGATTTCCCGCAAACAAAGCACGGGATAAATTTGCCGATCTTTTTTCAGGAGGAAATCGTTTGTATTATTGGAATTACCGGTGTGGTCGATGAGGAACTGCTAAATATTTCTTCATTAGTTCAGTTAACAGCAGAGGTATTAGTCCATCAGGCTCTTATTGAATCTAAAAGCGAATGGCAGCGGAAAATGAGTGTACATATTTTTGAGGAACTAATTAGTGGCACTTCTATAAATCGGTTTGTAAAAGAACGGATAAATAAACTGGCCATACCCTTTATTGCCCCCTATTGCATCATATTATTAAAGGCCGAACAAAAGACTGGTTCCCATCGGACACTTATACAATATATCGATGATTTCTTTTATAACAAACCCGTTATCTTTGGACATTTTCAGCTAGATGAATACTTTATTTTAACTACAGAGTTGAATCAAACATTTTTAACAAAAATAGTGGAAGCATTTAATACTTATATAAAAAGCAAATTCAGTATTAAAATTGCTGTCGGTGAACATGTTGAAAATCTTGAACGGTTACCGCATTCCTATAAAACAGCGCAGTTAGCTTTAAAGCATCACCATACCGTCTCGAAAGTAATCTACCATCAGGAAGTTGAAGTATTCACCTTATTTAATACAGAGGTAGCCCATCACTACAGTATAAAAACATTGAACCAACTGGATGATAAATTAATTGCTACATTGCAATGCTTTTTTAATAATAATAAGTCAGCTTCAGCGACTGCCGACGAATTGGAAATACACCGACATACGTTAGCTTACCGGCTTTCTCAAATTAGAGAGCATACCTATTTAAATCCTACTGAGTTTCATGATGCATTAAAACTGCAAATCGCACTATGGCATCGTGAAGGATTAAACCAATAAAAAAGTGCCATTTCCATAAAACGAAATGGCACCTTTCTGTATATGATTCCAATTAAAAAATAGGGGATTTAGCTTGCTTTTTACTTTCTTTAGCAAGCTGCCTTTTTTGGAATGATGCATTAAGCAAGCCGCCTAATATGATGATCATTCCTGTGAAATATAGCCAAAGCATTAAAATAATGACCCCGCCGATACTGCCGTATGTTGAACTGTAATTGCCGAAATTATTAATATAGAATGAGAATCCGTACGTTAATACAAGCCAGCCCAAAGTCGCAAAAACAGCACCCGGAATCACACTGAACATCGTTAACCGAGGATCTGTATTCGGGACAATCCAATACATGACTGATATTACGATGAAAATAAGTGTTGGCGGCGTAATCCAGCGCACAAAGGTCCAAACGTTTGCGAATGACTCCTCTACACCTAAATAGCCGAATACGATATTGCCGATCTGCTGACCAAAAACCGGGAATACAAGTGCTATTAAAATAACTGCAACTAATGCAATTGTAAAAACAAGTGACCATAAACGGTTTAAAAATCCTGCTCTGCCTTCTACATCATAGGCACGGTTTAATGATTTCATCAGTGCATCTACACCTCTAGAGGCAGACCATAGTGTACCAATAATACCGATTGAAAGTAAACCGCCGTTTTGATTGTTCAGAACATCTGTTAATGTCGTTTCGATCAGTCCATATACTTCTTCAGGCATAACATCACTTAAAAAATCGAATATTTGCCCTTGTTCCAAATTTAAGTAAGGTAAAAGCGTTACCATAAAAATAAGCATAGGGAAAAATGATAACAGGAAAAAATAGGCCAACTGTGCCCCCATGCCTGACATGTCCACATTTTTAGTTCGATAAATTAAATCTTGGATAAACCCTTTTGTCGTCAGTATATCTATTTGGCTACGATCCGGTGAAACATATGATTTAACTAGCGAAATCTTTTCTTTTAGTTCTCCCTTTTCTTCCATGCTGCCACCACCTGTTCACATTATGTTGATTCAGTGGATATCATGGACATCCGATTACCCGATTTGTTCATCCTTTTTTGAGAAAGCCTGAATCGTTTCTGAAACCATACTTTGAATTGTAGCAGGTAACTCTTTAATATCATTTTCATTTTGCATAATTGATTGGACACCATTATTTACTGTCCCATACAAAGATTGTGCTTGTTCCATCTTAGTTTCTACCAACGCCACTAATTCATCACGATTTTCAGCATAGTATGCTACTGTATCTTTTGCTTTCTTTGCTGTTTCTACAGTATGCTCACGTGTTTGTTTATCCAACATACTAATTGCTGCACCTGTTACTGCTCCAATTGCTATAAAAGGTAATAGTTTACTTTTCATTAGTTTTCTCCTCCTACTATATGCTTTCGTATTCCCCTAATACTTTTTCATAAAACTTATCTATATGTATTTTAACGAATATCCAATATTATTAAAAGTATTCAGTCAACTTTATCCTGTTGACAAGTTGATGGTTGCATGAAATGATATTTTTGTAAACATTGAAAGGTAGGGGCAAAAATTATGGACTTATCCAACCCGTCGCAACAGAATGTCATCTATATGATCGAGCAAATTAAAGAAAAACTTCGTATGGTAAATGTTGATGCTATGCAGTCTTCTGCATTTGATGAAGAAAAATACGAAGATCTACAATATTTATACGAAATGGTTATGAAACGTGATTCATTTAGCCCAAGTGAAATGAATGCCATCGTAGCTGAACTAGGCGCCCTTCGTAAATAACATCAATCGCAT
The DNA here is from genome assembly GCF_038005185.1 of Solibacillus sp. FSL K6-1554. Taxonomy (NCBI): domain Bacteria; kingdom Bacillati; phylum Bacillota; class Bacilli; order Caryophanales; family Caryophanaceae; genus Solibacillus; species Solibacillus sp. FSL K6-1554. Next base: position 3,517,775 of record NZ_JBBOSS010000001.1, read on the forward strand.
AGTGAAAAAGAAGCTCATCGATTAATTCGACAAGCTTCTTTTTTTATTCCCTATTCCCCAGGAAATATTAATTATTTATTTAATTCGACAGCAATTTTTGCACCTACACGGGCATTATGTTTAACAAGGGCAATATTGGCATCCAGTGATTTACCTTCTGTCAGCTCTTTCACTTTACCTAATAAGAATGGCGTTACATTTTTGCCTGCGATGCCTTGTTCTTTCGCTTCATTTAATGCATTGTCAATAATTCCGTCAATAACACTTGATTCCATAGCATCTTCTACTGGGATCGGATTTGCGATCAATGCACCGCCACGTAAACCTAAATCCCACTTAGCACGTAGAATTGCAGCAGTTTCTTCTGCAGAATCAACGCGGATATTTACATCGAATTCACTTTCACGTGCATAGAATGCAGGCAATTTATCTGTTCCGTAACCAATTACCGGTACACCTTTAGTTTCAAGGTATTCCAATGTTAAGCCGATGTCTAAAATTGATTTGGCACCTGCACATACTACAGCCACATTTGTCATTGCCAGCTCTTCCAAGTCTGCAGAAATATCCATTGTAGTTTCAGCGCCACGGTGAACCCCACCAATACCGCCTGTTACGAATAGTTCAATACCAGCAAGCTCAGCACAAATCATTGTTGCCGCTACAGTAGTTGCACCGATTTTCTTTGTTGCAAGTAAATAGCCAATATCACGACGGCTTGTTTTTGCTACACCTTGAGCATTACCGAACATTTCTAATTCTTCATCAGATAGACCGATTTTAATTTTCCCATCGATTAATGCGATTGTTGCCGGTACTGCACCGCCATCACGAATAATTTGTTCTACTTCACGAGCTGTTTGTACATTTTGAGGATATGGCATACCGTGTGAAATAATTGTTGATTCCAACGCTACGATTGGTAAGCCTTTCTCTTTAGCTTCTAATACCTCTTGTGAATATGATAAATATTGTTTCATTATAAATTCCTCCATTCAATTAAGTTATCTTTTGTTAAATCTTCACGTACTGTTTTATCCGATTGCAATGTTTTCGATGCATTTACCAACCCGAGCTGGATTGCTTCTTCAAGCTCTTCATCGTTTAATACACCATGTAAAAATGCACTAACAAAAGCATCTCCGGCACCTGTAACATCTACTATATTTCTAGTTGCAATGGCTTTGTAGTGTACTATATTACCTTCGTTCCCCACCATTACTCCATGTTCGCCAAGAGTGAGCACAACATGCTCCGCTCCTTTTTGCAACAACATGTAAACAGCCTTTTCATATTGGCTATATGTTTCCAGCTTCACATTTAAATAGCTTTCCGCTTCATCTCGATTGCAAATAAAGTAACGGATACCGTGCAGATCCTGCGACATATTTTTCATCTTAGGTGAAGAAACAGGGATAACCGCCAATGCGATATTACGCTCTATTGCGAAATTCCTAATATATTCTACTGTTTCTAACGGGCTGTTTAAGTCAATGACAATACAGCTGGCATTTTGTAGTATCGCTTCGTGCTTTTTTAAAATACTCGGCAACAACTGATCATAAATCGCCATATTTGCCATCGATATTACCAGTTCACCCATATTATCAAGTACTGCTGTATAAGAACCTGTATTATAATCGTTTAATTTCTCTACTAAATCCACATTCATCATACTCTTACAATTTTGTTCAATAAATGCACTATCATGATCTTCACCCATTACAGTAATTAAGGAAACACGGTTGCCTAACCGCCCTAAGTTTTCAGCGATATTGCGGGCAACACCGCCTACCGATTCTGTAACAGAAGCAGGATTGGAAGTCCCTAATTGGACATTTTGCTCAATAGTGAATTTACGATCGATATTGGCACCACCAATTGCAATGATTTGATTTTTCTCTGGCAAAACATAGGCACGTCCTAAAATTTCCCCTCGTTTTATAAGCGAAGAGATTATATTAGCAAGCGCTGGCCTGGACATTCCCAGTTGTTCTGCCATTTCCTGTTGTGATAAGTAGGGATTCTTCTTTATTAATTGGAAAATCAATTTTTCCTTTTCATTCAACTTTATCACCTCTAATCAAACATTTGTTTATAATTATAAACTTTTGTTTACGTAATGTCAAATTAATATTAAATTTTTCGTCTTGCGTAGTATGGAAGTACTTTCTTCTTTTATGAGCTGTGACATAATAAAAAAGCTGTTTGGAAAGTTTCCCTTCCAAACAGCTTTCTTGCTATTCTACTATTACATCGCCATTTTCTGCTATACGTGGCTGTACGAGCACCTCAACACGGCGGTTTTTAGCTCTGCCTTCTTTAGTATCATTCGTAGCTATCGGCTGGAATTCTCCGAAACCTTTTACACTGAAGTATTTGGAATCAAGTTGTTCATTTCCCGAAACGATTTCTTTCATGAAGTTTACTGCACGCATTACAGACAGATCCCAGTTGGAATCGAATTCAGGTGTCTTAATCGGTACATTATCTGTATGACCAGTAATGACAATATTACGCGGTGGATCAAACATTAATAATTGAGCAAGCTCGTCAGCAATTGTTGCATATTCCGCTTTCACATCTGCTCGTCCCATATCGAATAAAATACTGTCCCGGATGGTAATTAATAATCCCTCTTCTGTCATTTTCGTTTCAAACTGGTCTTCCAGCTCATTAATCGCAATAAACTCGTCCACACGGTTTTGCGTTTCATGTAGGCGTTGCTGATCTTCCATATATTTAGAGATACCTGTTGGTGTAGAGTTATCCGGTGTTTGTATGATAGATGAGTTGTCCATTACACCTGTGCCACCGGTAAAAATATTATTAAATACTGCAGACATTTGCTCCAATTTTTTCTCATCCACTGAGCTTGATGCAAAAAGTACAATAAATAATGCTAGTAATAACGTTAATATATCTGCATAAGGTACTAACCAGGACTCGTCAATATGTTCCTCATGCTTTTTATGTCTTTTACGCTTCTTTGCCAAGGCCACCCGCCCCGCTTTCGGTAATTTGCTTACGTTCTTCCATTGTTAAATATGAAGCCAGCTTTTGCTCGATTACACGAGGTGCTTCACCTTCAAGTACGGATAAAATCCCTTCAATCATCATTAGCTTTTGCTTAACTTCTACAGCGGATTTACGTTTTAACTTGTTTGCAAAAGGATGCCATAATACGTACCCAGTAAAGATACCTAATAATGTCGCAACAAAGGCCGCTGAAATGGCGTGTCCTAATTTATCAATATCAGACATATCTTTTAATGCAGCAATAAGGCCTACTACAGCACCTAATACCCCAAGTGTCGGTGCATAAGTACCTGCTTGTGAAAAAATGCCTGCTCCACTTGCATGGCGGTCTTCCAGCGCTTCAACTTCCTCTGTTAAAACATCGCGAATATAGTCTGCGTTTTGTCCATCAATCGCTAATGTCAGTCCATTTTTTAAAAATGGATCTTCAATTTCAGCTGCTTTGCTTTCTAATGCCAATAGCCCTTCACGACGAGCTAAATCTGCCCATTGTGAAAACATTTTGATCAAGTCGATATCACTCGCGAGTTTTGTTTCTGAAAATAAAATTTTAAAAAGCTTTGGAATTCTTTTTAATTCCTTCATTGGGAAAGCGATTGTAACTGCAGCAATCGTACCAAAAATAATAATTAAAATAGCAGCAGGGTTTATTAACACTTCCGGTGTAACGCCCTTTAAAAACATCCCGAATAACAGGGCGATAAAGGCGATGATAACCCCAACAACTGATGAAATATCCATATGTAGTACCTCCAAATTACGATGTCTTTTCTTATTTCGGTATATTTAAATTTTTATTAACTTCCTTTACACTAGTTATAAGAAGATTTTTTTATTTTTGACACATTATTGTTCTTTTCTGAGCTGGAATATGAGTAATAATAGGTTAAGAATTAACTAATTTTTAAGATAATTATTGGAGGAATGAATCAATGAATTCAACGTTCAAAGCACAACTAACGAAATACGCAGAACTAGCAGTAAAAATCGGTGTCAATATTCAGCCAAATCAATATTTGTATATTGCAGCCTCTATCGAATCGGCACCCTTTGTACAAGTAGTGACAAAAATCGCTTATGAAATTGGAGCCAAACAAGTATTTGTAGATTATACAGATGATCAAATTACACGTACTCGATATGAGTTGGCACCGGCGGATTCTTTCGATTTCTTCCCGCCTTGGAAAGTACAGGAACGTGAATGGCTTGCTGAAGAAGGTGCGGCATTTATGAGCATCGTATCCCAAAGCCCCGATTTACTGTCTGGCATTGATTCAAAACGTATTGCATCATTCCAAAAGGCTTCTGGCACTGCATTGAACAAATATCGTCAATATGTTCAGTCAGATAAAATTAGCTGGACGGTCATTGCAGCTCCATCTAAACAATGGGCTCGTAAAGTATTTCCTGAATTGCCGGAAGAAAAGCAAGTAGAGGCATTATGGGATGCCATCTTTAAAGCAACACGTGCGGATTTGGATAACCCGGTAGAAGCATGGGCACAGCATAATGACAACTTGCATGAAAAAGTTGATTACTTAAACAATAAAAACTATGCAAAATTACACTATACAGCTCCAGGGACGGACTTGACGATCGAGCTTCCTAAAGGACATTTATGGTGCGGGGCAGGCAGTATTAACGAAAAAGGCGAAGAGTTCATGGCAAATATGCCGACAGAAGAAGTTTTCACAGTACCACATAAAGATGGTGTTAACGGGTATGTATCTAGTACAAAGCCATTAAGCTATGGTGGTAATATTATCGATAACTTTAAACTTACATTTGAAAACGGTCGTATCGTTCAAGTAGAGGCAGCACAAGGTGAAGAAGTATTAAAAAATCTTGTTGCTACAGACGAGGGATCACATTATTTAGGAGAAGTGGCGCTTGTTCCATTCCATTCTCCAATTTCACAGTCGAATATTTTGTTTTACAATACACTATTCGATGAAAATGCATCAAATCACTTGGCAATTGGCAGCGCCTACGCATTTTGTATCGAAGGCGGCAAGTCAATGTCGTCTGATGAATTAAAAGCTCAGGGTTTAAATGAGAGCATTACACATGTCGACTTCATGATTGGCTCTGAACAGATGAATATTGATGGTGTTACAGCTGATGGGCAAAGCGAGCCAGTTTTCCGTAATGGGAACTGGGCATTTTAACCGCTGTTTCACTTCCGGCTTTACCGATAAATAAAATTTCAAGATGTCGCCATATTTACAGTTTTTTCTACATTAACTAACTAAATTACCCTACAATGTTCCAATTTAATAGGGTATAATTGGTTAATGATTGTTATTACTAAATAGAGAGGAGTTTTTATAATGTTTGATCACCATTATCCGTTCTTATCTGACTACTATACGTTAGTGTTAGGGTTTACGGTTATACTTCTTGTATTCTTATTTATGTTTATTATGTACTTACGTATTGGTTTACAATCACACGACTCTGTTATAGTAGATTCAAAGGCAAATACATTTGCGCCAAACGAAAAATCATTGGATGGTCACCATCATCATTAAATTTTTTTACAACCACTCTATTGAGTGGTTGTTTTTTTGATATTAATACATCACTTCTTCTTTATTTATTTTATTTTTAACTTTGTTAGTGCGCATTTGTTTGAATTATCTAAAAAATATTTTAAAATAAAACAAGAATCGAAAGGGGTTTGAAGAACAATGTCTGCATTGCAAACGATTTTAGAATTTAACGAAAAATTCGTAGAAGAAAAACAATATGAACAATATGCCACAACGAAGTTTCCAGATAAGAAAATTGTAGTTTTATCTTGTATGGATACACGTTTAGTAGAATTACTACCTAAAGCTATGAACTTGCGCAATGGGGATGTCAAAGTTGTAAAAAGTGCAGGGGCAATCGTAAATCACCCATTCGGCGGGATTATGCGCAGTTTACTTGTAGCCGTTTATGAATTACAGGCAGATGAAGTATATATTATCGGCCACTATGACTGTGGAATGAGTGCAGTTGATCCGAACGTAATGATCGGCCATATGCTTGAACGCGGGGTTAAACAGGAAACGATTGATGTCATCAATTATGCCCGTTTTGATTTAAAAGAATGGTTACGCGGTTTTGGGGATGTTAAAACAAGTGTATTAAAAAGTGTGGACTTAGTCAGAACACATCCATTAATGCCAAAAGGCGTTCCAGTACATGGTCTTATCATCGATCCTGCAACAGGAAAACTTGATTTAGTAACAGACGGCTCAGTTGAACAAAAATAGATAATAAGTAATTAGCGACAGCGCTCAATATAATGAGCACTGCCGCTATTTTTTATAATGTGGCCCCTTTATATTCCCGCTGTAAAATGGCGTACATATAATGATCCACCCATTTTCCGTTTATATACAATAGCTCTCGTAATAACCCTTCTCTTGTAAAGCCCGACTTTTCCAATACACGAATAGAAGCAGAATTTTGCGGCGCGACATATGCCTCAATCCGGTGAATATTTAACGTAATAAAAGCGAATTCCATTATTAGACGTACTGCTTCAGTGACAATTCCTCTACCTGTAAACTTCTCATCCATCGAATAGCCGATAAAACCGCTTGAATAAGGTAAACGTTTAATCGAATAGAGAGAAATATGCCCGATTAACTGACCTGTTGCATTATAAAAAATGCCGAATGAAAATTCCCTGTTTGACTGCAGTAAATGTATGCTTTCTAAAATTTTATTGTACTGTACTTGTTCTGTATAAAATTCATCGTGATGTAATGGCTCAAATTCGGACCAATACATTTTATTGTCATTTAATAATTTTGCCAATCCTTTCGCATCCGACGGGGTAAACGTACGAAGCGAACATTGTTGCCCAATAAGTTGAACCATTGGACCCTCCTTCTTGTGAAATAGCTTGAATAAGCTTTTCATTGAACCACCTACATTTCATTTCAAAGCTTGCTACCTTTTTTTCAACTTTTTCTTTTTTGATTTTACAGGCTTTGGTATTATATCTATAAATTCCGATTTTTCTTTATGTGCAGTTGTTTTATTACCGCTTTCGAAAATGTTCGTTAGCTTTAATCCGCGCTTTGTAACTTCTTTTTCTATATGGGTAACTACTTCTTTTAGTACTTGAACACGTGCATAGTTTTTGTCGTTCCCCGGAATTAAGTGCCAAGGAGCGTTTTCCGAATCAGTTTTTTCAAACATTTCATCGGCTGCCTCACAATATAAATCAAATTTATCACGGTTCCGCCAATCTTCAGCCGTCAATTTCCATGATTTATATGGATCAGCTGCTCTTTCATTAAAACGTTTAAGCTGTTCATCCGAATCGATATGAATCCAAAACTTTATCATTATATAATCTTCATCTGTCAATTGCTTCTCAAAACTATTTATTTCTTCATAAGCACGCTTCCATTCTGCTTCTTCAGCAAAACCCTCTATACGCTCCACCAGCACCCGACCATACCAAGAGCGATCAAAAATCGCAATCTGGCCATGCTGCGGCAACTTTCTCCAAAAGCGTTGCATATAATGATAGCGCATCTCATGGGGCTGTGGGGCAGAAATTGGCCATACCATTAACCCACGCGGATCGATACGCTCTGTTAAACGCTTAATCGCTCCCCCTTTTCCTGCTGCATCCATTCCTTCAAATGCAATAATAAGGCCAATTTTATTATTAAATAAAAATTGCTGGGCATTTAGCATTTCATATTGCAAAGCTTTCAATTGCTTCTTATAGATTTCCTTCTCCAGTTTTTGCGATAAATCCACATCTTGTAGCTTTTTCAAATAGTGCTGCCTCCCCTATTCCATTTATTATGTATATTTTACTCGAAAGTGTATGGAATTGGTAATTGTTGCGGTTATTTATTTGAATCATTTGATTATTTTATGTTGGCATCCTGTTTTAATAGAACAAAAAAACGCGGGCGCACTTATATATGCACCCACGGTTATAATTTAGTCTTCCAATGTTGTTAAAATAATTGGTTTATCTTTTGTTACAATAATCGAGTGTTCGATCTGGGCAACTAATGATTTATCCGGTGTAATAAATGTCCAGCCGTCACCTGATTCTACGATGTGCTCAGCCTTCGCCGAAATGAACGGCTCTACCGCCAACACCATGCCTTCTTTCATGATTGTCGTATCCCAAGCATCGTAATAGTTCAAGACATGGTTTGGTTCTTCGTGTAATGATTTACCTAAGCCGTGTCCTGTTAAGTTCATAATTACCGTCAACCCGTGATCACGTGCTTCACGCTCTACTGCTTTACCGATCTGATTTAATTTCGAACCTGCTTTAACCTTTGTCATCGCACGGTCAAATGCTGATTTTGCTACAGAGCAAAGTTTTTCTTTATCTTCATAACCTTCACCAACAACAAAAGAAATACCTGTATCTGCAAAGTATCCGTTTAAAGAGCCCGAAACATCAATGTTTACGATATCGCCGTCCTGAATAACCTTGTTCCCTGGAATGCCATGTGCAACTTCGTGATTTACTGAAATGCATGTATATCCCGGAAAATCGTATTCGTCTTTAGGACCAGAAACCGCGCCTGCTTCCGCAAACATACGGCCTGCAATTTCATCTAATTCTTTCGTTGTCACGCCAGGTACTGTCGCAGCTTTCATTGCCTCGCGAATTTCAGCACAAATGCGTCCAATTTTTTTAAACGCTTCTATTTCTTCTTGTGTAGTAACAATCATGTGTAACTTCCTTCCTCTTAAACAATGTCTACCCTTAACTATAGCATACTTAATATCGGTTGTAATTGTTCAAGGATTTTAAAATTATTTGGATTTATGATCAAATTAATACGACATTGTACAATAGAAATTAGAAAAAGCTTGCATCGGGAAAATAATCCCTTGCTGCAAGCTTTGAGTTTTCCATTCATTATGGTGTTTGTGCTTTTTGGAGTAAACGGGGTGCAGATGTGAATAATATAACTGCAATAACCGCTGTAATTATTGTTGCAGGTACCATATAAGTACTGTTATAAATTATTGAGTAGATCCACACATTATCATCGCCTGCGTACTCTTTAAAGAACACGACACCTGCAAGCAAGTGCGAAACAAATCTTAAAGCTCCGCCTATTAGAGCTCCTATTACGATATAAATTGCCATTTTTACTTTATTGAGTGATTGTGTTGCCTGTAATAATGGCTTTCTTACAATTGCCGCTAACCCTACTACTGTAAAGGCAAGACCGTAATCTAAAATCGCCTGAAGCCAGTGTACTATGTAAGCGCCGAACATCATTTGCATAACGCCGATCAGCAAGCCAGTTGCAAGTCCTGCTGTTAGCCCCCAACGAATGGCCATTAACATAATCGGTACCATAACAAAGCTGATTGACCCGCCCTGTGCCCACATTTTAAAAGATACTTGGTCCAATACAAGTCCGATGGCAGCAAATATCGCTATCTCCACCATCATCAATAATTTTTTTCTGTCCATAACAATTCCCCTTTCTTTTATCCGATGTAACAAAAGTGAAGAGGGATAGAATGGAACTTTTACTTCTTCTAGGTATTTAGAAAAAGCAAAAAACGATAATCAGGACAAAAGCCTGACTATCGTTTGAACAGTCGGATTCTATCCACATCCCTACGCAAGTGCTAACTTACAGGTTCAAAGAGTCAGTGCAATCCCGTGCACAATCTCAGCCGACTTTCTCGGCACCCCTTGTGGTACATCTAAATTTTTATTGTTTGAACATGCTCATTGTAACGAATATTTCTACAACTTTCAACAGCTATTATTTTGAAACGTACTAGAATTACATATAATAGATACGAAGGAGTGATAAATGATGGATCAATCGAAAGGTTTAAGTGCATTAAGCTATTTGAGCTTTTATTTTGCACCGTTTATTTTACCGGTAATTATATTTATCGTTACGAAAGATCAAGCCGTTAAAGGCCATTCTAAAAAAGCTTTTATTTCTCAACTTATTCCAATACTGTTAGGGATTTTGTACATGATTTACTTTTTCACTTCCGTTCTTTCCTGGAATAATACTTTGACAGTGAGCGTGCAGGATTTCTTTATTAGTTCACATTTTATCGGATTTATTCTTTTAGTCCTTATTACGTTTATTCTGGCGATTTGGAATCTAGTCCAAGCGATTAAAGTTTTACGTTAATGTTTATGATAGCTCCTTCTTTGGGTATATTTTTTATACGAAATGTATTCGTTAAGGAGTGTATATCATGAAATTAAATAAACTCATTAAAACCGCAATTAAATATGGACCGATCGTGTACCCGATCATTAAAAAAATGATGGATAAAAAATCTGCACCCCAACCAGCAACTACACGACGAACGCCAAAACGTTAACGCAGAAAAACACATTTCGCACTAAAACTCGTGTGAAATGTGTTTTTTGTTGTCTTTATTTAATAATAATTTCCGTTTTACTGTAGCCTTCTTTTAGCTTTTGGACTTGTAAAATGGCAGGCATTGCTGCTTTTAATTCGGCCACATGGGAGATGACGCCGATTAGGCGGCCTGTTTGCTGAAGATCGATCAAAATATCGATTGCCCGTCTTAACGCTTCCTCATCCAATGTACCGAAGCCTTCATCGATAAACATCGTATCGATATGCACACTTCCTTGAACACTTTGAATAACATCGGCCATTCCTAAAGCTAATGAAAGTGAGGCATTGAATTTTTCACCGCCGGACAATGTTTTTACATCCCGCGTTTGTCCTGTATGGCTGTCATATACATCGATACTGAGCCCGCTTTGTGCATTTCCTTCTTTACGACCTGTCGATTTCAGGAAGTATTGACCATTTGATAAGACACGTAATCGTTCATTTGCCGCATGGGTTACTTTTTCCAAATAACCAATTTGCACAAATCGCTCAAATGAAATTTTCGAATCGTTTTGTCCACGGATTAAATTATAAACATGCTCCACCTGTATCAGTTTCGCTTTATAGCTTTCGATCTGCTGTGCGAATTGGTCAAGTTTTTCGAGAGTTTCCTCACATTGCTCAACATAGGACTGGGTTAATGTAATTTTAGAATACTGTGCCTCGATTTGCTCATTCAGCTCATGAATCTGTTGCTCACTTGCCGTTAAATCAGCCCGTTCTTTTCCTTCGAGCAAAGGTTCTTCCTCGGAAATTTGAACAGATAATGTATGAACATTTTGCTTGTAAGCTTCAACTTCATCCTGAATTTGCTGCTGAACATTTAATGGCAGTAACGCATTCTTATATGTTTCCAAGTCAAAACTTTCTTGCTGCAATGCTGTATCAAACGCTTTTTGCGCTGAAAGAGTCTCCTGCTGTTTTTCTGTTACAAGGTTTTGTGCATGTAGATGGTTCACTTCACAAGATTTTTCATCTAATTGGATTTTTTGCATTGCCTCCAGTGCACTTTGAATTGCACTTTTTAAATGGCGGTGTTTTTGCTGCTGGCTGGCCAATTCTTGTGTTACTTCATCCAATGTAGAAAACTGAGGCAATAATGACTGCTCACTTTGCTCAAGCTTCCCTTTTTCTTGTGCATATTGTTTATCGATATCGACTACATATTGCTGCCCTTTTTCAATACGGCCTTGCAGCACTTCTTTACTTTCAATAAGCTGTGCCATCGTTTTCTTTTCAGTGATGAGCTGTGCCTGCTGCTGCTTTTGCTTTGTCAATTGCTCAGTCAGTTCGGCCAATTGCTGTTCATAATAATGTAGTTGTGAAAGATCAACGTTCAGTAACTCTAGAGCATTTCTTTTCTGTTCCAATGCTGCCTTTTCAACATCCAATTTCGAATTGACCTGATAAAAGCTTTGCATAGCACGGTCGCCTTCTTGACGAAGATGTTCCAGTGCATTTTCATCAATGGTAAACGCTTCGCTATTATGAATGGCTGGATGCTCCGTGCTCCCACATACAGGACATGCTTCCCCATGATGTAATGAAGCCGCTAGAAACGCTGCCTGATTGCTGCGTATTTGCTGCTCCATATTTTGCAGCTTCTGTTGCGCTCCATCGGCAATTTGTTTCTTATCAGCAAGCTGTTTCACTAAAGTTTCTATATTCTTTTGTATTGCAGCCACTTCTTTTGCCATTTCAATTTTTCGTGTTAATACAGCATGTGCTTCATACGTTTCATGGTACGTCACTGTCGCATCTTCCAGCTCATTTATAATAGCCTGCTGCTGTTGATGTTTTTCTTTTAAAGAAGCTGCTTCCTTTTGGAGCTTATCAAATAATTGCTTTGCGTTTTTCTGGTTTTCTGCAAGCTTTGCCACCTTTTCCCGCTGCGTATTAATCGATTGATAGATCGGGACAAGCTGTTCAAGCTGTGAAATTGATTTCGTAAATTCATCCAACAGTGGCTCATGCTGCTTTTGCTCCTGATAGTGATTTGTCGCCTGCAGAAGTTGTGCCTGTGCACGTTCATAGTCAGCCTTTGCTTTCTGTAAGGTAACTTCGGCTTGTTCAAGCTGCCGTTTTACCTTCTCATATTCACGTTCTAAAGGTTCTATTTGATTAGCCTTTTTTGCAAGTACAAGTTTCTGTTGTTCTGCTTGTATTTTATCCTTTTGCTGCAGCAATTCATCGAGCCGGGCTTTCCTGATTAAAAACTTTTCAATTCGCTCATTTAACAGCCTTTGCTCATTTAATGATTTAACTAACGTTTGTAAATGCGTTTTCGAGGCTGCATATTGCCCTTTTAATGCCGCACATTGCTCTTCATAAAATTGCTGTTCTGTTTCCAATGCCGTTTTTACTTGATACAGATTAATGACATCATTGTTCAGAGCTGTAAACAGTTCCGATTCTCTGTGCGGGAGGCGGGACCGAATATCATGAATCGTATTATCCTGCTGCATCCTTGCTTGTTCATAATGCTTTTCAGCAATATTCTTTTTCTCTTTCAGCAGTTCCACCATTTTCGTAAAGCGTTCCGTTTTAAAAATTTTTCGGAAAATCTCTTCTTTATGCTTTGATTCCGAAGTGAGGAGCTTTTGAAATTCTCCTTGCGGCAGCATGACGATTTGATTGAACTGGGACTGTGTTAAGCCGATCAGTTCTTCAATTTTCGACTGAATGAGCTTCACTTGAAACTTCTCTACAGCGGGCACAGTGACCCCATCCGTAATTTCAAAAAACTCGCGCTTTGCACTTGCCCCGTCATGACCAAATTTCCGCCAAATACGGTAAAGGCGACCGCGTACTTCAAATTCCAGTTCGACTTCCGTATCAACTGCTTCATCCGCAAAATCACTGCGCAAAAACAGCGACTTTTCCCGATCCTCTCCACTTCCAGAATCATAAAGCGCAAACGTAATCGCATCAAAAATAGTCGTTTTTCCCGCGCCCGTTGCACCGGAAACGACAAAAATTCCATGTTCATGGAGTTTAGTAAAATCAATGACTTCTTTTTGATGATATGGTCCAAATGCTGTCATCGATAATTTTATTGGTTTCATCGTTACAGCACCTCCTGTTTTTCACGTTCATTTTCGATTAGCTGCTCTAAAACATCAGTATAAATCTCTTTTATTTCATCACTTAAAGGCTTGCCTGTCATTTCCGTATAAAATAGCTCAAACAGTTCCGAATCATCCATCTGAACACGGTTCATTGTTGTCGCATGCTGTTCAAGCTGTTCATACACAACCGTTCGTTCAATATGCAAAGCATTGGGATAAACTGTGCGGACAAGTTCGGCAGCACCTTTTACATAATGTTCATCCTGTAATTTTACAAATACATAATCGTCGTTTACTTTATGCTGCAATATATCCTCAAGCATTCCCGTCACGACACGCATATCCCGTACTGGGGTAAGCATTCTTTTTTCAATCGTCACTGACCCGTCTTCATTTAAATCAACAATTAAAAATCCCTTTTTATGTGTCACTTCAGATTCTGAATACTTAAGTGGTGATCCTGCATATTGGATTTTCTCGTTTGCGACAAAGTGGGCCTGGTGTAAATGGCCTAACGCTGTATAACAGAATGGTTCAAACAACGCTGAACTGATACACTCCGTCCCGCCAATCGTCAACTTGCGTTCAGAGTCACTCGTATTCGGTTCCGGCATCCCGTCTTTTGTAATGAAAGCATGGCCGATAATGATATTACGTTTCGTACAGTCCATTGTCTGTTTAATCTGTTCAATGATTTTCGCCATCGCCGCTTCATGAGTTGTAACGGATTGATCGTCAAATACTGCCCGTACAATTGAAGGCTCCGCAAATGGAACTAAATAAAAATGAACTTCTCCGTATTCATCGTGCATTATGACCGGATCGATATTCTGTTCTAAATGGCCAACGATATGTAACCCGCTCGCCTTCATAAATTCACTGCCAAAATTTAAACGTGTAGCGCTATCATGATTTCCAGCAATTGCTAAAATCGGTGTTTTCTCATCGACTAAAATTTCCTTCAACGTTTTATTTAATAGTTGGATTGCATCTGTCGGTGGTACAGAACGATCGTACAAATCTCCGGCAATAATGATGACATCCGGCTTTTCTTTTCTGATTTCTTCGATAAACTGTTCAAGCACAAATTGCTGGTCTCTTGTCATCGATACACCTTGTACTATTTTTCCTAAATGCCAATCTGCTGTATGAAAAATTTTCATGAATACCGCCTCCTATCTTCTAACTATAAGTGTACATGAGGAAAAATAAAAAAACCACATAGTACGAATATTCGTTCGTACGATGTGGTCTCCTCCAATAAATATTGTCGGAATGCTTTTTATACTAAGATCGGGATTGGTCGATCAAGATTATGCAGTGCTATAAATGGTACGTCTTCTACTGCTAACTTATTTTGTTGGATCCTCAGCATTTCTTCAAATGTTTTCGGATTTGGTGCTGGCATTGCATCGATTGGCAATATAAGTGCCTCATTACCGCTATAGCTTTTCAGCATTTCATTAGCCATAATACGGTACCCAAGCTGGTTTGGATGCACATCCGCCACGTTCGGCAAATATGTTGAACGCTGCTGATCAAATGTTTCATAAACATCTACAAATATATGGCCTGCCGCTTCTGTTTCCTGCTTTAATATCGCATTTAAAAGCTGCACCGCTTCTACTGCTCCGTCTACCTGTTCTTTATGAACACTTACATAAGGGAAATAATAGCCAAGTACATATACTGTCGCTTTCGGGGCCTTTTCGTTAATTATTGAAAGCAGCTCTCTCATCTGATTCCTTACTTCATTTAAAGCGAAATTGGCGTTAAGCTGACTAAAAGCGAGTGTTCCCTGTTGAGGGTTATGTGTAATGAGCGGCAGTAAATTATTCGCTCCGGCTGACAGTGTGATCAATGTTGCTTCACTTAGTAATGGTGCTGCCTTTTCGGACTGAACTGTTTCCATTACATTTCCAACACGGTATCCGGGGAAAGTAAGCTCTTTTGAAAAATGTGCGAGCTTACCATGTCGCTCTAGCTGCAAAGCAATGTAATCCGTATATCCTGCATCAATTTGACTGTAAGGTGTTTGCCCTGCTGCCAAAGAGTCGCCAAGTGCAATATAAACTTCTCGTTCATTGGCTAATGCTCCCGTTGGAAACAGGACAATACAAAAAATAAGAATCCCTATTATTTTTCGCATTTATTCACCCCACTTCTTTTGTTAGAATGCCCAATTACCTTTTCTGAAAATCGGTTCTGTTGTGCCATCTGCCAGAATCCCATCAATATCCATTTCCGCACTGCCGATCATGAAATCCTCATGTGTAATCGACGTATTAATGCCCAGTGCTTCCAGTTGGCCCTTTTCAAGTTCCTTGCCACCTTCATAGCACGTCGGATATGCTTCTCCGATTGCTAAATGGTTAGAGGCATTTTCATCAAATAATGTGTTGTAATATAAAATATTAGATGAAGAAATAGGTGACTCATGCGGTACTAATGCAACCTCTCCCAAATATGAAGAACCTTCATCGGAAGCAATTAGCTGCTTTAATAAGTCCTGACCTACTTTTGCCTCAACATTAACGATTTTACCCTTTTCAAATGTCAGCTTAAAATCATCAATAATATTCCCTTTATAAACGAGCGGTTTCGTATTGGATACATAGCCGTTTACACCAAATTTTGCAGGCAGCGTAAAGACTTCTTCTGTCGGCATATTCGCGATGAATGTCGTGCCATCAGGTGCTTCGCTGCTTCCGCTTTTCCACAAATGTTTTTCCGGTAGTTCAATCGTCAAGTCTGTACCAGGAGCCGTGTAGTGAAGCTTCGCATACTTTTTCTTGTTCAGCTGATCTGCACGTGCGTGTAAGTTTTCAATATGAGTTTGCCAGTTTCCTACCGCATCCCCTTCACCAATACGTACTGTTTTGAAAATAGCATCCCATAGTGCAGGAACCTGCTCCTTTTCCGGTAAATCAGGGAATACTTTTGCCGCCCATTTCGGCGAAGGAACAGCAATAATTGACCAAGCGATATCATCATTCATAACAGCTTTACGGTAATTGACTAATGCCGTACCTGCTGCTTTTTGCTGTGCTCCGATCTTTTCTGAATCAATACCTGCCAGTAAATCAGGATTTTCCGCATCGATCCAAAGAAGTGCACCTTTACGTTCAATTAATTCTTCACGTTGTGCGACAACCCATTTCGGGAAATTAGCTGTTTCTTCCACTGTAACATTCTCATAATAAGCACGTTCAAAGCTGGCATCAGTTAAGTTAACATGAACACGGCTTGCGCCTGCTTCATATGCTTTTTTAACGACAATACGTGTAAAGTCCAGCGTATCCGTAGATGTGTTAATTAATAAATATTGTCCTTTTTGAATATTTACTCCGATTCGAACGGCTAAATCTGCAAATTGCTCTAACTTCTCTTGGAATGTCATGAATTATTTCTCCTTTTTCTTACTGAAAGTCATGCCTTTTTTATTGGACTTTGGTTGATACGGCTTTTTCTCTGATGCTTTGTTTGCTGCGGGTGCCGCTTTTGAATTTACTGTCTTAGCATTTCCCTCGACAAGTTGTCCTTGTGTCCAAACTTTTTGAACACCTTTTAAGGAAAGATCACGCAACCATTTTTTGAATGTCTTTTCGTCCTTGTAAGATAGTAATGTCAATACTTCTCCGTCTGCACCGGCACGTCCAGTACGTCCTGAACGGTGTGTATACTGCTCGATTGTACGAGGTACATCAACATGAATAACATGTGTTAAACCTGAAATATCTAAACCTCTTGCTGCAATATCTGTCGCAATTAAAATACGCGCTTCCCCTTTTCGGAACGCATCCAACGCTTTTTTACGCTCATCTTTTTTCATGTCCGAGTGAAGTGCTACAATCGGTGCATCACGGTATTCCAGCTTGTTCTGTTTCATTAGTACTTGGTCGATGTTATTAACAAATGCCAATCCGCGCAATCCTTCAATATTAGCTAAACGACGAAGCATATCTGTTTTTTCCCGCTCTTCTACTTTTACAAAAGAGTGCACAACTTTACCGAACTTCACCATATCTTCCGGTTTGATCTCGATGCTGATCGGTTCAAACATTAATCGTTCCGCTACAAGCTTGATCTCTTCTGTAATCGTAGCCGATACAACAACGACTTGACGGCCGAATGCGGCATTTTCAATAAATGATTTTACGACAACACGGTACTCGCGGCTAAGCAGCTGATCGCATTCATCCAAAACAATCGTCTCGATTTCTTTGAGTTTTAATTTACCTTGGCGTGCCAATTCATTTAGACGTCCTGGTGTCCCGACTACAATCGTTGGCTTTTTCTTTAATTTTTCGATTTGGCGTGCCGAATTCGCTCCGCCAATTAGTTGCTGAACAGTGATGTCTGTCCCTGCTGTCCAGTCACGGATTACTTCAACAATCTGCATCGCAAGCTCTTGTGAAGGTGCAACGATTAATGCCTGAGTTTGTTTCTTGTTACCGTCTACTTTATTCAAAATCGGTAATGTGTAGGCTAGTGTTTTACCTGAACCTGTCGGTGATTCTGCTACGATATCTTTTCCTTCAACCATCGCAGGAATCATTTCCTCTTGTATTTTCATTGTCGTTTCAAACGACCATTTATTTTGAAGTGTTTCGTTTAATAAGCTAATTGCTGACATATTGTTTTACCACCTTTTATTCGTTGGCTTTAGTGTACCATATTCCGTTATTAATGCGGAAATTTGGCGGGTTGTCAGTTACTGTTTTAAAACGAAATTAGGAGGCGAAGTGTCAAACTTTTCAAACGTGGATTGTGATAGCTTGGAAGGGTTCTAATAAATGCGGAAATCATCTAATATATTTGAAATTGTTCTAATAAAATGGCGATCTACTAATATAACCGGTCAATGTTCCAATATAGGTTCACTTTGTTCTAATATCATCTTGCGGTTTTCTAATATCGCCCGGACATTTGAGGTTAGTATAAAAAATGGACACGTCTTAAGAGACACTTTAAGATTAAGATATCTAAAAAAGGACGTGGAACCGATGAAAGAAAAACAAACTCGTAAGCGATTAGACGCACAAACAAAAGAATACATTTTAAAGTCTGTTTTAGAAGATGGCGCAAAAGTTTCAGATCTGGCATTTAAGTTTGAAATTGGGTCTTCAACGATCCATAAATGGATTAAAGATTATCGTGAATCGAAAAATCAGGATGTCACACGATACTTTACTTCTAGCGAAGTAGATAAGTTGCAGGCAGCGTTTGATAAGAAGTTACGTGATTTGGAAGAAGAGAATGAAATTCTAAAAAAGGCTATGCACATCTTCGCGAAAAACCCCGAGTGATTTATGCATTCATTGAAAAGCATAAAAACGACTTTGGCATTGCGATGATGTGTAAAGTATTGATGGTTTCAAAAAGCGGTTATTATGATTGGCGTAAAAAACAGATACAGCCCTTATCGGAAAAAGAAGTACGTGATACAGAAATTGCCTATCAGATTCATCGATCGTATGCGAGGAGTTTTGGTACATACGGTAGCCCTCGCATTGCGCAAGACTTAGCGAGTTTAGGTTATGTCTGTTCGCAAAAGAAAATTGCGAATATGATGCGAAACCTTGGGTTAAGTGCCGTAATCCCGAAAACTGTTCAACGAACAACGGATTCCAATCACCATCAATTTATTTATCCGAATCTAGTCAAACGTCAATTTCAAGTAAAAGAGAAAAATAAAGTATGGGTCGCAGATATAACTTATATTCGAACACTGGAGGGGTGGGTGTATCTTGCGTCCATCATGGATTTATATTCTCGTAAAATCGTCGGCTGGGCCATCGCAGATCATATGGAAGAAACATTAGTAGATCAAGCCTTGAAGCATGCATTAGCAGTTCGAAAACCCGAGAAGGGATTAGTTCATCATTCAGATCGAGGCGCACAATATTGTGCCACAAGCTATACAAGAACTTTAAAAGAACATGGGATTAAAATTAGCATGAGTCGTAAAGGAGATCCCTATGACAATGCGTGTATTGAATCCTTCCACGCCACAATCAAAAAAGAATGGATCTATCGTCACCGTTTCGAATCCAAAAAAGAAGCACGAAAGAGCGTGGAGTCATATATCGTAAACTTTTACAATGAACGACGACGTCATTCAACAATCGGTTATTTATCACCAAACCAATTTGAGAGAAATCAACAGGAGTCAGTTTGTCAAAATGCCTCATAAAGTTCTCTTACAGGGTTTTCATCCCTCCATGCTCAGGTCTGGGCATGGAGGGATGAAAAACAGAGCAACCGAAGGGCGGTAGCAAAAAAGTCTCTTAACGCGTGTCCGAAATATTGACAGAAGACCACATTTTCTAATATCCCGCAGAATTGTTCTAATAAAAATCAAACCGGATGCCTTTCACACAAGTTCTTGATTATAAAGCTTGCCCTTTAACTTCAGCATCGGCCAAAATTCTAATAACGTCACCATTTCTTCTAATATCCCCCTCATTTCTTCTAATATCACTCGTCATTGTTCTAATAAAACGCCTACTAGTAACTACAACAAAAAAGCATGCCAGAAATCTCTTTCCGGCATGCCTAGTTTTTACACTCTCTCAATAATTAAAGCAATTCCTTGGCCGCCACCGATACATAGACTTGCAACCGCATACTTTCCGCTGCGCCGTTGCAGTTCGTATGCAGCGGATAAGATGATTCTTGTTCCACTTGCACCAACCGGATGACCAAGTGCGATTGCACCGCCGTTTACATTCGTTTTCTCACGGTCCAGACCAAGTTCCTTTTCCACTGCAATATATTGAGCTGCAAAAGCTTCATTTATTTCAACTAAATCCATGTCTTCAATTGTTAAATTTGCACGCTCCAATGCTTGACGAATTGCCGGAGCCGGGCCGATTCCCATAATCGTCGGATCAACGCCTGCTATGCCCCATGATACAATGCGGGCTAACGGCTTTAATCCTTGTCCCTTTACAAAATCTTCGCTTGCGACAACGACAGATGCTGCCCCGTCGTTAATGCCGGAAGCATTGGCAGCTGTAACAGAGCCGTCCTTTTTAAATGCAGGACGTAATTTTGCCAAGCTTTCCAGTGTGCCGCTTTCTTTAATATGTTCATCCTGATCTATTAAAATCTCGCCTTTTCTTGTAGCTACTGCAACAGGCACAATCTCTTTTGCAAACGTACCGTTCTCGCGTGCTTTTGCGGCACGTTCGTTTGAAAGAAGTGCGAATGCATCTTGCTCCTCGCGGGAAATCGTATATTGTTCAGCAAGTTTCTCTGCCGTCAAGCCCATTCCTGAGCCAGTATACTGGTCAGTTAATGTCGCTTGAAGCATATCTGTAAACTGCAGGTTGCCAAGTTTGGAACCGCTGAAGCGTTGTTCGAAATTTGAGTATGGCGACTGTGACATATTTTCTGCTCCCCCAGCTAGTACGACTTCCCCTTCACCTAGCTGAATCATCTGTGCCGCCGATACGACCGATTGCATACCGGATCCGCATAGACGATTTAATGTTAATGCCGGCACTTCCTTTGGCACGCCAGCATAAAGTCCGATATGACGGGCTAAATATGCTGAGTTTGCACCAGTTGTAATTACACCCCCGTAAATGACATGGTCGACTTGCTCAGGCTGTACGTTCGCACGCTTTAACGCTTCCACTGCTGTTTTTGTGCCAAGCTGTACTGCATCTGTTGTTGCAAAAGAACCTCCAAAAGCTGTAAATGCTGTACGTGCCCCGTCTACAATATATACGTTTTTCATTATTCTATCCCCTTTGTCAGTACTATTTAATAATTTGCTTTGCGATAATCCCCTTCATGATTTCGGTAGTACCCGCATAAATCGCAGCTACCGGAATATCACGATATCGTCTTGCGATTTCGTATTCCTCCATATAACCGTAGCCACCATGCAGCTGCAGACAATCTGCTACGACACGCTTTGCCATTTCACTAATCCACCATTTGGCCATCGACACTTCCTTTACGATATCTTGTCCTGCAATATGTTTGACAATCAAACTATCGACATATGTACGGCCAAGGTCAATTTCAGTTGCCATTTCAGCTAACTTGAATTGAGTATTTTGGAAATCGGCAATGCGGCTGCCGAATGCTTTACGTTCTTTTACATAGTCAACCGTCAGTTTTAAACAGCATTCTGCCTCGATTTGTGTTTCCAGTGCGACAATCAGTCGTTCCTGCTGCAGTTTTTCCATTAAATAATAGAAGCCACGGTTTTCTTCCCCTAAAAGGTTTTCTGCTGGTACACGAACATCCTCAAATATCAGCTCCCCGGTATCTGCGCTATGCATGCCAATCTTATCTAGTTTTTTTCCGCGCTTAAAACCAGGTGTACCGCTTTCCGCAATTAACAGACTAACTCCTTTATATGCCGGACTTGCCTGCGGATCTGTTTTACAAACGACAACTACATAATCTGCATGAATGCCATTCGTAATAAAGGTTTTTTCTCCGTTTAAAATATAATAATCCCCATCTTTTTTTGCTGTCGTTTGAATGCCTGCGAGGTCAGATCCTGCACCGGGTTCCGTCATAGCAATAGCCGAAATATATTCGCCTGTAACGCTTTTAGGAAGCCATTTTTCCTTTTGTGCAGCTGTCCCATATGCTTCAATATAAGGTGTCACAATATCGGAATGAAGCGATATCCCACTTGCTAACCCTGCACCAACACGCTCAAGTTCCTCCGTTAATATAGCAGAATAGCCAAAATCGAGCGCAAGCCCCCCATATTCTTCACTGACCATTGGACATAAAAAGCCATTCTCCCCGAGCTTCAGCCAAAAATCCCGTGGAATATCGCGATCTTTTTCCCATTGCTCGAAATAAGGATACGCCTCTTTATCCAGCATTTTTCGTAAAGCTTTTCTAAACATCTCATGCTCTTCTGTATAAATGCCCATTTCCCCGCCCCTTTGTTTTTTCTGAATATTAGTACACTTCAATATTAACAGGCACAAAAAATGGAAACAATGATTTTATAAGAAATATTATCGCACTATACAGAAATTAAAGTAAAAAATAAAAAAAGAGTTGCCAGAATTATTCATGACAACTCTCGTTATTAACTATTGTTTAACAGTAAAATCGCTTTTCTCGTATGACCATCTACTTGTTCTAACGCATGGATTACCCGATCATAATTTTGATTTGTTTTTAGCATGACAATTGCAGGCTTAACAGCAAATTTTGTTTTTTCAAGCATTTGTTCCGCTTCCACATATTCACAATCCGTAGCAGCGATGACAATTCTTTTAGCCCGCTCTATTAATTTTTTATTGCTGGCATGTACATCGACCATTAAGTTTTCATACACTTTGCCTAGCTGCACCATCGAAGCTGTACTGATCATATTTAAAATCATTTTATGTGATGTAGCCGCTTTTAACCTTGTTGAACCTGTTAATATTTCGGGACCTACGACGACTTCAATCGCTTCTTCCGCATGGCGACTTACTTCGGAGTTAATATTGCTCGTCAAACTTACCGTAAAAGCCCCGACAGATTGCGCATATTGTAAAGCCCCCATTACAAATGGCGTTGTACCGCTCGCTGTAATACCGATAACGGAATCGAACGGTGTTATGTTTTTTTCCTTTAATTTGTTTATTCCGTCTTCCAAACGGTCTTCAGCATTTTCCACTGCCTGGAAAAAGGCTTCCTTTCCACCTGCCATGACCGTTTGCACAAGTTCCGGATCGGTCATAAAAGTAGGGGGACATTCTGATGCATCAAGCATCCCTAAACGACCACTAGTCCCCGCTCCGATATAAAAAAGGCGTCCACCGTTACTTATATTTTCAACCACTCTTTTAATTACTTTCTCAATAATAGGCAAAACTTGTTCGACACTTTTCACAACCTGCATATCTTCTTTATTCATTATTTGCAGTATGTCCGAGATAGGCATTACATCCAACTTCAATGTTTCGTCATTCCGCTTTTCAGTCGTTAATTGATCGTAATTCATGTTATCTCACCTTCCAATAGACGCCATGTTTGTTGAATCGTTTGTTTAACTGGATCGCTTACTTCGATTTCACTTTCATGTAATGCTAATAAGTAAGCTCCAACTGTCCCCGAAATTGGTGGCTTCAAAGCAATCAAATCAGGAAATCGCGATGAAAAACGTACGGTAAACCGTTCATAGAATGGCTTATTCGAAAATAATCCGCCATGTAAAACTACCGGCTTTGTCCGATCAATTCGTGAATAGGCACTTTCAATAAGTTCTAATAATGCTTCTTGAACTGTGCTAACGATGGATTTTGCTATTAGATCTTCCTCAAAAGCGTCTAGCACAATCCTGCCCACAGAAGAAATAGCGGCCACGGAGTTCGTGCTGCCGTAAACTTTTGTAATGAGCTGATCAGGTGACAGTACATTAAAATGGGACAATATCTTTTCCTGAAATAGCTTCAAAGGCATTTTGTTGTCATGCGCCTTTAAAACAGAACGAATGGCCAGCTTCCCTAAGTGATAGCCGCTTCCTTCGTCACCTAATAAATAACCCCAGCCGCCGACACGAAATGTTTTTTGCTGCTCATAACCGAATATAATTGCTCCGGTTCCAGCAATAAGTAAAGTACCTTCTCTGCCCCATGTTCCCGCTGCTAATGCGGCATGGATATCACTCTGCACTCTAAGTTTTTCCAGAACGGGTGATTGCTTAAATGCATCATATATTTTCTGCTGCTCAGCTTGTCGATCTGCACCTGCCATTGCAGCAAATACTGTTTCAACGTCCGATAATGTCACACCTGTCTGTATGAACAACTGGTCGATCAAATTATTTATAAGTGTGTACAACTGCTCTATTGAAATCGCTGTTAAATTGCCGGAACTTCCCTTGGCAACTGCAAGTAAATGTCCGTTTTCATCACCGATTACAGCGGTTGTTTTCGTGCCGCCACCATCTATACCAATCCATAATTTCCCTGCCATTTACTCACCTTATCTATTCATTTTCAAGTGCAACTAAGTTGTGCACAATTCTTCGAAACCGTTGAATTTCGCAACCACGTCCAAAATGAACGCGATTTGTTACCAAAATAATTGCTAATTGCTTCTCATCCGATACCCAAATTGAAGTGCCCGTAAAACCGGTATGCCCAAAACCATCTCGCAAATATTGGCCGGAAAATGAAGGCGAAGAATACAACTGCCACCCTAAGCCACGCTGTTCCTCATGCTGCTCTGTAAAACTTTGCTTTGCTAATTGTTTAGTATGCTCGCGAAAAATAGAATCTTTATTTTTCATAAAAGATTGAGCAAACTTCGTCAAATCCTCAGCAGTCGAAAACAACCCTGCATGACCGCTAACTCCGCCAAAATGAAGAGCATTTTCATCATGCACTTCACCCCACTGATGTTTCTTTAAATAGGTGCGGTATTCAGTTGCCGCAATTTTTCCCTGTAACTGGACAGGCGGATTAAATAGAGTATTGTGCATACGAAGCGGCTGAAAAATAGTTTTACTGGCATAGTCGGCCAATGAGATACCTGTAACCTTTTCGATCAGCTTCCCTAATAAAATATAGTTTACATCACTATAGGTCACCTGCTGCTCTACATTTTTTCGTCCTGTTTCCTGTGCAATACGTTCTATGACATCTGCATAAGCTACCTCTTCTTTATAGAACTTGATTTCTGCCCGAAAGCCGCTTGTATGTGTTAATAAATGACGAATCCTAACTTCTTCATGCATTTCCTTCAATTCTGGAAAGTAGTAACTAATGGAATCATCTATATCAATAACCCCCTGCTCAAGCAATAATAAAACCGAGCTTGCCGTTGCTACTACTTTCGTTAATGAAGCACAATCAAATATCGTCTGTTCCGACATCGGAATTTGCTGCTTTGTATGTGCCATCCCAAATGCTTTACAGTAAAGGACATCCTTTGCATTTGCCACAGACAATACTGCACCGGGCAGTTCTTTGTTTTGGATTGCTGTTTCAATAAATTGTTCAACTCGTGAAAAAGCCATGATCTCCCCCCTATTTGATTGCACCTTCTGTCATACCTTTTACGATATGGCGTTGGAAAATCGAATAGAAAACAATTACCGGTATGACAGCAATACATAATCCCGCAAACAAGACACCCCATGCACTATCGTATTGTGCGTCTATTTTCAGTAAGTTCATCGCAACACCTAACGTATTTTTGCTTTCTGTCTGCAGTAAAATTAGCGCCATGAAAAATTCATTCCAATAAGAAATGGCATTCAAAATCGTCACGGTCATAATTCCTGACTTTATAAGCGGTGTCACAATTTTAAAGAGGATTCCATATGGACTCATACCATCGACGACCGCTGCTTCTTCAAGCTCTTTAGGAATATTGCCGATAAATCCAACAAGTATGAAAATTGTAAACGGTACATGTGAAATGGCATATACAAGCGATAATGCCCACAAGTTATCTAATAAATTAAACTTCATTAATAAGAAAAATAGAGGAATCCAACCTAAAACGGATGGAATCATCATTGAAGCCAAATAAACATTAATCAGCACTTCACCAAATTTTGAACGAACACGTTCCAGCGCATAAGCCGTAGGAATCGATAAAATGAGTGTTAAAAAAGAGCCAAGCACTGTTACAAAAAAACTGTTCAAAAATGCACGCCCGATATTATAGTCGTTCCATGCTCGTTCAAAATTTGTAAAACTAAAATCAGTCGGCATTGACCAAGGTGACGTGAAGATTTCTGCATTCGATTTAAACGCACCCATAAACATCCATATTAACGGGAAAATTACGATAAACGCCCATAGGATTAACGGGATACGTACTAAAATTTGTGAAACTACTTTCATCTCAATTCCCCCGTTAATATTCGACTTTTTCTTTTTTCAGAATAAATTGTGACACGAGAACGGTAATGAGCGACACGACCAAGATTAGAACACCAATCGCTGCACCATAGCCAAATTGAAAATCTTCAAAAGCGCGCTGGTATAAATATGACCCCATTACTTCTGAAGCGCTTCCCGGTCCACCGCCTGTCATTACTTGCACAAGGACAAACGAACCGTTCAGAGAAGTAATGATGATATAAAGAATGGATGTTTTTATTTGTGGCCAAACGAGTGGGACCGTAATATGCCAAAATTGTTGCCACTCGGATGCCCCATCAATATCTGCCGCCTCATATAAACTTTTCGGAACATTCGAGATACCACCCATAATAAGTAGCATAAATAATCCAATCCCTGCCCAGATTGCAGGAATGGCAATACTAGGAAGTACCCATGTTTTATCACCTAACCAAGGGCGGGCCCACTCAGTTAATCCAATCTGATTTAATAAGCTATTTACAATCCCCATATTCGGATCATAAATAAATTGCCATAAAATCCCTATAACTACAACCGACATAATATTCGGAAAGAAAAATACAATCCGGTAAAATGGCGCTTCTTTAATCTTAAGCTGCGTCAATGCCACAGCAAAAAATAGAGCGAGCGTCATAATCCCAATAACTTTTACAAATACGAAGAAAAAGTCATTTATGATCGCCTTTTTAATAATGGAGTCATTCCATAGACGAATATAATTATCTAAGCCGATAAACGTTTTGTTTGCACTTGTTCCGGACCACTCAAAAAATGAGTAATACAATCCGCCCAACATCGGATAAACAGTAAAAATTAAAAAGAGCAGAAAAGTCGGCAGTAAACAAAATGCTAAAAACAAATATTTACTTTTGGAAGAAAAGGTCATTGTTCATTACTCCTTTCTCTACTGATTAAATAAGGTTGCTAAAAAGCTTTTAGCAACCTCATTTCCAGCAGTCACTTATTTGCAAAGTGACTCTCTCGTTATTTTCTTAGCTCTTCTGCTTTTTTCACCATCTTATCGACAAATTCTTCAGCAGTAATTTCACCAAGTAAGATATCAATAATTAATAATTTAATTTCATTTGTAATTTCAACTGCAATTTTTTGCAGTTCAGCGTCTGGTGTGTAACGTTTGTACGTATGAACAGCACCTGGATTGTTAATCATTTCATTAATATTTTTCAAGAAATCCTGAACATTTGTATTCGAAGATAAATCAACGTCCTTCATGTTCATAATCGCACCTGTTGATTCAGCAAATGCCTGCGCATATTCTTCCGTAAAGATGAATTCCAAAAATGCCTTTGCAGCTTCCGGATTTTGCGATTTTTCAGCAATTGCAATTGTACGAATATCCGGTACAAGTGCTAATGGCTTACCAGGATCATTCATCGGTGTTGGTGTGAAGCCAAATTCAAAACTTTCCGGCGTATCATTTTTCATTTCATTTGGTAACCAGAAACCTACTGGAATATAGGCATTTTTATGCATTAAAAAGTTCATTTGTGATTGCGTATGATTGTAGGCAGCAAAACCGCTGTCAATTAGTCCTGCTTTAGCAATTTTTTCTACCTTTTTCAATACTTCAAGCGTTTCAGGTTTTTTCCAAGCCTCTACTACACCATTATTTAAGTCATTTAATAACTCTTCACCGCCTGCAGCAGCAAAAGCCGGATTCAATACGCCACGGTGGAAGTATTGTGTATGTTGGCCTGTCGTTACAAATGGTGCAATTTTCGTATCGGCTTTAATTTTTTCCATAGAGCTGATCCAGCTGTCAAAATCTGTTGGTACTTCCCATCCGTTTTCTTCAAACCACTTCGCATCATACCAAGTTCCCCACGTATCGAATACTAATGGCAAACTATAGATTTTCCCGCCATCTACTTCTTCTGCCGGTGAGATAAAGCTATCTAATAATGCTGTACCATTTTCAAGTTTAATTCCTTTTGCAAATTCACTAATATCCATTAACTGACCTTCAGCGATCATTTGTGTTTCACTAGCTCCTGCTCCATCGATATAGACGACATCAGGTGGTGTTTCCGAAATCCAGCGTGTGTTCATCTCCGTATTAATATTCGGACCTGCATGTTCTACAATTTCTAAATCCGGATGCTGTTTTTGGAAGTCCCCTATAACTTGCTTCCACCATCCGTCACCATATCCTCCAACGAAATATTGAATTTCCAGTTTTCCTGATAACCCATCCCCTGTACTTTCTGTAGAAGTATTATCCGATGAAGTCGTTGATTGTTCTGTACTGCTGTTTCCTTCAGTGTCGCTATTTGATTCCTCGTCATTCGAACACGCTACGAGCAATAGCATTAAACTCATTAATGCTACTAAAAACCAAGTCTGCTTTCTCTCTTTGATAACAAACATACATTACACCCCTTCATTTTCATTATGTTAACTATATGAATATAGTCAGCACCAATATTAACGAGAAAAACCCTTAATTACCTCGAGTGTGCGATTTAACGCAACAATCGATTTATCATAGTTTAATGTTGCGATTCCTGTATATAAAATATCAATTAATGTCAGTTGGGCGATGCGTGATGCGGTTGCCGAGCTACGAATATCTGCTTCGTTAGAAACGACGTACAGAGCAGAATCTGCAAAGCTTTGTACTGTATTTCGCTTGTTTTGTGTCATGGTAATAATCGTTGCTTGATTCTCTTTTGCAACGGTAAGTGCATTAATAACTTCCTTCGTTTCACCTGAGTACGAGATCGCGAATACAACATCTTCGCTCGTTGCATGTGCTGCTGCAATCAGCTGCCCATGACTATCGAAAATTGTTTCACAGTTTTTATTAATCCGTTTCAATTTATGTTCAAAATCTTGCGCAACGATTGCTGAGGCCCCGATGCCGATAAAGATAATCTTTCTTGCATTATTAATTTGGTGAATAATTTTCTCCAATTCCCTTTCGCCATTAATCATTAGCGTTCGTTGGATTGCATCGATATTGTGTATTTCAATGGTCTGTATCATTTGCAATATGGTCGAATCTTTTTCCAGTTCAAAATTGTGGTTGTTTTGAATTTCCAGAGTAGGTGCTGTAGCAATACTTAGTTTTAAATCTTTGAATCCGGAAAAGTTTAATGCCCTGCACATTCTCACTATTGTTGCTTCACTTGTTTTAGCCTTTTCTGCCAGCACTGCAATCGGCATGCGAATAACATCCTCTAAGTGACTTAAAATATATAAAGCTACATTTCTTTCTGCAGGTTTCAGCAATTCCATCCCCGAACGTATTCTTTCAATACTATTTTCCAAATTCATTACCTACTCTCAAACAAAATGTTGTAAAACTTCCTTTTTAATGTAAAATATATGAAATTTAACTCCATAATAAAACCTATATTGCTAGTCGTCAAGATTTTATTTTAAATTTTCTGAAAATAAAAGGAAATAAATGTTTTATTTTATCGATTAATTGACTATTGCTATACTATTGTAGAAATTCAATTATACGGTGGTGATTCTTAATGAAGTATGCAATTTTAAGTGACTTACATTCGCATTATAAAAATACTAAAAAGGTGTTAAACCATATACAGCAAGTAGCACCAAATGCAGAGATTATTGGCTTAGGGGATTTATTCGAGTGTAAAATCGGCAAGAAAAAGGCGAAAATGGTTCGTCATGCAAAGCTAAAAGATGCGGCAATTATTGATGATAAGTTTATGAGCCTCTTAACATTCCCTTCTATCATCGGCAACCAGGAAGAACGGATTGCTCTTGTAACAGGCGATAATCGTTTTCTCCAATATAAAAATGCGCTTGTAATTGAACATGCAACTTTAATTCACGGGCACCAAATAGAGTGGGATAAAACATTCAATCCTACCTTCCCTAACATCCAAACGCCATTGCTGTTTTTTGGACATAGTCATGAAGCAGCCATCTATAAGGATGGGCTACGACAATCTGTCCCTTACGATATCCCTCTGGCAGTTGGAAAAAAACAATACCAGATTAATGTTGGTCCTGTCGTAGATAATAAAGAATGGTGCCTATATGACAGTGAGGAAATGACGGTCACTTTTATGCAGGCGCAATAGGAAAAGGCTGCCCTGAAGTAAATTCAGGACAGCCTTTTAATCTATTTATATAGCCGATTACAAAACATCCGGCAGTTCTGAATCCATGCCAAACTTTTGGCGGAAACCGCATTTTTTGCAAAGTTCTTCAATTGCTTCACGACGAGAAAAACCATCTACTAAGTTTTGTGCACGGTCGGTAGTAATAATTTCGCCGAACTTTTGATCGTGGACATTCCCTAGATTAATGACACCCTCGCCATCCAAACAACAAGGAACAACAGAACCATCTACTAAAATAGCTGCATGTGTACGCAATGCATGACAGAACCCTTTTCCTTCATCCGCTTTTTCAAGTAGACTCGGCCAGCGGAACTCATGATCCTGGTTCAAATAGATGTTTTTTGCAATTTTTACTCCTGAGCCCATTTCTACCCGCTCTTGAATTTCATAGTCCAGTTCATACTCTTTTTCGAGAATTTCAAGTGTTTCGCGGTTTCTACGGTTTGCAAGTTCAGAAACATTATTGCGCTGCAAATTCCATAGCCTGTAAGAAATAATGACATTATGTTTTCGTACATCCCGTACAAATTCCAAAATATCACTTAAGTACTTTTCGCGGTTTTCAGAGCCTTCATGTCCATCAAAACTATGAAGCGAAAAATTTATTTGTCTGAGTGCAGGCTTGCCTAAAAGCTTTTCGCGGTTCTTTTTAATTAACGTCCCGTTTGTCGTAATATTGACTTTAAAGCCCTTTTCATGTGCAATATCAAGTAATTGCCCAATGCGCGGATGCAATAAAGGCTCCCCTTTTACATGTAGGTATATATATTTTGTATAGCCGCTAATTTCATCTAAAATATGAGCAAATTGCTCTACCTTTATTAATCCTTTTGCGCGCTCTGTAGGTGGACAAAAGCTGCATGCTAAATTACATACACTTGTAATTTCGATATACACTTTCTTAAAAGTTTTCAACGCTCGTTCACCATTCCTTTTTTTGATCCTAAACAATACTTTTCATTGTAACAAATTTCTTATGTAAAAAGGAAGCTGTCTGTTTGGCTTAATACACAATGCAAATAAAAAACCGCCTAGAATATGAATGATATTCTAGGCAGTTCGTATTTTTATCCGCGGTAGCGAACGGATAGGCCTTTAAGGAATTTACGGGCAAAGTTGTCGCCGCATTCTTTGTAATTACGGTGACCCGGTTTACGCATAATGGCGCCAAGTTCGCCTTTTGATACTGCAATACCCCCGTCATCAAGCACATCCAGCATCTCTTCTGTCGTCAGCTGGCATGCAACTTTCAGCTTTTTCAGCATCATGTTGTTAACATGATCCGGCTTTTCCTGCACAGGCGCTGGCTGCCCTTCTTTTTTCGGCATCGGTCCACGCTTATACGTAATCAACCCATTGAAAAATGCTTCCAAATTTTTATGATTCACTTTCATTTGGTCATAATCAGCAGGTGCTTCCTCATCTTTTTCCAAAGACTTCGTTAAAATTTTCGGCATATCCTCCGGGGAAACTGTAACGCCACCTAACTTAAAAATTTCAATCATTTCTTTATTTTTCAAATCCAATGCATAACGCGTTCGGATGAGAATATCATTATTATCCATAATAACCTCCATACTTCTTTCGCTAGCAAATATTATATCAGAGGTTGGACTTGGAATGTTAGCGCGATCTCTTAAACGTTCCATATCTTTTAGCGTATTTTTTTATACATTTCCACTCAGCAAAAACTAGTATTCACAATATTCCGAATCAAGAAACCCCGCGCAAAATCAATAACACTAAATAGTAATTTTATGCTCTAAACAGAAAATTTACGTGATTTATAAAAAAATAGGTTTATAATTATCTGAAGATTTGATATAGTTATATTGCATTAATTTGCAAAAAATATCATGTTTTTACACAAAATGGGGGTTTTAAGATGAAATTGAACAAGTTTCTAACACTTTTCATGGCACTTGTACTATCTGTAGTACTTGCGGCATGTGGTGGGGACGACAGTAAGGACAATGAAACATCGGAAGGTTCTACAGGTACTGAAACAAATAATGAAGGGTCTACAAGCACTTCATCAGAACCAAAAGAGCTTAACCTAGTATTTATGTCTGAACCACCGTCTTTACACCCGGGTTTAGCATCTGATACTACATCAAGTACAGCAATCAACAACATTTTCGAAGGTTTAATGACAATGGAAAACGGCGTTCCGGTTGAAGCTGCCGCAGAGAGCTATGAAATTTCCGATGACTTATTAACTTATACATTTAAATTACGTGATTCAAAATGGTCTAACGGCGACCCTGTAACAGCAAACGACTTTGCTTTTGCTTGGAAATGGGCATTAACGCCAGAAAACGCTTCTGAATATGCTTCAATTTTATATCCAATCAAAGGCGCTGAAGCTTACCACTCAGGTACTGGCTCTGCCGATGATTTAGGTATTAAAGTTGTGGATGACAAAACTTTAGAAGTAACATTAGAAGTTCCAACACCATATTTCTTGGAATTAACTGCTTTCAAAACATTTTCACCAATTCACCAAGCTACTCAGGAAGCAAATGCTAACTGGTACACTGAGGCAGACACAATCGTATCAAATGGTGCTTACACTTTAACGGAGTGGGTTCACAATGGTAACTTGGTATTCACTAAATCAGAAAATTACTGGGATAAAGAGAACGTGAAAATTGATACGGTAAACGTAGCAATCGTTGAATCTGAAGCTTCTCAAATGAACATGTTTGATGCTGGGGAAGTTGACTTCTTAGGAACAAATTATGGTTCGATCTCCCTTGATGCAATCGATCGCTTAAAATCAGAAGGCACGCTTAAAGTAGCAGAGTACTCTGGTGTTTACTGGTATAAATTCAACACGACAGACAAAGTGACAAGTAACGTAAATATTCGTAAAGCTTTAACTTTAGCAATAGACCGTGCAAGCTTAATTGCCAACATTACGAAGGCGGAACAACAACCTGCATTAGGATATGTTCCAAACTCAGTAGATGGATTTGGTGATGATGAAGGTTATTTCAAAGATGCTGATTTCGAAGGTGCTAAAGAGTATTTAGCAAAAGGTTTAGAAGAACTTGGTTTATCAGATCCTTCTGAATTAGAAATTACAGTTTCTCACAATACTTCTGAAGCTCATGCTGCAATTGCACAATTCGTTCAACAAGGATGGACAAAAGAATTAGGTATTAAAGTAAAACTTGATAACTCTGAATGGCAAGTATATTTAGATAAACTTTCTAGCTTAGATTATCAAGTAGGTCGTTTAGGTTGGATTGCTGACTTCAACGATGCTTATACATTCCTGGAAATGTATAACTCTGCAGAAAACGGAAACAACGATACTGGTTGGGAAAATGCTGAATACTCTGACTTATTAAAACAATCAGTTACTGAAACAGATCCAGACAAACGTACTCAGATTATGTTACAAGCAGAAGCAATTATGGCTGAAGAAGTTCCAGTTGCGCCAATCTACTTCTATACTAACCCTTACATCGTAAAAGATTATGTAACAGGCATGGAGCCAGATGCATTAGGTAATATTTCACTTAAAAATGTTGATATCAACAAATAATTTTTAACATATCAACACAACTTATTGTGTATGTTTACATGAAAGGCTGCTCAGAATCCATGTGATTTAGGGCAGCCTTTATATATATTTCAGAATATTCATTTCATTCTAACAAAAAGGGGGTCTGTTTAGTGCTTAACTACATTTTCAAGCGATTAATTTATATTTTGGTAGCATTATTTTTCATCATATCGGCAACGTTCTTTTTAATGAAGCTTGCACCAGGTAGCCCATTTGCCAGCGAGCGTGAGTTATTACCAGCAATCGAACAGCAACTTAATGCAAAATACGGACTTGATAATCCATGGTACATCCAATATAAAGATTATTTAATCTCATCCCTTACATTTGATTTTGGAGAATCCATGAAATATAAAGGACGTTCAGTAAACGACATGATTTCCGAAGGATTCCCTGTTTCATTAGTACTAGGTTTAGAGGCAATGTTCTTAGCAGTAGGTTTTGGAATTTTACTAGGTGTTATTTCTGCACTTTATCACAATCGATTTCCTGACTATGTGTCGACTGTCATCGCTGTTATAGGAATTTCTGTCCCTTCCTTTATTCTTGCAGCGATATTACAGCTCTATTTATCACTAAAATTGGGGTGGTTCCCTGTGACTGGATGGAAAGGCTTTAGCTACACGGTTTTACCTGCAGTCGCTATTGCCCTGACACATGTTGGATTTATTGCGAAGCTAACTCGATCCAGTATGCTGGAACAAAATAACAGTGAATATGTAAAGCTTGCACGTGCTAAAGGAATCGGAAAATGGACAATTGTATTTAAACACTCGCTTCGTAATGCGTTGTTGCCGGTTATCACCTATTTAGGACCTTTAACTGCAGGCGTACTGACAGGAAGTTTCATTATTGAACAAATTTTTGCCATACCGGGTATTGGCCGTCACTTCGTACAATCTATTACAAATCGTGATTATACGACGATTATGGGTGTAACTGTTTTCTATTCAATTATTTTACTCTTTGCGGTATTAATTGTAGACATTTTGTATCACTACATTGACCCTCGTATCAAATTGAAAGGAGCGAAAAAATAATGACTTTAGAAAATAAATTTAATGAACAAATCGCTCCGGAGCGTTTTGAAATTGTAGGCGCCCGTCCAAGTGATGCGGATTCTCTAAACAAAAAGCAAATTTCATTTTGGCAAGAGGTAATGTACCGGTTTTCACATAACAAGCTAGCAATTATAGGCTTGGTTATTTTATCGTTTATTACAATTATGGCTATCTTTGCACCGATGTTTTCCTCTTGGAGTTATGAAGAAAATACGGGTCTTTACAATACAGCCCCTTCAGCTGCCCACTGGTTCGGTACAGACGACCTTGCACGCGACTTATTCGTTCGTGTCTGGATTGGCGCAAGAATTTCGTTATTCATCGGTCTTGCCGCAGCTGTGATTGATTTAATTATTGGTGTTCTCTGGGGAAGTATTTCAGGATTGCTTGGTGGACGTGTTGACAATATTATGATGCGTATTGCTGATGTGTTAACAGCGATTCCTTATTTATTAGTTGTTATCATTTTACTAGTCGTTATGGAGAAAGGATTAATTCCTATGATTATCGCCCTATCCTTTACGGGATGGGTAAACATGGCACGTATCGTTCGTGCTGAGGTACTTTCAATTAAGAGTCGTGAATTTGTTTTAGCTTCTCGCACATTAGGCGCTGGTTCATGGCATTTAATTAAACGTCACCTAATTCCAAATGCAATGGGCGCTATTTTAGTAACAATGACATTAACTATTCCAGCTGCAATCTTTACAGAATCATTTTTAAGCTATATTGGTTTAGGGGTACAGCAGCCGCTTGCAAGTTGGGGCACAATGGCTTCAGAAGGAAATAAGGCAATCCAATCTGCACCTTGGCGATTAATGTTCCCTGCCCTCTTCATTTCGTTAACGATTTTCGCTTTTAACGCTGTTGGAGATGGTCTTCGCGATGCTTTAGATCCGAAATTACGTAAGTAGAAAGGGGTGTATGAGATGAAGAAGAAAATTTTAGAAGTTAATGATTTACATATTCACTTCAAAACGTACGCCGGTATTGTCCAGGCTGTACGAGGCGTAAACTTTGAATTATACGAAGGCGAAACATTGGCTATCGTAGGTGAGTCGGGCTCAGGTAAAAGTGTTACGAGTAATGCTTTGATGAAGCTGATTCCTGAGCCACCCGGTATTTATGCCAATGGCGAAATAAAATTTAACGGTCGTGATCTGATTCCTCTTTCTGAAAAAGATATGTTATCTATTCGGGGCAATGAAGTGGCAATGATTTTCCAAGATCCGATGACTGCACTAAACCCAACAATGCGTATCGGCAAGCAAATCATGGAAGTTTTATTAAAGCATAAAAAAGTTTCCAGTAAAGGGGCTGCGAAAACGCGTTCCATTGAATTATTAAATCAGGTTGGTATACCTTTTCCCGAAAAACGGTTTGCTTCTTATCCACACGAGCTTTCGGGGGGGATGCGTCAGCGTGTTGTCATCGCAATTGCCCTTGCTGCAGATCCTAAGCTTCTAATTGCCGATGAACCAACAACAGCACTTGATGTAACGATTCAGGCGCAAATTTTAGAATTGATGAAGGACATTCAAAGAAGTTCGAATACTTCGATTATTTTTATCACTCATGATTTAGGGGTCGTAGCAAACGTGGCTGACCGTGTTGCCGTTATGTACGCCGGACAAATTGTTGAGTATGGCACAGTAGAGGACATTTTCTACAATCCTAAGCACCCTTATACTTGGGGGCTGCTAGGTTCAATGCCCGACTTAAACAACTCTACAGATGAGTTATTACGTGCAATACCTGGTTCGCCGCCAAACTTGATTAATCCACCTATCGGCTGTGCATTCGCCCCTCGTAATGAGCTGGCTTTAGCAATCGACTATGAGGAAGAGCCACCGATGTTCCAAGTTTCTGACACTCATTATGCAAAAACTTGGTTACTTCATCCGAACGCTCCAAAAATTCCACTTCCTGAGGCGGTTGCTCGCCGGATCGAAATGGCAAGAGGAGGCACAGCTAATGCGTAAAAAGATTTTAGAAGTAAAAGGATTAAAACAATATTTCGGTACTGCTAAAGAGCCTATTAAAGCGGTTGACGGCATTAGCTTCGACGTTTATGAAGGCGAAACACTTGGACTAGTGGGTGAATCAGGCTGTGGTAAATCAACAACAGGACGTTCAATTATTCGCCTGTATGATATTACAGAAGGTGAAATTTTATTTAACCAAAAAAACGTGAATTCTTATTCTTCACGAAAGGAATCGATGCAATTCAACCGCGACATGCAAATGATTTTCCAAGATCCCTACGCATCGTTAAACCCGCGGATGACAGCTGGTGAAATTATTGCGGAAGGCTATGATATCCACGGCCTTCACAAAAATAAAAAAGAGCGTCAAGAAAAAATTGGAGAGCTGTTAGAATCTGTTGGTTTAAACCGTGAGCATGCAAACCGTTATGCACATGAATTTTCAGGCGGTCAACGTCAACGTATTGGGATTGCCCGCGCATTAAGCTTGGATCCAAGCTTCATTATTGCGGATGAGCCAATTTCTGCTCTAGACGTATCTATTCAAGCTCAAGTCGTTAACTTATTAAAGCAGCTACAAAAAGAACGCGGTTTAACATATTTATTCATCGCTCATGATTTATCGATGGTGAAGTATATCTCGGATCGTATTGCTGTTATGTATCGCGGGAAAATTTTAGAGTTAGGTGATGCGGACGAGATTTACAACAATCCGATTCATCCTTATACAAAGTCTTTACTTTCTGCCGTACCTCAACCAAACCCTGAGTATGAGCGTAAACGTGTTCGTATACCATACAAGCATGAAGAAACACCAGAAAATGCGGAGACTTTAGAAGCACGTCCCGGGCATTTCGTATTTGCCACAAAACAGCAACTTGCCAGCTGGTTATAAATAGAGAGCCGAGTATCCAAATTGAGTACTCGGCTTTTTCCATTATAGTGGTCCAATTTCTCTACCATTTTCTCACTCCTTCATTGCAAAGGATTGGAAAATGACCCTTATATTTTTCAAGAAAAATAGCCTCGACAAAAATCGAGACTACGTTTGTTTATATGGTTTGTTTTGGTCTTAATGTATGCTTCAGTACTTTACCGGAAGCATTACGTGGCAGTTGATCGATAAAGTCAACTTCAAATGGAACTTTATATTTTGCAAGCTGTGTCATGCAATAATCCAGTACATCTTGTTCCATTAGTTGTTTGTCTTCCTTTAATACAACAAACGCCTTAGGAACTTCACCGTAAACTTCATGTGGGATCCCTACGACCGCGGCTTCCAGAATTTGAGGCATTTGGTACAGTACTTCTTCCACTTCAATTGGGTAAATATTTTCGCCTCCACGAATGATCATATCCTTTTTGCGATCTACAATATATAAATAGCCTTCCTCATCAAAACGGCCTAAATCTCCTGTATACAGCCACCCATCCTGAATCGACTTGGCTGTTTCTTCCGGTGCGCGCAAATATCCCTTCATTACTTGGGGACCTCTCACGCAAATTTCACCGACTTCCCCTAGTGGCACAATTTCACCATTCGCATCGCGCAACTGAATATCCGTCCGTGCTAACGGTTTGCCTACTGAACCGATTTTAAACAGTGCCGCATCATCCAGCAATGAGCTGGCTGCGGGTGAATTTTCCGTTTGCCCATATAAGTTCTGTACTTTTACATTAGGGAATGTATCCTTTAGACGCTTCACAAGCTCATACGGCATTGGTGCAGCCCCATAGCAGAACAGGCGCAGTTCACTAAAATCATAGGACTGCAGCTCAGGTTTATTTAATAAAATGGTATACATTGCCGGTACCCCAAAGAAAATAGATGCCTTTGTTTCAACTAAATTTTTCAAAGTCTGGTCTGGTGAAAATGCCTCTTCAATAAGAACTGCACCCCCCTTATAAATTGTCGGCACTGCAAATACATGACTGCCTGCACAATGGAATAAAGGTGTACAAATAAACATGCGGTCCTCACTTGTCATATTCATTGAGTCAGACCAGATTTGCGCCGTCTCTAAAATGTTCCGGTGACTGAGCATAACCCCTTTTGGTTTTCCCGTCGTTCCGGATGTATACATAACAACTGACGTGTCCTCGAGCTCTAACTCCGGCATTGTTGGAGAATTACTTTGTTCATTTAAAATGTTTTTGATTTGTGATAGTGAAAGAATTTCCTGAAAACTATGTGTCGTGAGATCAATCGTCTCTTGCAGTTTTTCATCATAAATTAACACTTTTGCTTCTGAATGCTTAAATATAAAATCGACTTCAGGAGGAGCAAGTTTTGTATTCACAGGCATTACGGTTAAGCCTGCGAGCTGCACACCATAATAAACAGCCATAAATAAATGGGAGTTTAGGGCAAACTCTGCTACAATATCATTCTTTTGAAAACCTTTTTCAATTAGATAACCGGCAATTTTCCGGGAATTATCCAGAAGTTCATCGTATGTCCATACTTCATTTTCAAATTGAATAGCCGTTGCATTCGGTGTCTCCAGAGCTTGGTCAACTAATGCCTGTAAAACCGTCATTTAACATCCCCCTTAGTATATAAATATCTTAATATTCTAAATTTTAACAATTTATAGCTGCCTAATGCAATATTTTCATTTTTTATTTTTATCAACTAATGAAAATTGAATTATTTATTAGGTTCCGCGAATGGTATACGTTTATTTTGGATAAGCTAGTTGTCAAATAAAGTTAATACATCCATTTTATTTGAACATAAAAACATTCAGAGTGGACAAATTAATGATGAAGATTTTAAAAGGAAAGCAATCAAGATCAAGCGCCTTTTTCTTCATTATTGCTAAATCAAAGAGGAGGAAAGCTAATGCCAACTTTAGAGGTGAAATGTACTGTATCAGATTGTTTTTTCCATGCAAAGGGAAATTTTTGTGGGGCAGAAAAAATAGAAATTGATATGGAAGGTATAACCAACAAAAAAGAACGGACGGAGTTTGCTTCTGATTTTGATTTGCAAGCCCCTAAACAAAAAGAAGCGAAGTCGTCCAGCGACACTTGCTGCAAAACGTTTATTTCTAAAAAAGATAAGCAGCACTAATTAATTTTGAAGAAGCTGTCTAGAAAGTATACACTTTCAAGACAGCTTCCTTTTTCATAAAAATTTAATGCGGACCATTGCCACCTAATTGCCCACCAGGTACCTCACTGATTTTATAAGTACTGCTGTCGACTTCCAGATTTTCTGTTAATGGTCGAAGCGGCATTTCATCAGTGGTCTTTACTTCCTGTTCCTTGGCAAGTAAAGCAAGCGTGTCATTATAAGAAAGACCGGACGCTGCATTCAATCTCTTTACTTCATCAACATCTGTTCCTGCTTCTGTGAATTTTTTCTCGTTCATTCATCCACCTCCTCAATTACTAGGATGTGCGATGAACAATTGTTTATGTAATTACTTGCTCAAGTCGACATTGTTTCCGTAACAGATCCTTCTTTGTATAACATAATTCCAATTAAACCGACTGAAGAAAAAATAACTGGAATAATAAACCCGTAAAAGTACCCATTTTGTAAATTTAACGAGCTTGCCTGAACATAGTCTAATATTGCACCTAAAAAAATCGGCAATAGGACGGCACTTAAAAAGCCTCCTGTATTGGCAAATCCCGATACAATGCCAGACTCTTTCATTGGGAATGACTGCCGTACAGCAGCAAATGTCAATGCACTTGCTCCATATCCGAAGCCGATGAGGAAGAAAAGAACAATAACTCCGATCAGGGACGGATATCCTTGAAATAAAAGAAACGTAAACCAGCTTGCAAAAACAATCGTTTGCACTGCTATATAAGGTTTTTTAATCGATTCATACATACTGGCAACCCAGCTCATAAAAGGCGCACCAATAATTGCACCAACGAGCCCAACCATAATTAACTGACTCGCCTGTGACCGGCTCATTTCGTAAAGATCCATTCCGTACGGCACCGCCCACGAACTGATAAATCCAACATAGCCGCCCACTACCCCAAAATGGCATAAAAATAATGCCCATGCTTGACGGCTGGAAAAGACTCTTTTTACGATGCCAGCTGTTTTTTCGCGTTGGACAGGCTCAGTTACTACAGGCGTAATTTGCGGGAAAGCCTTTTTTGCTTGTTTTATCAGGACAACATATAATAGTATTCCGCATATGCTTACAAGAAGTCCCAATGAGAAAAATGCCCCTCTCCATCCAAGCAGTCCAATCCATGCCGAAAATGGAACAGTCGCCAACAAGAATCCTAAACTGCCTGTCATACCGGCAAAACCAACTAAACGGACAAATTCCTTTTTATAAAACCACTGTCCTAATATGAGCATCATATTAACCCAAATGGTCGCATCCCCTATTCCGGTAAAAATTCGCGAAAGAAATAATACCGATTCATGCGTTCCTATACTGTAAAGAACCGTTCCCACCCCGGCAAGGACTGCACCAAAAATAAGAAAAAAATTTGGTCCAAAGCGATCCGCCAAAATCCCCATTGGAATTTGCAGACTTGTATAAACAAAAAATTGAACACCTGTAATTAATCCGATTGTGGTGGCCGTGATATTAAAGTCATTCATTAATTGATCAGTAATCAATCCAGGCGCTGTCCGCTGACTAGCCATTAACAAATACGTAAGCAATACCGAAACAAATACTACCCATCTGTACTTACTGTTCTGTTTTTCCAATGATCACGACTCCCATAATGTTTTTCTTTACACATTGAATTGTTTAATTACGAGTTCCTTATCATCATCCATTTTATGAAAGAACTTTGCATGTTATCTTTTCAAGCCTTCACTTTCATAAAGTTATATACACTACATATAAATAACAGTATGCAGGGTATGATGCATATTGTTATTTAAGAAAAAATAAATGAAGGAAGTGAAACTATTCTTCAAATTGGTCCAATGCCTGTTAGTACTGTTCGATTAGATTGTGGACCGAATCAATTGGTATATTATCCTCATGTTTCTTACAAGTGGGATCATTTATGGGAAAACGAGATGAATGAGGCGATTAAGGAGCAAGTACAAAAGCAAATTGCACAGCAAGTTGGTGAAATGCCGACAACTGTAGAAGAAATGCTGGGGCTATACGAAATAAAAAACAATCAGCGGCAAGTGCTAAGTTTGAGTCTTTCCAATTATACGTATCATCAAAAGGCCGCGCATGGGATGACGACAATCCAATCACTGACATTTGATATTGAAAAAAAGAAGCTATGTACACTTAAAGATTTATTTAAACCGGGCAGCAACTATGTTAGAAGACTTTCTGCTCTTGTCGATATTCAAATACAGGAGCGGGACCTCCCGACATTAGGAGATTTTCGGGGTAT
Source organism: Solibacillus sp. FSL K6-1554 (assembly GCF_038005185.1). Taxonomy (NCBI): domain Bacteria; kingdom Bacillati; phylum Bacillota; class Bacilli; order Caryophanales; family Caryophanaceae; genus Solibacillus; species Solibacillus sp. FSL K6-1554. The sequence goes on from NZ_JBBOSS010000001.1 coordinate 3,560,229, forward strand.
AAGTCCAGATCAGGATTTTTATATTGCAGATAAAACACTCGTTATTTATTTTCAATTATATGAGATTACTCCATATGTAGTAGGTCTGCCAATGTTTCCGATTTCTGTTTTTGATTTGGCTGATATTATCGACGAATCCGGTCCGCTCGGCAGATTGGCAACTAACGGTTAAAGTTAAGTGAAATGTACTATATTTTCACATTCAAAATATAGTACATTTTTTTCAATTTAGTTAATGGTCATCAATATGTGGTGGCTGCACGAGATGGGCATCGTTAATAACGCGAATCGGTCGCATCATATCATGATCTTCATGCTCAAGAAAATGACAGTGCCACATATAATCCCCTGTATGTTCTTTCCAATGCATAATAATTTTCGTTACCTTTCCAATGTCCGCTTTTACAGTATCCTTCCAACCTCTTTCATAATCTCTCGGTTTTTCCGGCTCACCTGTAAACTCTAATTTCCCTTCCGAAACATATAGATCTACATTAAACGGTCTACGCTCCAATATTTTGAACTGTACTAAATGGAGATGGATTGGATGATGGACTGGTGTCGTATTTATAAAGTTCCAAATCTCTATACTATCTAACGAAGGCTTTTCTGTTGCGGGGTCATGGTACATTTTATTATCCAGCATGAGCATAAGCCTGCCATAACGGTCTAGAGAAGATGTTAAAGGCAGATTACGAATGGTATGTGCATGATGCTCATGTAAATCCATCGCTGGTTCCAACAATGTAGGTATTTGGCTTGTATCTTCTCGCCTTAGAGGTAAGTTCACAATGAATTTCATAATGACATTCGTATGTTCATCTGCAAACTCCTCATCATCATTCATCAGAAAAATTTCTTCATTCGCAAATTTACTAAAATCAATAATTACATCTATACGCTCAGCAGGATTTAATTCAGCTGTGATGATTTTCGTTGTTGCAGCTAAAAATCCGCCATCTGTTCCAATCTGGTTCATTTCTTCTTCATTTGAGAGACGTAGTTTGTAACTTCTACGGTTTGAGCCATTTAATATTCGGAAGCGATATTTTCTTGGCTCAACATTTAAATATGGCCATACCTTCCCATTTACAATAACTGTATTTCCAACATAGCCTAACGTAACAGTCGGATCCGGCAGTGGAAGCTGGTCAGGTACAGGTAGAGGAAATGGGGGATCAAGTTTCGTTGGATAAAAAATAGAACCATCTTCATTAAAGGAGCGATCCTGAATGAGCAATGGTATTTCGTATTCTCCCTTTGGCAGTTTTAATCGTTCCTCCAAAGAATCACGAAGCAAATAAAATCCTGCCAATCCTGCCACAACGTTTAACCTTGTAAGTGCCATCGCATGGTCGTGATACCACATAGTCGTACCCGGCTGATGGTTCGTATATGCATGCACTTCCTGTTTAAATAGTGGTCCTGTAGCAGCATAGTTTTTTGTATACCATGCTTCAGGGTGCCCGTCACTTGCAGAAGCGACATTCGCCCCATGTAAATGAACTACTGTTCGGACTTCTGCAGAATTGTTTACTCCATGCAGACTGTAATCTACCGGCAGAAAATGTTTATCGGGAAGTTTATTTAAATATTTCACATAAGTCGTAACATCTTTTTTTGCTTCAATTGTTGGACCAGGAACGATTCCATCATAGCCCCACACATCAGTATAAGGAAAGTCTTTATGAAATCGATGCCTTGCTTTAAGCATCTGGATTTCATAATAGGAATTAGGCGGATAGTTATTGTTTGGTTTAGATCTTGCAACTCGCGGTATAACAAGTTTATCTTCAAATTTTGATATTGTAGCAGGATCTGCTGGGTTCACCGGCTGATCATTAATTTTCAAATTGTCCCATCCTTCATTGTTTATTACTCTATTTTATTCTCTATATAATTAGGCGTTCCACAATATTTGAAATCCGACATTTATTCAAGTTTCCCGGACAGCAAACATACTGCAGCGAGTGGTTTGTTATATCCGTGCAACAGGTTAGATAATGAAAAGCGCTACAATCGTCGTTACGATTAGTCCGATTATTACCGGTACAAGATTTCTTCGTGCCAGTTCAAATGGGCTAACATTACAAATGGCCGCTGCAGGAATTAACGCCCATGGAACAAGTGTCCCGCCACCTACCCAAATAGCCGCAATTTGACCAAGAGCAGTCAATGTGGCCGTACCTTCTCCGATTGCCGTACCAAATAAATTTCCGAGTGAACCGACTAAAGAAATTCCGGAAAACCCTGATCCGTCCAGCCCTGTAATGGCTCCTACGCCCGTCAGTGTTACAACTGCAATTTCGGTTGTTAATGGTACGAGTGCCGCCAGTCCCATCCCTAGATCATTCACAATACCATGTGACGTTTCAGGCAGATGATTCCCGAGAATTGTAAGGAAACCTGCATCCCCTAAATAGAAAAACGCCGCAATCGGGATGACCGGTCCAAATACTTTAAAACCAAACTGAAACCCTTTAATAAAGTAGCTTGTCGTTTGGTCGAGCCCTTTCTTTTTAAAAGCAATAACACAAAGAATAAGCAGGATAAATACAGAAGTTCCTCCTACAAGTGCTGTTGCATCTCCCCCTTGGAGATCAAAAATAGCCATTGCAACAACATCCAATACAAAGGCAACCGGAATGAGCAACGCAAACAATTTTTTCTGAGTCATCGATAATAGATTTTCTGTTTGCTCCAGCTCTTGCTCCGTACTATTATCGTACGTTCCTACTAAAGGAATAGTGCCGCGCTTCATATCCCGTTTCAAAAAGTAAAATGCGACAACTGTCGTTACAACCCCCATCGTTATGACAAGCGGTATACTTGCCATCACGACATCCCCAACTGGAAGACCGGCAGCATCAGCCGTTAATTTTGGTGCACCTTGAATAATAAAATCACTGGATAACGCAATCCCGTGACCGAATAAGTTCATCGCCATAGCCACACCTAATGCCGGCAGCCCCGCCCGTATTGCTACAGGCAATAAAACAGCTCCGAGCAGAGCTACTGCAGGAGATGGCCAGAAAAACCAGGAAATGATCATCATTAATATCCCGATTGTCCAAAATCCTAGTGTCGGATTTTTTATGATTTTTGTAAAAGGTGCAATCATTACTTCGTTAATTCCCGTTTTAGTTAGTACCCGACTCATGGCGACGATAATTGAGATAATTAAAATAGTAGATAAAAGTTCGGTAATTGCATAAACAAAGCTATTAAATACACCGCCTATTGACGCTACAAAATCCCCTGTTGCGACGAGAGCAATAACAAAAATCCCCACAATACTAATCAATGTTGTATCCAGGCGCCTCACCATAAAGATAATGATCAGCATGATAAAAACAACATAGATCCAATGGAGAGCTGTTATCTCAATTCCCATACTCCAACCTCTTTTCCTTTTTTACTTAGCATATGGAGAAAAAAGAAAGGTTGTGAGCGCCTAGTACCAATATATATATTTTAATCTTTCATGGTATTCGCCTAGATTCTATAAAATGGGACGCAATGTTAGTAAGGCATTATTAAATGTAACTTCATCGGGCATTTGTGTTTAATTAATGGTGGAAAAGAGACATATTGCATACATACGATAAAAATAGAGGTGTGTTTATGGCGATTTGTCCGTTGTGCAATGCATTAGAAAAAGTCAGCAAGGATTGTCCTTCTTGCAACAGTCCACTGCAGGATGGAGGAAAGGTAGCCGATTATTCGGATCCATATGGACATTATAATGATGAAAATACCGTTAAGCTTGGGGATGGCTACCCTAATACTGCAAAAGATGAAATTTGTCCGCATTTACTTGTTTGCAAAGAGTGCAGCTTTGAGCAGGTTCAGTTTATACAGGAACAGTAAAAAACATGTCCGAAACAAAGTTTCGGACATGCCATAATCAAAATTATTAAATAAATATATCCAAAATTAATACTACGCAAAGGCCGACAATCGATGTCGTGAATAGTAAAAGACCCCATGTTTTAAATGTATCTTTAATCGATAAGTTAAAGTACTCTTTAAACAGCCAGAAAGATGCATCATTAACATGTGTAATTGTATTACTTCCCGCTGCTGTTGCCAAAACCATCAGGACTGGATTGACATCAAACGTATGGATTAACGGTCCTACAATACCTGCAGCTGTAATTGCCGACACAACCCCGGTACCAGTCGCAATACGAATAACGGCTGTAATCAGCCATGCCATAATTAATGGGTTAATGGACGTATTTTGCATCACACCTGCAATGAGATCACCAATGCCTGTATCTAAAATGATTTGTTTAAACGCCCCACCGGAACCAACGATAAAGATAATCATTGCAATACCTTCTATTGCACCCGAGAACGAATTCATTACTTCCTTCATCGTACGGCCAAGACGGATACCGAATACATAAATTGCGATCAGCACTGCCAGAATCATACTAATTTCAGCACTGCCTAAAAAGTTGATGAATTGACCGACTGCCGACTCTTTATCGAAAATCATATTGTAAATCGTAGCACCTGTAATAATAATTGCAGGTAATAATGGAATTAATAAACTAATTCCAAACCCTGGGGCCTTGTCCAGATCTACTTCTTCAGATTTCTTCAATAATGGAGGTATTGGCAAATCCAAATTCTTTAAAACCCGCGGAAGAATAATCCCCGCAGCAATAATCGCAGGTACAGCTACAACAACCCCCAGCAGGTAAACCATCCCCATATCTGCACCATATGCTTCTACAAGTGCAGTTGGACCAGGCTGTGGCGGGAATATACTATGCGCCATCGTAGCGGCAGCAACCATCGTAATTCCTAAACGCAAGTAAGGCATTTTTGCTTCAATTGCAATTGAAATAACTAAAGGCGCCAAAATAATAAATGCCACTTCATAGAAAACGGAAATACCGAAAATTGCACCGACAATTAAAATTGCCCATTCTACATTTTTTGCTCCGAATTTTTTAAGCAATGTCGAGGCAACTCGTTGTGCGGCTCCCGAATCGACCATTAACTTCCCGAGAACTGCACCCATCCCGATAATAATCGCTAAACTTCCAAGTGTGCTCCCAAAGCCTGTTTTAACAGATGTCACAACATCCGTTAATGATAAACCATTTAAAACCCCAACAAGAATTGCAACAATAAGTAAAGCTAATACACTATTTAATTTGACAACGATGTTTAAATATAATAATAAACCGACACCAAGTGCGACCCAGATAATCGGTAAATAGTCTACTATGAAATCCATGTTTTCCCCCTAGGTTAATAGCTGTACATCCAGTCTATCTATCAACACAGCTTATTGTATTAATGACTTTGACGCATATTAAGTTGGCCACCAAAGCGGATTGTTTTAGACATCTTTTGTTCCCCTTTGATTTGCTGTAATAACAACTCCACGGCTTTATTCGCCATTTTTGTTGTTGGCTGTGAAATGGTCGTAAGTTGGGGTGTAAACAAGTTTGCAAATGACACATCATCTATTCCAATAACAGCTAAATCTTTTGGAATGACAAGTTGATGCTCTTTTGCAAAGTTTAAGATTTCGACTAATACACGGTCACTGCCTGCGATAATCGCTTCCGGCCGCTGATCCAGTTCAAACATATTACGAAGAGATACTTTCATTTCTTCGACTTCGACACTATGTATATATTCATCCCGTACTTGTATGCCTCTACTCACTAAAGCTTTTTTATAACCTTCAATTCGCTCCAGCCGTGGTGTAATATTACGTGTTACCGGTGCGGTCAGTATGGCAATCCGGCTATGCCCGTTATCGGTCAATGCCTTTACCGCCACTTCTGCCGCCTGTTCATTTTCCAGTAAAATAGAGGGAATTCCTAAGCCCTCTATCGTACGGTCCATAAAAACAATCGGATATTTTTTCTTTTTCATTTGCTCATATAAATCCAAATTGTCGCCAGTAGGAAAGATTATCATCCCATCCACCTGTTTTGCCATGAGCATTTCAATATACTGCCGTTCTTTCTCAGGTTCGTCGTCAGCGTTACATACAATTGTATGAAAGCCGTGTTTATTAAAGTTCAATTCAATTGCGCGAATAATATGAGTGGAGAATGAATGTAAAATATTCGCGACAATAATCCCAACAGTAAAAGTAGATTTTTGCGACAAACTACGAGCAATAATATTTGGTCGGTAATTAAGCTCGCGAATGGAATATTCCACTTTTTTTCGGGTATGCTCACTCATATATTCATAGCGGCCATTCAAATATTGTGAAATAGTACTTTTAGAAACCCCCGCATGCTTTGCGACATCGGAAATCGTGACATTTTTCAAATATCACACCCCCGAATACGCGTTAAAGCCACCATCTACTGCAATTGTTGTACCCGTAATAAACGAAGAATAAGAAGAGTCCAGTAAAAATAGCAGAGCCCCTAATAATTGATCTGGCTCACCAAATTTTTTCATCGGTGTTGCTTCAATAATTTTTTTTGAACGTGCTGTGTACTCTCCTTCTGCATCAACGAGCAGATCTTTATTTTGCTGGGTAATGAAAAATCCAGGTGCAATTGCATTTACACGTAAGCCTGTTTCAGCAAAGTGAACAGCCATCCAGCTTGTAAAGTTGTTTATCGCCGCTTTTGCTGCACTGTACGCAGGGATTTTCGTTAATGGTGTGTATGCGCTCATCGATGAAATGTTGATGATGGCTGGACTTTCTGCCTGTAAAAGTGCCTCTCCAAATACTTGGCATGCCAGGAATGTTCCTGTGAAATTTAAAGAGAATACATCGGAAAAGCCATTTTCCTGCAAGTCAAAAAATGAAAGACCAGTGGAATTCGCCTCATAATATTCTTTTTCGGTAATCGCATCCGGATGGTTTCCGCCTGCACCGTTAATTAAAAAATCAATACGTCCAAACTGCTCAAGAATTTGCTCTTTTGCTGCAAGTAAAGAATCTTTGTTAAGTACATCAGCAGTTATTGCCACAGCAGTCCCCCCTGCTGCAACGATTTCCTCTTTAACTGCTTCGACCTTTGACTCAGTACGACCGATAATCGCCACCTTTACTTGCTGGCGTGCCAATTCCTGTGCCATCTTTGAGCATAGAACACCGCTGCCACCTGTAATTACTGCTACTTTATTTGCTAAATTTTCGTGTATTGGAATCATTATTTGCCTCCTGTTTGTTCGCTGTAAGCATCCCATAAACCATTTAAATACATAATACCGAGTGCACGATCATATAAACCGTAGCCAGGGCGACAAACTTCTCCCCATAAGTGACGGCCATGATCCGGACGTACATACCCTGTATAATTTTGTTCATGTAATGTTTTAACGATCCCTTTAATATCAATTGAACCATCTGATGTAAAGTGTGAAGTTTCTGCAAAGCTGCCATTTTCGTAGATTTTCACATTACGAATATGGGCAAACGGTGAACGATATGCATATTTTTCGGCAATTGCGACCATGTCATTATCCGGTGATGCACCCATCGATCCAGAGCAGAATGTAAAACTGTTTGCTAAAGAATCATTGATCTCGATTAATTTTTCATAGCTTGCTGCTCCTGTAATGATGCGAGGTAAGCCAAAAATTGAATACGGCGGATCGTCCGGATGGATTGCCATGCGTATTCCAACCTCTTCTGCAACAGGAATAATGGCATCTAAAAAGTAACGTAAGTTGTTCCATAGCTTTTGCTCATCCACTTCTTTATACGCTTCGAAAAGTTCCGCGATACGGGCCATACGTTCAGGCTCCCAACCTGGCAAAGTTAAATCAGAAGCTTCACTAACCGTTTTTACAAGCTGCTGCGGATCAAGACTTTGTACTTTTTCTTTATCGAAATAAAGTGCTGTCGACCCATCTTCAAGCGGGTGGAACATATCTGTACGTGTCCAGTCGAAAATCGGCATGAAATTATAACAAATTACTTTAACGCCTACTTCCGCCAAGTTCCGTATTGTCTGTTTATAATTTTCAATATATAAATCGCGATTACCAAGACCGAGCTTAATATCTTCATGAACGTTGACACTTTCAACAACATCAATATGGAAACCTTTTGACTGTATATACTCTGCTTCTTCTTTAATTTCTTCTTTCGTCCAAAGCTCGCCTGCTGCCTTTTGATGCAATGCCCAAACAATTCCTTTAACATTCGGAATCTGACGGATATGGTCGAGCGTTACTGTATCATTGTTTCTTCCGTACCAGCGAAATGTAATATTCATCTTTTACACCTCTCCTTGTTTTGCTGCTTCTACATATTTTCTGCTCGCTTCTACTACTGCTGCATGTCCGCCTGTTGCATAAGCTTTATTTAAATCACTGCCAATCCCTACTGCGATTGCTCCCGCATCAAGCCATTCACCGATATTGTCAGTATTTATGCCACCAGTCGGCATAATCTGTACATGCGGTAATGGACCTTTAACAGACTTAATGAACGATGGCTTAAAGTTATTTGCAGGGAATAATTTAATCACATCACAGCCATACTCAAGTGCCGATACCATTTCCTGAATCGTCATACAACCAGGGAAATACGGAATAGCGTAGCGATTGCATACTTTTGCTACTTCTTTGCTGAACTGTGGACCTACAACAAACTTTGCCCCATTCATAATTGCATGACGAGCTGTTTCCGCATCAAGCACCGTCCCAGCACCTACTACTGCATCAGAATTGCGGAATGTTTCCAGTACTTGCTGCGTATTTGGCGTTGTATAAGTGAGCTCAATTAAATGAATGCCCCCTTCAATCGCTGCATTAGAAAGAGCGATTGCTTCTTCTGCTGAACTTCCTCGAATCACTGCTACTACTTTCGAACTTGTAATCGCTGCTAATGTTTCAGCCTTTACCATATGTTCATCTCCCTTTTATATGATTAACGTTCAATTGCTTTTTTATTGTTCATAAAGTCGAGCACTTCCTGTAGTTCCGGCAATCCTTCATTATCACCTTTTACAGTCGTTACTAGCGCACCCACCGCATTCGCAAACGTAAGACTTTCTATTGGTGAATAATTGTGAAGAGCTGCGTATATATAGCCTGCATCAAACCCGTCTCCGGCACCTACTGTATCAATTGGAGTGATTTTGAAAGCTTCCTTTTCATGCCACATATTTTCTGAATAAAGCTTTGCACCATTGGCTCCGTCTTTAATAACAAGTTGTCCGATTCCGTGCTGCTTTGCGAAAGCTTCCAGTGCTGGTTTGCTTACATCATGTTGAATAAGCTCCACTTCCTCCATTCCTGCCAGCAGAATATCTACATAAGGGAAAATTTGCTCATATGCTTTACGAGCGTCTTCAATCGTCCATAGTTTTAGTCGAATATTCGGATCGAATGAAATCTTTATATTTTTTTCTTTCGCCTTTTTTAGTACAGCTAGTACAATTTGCAGATTCTTTGGTGCGATTGCCAAAAATACACCTGTTAAATGGACAATCGACACGCCATTCAACAATTCGTCCGTAATATGCTCCGGTTCTATTGTTAATACCGGAGATTGATAGCGGTAGTAAAACGTTTTTCCGGAACCGTCTTCGCGGATTTCTTTAAAATTCAGAGATGTCGGATACCCATCAACGAACTCAACTTCCGATACATCAATGCCTTCTCCGCGAGCAAACTTGTAAATGCCTTTACCGAATTCATCATTACCTAGGCGACTCATCCATTTCGACTGCAATCCAAGTCGGGCACAACCAATAGCAAAGTTTAACTCTGCCCCACCCGCTTTCTTAGCAAAGCTTTGCACATAACGAAGCGGACCTGTTTCGGATGGGTTAAACGTAACTAATGCATCTCCTAATGTAAAAACAGTTGGATTTGTAGTCAAAATTATTCCTCCTTGAGAAAACTTTTAAGCTAAATATTTTACTAAACCGGTTTAGTAATTTGAATTATTCAAATCTTACATTGAAAGTGCTTTCATTTCAATAGTAAAATTTAGAATATTTTAAATGTAAAGTGTTTTTTGATAGTACTGAATGCTGTTATATAAGGACTCAATACGCTTTTTCAGGCCATAAATTTCTTTTTAACTTTTTGGCGATTAAATTTACGGGATAGCAATTTTGTTTAATATTAATAAGCCCATTTTATTTTTAATATCATATACTGTTATGACATCAAATTTAAAAAATCATTATAAAAATACCAAAGCTGCTAACTTCTAGCCGGAAATGTATTGAACGTTCTAAATGATTATAAGGAAGGAGAGAACGAATGATTGTAGACGGGGTTTTTTCAGGCGGCGGTATTAAAGGCTTTGCATATGTAGGTGCCATTCGGGCGCTCGAAGAAAAGGGTGTGAAGTTCGAACGTGTAGCCGGTACAAGTGCCGGAGCCATATTGGCAACTTTTATCGCTGCGGGATTTAATACAAAGGAACTTGAAGAAATTTTTGATGAACTAAATTTAAAGGTTTTACTCGATCCCCCGAAATTCATAATCGAGTTACCGTTTTTAAAATGGCTTAATTTATATAAAAGAATGGGCTTGTATCGTGGTAAATCCTTGGAAAACTGGTTTCTCGAAAAACTTGCGACAAAAGGCATCTACACATTCGGAGATTTACCAAAGGGCATTTTAAAACTAGTAGCCTCCGATTTAACAAACGGCAAGATTCTTGTTCTCCCGGATGATTTGCATCACTATAATATAGATCCCAAAAGTTTTCCGGTCTCCCGCGCTTTACGCATGAGTTGCGGTCTTCCATTCTTCTTTGAGCCTGTCTATTTAAAAAATGGGAGAAGGGAGTCTGTTATTGTAGATGGTGGTGTTTTAAGTAATTTCCCAATGTGGATTTATGATAATGGAAATAGAGTACGGCCCGTTCTTGGAATGAAGCTTAGCAGTTCAAGCGAGGATAAGAAACCTCATGATATTAATAATGGAATTCAACTATTTGAAGCGTTATTTAGTACGATGCAAAATGCTCATGATAATCGGTATATTTCTCGAAGACACGAGAAGAATATTATCTTTATTCCGGTTGAAGAATATAGTGCAACCCAATTTGATTTAGATGAAGCGACAAAAAATAAATTAATGGGCATCGGAAAAGAGCGGACAATTCAATTTTTAAAAACCTGGTCTCCAGTTTGGTAAATTACCCAATAAAAAACTGGATGCTTTCATAGTTATGATTCACCCAGTAATTGAAGTATCCACTTTTTCAAATCAACTAGTCGATCAGATTCAGGTAATTCACTTTCCCCAGTCACTATAATCGGAACAATCGAATCTACTTTATGAAGAGATCCATGTGCGCCGCCACCCGCATGGTCATGGCTATGCTTTTCAATAAACTCATAAGATGGTTTAGCATCCACGATAATAACACGCCCTTCCTGTGAATGAAGCGCTCCATGCAGCCTTGCAAGTGCATCTGGATAATCCTGATATACAATACGTTGTTCTTTCGTCATGTTTAAATCCAAAATTGAGGCATCGCCAGCAATTCGCCATGCTTGATTATATTCATCAATAAATTTACCTTCTCTTGAAAATTCTAACTCTCCGTCACTTTGTGGGCTGACAACATAGTTTGTTTGTCCACTCTTCCATGCGATAAAGCCAATTCGCTCATCCTCTTTTAAAACATTTACAATTTCCGATAGCTCAACTTGGGGGTCAGTTAAGTAAATGTATGACATACGCTCGTTAACAGCGACAGCAAGTTGGGCATTCGGATTTTTCCTTTCCCAAAAAGTATAATCCTTCAATAACTGATTTAAATCAATTAATGCCGTTTCTTTATCATCAGTTACAATCGATTGACCACTATCGCCCAGTATAATCCAAGTTACTTCTTGTATAGCCTCTTCCCATGATGGAAAGCAATTTAGAATGTTTTGTACTGCTTGATCCGCTTTCTGTATTCCCTTTAAATCTTCAGGCCCGTGTTTGTGTATAGAAGCATCTGCATCCGGTAAATAGGCAAGTGTAAAGGGCGGTAACATTTTTCGGTCAATCAAGTAATTCAGTTCATTCGCAGTAAATTGGTTATTGACACCTAAACGATTCCATACAAATTTATAACGATTATTTTCTGAATTATATTGAGATAACGTTCCAAGTGAAAATATTGCAGGACCATTAACATCAATATTTTTCGGCAAAAGATCTACTACCGTAATTAATTTAGGTATATTTAAGCGATGTTGAAAATTTCCACGATATAATAGACCGTTGATCGAAGCTGAAGAAAGATTCCGATGAGCCAGCTCTTCATGGATTGTTTGCACTTCTTTACTTAAATGGCTGCTATTCAAATGGACAACACTATCAAGAGCAACATTTTTAACTCCATTACTCCAGATTTCGCCGATTCCGCTGCCGTAGCTAATCATTCGATTTTCATCTTCTTTAAACCAGATTAATCCCGGCACTTGATGCTGATCTGGATATGTACCCGTTAGTAACGTACTGTCAATCGTGACTGACATCGTCGGATAAGAGCTAATCATTTCCTGATGCAGCTGTCCGTTGTTCATTAAATATGCTAAAGCAGGTGCATCACCTTCTTTTATCACTTTTTGCAATGGTTCATTCATTAAGGAATCTACGACAATGAGAACTACAGGTTTATTCGGGTTTTTCATTATTTGACCTTCCAGTTTTTTTAATGGGGAAATTGAAAGCGCTAATAAAAAACTAGCACAGATAACAGCAACAAAGATTGCTGCAACTATTAATTTTCGTTTCATCGTGTCACCTTCAAATTAATTATATAAAGAATAGTATGGTTTGAACTTTATGAATGTATGCCGCTAATAACAAATCCTGGCCTGAAATAATTTTTTTTGAAATGGGCAAAGTAATTAATATTGCTATCATATTGCCTTGAAAGGTGGTTTTTCCATCATGAATAATACAAAAGTCAAACTATGGACAAACCAATACTTAATAATTATTTTACTGTCTTTAATAATGTTCGTTTCTTTTTATATGATTACAGCAGGTTTTCCAATTTATGTAGCCACGATTAGTGAGAACCCTGCAATTGCAGGAATTATGACGACAACTTTAATGACTGCATCCCTGATTACACGCTTCTTCGCTAGTATAATTATCCAAAAAATTAATATGAAATTGCTGCTGATTATTTCTTTGCTTTATTTTATAGGAACAATCGCCCTCACTTTCGTCAATGATTCAATCGGATTTTTAATCGTCATTAGAGCTCTTCAAGGGATTGGATTTTGCATGCTTACAAATTTGGTGTTTACTATATCCAGTACTATTGTGCCAAAGTCCCGCTTAGGTGAAGGAATTGTTTTCTTTGCAATGTCTACGAGCCTTGGGACAACAATTGGGCCTCTTATTGCTATTTCCTATTTAGCAAATTTTTCATTCCAGTCTATGATGGTACTAACATTAGGTCTTATGGCATTTTCATTTGTGTGCAGTCTTTTTACAAAAAATACGAAAGTTGAAAAGGAACATCCAAAGGAGAGAAATAAAGAGCCGTTCTATAAATATATGTTCGATAAACGTGTTCTTCTTCCGTCTATTTTAGTAGCATTCAATTATATGACGATTGCAGGGATTGTGAACTTTATGGGGGCATTTGGGAAAGAAATTAATGTAGGGGCAAGCATATCACAGTTTTTTATTGCTCAAGGAATTACAATGGTGATCATCCGTTCTTTCTCCGGTAAGATTTTCGATAAGTTCGGGCATAGAATTCTCATTATTCCGGCTGCAGTTTCAGGTGCTGTCGGGTTGGTTGTATTAGGCTTTTCAACTAACCTGATCATGGTTTTACTGTCAGGTGTACTGTTCGGAATTGCTTTTGCTATTCTTCATCCCATTATTCAAGCTTGGGCATTAACACTTGTTCCACCGGAGAAAAAGGCAACAGCCAATTCGATGCTTCTTATATTTATCGATTCCGGTTTAGCTATTGGTTCAGTAGGATTAGGTTTTATAGCAAGTATAGTTGGCTACGGCATGACCTTCAGTTTTTCTGCGGTACTTATGATTCTTATTTTAATCATCTATTTAATTGGAAGTAAGAAAATGACCGTATATAACGATAATTAAAGCATAAAAAAGGTGAAATCTTTTCGATTTCACCTTTTTTGAATTACTTATTCATTACTTTAAACATTTCCGGTACTGAATTCAGATCAATATCCCACATAATTGGAAGCAGGAAATAAATGGTCAGTGTGATGAATACTACACCAAACAAATTCAGTGCAAATCCAGCCTTCATCATGTCCTTAATCTTAATATACCCTGATCCAAAAACTGCCGCATTTGGCGGTGTGGCTACTGGTAGCATGAATGCACAAGATGCTGCTACACCAGCAGCAATCATTAATGCGTATGGATGAACTCCTAGCGCTACAGCCAGCGATGCCATGATCGGGAACATCATAGAAGCAGTTGCAGTGTTTGAAGTAATTTCAGTTAAACCAAGAACAAGTGCTGCTACAAGGAAAATCAGGACGATAACACTTACGCCCTCAAGCCCCATAAGTTGTGTACCAATCCACTCAGATAAGCCCGTTCCTACAAAACCGGAAGCAATTGCAAGCCCTCCACCGAATAGTAGCAGAATGCCCCATGGTAACTTTACTGCTGTTTGCCAATCCATTAAGCGTTCTCCTTTACGGTTTGCAGAAGGCAACGCAAATAACACAAGCGCAAAAATAACAGCAATCATACCATCTGTTAAACCGTCGACAAATTTGCTCAGTAAAAATGTACGCGTAATCCAAGAAAATGCAGCTAATGCAAAGACTATGAATACAAGTTTCTCTTCGAATGATGCTTCTCCAAGATCTTTTTTCTGTTTATCAATAACAGCACGTCCACCAGGCATTGTTTTTAATTTTGATGGGAACGCAATTTTAACAAGGTAAATCCATGTCACAAAAATAAAAATCCATGCAAATGGTACACCAAACAGCATCCAACCAGCAAATGATAGTTCAATGCCATACATTTTATTAATCGCTCCAGCAAGCAATGTATTTGGCGGTGTACCGATTAATGTGGCGATTCCACCAAGTGAGGCAGAATATGCAATTCCGAGCATCAATGCTTTACCAAATGCAAAACGCTGTGGAGATGTATCAATCGACGGGTCATTTTTTAATCCGTCTGCAACTTGGTTGATGATGGCAAGTCCAATTGGAATCATCATCATCGCTGTAGCGGTATTAGAAATCCACATCGATAAAAATCCTGTTGCAATCATAAATCCTAGAACAATTCGGTCCATATTTGTACCGACCATTGAAATAATTGAAATTGCTATACGTCTATGTAAGTTCCATTTCTCCATTGCAAGAGCGATGATAAATCCACCCATGAACAGGAAAATCGTTTCATCCCCATAAGAAGATGCTGTCACCTTCATATCCAAGCTATTCGTTAATGGAAACAATACGAGCGGCAATAACGATGTTGCCGGAATCGGAATCGCTTCCGTAATCCACCATGTCGCAATCCAAATAGTACTTGCCAATACTCCCCTTGCTTCTGTTGAGAGACCTTCTGGCTGGAAGAACAATAATGTTAAAACAAAAAGCAGTGGACCTAAAAATAGACCAATCATCTGCGCTGTTGTATAACTGCGAGGCGTATATCCACCACCATTACCTGAGTTTTCGTTACCAGACTTTCCGGTAACACCCTTTGATACGACCTTTGAAGAATTTGGTTTTATGAAAAAAGTAAACATGTCTTTTACTTGATCATGCATTTCCCATAACCGATTCCAAGTTGTTGAAAACAATTCCTTACCCCCTAAAATTTGATTATAACTAGCCTTATACCCATTTTTGATGCTAGATTGTTATTACCTTTTACATTTTTACTTAGGTTAAGAAAAAAAGCAATAGTATTTAAAATATTTCGATTTAAGTATACAAATGAATATTAAGAGGAAAATATACAAAAAATCCCACTATTTAATCGATTTAAATAGTATTTTTATACATGAAGCATTGTTATATAACACTTTAATATTATATTAAAAAAGTAAATATTAATAGCAAAACAAATAAATTTACTCTCTATAAGAAAATATTTATTTCTTTCAAAATTAGAAACTCGCATGAAATGCCTAAAAAAGAACGGACTCCCTTAATAGGAATTCCGTTCTTCTATCCAGAAATTAACGTGCATTCGCTCTTTTAAAACCATCATAGACAGATATTACAGCACTTACGATGAAAATGATAATAGCACTGCCAACCACCCATATACTAAATTGCGTCCTCGTCATCGTAAATAATTCCATCATATAAGTTACAAAATGATCGTTCATTATATCAGGATTGATTACAATTACTACAAAGACAACAGTTGACAATAATTGGAGAACCGCATTCCATATTGCCATTCCTTTTGTCCATTGTTGTTTTAGTAATTTATAAAGTGCAAAGGAAATCTCCAGTCCAATGATTAAAATAACTAGCGGCAAATATTGGAGTAAAACTTCTTGATTCAGCGCAATCATAACGAACTGGAGTCGGGTCCCATCACCTTCATATACCCCTATAAGCTGGTTGGCATAAAAATAAAGAGTTGCCCAAATAGCTGTCCACAATAAACTTCCAAAAACCTCAAACTTTGAGATCGCCCTTTTTTTAGGTATATAGGGGACATTTTTTAAATCATCTGCTGTCCATTTTTGCATGCTTGCAGTTAGCGGTTGCTGTTCTTTATCTTTATCAACCCTTTCAATAATCGCAAACGTTAAAGTTGCCCAGAAAAAAACTTGGATTGCAGCATTAAATATCGACCAGATGCTTTCTCCAAAAATAGATAACACACTCATTAAAATTGCTTCTTCACCATTATAACTAACAATATATTTCGTAATAACCGTAATCAGAGTAATGATAACGGCAATAGGGACAATCATTTTAAGCAATGAGACATATACATCAAAATAACGAGGACCAATCAGATGCATCGGCTCATCTTTATAACCATTCGCCAGGACGGCAGGATTGCCCAACTGATTAATAACCTGTTTTGCATCCTCCTCACTATATTGTTCCGGCAACATGTCCTCGATCGTTGAACGTAACTCCAGTGCAATATCCGTACGCATTTTTTCAGGCAATCTCCGAGTGACTTCTTGAATATATACATCAATGATCCTCATTTTCTTCATCCCCTCTTAATAAAGCATATAGTTCCTTAGAATTATCAATCCATTCCTTTTTTAGTTGCAGAAATATTTCCGTACCATATTCGCTCAACACATAGTATTTTCGCGGTCTGCTTTCAGAAGTATCCCAGCTGCTCGTAACAAGTTCCTGCTTTTCTAGTCGGCGTAGCAACGGATACAGAGTACTTTGATCAATTGAAATACCAGCACCTTCTAATAGCTGAACCAATGAATAGCCATACTGCGGAGTTCTTAATTGACTTAAAACAGCTAAAGTCAATGTCCCTCTTCTAAGCTCTGTCGTTAAGGAATTTAGTAAATTACTCATATATACACCTCAAATCATTATAATGTATGTCATACAGTATTATTCTTATACTATGTATCATACAGTATTAACGTGAAGAAAATCCATTATAACTTCAGATAAAAAAATAAAACCAATGAATCCTTAAAAGAATCCACAGGTTTTAAATAAGCAACCGGAGATAAGTTTGTATCCACTTTATAGCTGCTTACAAAAACGGTGAAAAATAGGCTTGATTCCATTTACCGGAATCAAGCCTATTATTATTCTTCTTTATTCAACTCAAAGCTATTAAGCAATGAACGTACTTCATCCGTAGATTTTGTATTCATCAACTGGTTTCTCAGTTCACCGGCACCTCGGAAGCCTTTTACATAAATTTTGAAAAAGCGGTGAAGACCTGACATTGAACGTGGCAGTTCTTCCGCATACTTGTCCTGTAGATCAAGCTGCAGTTTTAGAAGGTCAAGGTACTCTTCTGGACTGTGCTCCTTTGGAACCTTTTCAAAAGCAAACGGATTTTTAAAAATACCGCGTCCTATCATTACCCCGTCAATTCCGTACTTTTCTGCAAGTTCTAAACCAACTTGACGGTCCGGAATATCGCCGTTAATTGTTAACAGTGTATTTGGCGCAATTTCATCTCGCAACGCTTTAATTTCCGGAATAAGCTCCCAATGTGCATCAACAGCACTCATTTCTTTTCGTGTACGTAAATGAATAGAAAGATTTGCAATATCCTGTTTTAAAATATGTGTGAGCCACTCTTTCCACTCATCTATTTCTTTATAACCTAGTCGTGTTTTCACGCTGACCGGCAGACCACCTGCTTTAGCAGCTTCGATTAGCTCTGCTGCCACATCGGGACGTAAAATCAGACCGCTGCCTTTCCCTCTGCCTGCAACATTCGGTACTGGGCATCCCATATTAATATCAATTCCCTTGAAGCCCAATTCTGCCATACCAATGCTCATCTTGCGGAAATTGTCGGGATTGTCTCCCCATATATGTGCAACAATCGGCTGTTCGTCTTCTGTAAATGTTAAGCGACCACGGACACTTTTAATTCCATCAGGGTGACAGTAACTTTCTGAATTAGTAAACTCGGTAAAAAATACATCTGGTCTTCCTGCTTCAGCCACTACATGCCGAAAAACTAAATCTGTCACATCTTCCATCGGCGCGAGTACAAAAAATGGTTTCGGTAGCTCCTGCCAAAAATTCTCTTTCATATGTTAAGTTCAATTCCTCTCATTACAAACAATCATCTCTTACTTTTAAATTTCCTCTAACAATATTAGCGTAAATAGTGCAGAAAAGTAAAAGCAGATGATTTAAAAAGCTGTCTTTTAATAAATAGATTGATTTTTTGCTTCATTAACCAATTAGCAGTTTCTGTTTTATTTTTTTAAGTGTTCCTAAAATACTCATCGCTGCTAAATAACTCGTTTTAGGATTTGCAGGTAGCGGATTATTCTTAATTGTAAATGTTGCTTCCCCAAAATCCCCTGTCATTTCAACTTGGTGAATGTTTTTATCAATTTTCGGATCTGCCACTAATGTTACACTCGTTTCGTCAAATCCAATTCCAGCCAGCGCAAGCACAATCGATACATTCATATTTTTAGGGTAACGTCTGATCGCTTCTGTCGCACTCCCTTTAAATATCACTTTCTCTATCTCGATTGTTTCCTCAATTAATGAGCTCGCCGGTTTGCGTGTTGTTAGCGCAACGGATGTAACTGTACCAAGCACATGGGCGTTTTGCAGTAAATCCAATCCTCCGATTGCACCTGATGGCAAGTAAAGTCTTCGGTTGAATTCATTCGCTAAGGTGTTCAGCCCTGCCAACAGTTCCTCATCCACTAATGCACCAATACTAATTAAGACAACATCCCTTTTCCTGATTGCCGCCGGAAGTAATGTATGAACTGCTTCAATATTTGCAGCCTCCACAACAATATCAATTTCTGATTCTAAAAATGCATCTATTTCCGTGTACAGCTTTACTCCATAATTGGATTCAAGTAAATGATGCTTTCCCCTGTCCCTCACAAAAACATTTGTAATTCGCAAGTTTTCTTGCCTCTTTCCATTTATTTCTTCCAACAGGAAATGAGCAATTGCACCCGCGCCGATTAAACCGATTTTCATTGTGTACCTCCTTTAAATCATCTTCTATTTTCAATTGTACTCTTCTACAACCATATCATAATTTCAGCAATGCATTCTCCCATCCTTTAACAGAGGGTTTACTTCAAATATATAGATGAATTCGTTAGTATGAATATAAGGCAAGAAATTAGAGGAGGCATTCGTATGGAACTGACAGTTTATTTAGCAGGACAGATACATGATAATTGGCGTGAAGAAATCGCACAAAAGGCGAAGGTAAAAAATCTTCCACTCCAGTTTGTAGCACCACAGACAGACCACGATCGTTCAGACAATATTGGCGAGGAGATTTTAGGCATACAGCCTTCTGCATATTATAAGGACAATGCTGCTTCTGATATTAATAATTTCCGTACACAGGTATTAATGCAGAAAGCAGATATCGTCATTGCATTATTCGGTGAAAAGTATAAACAATGGAATACCGCAATGGATGTAAGTACAGCGATTGCATTGAATAAACCGACAATCATCATCCGTCCCGAGTCATTAATTCACCCTTTAAAAGAGTTATCCAACAAAGCAAATGTGACAGTGGAAACTGTTGATCAGGCAATTGAAGTAATCCGTTATATATTTGATTAAAGCACCAGTTAAAACTAAAAAAGAACGAACTCCCTTTGGAATTCGTTCTTTTTTATAAGTATCTATATAATTAAATACGCTTCAAGGCACCATTAGGCTGTGGTAATTCTTGCGCTGTTATTTCATTCATTTTACAGAAATGTGTAAAGAATTGTTGAGCAAGCTCTTTTTCCTGAGGGTCTGTTTTCAAGGAAACAATATCACGTAAAATTTGAGCCATCCATACATTATCAAAATAACGATGCTTACCTGTATTCCACGTCATTTTATGAGTGAACTTCTCATTTACGTAATAGTTCCAGAACAGCATTTGCTCAGCTTCTTGTTCTGTCAGTTGAATTCTGTACTTTGAATGTGCCGGAATATATCCATCTTCACTCAATTTCCCGATAAAATTCTCTTCTACCATATACACACCTAAAATGCGTCGTTCCTTTTCAGGCGAATTTTCATCCACTGCCGTTAACAACACTGCACTGTTCAGGTGCAGACGAATTGGTTTTACAGGCTTCCCTTTATTTACACCGCTCTTCGTTAATCCCGAAAAAACCTTCCAATCTGAAAAAGCTGTTTGCTGTTCTTCAGTGTCACACCAGAAAACCAATTGTGATTCTGGATGAAGTTTAAAGTTTTTCATATGTTTTTCATGAATTAATCGTTGTTCCTGGTTTTTACGCTGGAGTTTTAATTTCTCTTCTTTTTGCCATTCTTCTTCTCTTCGCTCAAGTTCTTTTTTCTGAATGATTTTTTCTAGCGTTTGCACATCATCTTTATCGTGAAGTACTAAATGCTTTCCAAATACATCAGGGAAAACAAACTTTTTACTTTCCGATGCGAAATGTATTTCAATGCTTGATTCATTCTGTTTAACGATACTACCCATTCCGAAATGCTTATGTGTAACTTTTTTATTGATTAGATTCATTATTTAAATCCTCCTTGTAAAATAAAAACACAGTTACGTTCAATCGTCAGCCAATAATTAACTCTAGTTTAGAGCTTAGACAACTGTTAAAATTTTTGCTCTCGTGAATAAAAAAAGTACATAAATACGTATCCTTAATAATGAATTCAAAAAGAACAAAGAATACATAATACGCACCGAAAACAATTGTAAGACTATTATAACATTTTTTTATAGAAATTACAAAAATTTTATTGACATATTATTTTACGTTAGGTTAAAATGAAATTTTGCTCTAAGTCAACTAAAATATTTATCCCTTAAAATTATAGTAGGCATCTGGTTCGGACGTGTAAAAACGCGTTTTAACCGGATGCTTTTTTATTTATTAAATAGATGAATACAGCATTTACTTAACGCTTCCTTTCAAAAATTCACATATTACGAAGCACTTTAAAACCTGTCCTTACATATGTTGCGTATATACAAACATACAAAGTGCTACCTTGTTTTAGTTCAAGCCTACATTTGCATATAAGTAAGTAATTGGCTGGACGATGATCATGAAACTTAAGGAGTGGATGAATGGGTGCAATTAATGGTGAAAATTATATTAACCGATTAAATGCGTTAAATAATGAAATATGGTTGGACGGTGAAAAGTTAGAAGGGTTGATATCTGAACACCCTGTTTTTAAAGGACTTATTCAGACGAAAGCATCCCTTTATGATTTACAGCACAATCCTAAAATAAAAGATGAAATGACCTTCGTATCCCCCCTTACCGGAGAACGTGTCGGCCTTTCTTATTTGATGCCCAAAACGAAAGAGGATTTAATAAAAAGGCGAAAAATGATGGAACATTGGGCTAGACATACACATGGCATTTTAGGAAGAAGTCCCGATTACTTGAACTCTGTTTTAATGGGCTTCACCTCCTCTGCTGCAATGCTTGAAGGCCAGGAAAAATGCTACCCGGAAAACCTTCTGGCATTTTTTGAAATTGTAAGGGAAAATGATTTATCGCTTACCCATACGTTTATTACCCCTCAAGTAAATCGTTCTCAAAGTTATATTGAAAACACGAACGAACCTATTTCAGCAAGGGTTATCGCCGAGACTGAAGAAGGCATCATCATAAAAGGCGCACGTCTTTTAGCAACACAAGGCGGATTAACAGATGAAGTATTTGTATTTAATGTTGGTAAGCTTGTATTTGGTGAAGATGAAACTTTTTCCTTTGCCGTCCCATCGAATACAGAAGGTTTAAAATTTATTTGCAGAGATTCTTTTATAGGCGGGGAGTCTGCATTTGATCATCCTTTAAGCTCAAAATATGAAGAAATGGATTCCATTGTCGTCTTTGACAATGTATTAGTACCATGGGAACGTGTCTTTTTTTACAACAATGTTGAGGTTGCCGAAAAATTTATTATGCAAAGTGGTTTTCATCATTTTGCCAAATCTCAAGTTTTAATTAGGCAGATTGTAAAAACAGAATTTATTTTAGGAATTGCCGAACTCCTCATCAATACGATTAAAGTTTATGAATATCAGCATATCCATGAAAAAATGTCAGAAATTATTGTTGGATTGGAAACGATGAAAGCACTATTGGAGAAATCGGAGAATGATGCAGCACTAGATGAATACGGCTATTTACGGCCTGCAATTTTACCATTGAAAGTTGCCGGTCATACGTTTTCGAAAATTTATGCCCGCCTCACCGAAATCATTCAGCTCATTGGTGCCAGCGGAATAATTACACTTCCAACTGAAAAGGCATTTCACTCTGCTATAAGAAGCGATTTAGATCAATATCTTCAAGCCGCAACTAAACCTGCTGAAGAACGGGTAAAAATATTCCGGTTAGCTTGGGATTTAACGATGAGTTCATTTGGAACTAGGCAAACTCAATATGAACGTTTCTTCTTTGGCGATCCCGTCCGGTTAGCAAGCGAATTATATTTCAATTATCCTAAAAAAGAATATGTAGAGGCTGTATGTAAATTTATAAATCTAAAATAATTAGAATAGTTGATGATCCTAGTAGGTAGGTACATTCATCACTCCTTCTTCAGTCATTAACTAAAACGGGTTTATTGCATAAACTAAATAAGAATGATTATAAAAAGGATGATGAATAAAATGAAGTTGCGGAAATGTTGCGGAAATACCCATCCAAACGACAAACATGCAGATTACATTGAAAATGATGAAAGCAGTGACATGAATCGCTGGGAAAACGATGGCGGTAGCACTGCGGGTACTTTAAACCTCGTAACCTGTACGAAAAATTTCATATTCGCTAAAATATCACTTTTTATTAAAAGTGATATTTTAGCGTTGTACAAACCCATTTAGAGTTGTGATCCAAAAATTCAATTACAGTCCGCCCTTTTGGTCAATATTTGATTAATACCCCCTCTACTTACAGTGGGACTTGTATATAGCTTATCTGTGATAAAACGATAATTCTTGTTATACTTTCCCTTTCGTAGGTATTAATAGATTCAGTTAAAATTAGAAAGTCCTGTTTAACCGCTTCCAATGTTCCTGTAATCAGGTCTTCTCCCACTGCTACTGTAATTTCCCTTTTTAAAAACATCTCCAGCTGCGTATTCAATAATTTGCGGCTCATTACACCACCTCCTCTTTAATAAGCTACATTTTCAATACTGGTTAATGGAATGTATAGAAAATGCGTGTTCATTCTAAGTGTTATAAAGTCCAAGTCCACTTCTACTAAAATACCGGTTACCTTTGAATATTCCGTTGTAACTGTAAGGTTTGACCCTTTCAAAGAATTAAGAAATGCACGCAGTTGCCCCATATTGCACCCCCCTTTATGTTGGTATGTTAAATGATATGTTTACTGCAGAAACTTCTCTGGGTAAAGATTCAATTTTCCATAATTCCCAATAAAATATAAGCATGTCGCACAGTTGGTATTAAATAAGGTTCATATCATAATTGGGAGGTGATAACTATGAAGGAAAGGAAGGAAGGATTAGTGAGTGTTGTAATTCCATGCTATAATGCAGCGCAATTTATAGAAGATTGCCTAGATGGACTGAAGTGTCAAAAACACGATAAAATTGAAGTAATAATTGTTAATGACGCTTCTACTGACAACACACTAGACGTAGTTGAAAAGTGGCTGGAAAATTCAAATCCCCACTTTCAAACTATTATATGTAATCTTCCTGTGAATACAGGGTTTGCCGGTGCTCTTACTGTCGGCTATTTTATGAGCTCGGGCGAATATATTGCAGTAAATGATGCCGATGATATTTCGCACCCGTTACGTTTATATAAACAGGTAAACTTTCTCCTGGAAAATCCAGACTATGATTTAATTGGAGCAAACTACAAAGTATTTTATAACGCAGATTCAATAGAAGATGGACAAAAATCTAATTGGTTGCAATACGGAGATTCTATACAAGAATGTTATGCGGCTGGAGGTCATTGTGTCTGTCACGGAACGATTTTATTTCGCGGAAAGGTTTTTGACATGATAGGTGGTCCCACACGAAGGATTAACGGTGCAGAAGATTATGAATTTATCGTAAAATTTCTGAATGCAAAATTAAAGATAGATAATCTTACAGATGTTCTCTATTACTATCGAAATCATGATCAGCAACGCTCCAAGACGTTTTATGGAGGCGAGAAGAGTGACTGAAAAAAGGATTTTGCTTGCCGTTGATGCCTTCTATATCGGCGGAACTGAAACTCATGTATTAAGTTTGGCAAAAGAACTTATTAAAAATAATATCTTTGTGGCAATCGTTGCTAATAAAACAGGTAATTTAGTCAATTCATATGAGGCATTGAATTGTCCCATATATCATATTGAATTTCCAAAATCGATTACTTTGGAAGAAACCTATGAGACGGAATTGATAAAACAAATTGAACTAATTATTGAAACAGAAAAAATATCCCATGTTCATATTCATCAAACTTCATCTGGCTACTTGGCTGGAAAGGCAGCAAAAAACAGAGACATTCCTACAATTATAACAATACATGGGACGTATTATCCAAATCATGAGATAGAGGAACTTCTCAAATTATCAGATGTAGTCATCTGTGTAAGCCCTCCATTATGTGACTATGTAAAAACATTCGGTGTAGAACATCCTTTCTTAGTACCAAATGGAATCAACTTAGAAGACTATCCCATAGATCTGGCTGAAAGAGATATAAGAAACGAATTGAAAATACCGGAAGATGCCACCATTCTTCTGTATGCAAGTAGAATTACATGGGCTAAGGCGCATGTTTGTTCCATTTTTTTAAGAGCTTGCAAGGACTTAAAAGTAGGTGAAATTCCTAACCTTCATGTCATAGTGGTAGGCGATGGAAACAAGTTGGATGAAATTACATCTTTGGCTCGAACAATTGAGGGAATTTGCGGTGAGGCTTTTATCCATATAGTAGGAGAACAAAATAATATGCACCCCTATTATTCAATTGCAGATTGTGTAGTTGGCACGGGGCGAGTAGCATTAGAGGCGATGGCTTCGGAAAAGCAAGTGGTTGCAGTAGGGAACCATGGTTATTTCGGTATTGTGGATACTAACAATTTTCAAGAAGCATGGAGTCATTATTTTGGAGATCACGGTTCAAAGGCTGTTTGCAATAGACATCAATTAAGTGATGATCTAAAAAAAATTTTAAGAGATACAGAGCAGCTCAGACATAATGGAATAAAAGCCAGAGAGATTATCGAGGAAATGTTTAACATTCAGACGATTGTAAAAAAGATTTTAAAAATCTACTCTCAACAAACGAAAATAAGGTGGGATGGAATAAGAAATATATTATATATAGGCTGGATCGGCTTTAATAATTTGGGTGATGAACTATTGTGGAATATGTTTAAAGATACATGTGCCAAATATTTAGACGTGGGAAAATTCACAATTAAGCCATCACTACCAGGTACTGATTTAAAAAATCTTGATGAATTTGATATGGTTGTATTAGGTGGAGGCTCCCTCTTCTTGCCCGGCTATCTTCAAATTCTCCAAGACGCCATTCATAGAGGAAAATCAGTACTCATTTGGGGCGCAGGAATAGATTGGATTGAAGAACCAACGTTAGGCTTACTGTTAAATGATCAATTGACTTCCTTAAACCCAAGCTTTACACAAAAAGATGTGGATGTACTAGAAGAGGTTTTAGAACATGCGCTTTTTGTAGGGGTCAGAGGTCCCTTAACTAAAAAGGCCATTGAACTTATGGTGGGCAATGAGATATCTGCAAAAGTAAAAGTGATTGGCGATCCTGCCTTACTATTGCAAAATGCACATTTATTGCAAACTCCAGAAAAAGAAAAAATAATCGGCATCAATTGGGGAACAACATTTAATCGTTTATACGGCGCAAATGAAGAATCAGTAGAAGAACAGTTGGTTGAAACGGCGAAGAGATTAATTAACAAAGGATATAAAATATTGATTTACACAGTGTGGAATGACGATATCCTACATTGCGAAAGACTTTACAATAAAATTAATGATCCGGACAATGTAGTACTAGACAAAAACCTTTATACCGAACAGCAATTGATCACTCAATTATCAAGGTGTAAAGCAACGATTAACTTCAAGCTATATGCCAACATTCTATCTCTGATAGCAAATGTCCCCTCTATCCCATTAGGCTATCGGTTTAAAGTATTTGATTTCGCTGCATTATTAGGGTTACCGCACTTAGTCGTTTCTACAAGTTCTCAACAATTAACAGATGACCTGTTAGAACGCGTCATAATGATTGAAAAAAACGAATTAGAGCCAGTAAAACAATATAACACAATCCAACAAAAATATATTTCTCTTTTGGAATCACCCTTCACAAAAAAATAATATGAACTTTTCAATTCATTTAAATTCCATTTAAATAAGACTCCTACCTCCAACAAATCTAACACATGTCGCAAAATGGTTAGTTTATGTTTGTTACCCATTTTAAGGGGTCTTATTTTTTTATTAAATCTAAGTGGACGAACATATGTAAATGTCTTCCCGTTGCTATCTGCTGCAATTATTCCCACCTCATAAAATCCCTGTTCTCAAGACAAACTAAACCAAAATAAAGAGAAGGTGTTGTGCAAAAAACATGAATAAACCTTTCATCCCTCAGCTTGTTTATTTTGAACCGAAAGCATTGGACTATCCGCTTGGCAAAGAACTAAAAGAAAAGTTTGAAGCGTTAGGCATTGAGATACGGTATACAACTTCCCATAATCAAATACGGGACTTTCCCGGAGAAAATGATTTGCAAAAGTATCGAATTGCAAAATCCACTCTTGTCGTTGGTATTCGCAAAACGTTGAAGTTTGATACGTCCAAGCCTTCCGCAGAATATGCTATTCCGCTTGCTACAGGTTGTATGGGGCACTGCCATTATTGCTATTTACAGACAACAATGGGAAGCAAACCGTATATTCGCACATATGTGAATGTCGAGGAAATATTTGAAGCGGCTGACCGGTATATTGAAGAACGTGCACCTGAAATTACAAGGTTTGAAGCAGCCTGTACTTCCGATATTGTAGGTTTGGATCACTTAACCCATTCATTAAAGAAGGCGATAGAGCATTTTGGTCAAACCGAGCTGGGCAGGTTAAGGTTTGTCACAAAGTTTCATCATGTTGATCATTTACTCGATGCTAAACATAATGGTCATACGAGATTTCGTTTTAGTATTAACGCGGATTATGTTATAAGAAATTTTGAACCCGGTACATCCTCGCTTGCCCAGCGTATTGAGGCAGCCGGGAAAGTAGCGAGAGCGGGCTATCCGCTTGGGTTTATCGTAGCACCGATTTATCTTCATGACGGTTGGCAGGAAGGTTACTATCATATGTTTGAACGACTTGACGCCGAACTCCCCCAAGACGTTCGGGAAGATATTACATTCGAATTTATTCAGCACCGTTTTACAAAGGCTGCTAAAAATGTGATTAATAAAAACTACCCGAAGACGAAGCTAAAGCTGGACGAATCAGCAAGACGAGTGAAGTGGGGAAAATACGGAATCAGTAAGTATATTTACCAAAAGGACGAAGAAGATGAAATGAAAGAAACACTCTACAGCTACATGGAAAAATTCTTTCCAAATGCAAAGCTGGAATATTTCACTTAATGCAAAAATAAAAGCAGACATTCATTTTTGAACTGTCTGCTTCTTATATTTAATGGTTTTTTAATTATTATTTAGTAAAATCAATTTTCTTTTGCAATAAATAAATTGTGACGCCGCCTACTAGCATTGAAAAGGCTTCCCCCACTGCTACCATTCCGTACGTTGGCCAAAATGGCATATCAAAAACGACCATCAGCTGTGCTGCCACTGTAAACATGGATGCTGTAAAAATAACTCCGGTTACAATAATTTTCAACACAAAGTTTTTCATATTTTTTGTAACGATACGGCAAATTACTAACACAATCAGTGTAGCGATCCCGCCTACCGGTACATCAACCCACCACATCGGCGAAAAGAAGTTTGCAATGACCACACCTAATGTTACTGCTACTATGTAACGTTTATGGAACAGAACTAAATAGTTAAACATCTCCGACAGCCTTAATTGTACGGCTCCGAAACTTATGACAGCCAAAACAAGCGTCACTGCTACATAAAGAGAAGCAACGATCGCAACTTTAGCTGTTTCATGCACGTTGACACGTGATGGTGAAACAGAATTTTCCATTATTTAATTTCCTCCTTTATAAAATAGCTAGTTGCTATTTTACTGATAACTATGACCAAAGGAGCACGGGTGCTAGTACCCTGCCAAAGTGCCATAGTGTGATTTTGCACCAATTCATTATGGAGTAAATATTATATAATGGCAATACTTTATTTGTTCATCCATCCACCATCGACCGGTAATATTGTTGCATGCATATAATCGCTTGCTTCACTCGCTAAAAATAACGTAACATTTGCAACTTCTTCCGGCTTTGCCCATCGACCAGCCGGTGTTTGCTCTGCAACAAACTTCGCCATTTCTCCTGACCCTTCAAAATCGGCCGCATTCATTGGTGTTTCAATCGCTCCCGGTGCAATTCCGTTCACCCGTATACCTTCCTTACAATAATCATAGGAAAGCTGCTTTGTATAACCGATTACAGCATGTTTGGATGCCGTATATGCCGCTCCACCGCCACCAGCAACCATTCCTGCGATGGACGCCATATTTACGATAATACCGCGCTTTTGTTTGAGCATTTTCTTTAATACTGCGTTCGTTACAAAGAACATCCCTTTTACATTCACGTTAAAGATTTTGTCCCATAGTGCTTCTTCTGTCTCAAGTGACGGAGCATAACCATCAAGTACGCCGGCTGTATTGCATAAAATATCAATAGACTTTAATTGTCCAATCGTTTCTTCAATAAATTGGTTATCCGCTACACTTCCTACATAGTGATGATACTTATCGTCTGTTATAGCTGCTTTCTGAATATCGATACCAACAACAGTGGCCCCTTCTGTTAAAAAGGCAGCTGCCTGTGCACGACCAATCCCGGATGCGGTCCCTGTTATGACGACCACTTTATTTTCAAATCGGTTTCCCACTGTATTCCCTCCAAAAAAAGAACTGACTTGTTTAAAACAAGCCAGCGTAAATTTCTTATAGAACAATTTCCCAATCATCCGCTAAAATATCACAAACTGTCGGTGTAAACATTGTATATCCTTCACCAGTTACATTAATAACAAAGTACGGGTTCATGTCTAAATCATCCAATGTAGTCGCCGGCACATATTTTACATATAGTTCAGCACCGCCCCAGCCTTTACGGATTATTTTTTCTCCATTTTTTAAACGTGGCAAAATTTCTTCAAATGTCATATTCATCTTCCTTTATGTATTCATATTTCTTATACATATTATAACAATAAGTTACGAAAATCACATGCACCGGGTATCAAAATGATATTCCGGTGCACCACATCCTTATGTTCCTCTATGCTTTGTCACTTCTTGCGGCGGGTTATTATGAATTACTTGATTAAACTCTTTTGAATACTCTTCACGGCGGTTCGTGTCCTTTTTTTCCTTTTTGTTCTTAGTGAAGCTTGTTTTACTTTTTTTCGCCAACTTATTTCACCTCCGAAAACGAATTGGATTCTTATCTATTTTGCGTAAAATTAATGAATGTATGCTGTAATCAAATGAACACCAATTTATTTATATCAAGACAATTTTTAGCGCTTTGAGTATCCAAATTATTTGACGGGAAAATTCTATAACTTTTTGTATAAAAAATAATATATGACCTATACTATTAAAGATTTCACTTCAAATCTAAGTGACTGGAGGGTTAACCCGATGAGTGCGAAAGATCAATCTCAAAAGGACCAACAAGAACTGAATAAGCTTACACAGAGTATTTTTGGAGTAATCTAAAATTAATCTGAAAGCGAGGCAGTGTGTCATGGAGGATCATAAGTGGTAATCAAAAAAAGAACCTGGAATTAAAAATCCAGGTTCTTTCTTATTTTTGCCTAAATAGTGCCCTACGTGGAATCTCCATCGTATTATAAAAAAACTTTATTGATTAACGTTTAAAAAATAAAATAAGGCCTATACTATTATAGATTTCACTTCAAATCAAAGTGACTGGAGGGTTAACCCGATGAGTGCGAATGATCAATCTCAAAAGGACTATCAAGAACTGAATATGCTTAAACAGAATATTTTTGGAGCAATCTAAAATTTAATCTGAAAGCGAGGCAGTGTGTCATGGAGGAGCAAAAGTGATAATCAAAAAAGAACCTGGAATTAAAACTCCAGGTTCTTTCTTATTTTGTTCACTAACGTTCTATCCCCGCAATACCAAATCCTCCTGGACCTGCATGAGTGGAAATCATCGCTCCGGCCTGCATCCATCTTACATTCTCAAAGCCGTTTTCCTTCGAGACTTCTTCCAAACGTTCTTTAATACGTTCATCAAGTCCTATCGAGTAAATTAAATATAACTGTTTACGATCTATATCGTATTCATTGAAATAATCGTTCATAAGCTTTTCTGCCACACTATCCATTTTGCCACGGTATTTTCTAGTTGAAACAAGTTTCCCCTCTTTTAACTCGATGCAAGGCTTTATTTTAAGCAATGCGCCACCTATATAGGCGAGATTACTCACCCGTCCCCCGGCTTTTAAAAAGTCTAAACTTCCTGGCAAGAAAGCCAGTCTTGTTTTAGGAACGATTGAATAGATTTTTTCAATTAAGTACTCATGGCTAATCTCAGGTTCTTCTTCAAGCAAATTTGCTGCATACATCACCACTGCACCTAATCCACCTGTTACATTTAACGTATCAATAAGATAAAGATCGTCAAAATCTTCTGCTGCAATTACCGCACTTTGAAAGGAAGCAGATGCTTTTGACGTATAGCCAATGTGAATAATAATGCTTTCAGGATACTTCAATCGAATATTTGTAAACAAATCATGGTATTCATGGACATTCGTCGCAGCTGTAGAGGGAATTGCTTTCGACCGGTCATAAAATTGAAAAACATCTTCTACAGATACCTTACCATCCAAATAATCTTTTCCATCCATAATAACGTGCATCGGTACTACTTGAATTTGATGTTTTTCAACTAGGTCCTTCGGTAAATCCGCGCCACTCTCAGTCGATAAAATAATTCTCTTCATTGTACCTTCCTTTCAAAAGCGCAGTCACTGCTGCAATCTTTTTTGCGTATTCACCTTAAATATACACTAAAAAGGAAGTGCGGGAAGCACAACTTTTAGAATGAGTGTTGTATAAATGACATATAGTAAAAACGAAGTGCGAATAAGGCTATTCGCATCGATAATTGGAAGGCATCAAATTTTTATTGCCGTAAAATTGGCATCGAACAGCATCTGAATGAGCCGCCAGATTTAATAATTTCTGAGAAATCAACTTCCAGCACTTCATAACCATGCTGTTTCATTTGATAATTCACATCACGATTAATCGGCAAGCTCAGCACACGGTTTTGTCCAATAGAAAGCACATTCGTCCCCATTGAAAACTGCTCGGTTTCACTTACTTCGATCAAATGATACATACTCGACAAAAGATTTACTATTTTTGGTTCGAACGCTTCCGGAAAAATAAGAGCATCTTCTGATGAGAGAATATTGAATACACAGTCTAAATGTAAATATTTTGGGTTAAACGGGATCGGAATAATTTCATAATCGGGTAATTCTTTTTGTAAATTTTGAATTGCTTTTTTGCATGTACGATCACTAATTCCGACAAAGACCCTATTGCCATCAACAATCACATCGCCACCTTCAATGGAATGTAAAGAAAGGTTTTTGTAAGCAATTTTATTGTTGTTCAGCCATTGAGCCAATACTTCCTCTTCACCTTGACGGATGGGATTGGCCATTTCAGAAACAAACAAGTGATTTCCAATTGTAAAACCAATATCTCTTGTAAACACTTGTTCCGGATGGTCTTTACTAGGCGGCAGTTTAATTATTTCTACACCGGCATTACGTAACGCTTGCTCAAAGTTTCGGTGCTGCTTAACGGCAAGTTCTTGATCAATATTGTCATCTTCATATTTTTTTTGAACATCATTTATCACTTCTTTAATTTCCATATATTCAGGCTCGCATAATACGACTTGTTTTAAAATTCCATATTCACTTTGACATTGTACGTTAGATTTATTTGAAACTGTTTTAACCATAAGTCATCCTCCAAATTTTCAATTCACCTTTATACCATTCCCTAATTTCTCGATTTCATAAACTATTTCCGATCATTACTAGGTGAATGCTGTTGTTTCAGGAATTTTCCGTTGGGGTATGGACTAGCAATAAAAATTAAAATTAGGCGAAGAACATCAATGGAGGAGATTATATGATTACGAAAGGGCAGGCACTATTAACAAAAGAGGATTTTCACAATCGAACAGACTTGCCAAGTTGGCTGTATAGCGAATATGAAACTTTTCATAATACGGTAACGGATAAAACATTCCCATGCTTTTTTGGTATGAGCGGCGAACTAAAAGGCGAACTCCGTTATGCGTATATTACACAGGACGACTGGAGTAATCTGCCTCAAGCAGTTGAAGGTTTTTTAGATTTGTTTAAACAGCCCAATTATAAAAGACACGGTCTCTTTGTTTTTGTGGAGCCTTTTGAACAAGAAGGTGCTATAGATGATTACCGCAAACAGTTTTGGGATATCCTTCAGTACCTGCATACGGTCGATAAAGTAGAATGGCCGGAAAACAGTCCTCGTGATCCGGATCATTACTTGTGGGATTTTCATTTCGCTGGAGAGCCGATCTTTGTGTTTGGAAATGCTCCCGCATATAAGAAGCGCAAAACCCGCCATTTAGGAAATGCAATGGTACTTGGATTTCAGCCCCGTAAAATATTCCAAGGTTTAGAGGGTACTGAAAAAGGCGGGATTATGTCGAGGGAGAAAGTGCGGAAACGTGTGGAAGTTTGGGATCAGCTTCCGAAGCATCCTGATATCGGCCACTTTGGAGATCCGACACATAACGAATGGAAACAATCCTTTATCGGTGATGACATAGTGCCAATTCAAGGAAAATGCCCTTTCCAGCATAAATCATTACTATAAGTTTATAGTTCAAAACAAAAGAACGAATCCACTGGAAGATTCGTTCTTTTGTTATTCAGACTAACCCTGTCTTTTTGACCGAAATAACATAATAAGCGCAAATAAAAACATAAAAAAAGTGATAATCCATACTAAAAAAAATACTAATCCCAACCCGATATTCGCATCCTGATAATCCATAATTTTATTATCGATTAATGTCCAAGTTAATAATACAAGGGCTGCAATACCGATGAAGCTGACTATCATTCTGGAAAGTCCTTTACTTATATAATAGCTGATAATAAGTAAAGCGATTAAAAGAAAATAAGTTAGTGCTGATAACCATATAATTTTATCCATACTGTATCTACCCCTCAACAATCGAAACATTTACTACCGTATGCTAACGTTCTAATCCGGCAACCCCAAACCCGCCTGGACCAGCATGCGTAGATATTCCCGCTCCGGCTTGCATCCATTTCACATTTTCGAATCCTTTCCCTCTTGCAATTTCAACCATCCGATTTTTAATACTTTCATCAAGTCCAATAGAGTAAATCAAAAATAGCAGTTTTCTATCAATATTATATTCATTTAAAAAATCCCGCATAAACTTTTCTGCTACAATACTCATCTTCCCGCGATAGTTTCTTATTGAAACAAGTTTCCCATCCTTTAATTCAATACAAGGCTTTATTTTCAACAATGCTCCACCAAGATAAACTAGATTACTTACCCTTCCACCCGCTTTCAAAAAGTCGAGACTGCCTGGAAGAATCGCAAGCCTTGTTTTCGGAACAAAGGATTCTATTTTCTCTATTAAACGATTATGGTCAATGGAAGGTTCATGTTCAAGCAAAATGGCCGCATACATGACGATTGCAGCTAATCCCCCTGTTATATTTAATGAATCAACAAGGAAAAGGTCGTCAAATTCTTTTGCAGCAATGACCGCACTTTGAAAAGTGACGGATGCTTTTGATGTACAACCAATGTGAATAATGAGACTATCCGGAAAATCCGATCTGATTTTTGAAAAGAAATCATGATACTCCTGTACATTAGTTGCTGCAGTAGATGGGATTTTCTTAGTGCGATTATAATATTCAAAAACTTCTTCTACAGATAGCTCTCCGTCCAAATAATCTTTTCCATCCATAATGATGTGCATGGGAGCTACTTGAATTTGATATTTTTCAACGAGTTCTTTCGGTAAATCTGCTCCACTGTCAGTTGATAAAATAATCTTTCTCATCGTATACACCTTCCACTTTACGCAGCCATTTATGCGTACTTATTATTTTTATCTATAGTTATTACTGTAATATAAACTTACTTATAGATTAATTGAACCTCTACTATATTTATATGTAAGAGTTAGATTAGCATTACCTGTTATGACATGTTCAATAGAAAAAAACGAATTCTTTTTCAAAAATTCGTTTTGTAATTTTAGTACTCATAATTTTTTTGTTCTACTTCCAATTTAAAAACGTTCCTCAGTAAGATCAACATTTACAGAAACTGCCGCTTTATTTCCTCTGGCAGCCGAAATCATTAAGGAAGACGGTCGGGCTGTTTCGGTTTCTCCTGCAATATAAACATTTTTTTCAGATGTTCTGCCAACGCCATCTGTTATAACTTTCCCATTTTCATGTATTTCACACCCTAACATTTCCACTAGTTTATTAGGACGGTAATAGGTCGGCGCTACAAAACCATATGAACGCTTTACTGTTTCTCCAGACTCAAATTCTATTTTTTCTAAATAGCCGTCATTACCAATTAAAGTTTTTATCCGATCCTCTATTATTTTGATCTTTCGTCTTTCTAACTGCGACACCGCCTCTTTCGATAGTTTAAGGCCATTCGTTAGAACAACTAAATCCTTTGACCAGTTATAAATTAGTTTAGTTAAATGCATTACATGGTCTTCTTTTTCCGCGATCACAACTAAAGGTTTATCCCGCTGTTCCCAACCATCGCAGTAAGGGCAGCTAAATAAACTTTTTCCATAATAGTTTCTTATGCTCGGTATGAAAAAAACCTCTTGAATTCCTGTAGCCAATATAATTTTTTCTGTCACATACTCCTGCTTGTTAGATGCTTTGACAGTAAATCTTTCATTATCTGTGTCCTTAATTATTTCAGTAACGGTTGCATTCACGTAGGATACCGATGGATAGTTATCCAATTCTTGCAATCCCATTTCTCTGAATTCCTGTGGATTTGTCCGATCCCGCGTAATAAATCCACGGGCCTCATCTGTCACGCGATTGCGATTCGTTTTATCATCGAATAATACAATCTCTCTCCTAGCTCTACCTAAAACTAAACTCGCACTTAATCCTGCCGGTCCACCGCCGATAATAATACAATCCAATACATCCACTTTTTTTCACCCACTTAATTTGTTTCTAATTCCATTAAATTCCCAGTATTTATATAGAAAAAACATCAATAATTCTTTATGCCCTATCTTGGATATTTTGAACCAAAAAACCAGAAGTATCCTTTAGTAAAAAATCTATATTAAATATTTAATGAATAGTAAAATAAATCAAAAAATTATAACTTTTAAATATATATTATAATTTACTGAAAAATTAATAGACAAAAGTCCCGTGATAATATATCCTTAATTCGTCTCAAACCCCTCATTTTGGGAATGAAAGTAAATACATAGGTAAAAGGTAGATGTAAAACATGAATATATTTAACAATTTAACTATTAAAACTAAGTGGATGATGTTCATTTCACTCACTGTTATTTTAGCAGTTGTCATCACAGTTATTTTTAGTCAGTGGACAGTTCGAAATATTTTAACGGAAGAAAATGAGCAAACTTCTTCTAATAATGCAAAAAATGCTGTTGATCAAGTATCCTTAGGCTTAGAAAATTATGAAACAAATCTTCTGCAGTTCGGTCAGGTTATCGAAACGATTTTACAAAATGAACAGGTTGATTATTTACAAATCGATGAAATTACCCGCACATTGAAAGAGAATAATAGAAATTATTTATCCGTATATTACATGGACTTTAATACCGGAAAATTACATGTCACACCTCAAATCGATTATGAATGGGATGTACGTGATTCTCAAACATTCGCGAAATTGAACGCAAACCCCAACCTACAATGGATGGATGTCTATTTGGATACTGGTGTAAACAAGCTGATGACTTCTGTTATCGCCCCGGTATTTAAAAACGATGAACTTGTTGGTGCGGTCGGCTATGATATTGATTTCTCAACAATTGGTACAATTCGTGAAGGAATTGAAGCCAAATCATCTTCAAAATTAATGATTGTCGATCCAAATGGATTGATTATATCTTCATTTATTGAAGATGGGGACGGGAAAAATATTATTGCGGATAATTCCGGTAAAATTGAAGGGGTTACGGACTTATTAGATACTGCCAAATTAGAAGCAGAGTTTAAATGGCTCTCCGATGCCAAAAGTGGAAGCAATAAAATTGAACAGTTTGAATGGAATGAAGTGAATTATACAGGTGAAGTTCAGGTAATCGAGAAAAATAATTGGAAAATTGTTTCATTAGTAGATGCTAATAATTATGCACAGCAGTTAAAAGATTTAACAATTGCAGGTTGGATATCATTAGTAATCGGGCTAATAATAGGGTGTTTAATTGCCTATTTCATGGCACGAAAATTAGTAGAGATTTTTAATAACTTTAAAAAAGTATTCGAAAAAACAGCAAGTGGCGACTTTATTTCACGTTTTGAAACAAAGTCAAATGACGAAATTGCAGACTTGGCAAATCACTACAACAAAATGCTTGATGAGGTCCGCAATTTAATTAACCAAGTAAATGAAAATTCATTACAAATTCAACATTCTTCAAACAGTTTAGCGATTATTGCGAAGGAAAATGAGCAAGCGTTAAATAATGTCTCAAACAGCATTGAAGAAATTGCTATGAATACAAGCACACAAGCAGAAAAAATGCATGATGGTTCTACAGCTATTCATGTATTGGCCGATGGTATAGAATCTATAGAATTAAAAACTCAGCAAATGGTAAATGATGCAGACGAAGCATTGGTTGAAGTGCATTCGAGTATTGGTAAGGTTCAACAATTGGAAACATCCTATGCGAATTTAGAGCGAGCGTTCAATGAAGTAACGGTTGTAACCGGACAGTTAGATGGAAAAACGAAATCCATTTCAAAAGTAACGGATGTAATTGCTCAAATTACCGAACAAACAAATTTACTTGCACTTAATGCTTCAATTGAAGCTGCTCGAGCAGGTGAACATGGTAAAGGTTTTGCAGTTGTGGCAGATGAAGTAAGAAGCTTAGCAGAAAGTTCTAAAGCGGCAACAACTAATATTCAGCAAATTATTCTAAGTATTTTAGAAGATACTGAGCAACTCGTTCAAGTAATGAAGCAAACAAATGAGATTAGCGAAGATCAGAAGTCAGCAGTTAATACTGTAGATAATGCTATTAAACAGCTGTCCGATACATTGGAAAATATGAAAGTATCAATATCAAACACGATGGAAAATGTATCAACAATGCAACAGCAAAAAAATGTCGTTGTATCTTCAATTGCAGTTGTTAATGAAATGACAACAGAAGTTACAGCAGAGACTCAAGAAATTGCAAGTTCAATTGAAGAACAAACGTCTGCTACTTCTGAAGTAACGATGCATGCTACTCATTTAAATAACCAGGTTGAAAAATTAACTGAGTCGGTTTCTAAATTTAAGCTCTAGTCAACAGTAAGATAGTAATAGACAATTTTTCAAAATTAAAAGCAGTTCAAATTTTAACTAAAATAAAATTTGAACTGCTTTTTATATGTCGTAAATACATCGAAGAGAAGAATTTCTATAATCTAAATTATTATTCAAATACAGCTACTAAACGACCTTTTACTTCATGGTTTTTCAGTTTCTCGATACCTTTGTCGACTTCTTCAAATGGAATTGTAATCAGATTCGGGCTCATTTTTCCAGTAGCAAAACAATCATATACACCTTGTAAGTCCTCGACTGATCCGCCATTACTTCCTAAAAGTTTAATTTCTTTTGTAATCATTAAATACGTGTTGATATTGGATTCCAGTTTCCCCATCCCAACAATTACAACTGTGCCTTGTACTTTTACAGCTTCCAATGCATCAGATGTTGTTTGTCCGAAACCGGCAAAGTCAACAATGACGTCACATTCCGCTTCTTTCATATCAAGAATCGTATCGTAAACTTTATGGGCACCCAGTTCATCAGCAAGTTTACGCGCGTCCGGAGAAACATCGGTAGCATATACTTTGCATCCTTTAATTAATGCCATTTGTAGAGCAAATTGTCCAAGTCCGCCGACTCCGATGATTCCTAATTTTGTTCCTTCTTTTGCTTGCCCGATACTAAAAAGAGCTCGATAAGCTGTGATTCCGGCATCTGTTGAAGCAGCACCTTCTACAAAGGACACGCCCTCGGGAATAACTACACATTGATGTTCAGGTACACGCACTTTTTCTGCGTACCCACCATCATAGTTGTATCCGGCTGTTACTTTCGTGGCCCTATCCATCGGGTTAACGCCAACGCGGTCCCCAACTTTAATATTTTTCACACCTTCACCAACTTCAATTACAACCCCGGCAAACTCATGTCCCATAATAACAGGGCCGTTAGGGAATAGTGGCATCCACCCTGGATCCTGTAATGCCGCTACATCTGAATGACATAGGCCGGCAGCTTTTACATCAATCACAACCTGACCCGGAATTGCTTTTGGATCCTCTTTCTCAATAAATTCTAACGGTTTGTTTGTACCTGTAAATAACCAACCTTTCACACAATGCCCTCCCATTAACTTTATATTTCCGTTTTTAGAATAACCTCTTCATTTCAAAACAGATCCGTCTTTGTGTCTGGCTGTATAAAACGATAGTATTACGCATAATAAACCAAGCCCCAATAAACATTTTCAAAATGAGTATTGGGGCTGGGCTTATAAAAAATTAACAGTCTTTTTTATTCTGTTTTTGGTTTTTATTTTGATTTTGGTTGAAGTTTACTTCCTCAGCAAATTCTTCTCTGTTTTCACGTGGTCTGTTAGCATTTTGATTTTGATTCTGCTGTTTTTTGTTATCCTGAGTTTTATTGTTTTTATGTTTATTGTTCCCCATTCCAACTCACCTCCAATAACAGTGTGTGTGGAAATAATTTTTCTATCCGCATTGTCTACTTAAAAGCATCTAGCTAGTTCATGTAAGAATGGATGCATTAAGAGTAAAC
The DNA here is from genome assembly GCF_038005185.1 of Solibacillus sp. FSL K6-1554. Classification (NCBI taxonomy): domain Bacteria; kingdom Bacillati; phylum Bacillota; class Bacilli; order Caryophanales; family Caryophanaceae; genus Solibacillus; species Solibacillus sp. FSL K6-1554. Next base: position 3,600,244 of record NZ_JBBOSS010000001.1, read on the forward strand.
AAAAAATTTACGATTTAACAATGTAAAGGCACCCGAAATCGAACAAACGATTTGGGTGCCTCTTATTACTATAGAATAAACTTATAATCTAGCTTCCCTTATTCTTAAGGAGTAATAATACCAAGGTTGGTAGGTACTACTGTTGATAAGCCAGCGCCAGCTTGGATTTGTTGAACTTGTAATACTTTTACAGTAAGGTCAAGTACGATTTTTTCACGCAGCGTGTGGAATGATCCATCATGGTATGTGGAATGTGGTGAAAAATCAAGTTCAAAGAAGTTGGCAGCAACTAACTCACCATATGGCTGCTCATTGTATCTCACAAGATTTTGGAAGAAGTATTTATCTAAACGAGCGTCCATTTGAGTTTTTTCGCTTACGAAATTAGCTTCTTCATTTGCTGAAAAGCCGAAAATTGGTGGATTTAAGAAATCAGCTCCTGTTAATTCTGCAAAACCAGTGAACCGAACATTTGCGATTCGATCTTGTAGTGGTGCATTGTAATCTGCGGAAGCATATTCAATATTTTTACGAATATGTCCTCCTACAAATAATTTAGCACTTGTTACTGTGAAATAGCCAGTTGTACCAATTGGTGCGAATGCTGTTGGTACTAATTTTACTTGATCTAAAAATACATGTTTTTTAACTCGTTTAATCTCCGTAGCTGGCGGATAAAGGGAAATATCTGATTCGACAACGATTTGAAGCGTTCTTTCTGCAAGGACTATTGGAATCTTAAAAGTAGGAGTTGTAAGTGGTGTTGGAGTTACAAGAACAGTTGCATCAGTTACAGGAATTTGTTGCTGTGATTTAACCCCATGATCCTCCGCTTGCTTATGATTTTTGGCTGGCTTGCAGCTATCGTCCATTGAATAGCCGCCGTCATTCTTAGAATAATTTTGATCCATTATTTTATACCCTCTTTCTTTTTTGTTAGAGTCAAAGTTTCACTCTACATTCCTAACATATGTAATGATGTATTTATGTCATAGGCTAGTAAAATAGTCATATGATTCAATTTCAAAAACATTTTTTCTATATAATTTAAATTTTTAGTTTTCTACGTGTAAAATACTTACTCCTGAAAAAAGCATGTCCTTATTATTCCCATAAAAAATGCTACTCAATAATTATTTCGAGTAGCAATCCAGGTCAACAAATTGTTCTTGAAAAAATTGAATAGACAATCGAGCGAACCCGTTAACTTGAAGTTGTTTTTCCGTTGAATTTAGTTCTTGATGCCAAACAAAATGGACTTGTTTTAATTGACTTTGAATAGATTCTGCAAATTTTCGTTTAGCTTCATAGTGGTAATTAGAATCATGTGCATGGTGGGTGTGGAACATAAATTCTTCTTGTTTGCTGAAAGGCGTATCAGGTAAGGTTAGCCAGTGAATATTTTCAGTTTTTTTCCATGGAATAGTGACGTTCAATGATTGGATATTGTTTTCATGCTCTTTGTTGCTGAATGAAACTTCTGCAGTGATGTCACCTTTTAAAAACACTGTCGTCGAAGGTAATACAACATTGCAATCAAGCGATTGGACGGACCATTCTACTTTCAATATATTATGAAGCGGCATTAGCAAATCAATTGTTTCAATAATATCTATATCTGTCTGTAATTCAGTCAGCAATACTGGCATTTTGACAGTTATTTTTTTTGTATTTTCGATAGAATCGTTAAAGTAAGTATTTTTTTGAAGAAGCTGCTCACCGTCATCTCCCTTAAAATCCGCTATGTGATATGGGTTATTTTTGTTAATACAATACTTTCTATTCTTCTTTTTGGAAGAATTTTTTTTTTGTTTTAGTTGAGGCTCATCGGTTGAGATATCTTCTATTTCAACGTACTTTGCCTCTTCAACATTTGTAATTGAACTGTTTTGTTTTTCTTTCTGTAATTCATCGCTTTCTGAAAGCATTGTATAGAATTTTTGTGCAAGCGTATCAGTATTTTCATTCGCCCCGTCAATCTCTTCTGCAATTATATTGCCATCTTGTTCTTCCTGCAGTTCATCGTTTTCTAAAAGCATTGTATAGAATGTATCTGCAAGCGTATCGGTATTTTCATTCGCCCCGTCAATCTCTTCTGCAATTATATTGCCATCTTGTTCTTCCTGCAGTTCATCGTTTTCTAAAAGCATTGTATAGAATTTATCTGTAAACGTGTCGTTATTTCCATCCAACTTTTCAACATCTGCTTCAGTCTTGGTACTGTCCTGATCTTCTTCCCTAAACTCATCGATTTTTGAAAACAAGGCAAAGAAATTGTCTTCTGACTTGTCATTATTCGTTCCAACGTATTCTTCAATCATGTTTCGCATTTCTTCATGGGATTCTTTTTTTTGCTTTTCTTCCTGCAGCTCATCACTTTCTGAAAGTATTTTGGAGAACATATCTTCCAAAATGCTCGTATTTACATTTAATGAATGCTTTTTACGTCCAGACTCAAACTCGTCAAATAGCATGTTAGTATAATGGTCGCCTATTGTAAGATCGTTATGTTCAGTAGAATTTTTATCATCCTCGTTACTGGAATATTCATCAGCGTATTTTTTTTCAGATATGGATAGACTTTCACTCGAATTTAAAAAGGAATCGTTCTCAAATTCGCTTTCTGGAAGAGCTGTAAATTCTTCATTTTTTGAAGACGTATCATCAAGCATGAGAGAGAATTCCTTCGTTAAATTGGAAACTACTTCTTCCTTGTCCTTTTCGCGGTTTTTACTTTCAGAAGTAACTAATGGTAACCCCTCCTTTGAATTTTCATTCAAAGGCTTCTGTACCGAATCAACTTTAGGTGGTGAAAAAAGAACTGGTTTTGAATCTGTTCTTTTTCCTAACTGATCATTTAAATAGATAGAATGTTTTTTTGTTTTTTCATTCTTTTGACTATGTCGAGTTTCATTCTGTTCAAATCCTTGATGATTGTTTAAAGAAAATTGGATACTATTCGGGGTTAAAGGATTTTTATAATATTCATGAACCTTACCTTGATATGTGTCGGGGCCTACATATTGATTTCGGAAATTATTCATGGCTTTTGGAAGGAATGCTCATACGCACCCCCTCCTTCCCCTCCTTACGAAAAGTTAAAGACTCTTTTTCAGTCTTTCAATCTAAAATCTTTAACAATAGTCATCACAATCATCATTTGTTGTTGAAGATACACGTATTTGTTGGTTTTGAAGTACTTTTAACGTTATATCAACAACCATTTTTTCTTCAACTTGAGTAAAAACTCCTTCACCTATAGGAGCATCCTTTGATAAATGTGTTCGATCAATCGCTTCATCCCATTCAATAATATTACTGGAAACTAACTCGCAGAATGGTAATTCATTATAATACTGAGTGGAGTTTTGATGAAACTGAGATAGATCGTTTGATAAAAATTCATCTTTTTCCGGAAACCCGCTTGGCAATGTATCTGCAATTAAAAAATCGAACTCACTCCGAGTGTTGAATGAAGGCTGAACAGGTTTTCTCAAATAGTGTTTGATTTCTGTTACACAGCTAAAAGGAACATCAACCGTCAAGGAATTTATGCTGGATGAAATGGTTTTTAATGTACATTCCGGCTCTGTCATCGGAGTCGCATATTGGATATTTTTTCGCACAAACCCTTTAATAAATAATTTATTCGTCGGCAGAAGCAATCTGCATTGTACTAGTTTAATCTGTTTTTTAACATCTTTTATTTCCAAGACAGGCTTGGGAAATTTAATACAGGCATCTAAGTTTACTTGTACTGTGAGTTCAGCCAATACTACCGGAACTTTTGTATAGATCTTCCCAATACTTACATGGGGATTATGAGGTTTATTATCACACTCATTTAAATTTGACGGGATTTTACATACATCACTTTTTTTATCTTCGTACATCTTGCCCCTCCTAAATATCAATTAGTGCATCATATGCGGGCCAAATGCCCATTCTCTGGGCGAATACCTAAAATCATATTTAGCAGGAAATTAATAAGTACAGGCACGTGTGGGCCAATGTTCTGCATACAATTAAAAATGAGAGGTGAGTGAAATATGGAAGGGAAAAACCTTCTTGCGGTGGATTGCGGGAATAGCTGGTATAAAGCTTTGTCATCTGATGACGGATATTATGGGGATTATCAGATACCAAACGCAATCTCTTTGTACGATGAGGAGTTTCATGAAAAACCTTATGATGAGGAAGATATCAAATTTGAAGAAAATCTGATTGTTGAACTCAAAAGCCATGCCATTATCGACAAAAGAGAAGTATTCTATATCGGGAAGGCAGCCACTAAACAACGTGATGTAAGTTTAACCGGATTCAATAACCAAAAGGTTGCCGAAGATCGCACTTATATTCTCTTATTTGGTTTGGCTGCTTTCCATGCCATATGCATAAATCCTAATGAAACTGAAATACACTATCACATTGATCAATTAGCGGTATCTTTGCCAACTACTCAATATAAGCAAATGAAGGAAAAATTTAGACAACAGTTATTAGGGACACATACAGTTATTTTTCATAAGGTACCGGGTGTCTCAGATCCAAAAGAAATAACTGTAAAATTATATGTAGAAGATGTCATTATTGGCGCGGAAGGTGCTTGTGCTTACCTCGGGTTAACACGAGATCAAGAGACACTAGGAATCAAAGATGATGACCTTGTCAAGGATTCACAGAAAGGGATTATTATTGGGGATCTCGGTGGTGATTCTGTTGATTTTGTCGGAATCAAGAATAATAAACCCGTTGCTTCTGTAGAAGGCGAAACATTCGGCATCAATCAGTTCCTCGATAATATTATTCAAAAGGTGAGTAAAAATGAATTTTATAAATTTGATTCTCGTGCGGAATTAGAAGAAAAACTGGCTGCCGGACAATCAGAATGGTATGTGGAGCCATTTGCAGGTGTCAGAAAAGATATAAGTAAATATATTGTTCCACAATTAAAATCACTGGCCATCAAGTATTTGGAACATTTTGATCGGGTTAGAAGCAGTTCTAGCGAAATTAAAGGAGCTACGCGATATATCGCTGTCGGAGGCGCTGCCAAACTAGCACAGAAGCAAATACAAGAAGTAGCAGTTCGTTGGGCAGATAGAGGACGGCCAATTCAATTGACATTCCCCGAAAATATGGAAAAATTGAATGTTCATGGCTTGATGATTCTTGCAAAAATGAAGCAAATTAAGGCTCAAACAGAAACTGAAAACCTCATCTCTGTGAGAAATTAAGGATGATGGATATGTCTAAATTATATACAGACTATTTCAATAAGACTGCACTAACAGTTCCATCACATTTTATCGATGTTAAAAGCGGAGAAACAGTGGGGGTTTCAACAGAAATCTTAAAACAAATCGAATACCATGCCGAAAATCAGACACTTAATCATTTATTATTATCAGCACTTACTGAATATTTTCATCCAGCTAAAAAAAATCAGCCAAATGAAGATATTTTAGTGGCTTTGGTCGAAATCAAGCAATTGCTGCAGGGACATCAAGTAAATAATGTATATGCAAGCATTCCAACGAGAAAGGTCAAAACAAACTCAACTCATTTAGATATACAGGAAGTCGACGATATTCTGGATGTTTTTGGAGGGTAAATTGTATAGGTGAACTTTAGGGGAGAGTTCACCTATTATTAAAACACTACCACGTTTCTATAGTCGTACAGCTGGTAAAGTAGTAACTGCACAGAAACAGGATAAGTCTACAGTAATGCAGATTCCTGTTTTCATTAAGTCGCTAACATATTGATGGTTAATTTGTTCACAAGGGCTCATGAACTTATTGCACCGATCTCTTTTTGGTTTAAACGTTAAAAGTTCCAATTCAGCACAATTGCCTTTTATTTCTCTGACCTTGAAAATAAAACTAGTAATGCAGATGAATTTTTTATCCTTCATTCCTGCCGGACAAGCCGTTACGCCTTCACCTTTAAATGGTTCACATCCACAATACAGAATAACCGGAATAGTGTTTTTACTAAATTTTTTGTGTTCTTTTTCTTCTAATCGTTCTTCAAACGATTCATCGCATGAAGAACATTTCTTGTCATGATCATTCTCGGCTTTCCTTTGTGCTTTTAAAATTGCCTCAAGAATTTCTTCTACGCATGCGCCTTTATGTTTATCCTTATTGCAATTCCCCTTGCAATGCCCCTCTTCTTTGTAAGTCGGAAAATACTCCTGATTATAACTACTTTCTTTTTCATGGTTATACATGTCTTTCACTCCCCAAAAATAATATTTTCTTTTTATCATATGGGTAGATTTAGTGTTTTGCTTGAATACATCGCCTATCGACAGAGGAAAATTGAGTATTCCTCAGAGACTCTCTCCGAAACATATGACTTGTCAATTGTTGACTCATCAACTAAAATAAAATCCTATTCCAATTTCGATAAAGAAGGGTGAAAAAAATGTCACAACAAAAATCAGCTTTAGAAAAATTAATGGATGAACGTAAATCAGTTCGTAAATATGAACCTGGTGTTACGATTCCCCGTGAGACAATTCAACATATTTTACAGCAAGCAACATCAGCTCCTTCATCAAGTAACTTACAGCCTTGGCGCTTCCTTGTTATTGATGATCAGGAGCAAAAGAAAGAGTTGCGCATCGCTGGATTTAATCAGGAACAAATTGAAACATCATCTGCAATAATTGCAGTCATTGGCGATATCGAAATGTATAAAAATGCTAAGCAAATTAATGATTTAAATGTTGAGTTAGGCTATATGCCACGTGAAATTGCAGATATGATGATTTCAAATTCTGAAGCATCGTACAGCAATTTTTCGGATGCTGAACGCAGTAATATTGCGCATTTGGATTCAGGTTTAATTTCTATGCAAATCGTACTTTTAGCGAAGGACATGGGCTATGACACAGTAATAATGGGCGGCTTTGATAAAGCAGCATTCGCTAAAAGATATGAGTTGCCTGCAAATGAGGTTCCGATGATTTTAATCGCTATCGGAAAAGCTGCTATGCCAGCACGTAATTCATCTCGTTTACCATTCGACCAAATTATTCGTTTTTCTAGCTAATGGACTTATAGGAGCCTTTGCCTGACATGTTCAATTAAAATTTTTTAGACTTTATCCGAATGAACGGAAATGCTACCATATAGGGATACTTGGAACGAAAAGCAATCAATGTAAGGAGGTATAGTATGGAAGTTTGTTTGGATGATAAAAAACAGATGATCATGATGTTAAAAAGATTAGACCGTCATGTAACACAAATATTTGAAAAAAGAACAGAAGTCAGTTTAACGAGATATGAAATATTAGTTTCTTTAATAAAAAAAGGAAGCGTTTCTCAAAAGGTTCTGCAACAATCTTTAGCTATTGATCAATCTGCAATTACGCGCCATTTAAAGCTGCTTGAAGAACAGCAATATGTGGAACGTCAACGCAATGCAAAGAACAACCGAGAAGTTCTTGTAACGATTACCGATAAAGGACGAGCATTACTTGAAGGTTGCACAATGTTTAAAGATCAATTTCTGAATGACCTTTATGAAGATTTTTCAGATAGCGAATTACAGCAGCTTAAACAGTTTCTTACGCGCTTAAATCATAATGTAGAGAAGCTTTAATCGTTGCATAATAATAAAGTAAGAAGAACGATTTTCAATATCAGTAAATCGTTCTTCTTTTTTTGCTCTCATAACCCTTTTTACTACTGGCGTTTCCAATAAATTAATGTAATTACGGATAGTTTTAAATGAGAATGTTTATCATCTGTGATATACTATAACTATAAAGAAAATATGCATTACTTAAGGAGAATGTATCATGCAAATATACTGGACGAAAATAAACAAAATTATTGATGAAACACCAGAAGTTAAAACGTTTTTGCTCGACCTTCCTGAAGGCTTTACATGGGAAGAAGGTGCCCACACCCACCTTGCATTAGAAGGTTTCAATGCTGGTGATCAGCCAAATAAAAGCTTAGTTCGTCATATGTCAATCTCCACGTTACCAAATGAGCAGAATGTTGGAATTACAACTCGCATTAAAGAACTGTGTTCTGAATTTAAATCGATTTTAAGAAATCTCGAAGTCGGCGATAAAGTTGCACTCTTTAAAATCCATTCCAATGTACCGCTGAAAAGACAAAATAGAAATATTTACTTATTGTCTTCCGGTGTAGGTCTTGCAACGTTTAGACCGCTTGTACTTTCTTATTTGGAACGTCCTGACAATATCAGTCGCATTCATTCTCTAAATATTGATTCAACAAAAGACTACTTATTTACCGATATTTTCGAATCTGCACCTGTTAAAAACTTCACATCACAGTACGTCGATAATCGTAAAGTTTACTATGAAGAAGTGAAAAAACTTGCTGCTGATCGAGACGGTCTGTTTTATGTTGTCGGCAGCGACGAGTTTATTATGCAAAACATTGATACGTTACGTGAACAAGGTATCAAACCAGAACAAATTGTCCTCGATAAACGTGAACGACAATTACCTAACTTTTTCCCGGTGGAAACTGCAATTTAAATGATTATTTAAAACGGGGCTATCCGAAAAGAGTTGTTCTACTCTTAGGATAGCCCCGCTTTTTTATCTTTATATTAAACTAACTCCAACCAAGCGACCGCTACAACATGTGGCGGGTGTAAAGTGAGCAATAGTTTACTTTAAATATTCCGCAAAGAAGTCTACCAATGCATTATAAAATTCAATTCGGTTTTCTTCATTTGCAAAGCCGTGTCCTTCATTGTCTTTTACCATATACTCAACTTCCACACCTCTATTTTTAAGTGCCTGTACGATTTGGTCTGATTCTTGTTTATTCACACGCGGATCATTCGCCCCTTGTGCTACAAATAAAGGTGTTTTAATTTTATCGACATGGAATACCGGTGAAGCAGCTTTTAACAGTTCTTTATCCTTTTCAGGGTGGCCTACACGCTCATAGAACATATTTCGTTGTGTTTCCCAATATGGAGGGATTGTTTCCAATAATGTAAAGATGTTCGAAACCCCTACATAATCAACTGCTGCAGCATATAAGTCTGGTGTGAATGTTATACCGGCCAATGTTGCATATCCCCCAAAGGAAGCACCGTAAATACCGATCTTTTCTGCATCAGCAATGCCCAAATCAATTGCCCATTGTACTCCATCTGTAATATCATCCTGGATTTTTAATCCCCATTGCTTGTTGCCCGCTTCAAGGAATTCTTTACCGTAACCTGTAGATGATCTAAAGTTTGCTTGAAGTACTGCATAGCCTTGATTTGCTAATAACTGTACTTCATTATTAAAGCCCCACATATCCCGAGCCCATGGACCACCATGCGGAATGACAACTAACGGTAAATCTTCAGCTATTTTATTTTTTGGTAATGTTAAATAACCGTGAATTATTAGACCGTCTCTCGCTTCATAGGAAATAGAATGCATCTCCGCCAAATTACCAGCATCCAACCATGAGCCTAACTCTGCTAATAATGTCATTGTTTCTGTTTCAGCATCATAATAATAATACTTTCCATAAACAGTATCGCTTGAAACACTTACGATAAATTTCGTCATTTCCTTATTGTAATCGTTAATCCCAAATTCACTTGCACTTACACCAAGTTGGTCTTTCATTTTATTGAAAAGATTTTCAAACTCGCTATCAAAGAAATTATAGTGAACTTTATCTGTGATATAAGCAGCGTAAAGAAGTTGATCTTTTGTTGAGCTGTAAAGAGCCCCTGAAATATCTACGAGTGGATTTGAGAAAACTACTTCTTCTTTGCCCTCTAAATCATATTTTACTAGTGCCGCTTTATCTCGACCCTTATCAGATACGGCATAAATAGATTGATTGTCTCGAGAAAATCCTAGCGGTGAAACTGTTTCACCAGCATCAATTGAGATAAATGGCTGGAACTCATCTTCTTCTGTTTCACGATATAAAACAGCACCTACTACACCGTCAGATGCTACAGCCATTCGAATTTGTCCATTGCTATCGGGAATCCAGCTTAAAATATTCCCAGGATTTTTTGCTACTAACTTCGTTGCACCCGTCTTTACGTTTAATTTATAAACATCAAATACCGTTGCATCTTCTTTATTCATCATGATTAAAATTTCATCTTCAACATCTTTCAAATAATCGATAGGAAGTACGACAACATTCGGGTACGGCGTCAAATCTTTTTCTTTTGCACCGTTAAATGAAGACGAGTAAATATGATAATTTTCATCTCCCCCATTATCCTTCAAATAATACATATTATTATCTTTCCAGAAAAGCCCCGCGATATCTCGATCAGTTGTACTTGTTACTCGTACAGGCTCGCTCTCATCATCCATATTCTTTATAAAAACATTTAGCCTGCTTTGCCATTCTGCAGCGTAAGCGATGTATTCGCCGTCTGGAGATAATTGATAACCTAAACTACCGGGATTTCGCATAAAATCTTCGACAGATATTTCCTGTACCCCTGTGTTATCAATATCTTTGTTTTGATAGTCTTTTACATTACTAAACATTTTGTAAACCTTTGCTTTTGTAATCGGCTGTAAATCGGAAACACCTTTAAAAAAGCCTAGCTTTTCTGCTGTTTTTCTATAATCATCCAGCGTTTCCTCATTTGTTTCTGCACCAAGGGCTTTTACTAAAATAAGTGCAGCCTGTTTTTCAGTAATATAGTTGCTTGTATTTTCGAACTCATAATCACCAAGCCAATTTTCAATGACTTCTGTTCTCATATAGTCCGAAGCATGCTGAAAAGTTAAAGCTGTGACAGCTTCTTCAAGAAAATCTTCAATAGTTACATTTGATTCTTGACTGGCAGTTGTTGAATCGTTTGCAAAAGCAGAAAACGGTAACGAGACTAATAATGTTATCGTTAACAAAACTGATAAAAAGCTTTTTTTCACAATATTCCCTCCTTTATAAGTACAAATTTAATAATAGCGCACAAAAGTTAAATTAATAACATATATTCCAAATTATTCATTATTTTTACATATATATAAAATTAAATTCCATTAATATGCATATTTATGAAACTCATTTATAGAACAAACGTATATATTAAGTTAAGTGAAATAACAGGAGCATTCAAATATTTTCAAGAAGGTCACGCTCAAGGCAGCTTCTTTTCATCCCCATTTGTTAGTATGCTTCCTGTAAATTAATGATATTGACAAGTTATATTTTCATTTTAAAACAACAAAAAAACCGAATGATATAGTAGAATCACTCAGCTTAATATTTTAACGTTATTTTAAATCTGTATCTGATAATACAGGAATTATTTTCTGATCAATTTCACTAATAAAAGAATTTAAAATGCCAATTTGCTCTTCTAGTTTTTTCTTGTGCTGAATTAATATAGCTTGTGTATTAATCTCTTCCTGCTCTGAATTCAGCGTTGATATATTTTCTCTTATATCCTCAATTGACATGCCTAGACTTCGAAAACATTTAATTAATTTTAAAAGTTCAATGTCTTGTTCATCAAATATTCGATGCTTTTGTTCATTTCTTTTTATTGGTGGAATTAAATCTATTTTTTCATAGTATCGAATTGAACTTGCAGGTATTTCAATTAAGAGGCTCGCTTGTTGAATTGTATACACGAGGTGTCCTCCTTGACTTAAAGTATGGTTTAACCTATAAGCTTGATAGTATCAAACTTAAAGGAGATTGTATAATGAAAAAGATATTAGTAGTAGTAACGAATACCTCTAAGTATCCCAATTTAGATCGTGCAACAGGATTATGGTTAGGAGAAGCTGTTCACTTTGCAGCTGAAATAGAAAAAGCAGGGTATGAAATTGATTATGTGAGCCCTAAAGGTGGTTATACGCCACTCGACCCGCATAGTTTGCAACCGGATCAAATGACCGAATTAGATTGGAAGTATTACACAAATACTGATTTCTTAAATAAACTAAGCACTACTTTGCCCGCTGACTCTATTAACCCAAATGATTATGCTGCTATCTATTATGCAGGTGGCCATGGAGTTATGTGGGATTTCGCAGAAGATGAAAAGTTGCAAAACATTGCAAGTACTATTCACGCTAACGGTGGCGTTGTTTCTGCTGTTTGTCATGGAGTTGTAGGATTATTAAATATTAAAAATGGTGATGGTGAATATTTAATTAAAAATACTAAAGTGACCGGTTTTACTAACACAGAAGAAATTGCTGTTGGACTTGATAAAGTCGTTCCATTTTTAACTGAAGATGAACTTGTTCGTAAAGGTGCTAATTACGTAAAAGATGCTGATTGGTCAGTATTCACTGTAACTGATAATCGTATTGTTACAGGACAAAATCCTGCATCAGGTGGCGCAGTTGCCAAAGATGTAATTAAATTATTGAAATCACTTTAATACAAAATTAACTCAAAAAATTGTTTTTAACCTCAAAAAAGCTGTGCTAAAATCCCCATACAATGTGGATTTTTGACACAGCTTTTTTATTGTACTTCTATACTAACTCCAACCAAGCAACCGCTTCACAGTGTGTCGTGTGCGGGAACATATCGACCGGCTGTACTTCCTGCGTTTTATATCCGCCGTCTTCTAAAATACGGAGGTCGCGCGCAAGGGTTGCGGGATTGCACGATACGTAAACTACACGCTTCGGTTTTTGCTCTATGATTGTACTCAATAACGCTTCATCACAGCCTTTACGCGGCGGATCGACTACTAATACATCTGCTTCCTTACCTTCTTTGTACCAGCGGGGAATGACTTCCTCTGCCGGGCCAGCTTCGAAATATGTGTTTGTAAAACCGTTTAATGCGGCATTGCGTTTTGCGTCTTCGATTGCCTGCTCGACTATTTCAACACCCATTACATGACCCGCTTTTTGGGCTAAAAACAGTGAAATGGATCCGATACCGCAGTAGGCATCGATTACGCGTTCATTGCCTGTCAGTTGTGCATAATCGAGGGCCTGTTTATAAAGCACTTCTGTTTGAACCGGGTTGACTTGATAAAACGAGCGTGCCGAAATTTCAAAACGGACATTGCCGATTGTATCTTCAATTGTATCCTTGCCCCAAAGTGTGAATGTGTCATTGCCGAATATAACGTTTGTTTTCTCACCGTTTACATTTTGGACAATGGACGTGACATTCGGGATAAGTGCTCGGATTTTTTCGATTACCGCGCTCGCCTGCGGGAATTTCTTAGATTTTGTAACGAGTACGACCATTACTTCGCCTGTTGCGCGACCTTTACGAACGACAACATGACGCAGCATGCCTTGATGGGATTTTTCATCATACGGACGCAAACCTAAAATTTCCAACTCACGTTTCAAGTCTGCCATGACAACATCGGCTTCTCCTGTTTGAATTAAACAACGTTCCATATCAACAATTGAGTGTGACTTCGTTTTATAGAAGCCTGCCACCATCTGACCTGATTCGTTTTGCGCAAAAGGTATTTGTGATTTGTTGCGGTAATGCCAAGGCTCTTCCATCCCTTTTACCGGATGGACAGGTGCGTCGATTTTACCAAGACGCTTCATCACATTTGCGACCATATTTTGTTTCCATTTTAATTGTCCCTCATACGAAAGATGCTGTAATTGACATCCCCCACATTGCGAAAAATAGACACATGGCGCTTCTACACGATCAGGCGACTTTTCCAGTATATTCACTACTTTTGCAAACCCATAATTCTTTAATGTTTTCATTACATGAATCTCGGCAGTTTCTCCAGGAAGTGCCCCTTGTATGAATAATGGATAGCCATCGATCTTCGCGACGCCATTGCCATCATGTGTTAAATCTTCTATATAAACTGTTTGACGATCATTTTTTTTAATAGGTGCAGACATGTTCATTTCTTCCTCTCATTTCAATCACTTTATTGTACCATGCTCCATATAATTTGCACTTATTATACTTTCTACTAATGTTCTGACTAACCAATTATTACTTTTGTTCTAGTATTCAGTAAGTATTGCCTATATAATTTACCTTATAACTCTAATAATTCTATTAATTTCAAGGAGATTGAGGCATATGTCAGTTCGAAAAAAACTTAATATTGGCTTTATTTTAATCGGGATGGTGCTTTTATTTTCAATCGGATTTGCAACCGTTCAGTTTTCCCGGATTGGTGATGAAGTTTCCAAAGCAGTCGATGTACAAATGGCACAGGTTCAGCGGATTAATGCTATCCAGCAACATATACTGTCGCAAGGCATCTATGCTCGTGCCTATGCAGTAGATCCTTCTCAAAATAACTTGGATTCACTAAACAACCATACAACAAGCCTCGTCCAGCTCATCGAGGAAGTGCAGAGCAAAAATATATCAGCGGATGCTGCACCGATTATTAATAACTTAAAAGACCAATCAGAAATTATTGCCGAACAAATGGATAGAGTGATTTCATCTGTACAGACACGTGATATTTCAGCCGCGCTATCAGTGGTGAATGGTGACTATACATATACGAGCAATTTCACAAGCGAGCTTGCCGGGAAAGTGGAACAAATTGAAAACACCGAACTTGATAAAGTTGTGAATAATACGAAAAACATGATTTCACTATCGATGATATTATCAGTTATATTCATTATTATTGCGCTCCTTGTTATAGCTTCCTACATGATTTACACGAAATATGGTATTACACTGCGCCTCCAGTCAATTACAAAAGATTTGGAACACATGGCTGGCGGGGATATTAAAGTTTCCCACAAACCAGTTCGCACAAAAGATGAATTTGGTATGCTGTCGAATGCTTTTATTTCATTGCAGTGTAATTTCGAGGAATTGTTAGTAAGCATTCAGCATAACGCAAATCAGCTTAGCAATTCGGCGGATGCACTTATGAAAAACAGTGAGACGATTTCATCGGAAACAGCTCATATTAATGAACTGACTGAGCATACTGCACAGACCGCCGCAACGATGACAATTGGGGCAAACGAAAGTGCCCTTGCTGTAGATGAGACGGCACAGGGAATTAATTCGATTGCCCGCTCAACACAAGAATTGCATAGTGGTGCTGTTACATTGACCCAGTTTGCTAATGACGGGGTAAAAATTATTGACGAAGCGATGCAGCAAATGGAAACAGTATATGCATCGACTCAATCGATTTCCAGCCTTTCAAACGTATTAATTGAACAGTCAGGACAAATTAGTACAATTACGAAAGCCATTACTGATATAGCGGATCAGACGAATCTGCTTGCCTTGAATGCTGCCATTGAAGCGGCTAGAGCTGGTGAACATGGGAAAGGCTTTGCTGTAGTCGCAGATGAAGTTCGCAAACTCGCAGAGCAATCCAAAAAGTCCGCAAATGAAATTGTCCATTTAACTGAAACTATTCAGTACAATTCTCAAAATGTTGGCGAAGCGGTGGAAAGCAGTCTCAAGTGTGCAAATGATGGTGTTGTTGTCATCGATCGTGCCGGTCAGTCATTTCACACGATTACCGAAAATATTTACAATATAACGGAGCGTGTAGAACATATTTCTGCTACATCACAGCAAATTTCAGCAAGCTCAGAAGAAGTTGCGGCTTCAGTCATCGAAATTTCGCAAGGTACAGAAAAAACGATGGCGGATGTAGCGCAAGTAGCAAATGCGACACAACTTCAAACTGAAATTGTCGATGAAATGGAAGAGCTTTCTAAACGTTTAGCGAATCAGGCAAAACAGCTGCAACAAAGTATGGATAAATTTACATTGTAAAAGGAATTGACTTAAAACGCCTTCACTTTAACGGTTTATAATTGTTGAAGTGGAGGTTTTTAGATTTTCATCGAGTATTTTGACCATATATATTAGAAAATTGATATTGTATACGCTGTTCTGGGTGTTCTTTCAAATGAAGCTAGCGGATGCGGATATTAGAATATTGAGAGGCTTTATTAGAAAATGTTGAGAGGATATTAATACATTTGGTGAGTTTATTTGAACATCTCGACCCGGTATTAGAAGATCAAAGCACTATATTAGAACTTCCCGCTTTTATTAGAACTTAATTTACTTTATTAGAACATTTAAGCACTATATGAGAAAACCGCTCACTCCCCGTCCCCCGACTCTTCCCGATAAAAACAAAAAACTCACAAGGGCATTCCACTACCCTTGCAAGCTATAGTTAAATTACTTCTTCATCCGTTTCAATTTCACGAATTTTATCTTTCGGCACGAATACTTCAATATGCCTTTTTAAATTTTGGAAAACAGCTGGTGCATCGCCGCCATATTCACCGTCCAGATTTAAATGCACTTCCTGATCAGATGATACGACAACACGACTAGCTTTTCTGTAAATGAGACGTTCGTCGGATAAATGCTCGCCACGCAATGCCAATGAAGCAATACGTATGAAATCCGCAATATTGCATTCCTTTAAAATCATAACAGTGAACAGTCCGTCATTGATCGATGCATCGGGTGCGATTTTTTCGAAACCGCCTACGGAATTTGTTAAGCCACATAAAAACATCATCGCTTTACCATCAAACTCTTCTTCATCCATTTGGATTTTCATATGAGTTGCTTTAATAGAAGGAATCATTTCAATTGCCTTCAAATAATACGCCATTTGTCCAAGTACCGTTTTCATTCTGCTCGGTACTTCGTATGTCAGCTCGGTGATACGCCCGCCTGCAGCAATGTTAATGAAGTAGCGGTCTTCATTCAATATACCGACATCGACAGGTATTGTATCCCCTGCAAGAATGATGTTTAGTGCTTCTTCAACATTTCGGGGAATACGAACAGCCCGTGCAAAGTCATTTGTCGTCCCCATTGGAATTAAACCAAGCTTTGGCCGTTTTTCGCATTGACTAACACCTGCCACTACTTCATTTAACGTCCCGTCTCCACCTACCGCAATTACAACATCAAATTCTCGTCTTACAGCTTCAATTGCAGCTTTTGTTGCATCACCTTCACCAGTCGTTGCATGACATGAAGTTTCATATCCTGCTATTTCGAGTTTCTCCAATACTTCCGGAAGATGTCTCTTAAATACTTCACGACCCGAAGTTGGGTTATATATAATTCTCGCTCTTTTCATATTGATCTCATCCTGATTAATTATATTTTTCATTCTGTCCAAAGTATACTGCTGTCTGTTTTAGAAAAGCAACAATAGTACCCGGGATATTCTCTTCAATAATACGCTTAAAATAGAAAAAAGTTCCTACTATATTATATAGTAAGAACTCGTAAAAGTAACAGGTTAAGTTAAATTATATTGCTGCCGCTACCTTATTTTTAAAATCTTCATATACATAGCTCCACAGCTTTGAATCGTTTACATATTGTCCGCGCATATTTTCGTATACCGCTTTTTGTGCGTCTTCAAATGTTGGATCTTCTTTATCCGGTAATGTTGCACGTAAATCGGTTACTAGCTGCTGTAATTGCGGTGCACGTGGGCCCCATGTTGTAATTACTTCTCCTGCTTCATTTAAAATCAAGTACATTGGAATAGCACGTCCACCATTCGTTAAATAACGATCAATCAAATCTGTATCCGCATCGCGTAATGCTGTACGAATTTCTACATCTGCTGCTTCTGCAACTTTGCGAATGATTGGATTGTTAATCATTGCATCCCCGCACCAGTCTTCAGTAATAGCTAAAATATGGACATTGGCATTTTTCAGCTTTTCAATAAAAGCTGTATCTTCCGGAAGCTCAAAGCTCTCATAAATAGCAAAGCTTTGTTCTTTTAATTGAGACATTGCATCCATATATTCATTCATGGATTTGCTCTCTTCAAAATATTGTTGTTCTGTTTTCATTTATATACCACCTTTCAAATGCTCTCTTCTATTTTGCATGTTTTCAAGAAAAAAAGAAAGTTTTATGTGTCAAAATTGTTACACAATAATACAATTCTAAATTTTCAAAACAAGGTACATAAAACAGCAGATTATTAATACTTTCGAGAATTTTATAACTATCTAATATTTTACCCAAATAATATTACCCTATAGTAAAATAATTAAAAATTTTCATAATTGTTTTACTTATTAGTATCTATAAAAAATTTCAAATGTAGTATATATTTCATACAAATATTCTGATATATTAAAATAACGCATCAAAAAATTATCAGAAAATTTAATTTACATGATTTTCTAGGAGGGGTATTTATGAAACGCAACAAAAAGGTCGCATTGACTGCTACAGCACTTTCATTATCTGCATTACTTGCAGCATGTGGAGGAGATGAAACTAAATCAACATCATCTGGAGATGGGGAAAAAGAATTAGATTTACTAATCACTTCTGAGCCACCTTCATTACATCCACAATTAGCTTCAGATACAACTTCTGGCGCAATTTTAGAAAATACTTTTGAAGGTTTAACAACATTGGTTGAAGGCGAGCCGGTTTTAGCTGCCGCTGAAGATTATAAAGTATCGGATGATCTTTTAACTTATACATTCACGTTACGTGACGCACAATGGTCAAATGGAGAAAAAGTTACAGCTGAAGATTTTGAATACGCATGGAAATGGGCATTAAACCCGGAAAATGCGTCTGAATATTCTACTATCCTTTACCCTATTAAAGGAGCAGAAGAATACAACAACGGTAAAGGTACTGCCGAAGATGTAGCGATTAAAGCTATCGATGAAAAAACATTGGAAGTAACGTTAAATGCTCCGACTCCATATTTCTTGGAATTAACAGCATTTAAAACGTTCTACCCAATCCATAAAGCAACAGCTGAAGCGGATCCAAAATGGTACACAGAAGCAGATACATATGTATCGAACGGTGCTTACAACTTATCTACTTGGAACCATTCAGGCGATATCGTTTTAGAGAAAAGCGATACTTACTGGGATACAGAAAATGTAGATATCGATACGGTAAACATTGCAATGGTTGAGTCTGAAACAACTCAAATGACAATGTTTGACGCTGGAGAAATTGATTTCTTAGGTGCTCCTTACGGGACAATTTCTCTTGATGCAATCGATCGCTTAAAATCTGAAGACAAATTAAACGTTTCTGATATGTCTTCTATTTACTGGTACAAGTTCAATACAGAAGATCCAGTAATGCAAAACGAAAACATTCGTAAAGCATTAGCATTGGCAATCGACCGTGAAGGCTTAATCAGTAATGTTGTAAAAGGCGAACAAGAACCTGCATTAGGTATCGTGCCAAACTCTGTAGAAGGCTTCGGCGAAGATGAAGGTTACTTCAAAGATGCTGATTTCGAAGAAGCGAAGAAATATTTAGAAGCTGGTCTGAAAGAATTAGGATTAGCAAATCCTGCTGATTTAGAAGTAAAAGTTTCATACAATACTTCTGAAGCACACTCTGCAATCGCACAATTCATCCAACAAGGATGGTCATCTAATTTAGGTATTACTGTTAAACTTGATAACTCAGAATGGCAAGTATACTTAGATAAAATTGGAAATGGCGATTACCAAATCGGTCGTCTTGGTTGGGGTGCTGACTACAATGATGCGTATACATTCCTAGAAATGTATAACTCTGCAGAGAACGGCAATAACCAAACTGGCTGGTCAAACGATGAATACACTGCATTATTAAATGAGTCGATCACTGAAACTGATCCGGACAAACGTACGGAAAAATTATTGGAAGCTGAAGCAGTAATTATGGAAGAAATGCCTGTAGCACCTATTTACTACAATACAAACTTAAATGTTGTATCTGACGAAGTAGAAAATATGGTTCCAGATGCTTTAGGTAACATTAATCTTAAATACGTTAAAATGAAGTAATTTTAACTATTTATTATTTACTCCAGCGATGGTCAAATTAATTGCAAAGTCATCGTAAACAGGGAGTGCCTCGAAATAAAATTTCGGGCACTCCCTTTCATAGTTTTATAGAATTTTCAAAATAGTATAAAAAGGAGGTACGGACATTGCTTAACTTTATCATTAAACGATTACTCTATATCGTACTTGCAATGTACTTAATTATTACAGCGACGTTCTTCCTAATGCAGCTTGCTCCAGGTAGCCCTTTCACGAGCGAACGTGAATTGCCGCCTGCCATCGAAGAACAGTTAAACGCGAAATATGGGTTGGATAATCCTTGGTATATCCAATATAAAGACTATTTAGTAGACACAATGACATTTGATTTTGGGGAGTCGATGAAATACAAAGGCCGTTCCACAAATGACATTATCGCAGAAAGCTTCCCTGTATCCCTTGCTTTAGGTCTTCAGGCGATGGTTTTAGCAATTGGTCTTGGTGTATTACTCGGCGTTGTATCGGCACTGTATCATAACCGCTTTGGAGATTATGCCGCGACAATTTTTGCAATTTTAGGGATTTCAGTTCCTTCCTTCATATTAGCCGGACTCTTGCAGTATTACCTGGCATTTGAAGCAGGCTGGTTCCCGGTAAGTGGCTGGAAAGGATTTGCCTATACAATATTACCTTCATTGGCAATTGCTGTTACCCATGCCGGATTTATTGCCAAACTTACTCGTTCTAGTATGTTGGAGCAAAACAATAGTGAGTATGTAAAGCTTGCTCGTGCAAAAGGTCTTGGAAAATGGACAATCGTGTTCAAGCACTCTTTACGTAATGCATTATTGCCGGTTGTAACGTATTTAGGTCCACTTTTTGCCGGTGTTATTACAGGTTCGTTCGTTATTGAACAGATTTTTGCGGTGCCAGGACTTGGCCGCCATTTCGTAACAAGTATTACAAATCGTGACTATACGGTAATTATGGGTACGACTGTGTTCTATTCATTAATTTTATTACTGGCTGTATTAATCGTAGACATTTTATACAGTGTCATCGATCCACGTATTAAATTGAAAGGAGCGAAAAAATAATGGCTCAAAACGAACAGCAAATACCAAAAGTATCAGCTGACATGTTCGATGTTGTCGGTCGTTCAGAAAATACAGATGCCCTTTCTAAAAAGCAAGTATCTTATTGGAAAGAAGTATTTTATCGCTTCTCTCATAACAAGTTAGCTGTACTCGGGTTAATCCTTCTTATTATAATTGCAGGATTTGCAATTTTTGCGCCGGTGTTCTCTTCTTATACATATGAACAGAATGTAGGTTTATATAATACCGCTCCTTCTGCAACACATTGGTTTGGTACGGATGACCTTGCGCGTGATATTTTCGTCCGTGCATGGGAAGGCGCTCGAATTTCATTATTCATCGGTATTACTGCCGCTGTAATTGATTTGATTATCGGTGTTTTATGGGGAAGTATCGCAGGTTTAGCAGGTGGTCGTGTCGATAATATTATGATGCGTATCGCAGACGTATTGACGGCAATCCCTTATCTATTAGTAGTAATTATTTTATTGGTAATTATGGAACCTGGTTTAATTCCTATGATTATCGCCCTTTCCATTACAGGTTGGGTAAACATGGCGCGTATTGTACGAAGTGAAGTACTGAAAATTAAAAATCAGGAATACGTACTTGCTGCTCGTACATTAGGCGCAAATCAATGGCACATCATTAAACGTCACTTAATCCCAAATGCAATGGGTGCTATTTTAGTAACAATGACAATGACTATTCCAAGTGCAATTTTCACAGAGAGTTTCTTAAGCTACTTAGGTTTAGGGGTTCAGGCTCCTTTAGCCAGCTGGGGTACGATGGCCTCTGAAGGTTTCAAAGCACTTCAATCTGCACCATGGCGATTATTGTTCCCTGCAGCTTTAATCTCAATTACAATATTCGCATTTAACGCAGTTGGGGACGGCTTACGTGACGCACTTGATCCGAAATTACGTAAATAAGGAGAGTGTACGCAATGAAGAAAAAAGTATTAGAAGTAAACGACTTACGTATTAATTTCAAAACGTACGCTGGTGTCGTACAAGCCGTACGCGGAGTAAGCTTTGAATTATACGAGGGCGAAACATTAGCAATCGTTGGGGAATCCGGTTCTGGAAAATCCGTAACGAGTAACGCACTGATGAAGTTAATTCCTCAGCCACCAGGTATTTATGCCGGTGGTGAGATTAACTTCAACGGTCGCAATATTATTCCTTTATCTGAGAAAGAAATGATGAAAGTTCGCGGAAATGATATTTCAATGATTTTCCAAGATCCAATGACTGCATTAAATCCAACAATGCGTATCGGCGCACAGATTACTGAAGTACTTCTAAAGCATAAAAAAGTTACAAATAAGGATGAAGCAAAAAAACGTGCGGTTGAGTTACTTGACCAAGTAGGGATCCCTTTCCCCGAAAAACGTTATAAAGCTTACCCTCACGAACTGTCGGGTGGGATGCGCCAACGTGTTGTTATTGCGATCGCTCTTGCAGCAGATCCAAAACTATTAATTGCCGACGAGCCGACAACAGCATTAGACGTAACGATACAGGCACAAATTTTAGAGTTGATGAAAGAGCTTCAAAAGAAATCGAATACATCGATTATTTTCATTACCCATGATTTAGGTGTTGTAGCAAATGTTGCGGACCGTGTTGCGGTCATGTATGCAGGTCAAATCGTTGAGTATGGTACTGTGGAAGATATTTTTTACAATCCACAGCACCCATATACTTGGGGACTACTTGGCTCTATGCCGGACTTAAACAACTCTACAGATGAGCTGTTAATGGCCATTCCGGGTTCACCGCCAAACTTAATCGATCCACCGAAAGGCGATGCATTTGCCCCTCGTAATGAGTTTGCAATGAAAATCGATTTCGAGATGGAACCGCCAATGTTTAAAGTGTCGGATACACATTACGCTAAAACATGGCTACTGCATCCTGATGCACCAAAAATGCCTGTTCCTGATGCGGTAGCACGCCGTATTAAAGGCTATCAACAGGAGGGCATGTAATTATGGCAAATAAAATATTAGAAGTACAAGGCTTAAAACAATATTTTGGCACTGCTAAACAGCCGATTAAAGCGATCGATGGCATCTCCTTTGATGTGTATGAAGGCGAAACATTAGGTCTAGTTGGAGAATCAGGCTGCGGTAAATCAACAACTGGTCGTTCTATTATCCGCCTTTACGATATTACAGAAGGTCAAATTACCTTTAAAGGCAAAAACATATCAGAAATGAAGTCTCGAAAAGAATTGATGCAATTCAACCGTGAAATGCAAATGATTTTCCAGGACCCTTATGCGAGTTTAAATCCTCGTATGACGGCCGGCGAATTAATTGCGGAAGGCTTTGACATCCATGGTCTGTATAAAAATAAAAAAGAGCGCCAAGCCCGTATTGGTGAACTGCTTGAAGCAGTTGGACTGACACGCGAGCATGCAAACCGTTATGCCCATGAGTTTTCTGGTGGTCAGCGTCAACGTATCGGTATTGCCCGTGCGCTTAGTTTAGACCCAAGCTTCATTATTGCAGATGAGCCGATTTCTGCGCTTGATGTTTCTATCCAAGCACAGGTAGTAAACTTACTGAAGCAACTACAAAAAGAACGTGGGCTAACTTATTTATTCATCGCCCATGATTTATCGATGGTAAAATATATATCAGACCGAATCGCGGTTATGTATCGCGGAAAAATATTAGAACTTGGTAGTGCGGATGAGATTTACAACAACCCAATCCATCCTTATACAAAGTCTCTATTATCTGCAGTTCCTCAGCCAGATCCGGCTTATGAACGTAACCGTACACGTATCCCGTACAAACATGTTGAACATGATCCGGCAGCTAAAGTAATCGAAGCCCGCCCTGGTCATTTCGTCTTTGGCACAGATGCACAAGTAAGAGAATGGGCTAAATAGAAGAACAAAATAAAAACTCCTTCACGAGGCAATGTGAAGGAGTTCTTTCTATTATATAAGGAAATTTCCAATGACTATTACTTAATAATTAAAATGCTTCTGATGTTGTTTTCGCTTGCATATGCAATGTTAAATAATCTGGTCCGCCTGCTTTAGAGTCAGTACCTGACATGTTGAAGCCGCCAAATGGTTGGTAACCAACGATTGCACCTGTACAGCCGCGGTTGAAATAAAGGTTTCCAACATGGAACTCTTCGCGAGCATACTCTAAGTTCATACGGTCGTTTGTAATAACAGCACCTGTTAATCCGTATTCAGTATTGTTTGCGATTTCAATCGCTTCTTCAAATGAATCTGCTTTTGTAATCGCTACAACTGGACCGAAGATTTCTTCTTTCATAATACGCGCTTCCGGATCTACATCGGCAAATACTGTCGGGTGTACGAAGTAACCAACAGAATCATCTGCAGTACCACCAGCAACTAGACGGCCTTCTGTTTTACCGATTTCAATATACTCACTGATTTTTTTGAATGCTGCCGAATCGATTACTGTTGCCATAAAGTTGTTATTGTCTGAAGGGTCACCAATTGTTAATGATTTCGTTAACTCTTCCACACGGTTTACAACTTGATCATATACATCTTTTACGATTACTACACGTGAACATGCTGAACACTTTTGTCCTGAGAAACCGAAAGCTGATTTTACGATGGACTGTGCAGCTAACTCTAAATCTGCATCCTTATCAACAACGATTGTATCTTTACCACCCATTTCAGCGATGACACGTTTAATCCAAATTTGACCTGGACTTAATTTTGATGCGCGTTCGTTAATACGTAAGCCGACATCACGAGAACCTGTAAAACTGATGAAGCGTGTTTTCGGGTGGTCTACTAAGTAGTCCCCTACTTCTGCTCCACTACCAGGTACGAAGTTTACTACGCCTTTTGGTAAACCTGCTTCTTCAAGCACTTCAATAAATTTATAAGCGACAACCGGTGTAGTTGATGCTGGTTTTAATAATACTGTGTTACCAGTAACAACAGCTGCAACAGTTGTACCTGCCATAATAGCGAACGGGAAGTTCCAAGGAGAAATAACAATCCCTACCCCTAGTGGAATATAGTCATAACGGTTGTATTCATTCGGACGGCTTTCTACTTTACGACCATCTTTCATTTCCAGCATTTGACGGCCATAGTATTCTAAAAAGTCGATTGCTTCTGCAGTATCTGCATCCGCTTCATTCCAAGGCTTACCTGCTTCTTTCGTCAACCATGCAGAAAACTCATGCTTGCGGCGGCGGATAATTGTCGCTGCTTTGAATAATACGTCTGCACGAATTTCAGGTTTAACTTTTTTCCATGACTTGAATGCTTTATCTGCTTCTTGCATTGCTTTTTCAGCCAAGTCTTTTGAAGCTTTTGAAACAGAGCCAATCACTTCTGTTTTCTTTGCCGGGTTATATGATACAATTTTTTCTTCTGTCGTAATACGTTCGCCACCGATAATTAGAGGATAGTCGGCACCAAGCTGTGATTCTACTTTTTTAAGAGCTTCCAAATAAGCTTGCTTGTTTTCTTCTACCGAGAAATCTGTAAATGGTTCATGTTTATAGTTAATCATTTATCATTACCTCCGATATTAAGTGCAATATATTTTTGCATCATATTATGTTACTTAATTTGAATTATGCAATATAATAATGCTTAAATCAATTATTTTTTCTAAATTACGCAAATTATCTCATTTTGACATTCCCATGCTAAAATAAAATGGAGGGGGTTACACCGTATGAATCAACTAGATGACTCTAGTGTTTTTGAATTTATGATTGAAAAAATAGAAACCGGTCTTTGCGCTATTGACGAAAATGGACGAGTCATCGTTTACAACAAAAAAATGCGCGAACTTACTGGTGAATCACTTGAACAAATTACACAGCGCTTTTTATCACAGTCACTTGACTTTAACTTGGAGCAAAATATGCTGCAAAAAGTTTTAGCTTCGGGTCAAAGTTTCAAACATATTAAGCAAACGTTCTGGAATGCCCATGGTGAAGAAGTGACAATGATGAACGACTATTATCCATATACCCTTAATGACGGTACGAAAATCGCTATTCAATTTTCCCGCGATATTACACAGCAGGAATTTTTGATGGACCGTCCTCTAAGTCGTTACGGTGCTCCATTAACTTTTGATATTATTACTGCTGTTTCAAAATCAATGAAGCAAGTAATTCAGCAAGCTAAAATTGCCGCACTCGGTCGAATTCCGGTTATGCTTGTCGGTGAATCCGGAACAGGGAAAGATATGATTGCAGAAGGTATTCATCATGAGCTTGCTGAAAAAAACGAACGCTTCATCACACTTATTTGCCGACGCAATGAAAAAACATTGCTCAATCAAATAGAAAAATATATTGCCGAGGAAAAAAACTATACGTTTTTTGCCGAGCGGATTGAATTTTTATCAGATGAAGCACAGAACCGCATCGTGGAGCTTCTGGAAAAACATACCGAACGTAACCATGTCTTCATTGCAAGTATTGGTGAAGATCCGATTGACTTAATCCAGAAAGGCCATCTGTCCAAAAACCTGTATTACTTATTTTCGAACTTAACAATACAAGTACCCGCACTCCGGGAGCGCCGTGAAGATATTAAGCCCTTCGTGGACGATTATTTTGCTCGCCGACGCATTGCTTATGGCAGCTCAGTTAAAGGATTAGCACCTGAAATCGAGGAAATTTTCCAGAACTACGACTGGCCTGGAAATTTAAAAGAACTTGAAGTTTTACTGGATGATATTAGTGCCTTACTAACAACAGAAGAATATGTGGAACTTATACATATCCCTGCATACTTCAAGTGGAAGCTCCAGCAAGCAGAGCCAACTGCCTCTGAACAGCAAAAATTATTCGATTTCTCCGAACAGACATTGCAGCCTCTTGATGAATATATGCGTAAAGTTGAGGACTATTATATTTCACACGCCTTACAGCTGAATGATGGAAATATTTCGCAGACAGCTAAAGCATTGGGCATTCATCGTCAAGGTTTGCAATATCGTCTAAAACGCAAATAAAATTGGTAATATTTTGTATTAATTTCCATTTAAGAGACCCGCTACTAGTGGGTCTCTTTTCCATTTCCCTTAGTGCAATGTTTTATTGCATGTTTTATAAATCATGTTTTTTAGAGCATGTAAACGTTTTAAGAAAGTATTTCAGCAAAATTTTTTTACAGCAAAAACCGTTGCCATTTCTCGCTTTTCCTTCTAGCAAACACTAAACTTCTTAAAATTTGTTTCCTTTTTTGAATTTTTTGTTTTATACTCACGTCAATAACAATAAAATACTTTTTTAATCGCAGGGGGACTATTTAAAATGTCATTAAAAGATTTTTTTATCGCACTTTCAGAGAATCAAACATTAAATTCTGCAGCCCAAAAATACGGATTTAAGCTAGGGGCGCAAAGTGTCGTTGCAGGTACAAATATTGATGAAGTTATAGAAAGCATCAAGCATTTAAATGCACAGGGTATTTCTTGTACTGTCGATAATCTAGGGGAATTTGTGTTTGAGAAGTCAGCTGCGCTTGCTGCAAAAGAGCAAATTTTGGCAGTAATCGAACGCATTCACAGTGAAAACCTTGATGCACATATTTCTTTAAAACCATCTCAGTTGGGGTTGGATATTGATTTCGAGTTTAGCTATGAAAATTTGAAAGAGATCGTTGCATTGGCAAATGAATATCAGATTTTTGTTAATTTTGATATGGAAAACTATGCTCGTCTACACCCTTCATTTGAGCTATTGGAAAAGATCCATGCTGAATACGATAATGTCGGTACAGTTATTCAAGCATACTTTTTCGAGTCAGATGAAAATGTAGAACGCTTTAAAGATTACCGTTTACGTATTGTAAAAGGCGCTTACAAAGAAGATGAGTCTGTCGCTTACCAAAATAAAACCGATATCGACCGCAAGTTTATCGAGCAGATTGAATATCATTTACTACATGGCAAATTCACTTCGATTGCGACACATGATCACAATGTAATTAATCATGTAAAACAATTTGTCGATAAGCATAATATTCCTAATGATAAATTTGAGTTCCAAATGCTTTATGGCTTCCGCAAAGAAATGCAGTTGGGCCTCGCAAAGGAAGGGTATAACTTCTGTACGTATGTACCATTTGGTAATGATTGGTACGGCTATTTTATGCGTCGTTTGGCAGAACGTCCGCAAAATCTGACACTAGTTACAAAACAAGTATTTACGAAAAAGACAAATACAATTTTAGCTGTTGCAGCAGGTGCATTTTTAGCCGGACGTATGTCTAAAAAGTATAGATAAGTACAGAAGCGCCATATTTTATTGCGTTGACGACCATCTATTGCAACATGGTAAACTAGTCAAAAATTTATTATTAAGGGAGTTGTATTTATGTCAGATTACAGTTATCAGTTGTTGGCCATTATTATTTATATGATTGTGATGCTCGGCATTGGCTGGTATGCTTTCCGGAAAACTAGCAACCTGACAGACTATATGTTAGGCGGACGTGGTCTCGGTGCTGCAGTAACAGCATTAAGTGCCGGTGCAGCGGATATGTCGGGCTGGCTATTAATGGGGCTTCCAGGTGCAATCTATTTATCGGGTCTCGTGGAAGCTTGGATTGCAGTCGGTTTAACAGTCGGTGCATATTTAAACTGGTTACTTGTAGCACCTCGTTTACGTGTTT
The DNA here is from genome assembly GCF_038005185.1 of Solibacillus sp. FSL K6-1554. Taxonomy (NCBI): domain Bacteria; kingdom Bacillati; phylum Bacillota; class Bacilli; order Caryophanales; family Caryophanaceae; genus Solibacillus; species Solibacillus sp. FSL K6-1554. Next base: position 3,628,746 of record NZ_JBBOSS010000001.1, read on the forward strand.
ATACACAAGTAACAAAGGATTCTATCACGATTCCAAGTTATTTGGATAACCGTTTGCGTGACAACACGAAACTATTACGTATCGCATCGGGGATTATCATTTTAGTATTCTTTACATTCTATGTATCTTCCGGAATGGTATCAGGCGGTAAGTTTTTTGAGAGCTCATTCGGAATGGATTATCATACAGGTCTTTTATTCGTATCTGCAGTAGTTGTCGCTTACACTTTATTTGGCGGATTCCTGGCTGTTAGTTATACGGATGTTATTCAAGGACTTATTATGCTTATTACATTAATTGCGGTCCCTGTTTTCGGAATTTTCCTAACAGGCGGTATTGGGGAAACGGTCGATTCCATTAAAGCGGTAGATCCGGAAATGTTCAGCCTTCTTCCATCTACTGTGACAGCTGCGGCTATTATTTCTTCTCTTGCATGGGGGCTTGGCTACTTTGGTCAGCCACATATAATTGTGCGCTTTATGGCGATTTCATCTGTAAAAGAAACGAAAAGTGCACGCCGTATCGGTATTGGATGGATGATTTTCAGTTTACTAGGTGCGCTTGCAACAGCTTTGGTCGGTGTAGCATACTTCCAACAGCAAGGTACGGAATTAAAAGATCCGGAAACGGTATTTATCGTACTAGGACAAATTTTATTCCATCCGTTCATCGCAGGAATTGTACTTGCAGCAATTTTGGCAGCAGTTATGAGTACCATTTCATCACAATTAATCGTAACTTCTTCAGCACTGATTGAAGACATTTATAAAGCTTTATTCAACAAAACTGCGACAGATAAACATTACGTATTTTTAGGTCGTGTCGCTGTACTATTCGTATCTATCATTGCGGCAATTGTTGCATGGAATCCTGAAAGCACAATTTTAGGACTGGTAGCATTCGCATGGGCAGGTTTCGGTGCAGCATTCGGTCCAATCATTTTACTTTCCCTGTTCTGGCGCAAGCTTACTAACTACGGAGCACTTGCCGGCATGGTTGCCGGTGCCGCAGTTGCATTTGTTTGGGGTCGTACGGAAAGTTTAACAAGCATGCTTTATGAGATTGTACCTGGCTTTATCGCGTGTTTAGTCGTTGCAGTTGTAGTAAGTATGTTAACGTATAAACCAAATGCGGAAATCGAAGAAGAGTTCAATGAAACTCAGCGTATTTTAAAAGAAGAGCAATAGTAACAATAAAAACGGTATGATCTTTTATAAGATATACCGTTTTTTCAATATCCAGAAAAACTTTTGATGGAGGTTATTTTATGCAACTTGCACAACTATTCCCTTCCCTTAAGCAACATAGTACATACCCGACAGCCCATAATTCTGCAACTACAATTTTTTTTGATTCGCCTAATGCATGCTGGTATGAAATCGCCAAAAGTGAAATAACCGAACGAGATGCTCTATTGTTAAGGCATTTTTATCATGAATGTAGTGAGCGAACGGATCCGTGGTTACTATTATTGACACAAGGAGTTGTACCAAAGCCAGCTACTTACTCTTCTATTCGAATTTTACAATATCATATTAATAATGATGCCGCGCAATTAAAATACGCTATCGAACTTTTCTTTATGCATGATGCTTATCTTCTTGAAGTTTCTCCTACTACTTTCTGGATTATTTTGTTTAAAAATTATTCACGGGAAGAACTGGAAGGCTTTATTGCTATACTGGAAAATGATTTTTATTTGCATGGACAACTTTTCATAGGTCAAATGCTGCCAGTTTCCGAGATGCTTCACCAATCTTTCTCATCAGAGCAAAAAATGTTTCAGACTATTTTAGAACGGCAACATCAAACTATTTATACATTTTCTGAAAGCTTCTTAACTTTATTGCCATTACACTTGACTATGCCGTTGCAACAATATTTGCAGCATACGCTGTTCAATAATTTAAATGATGAAATGATTACTACCATTACAACGCTATTTTCCCATAATGGAAACATGTCCTCAGCCGCTAAAGAATTACATATACACCGCAACACGTTGTTGTATCGAACACAACGTTATTTTGAAGAAACATCATTGGACTTAAAGCGCAGTGACGATCTGCTAATAGCTTATTTAGCAGCTCAATTGAATAAACTGACAAAATATCCCTGAAAATTTTAAGCACATTGCACAAAGGCATTCCCCTCTTAATCTTTTATAATATGAAAAAAGGGGGACTGGTTTTTTATGTTAGATTTTGATCATCTTGTAAAACGTTATCCCGATGGCTATGTAGCTGTTGAAAATTTTCATTTAAAGGTTGAACCTGGTGAATTTCTTGTACTTGTTGGTCCGTCAGGCTGCGGAAAATCTACGACATTGCGTATGGTCGCAGGACTTGAAACGATTTCTGAAGGCGAATTGCGCATCGAGGGTAAACGAGTGAATGAAGTTGAACCAAAAGACCGCGATATTGCAATGGTTTTCCAAAACTATGCTCTATACCCGCATATGAATGTGTACGATAATATGGCTTTTGGCTTGAAGCTGCGGAAATTCTCGAAAGATCAAATTGATAAAAAAGTACGTGAGGCTGCTGCAATTTTAGGGTTATCGGATCTATTGGACAAGAAGCCAAAATCACTTTCCGGTGGCCAACGTCAGCGTGTTGCACTTGGCCGTGCCATTGTTCGTGATGCTAAGCTGTTTTTAATGGATGAACCGTTATCGAACTTGGATGCAAAACTTCGGGTACAAATGCGCTCTGAAATTACAAAGCTCCATTATCGTTTAAATACAACGACTATATATGTTACGCACGATCAAACGGAAGCGATGACGATGGCTACACGAATTGTTGTAATGAAGGATGGTGTCATTCAGCAAATCGGAACGCCGCGTGAAGTATATGATACACCTGAGAATGTATTTGTTGGCGGGTTTATTGGTTCACCAGCTATGAACTTCCTTCGCGGGAATGTCGTAGGGGAATATTTTGAAATTGCCAGCGAAAAAGTTCGCATTCCCGAAGAAAAATTAAAAGTATTAAAAGCACAAAATTATACGGACCGGGAAATTATTTTAGGTATCCGTCCTGAAGATATACATGACGGCAATAAACAAGACTCGAGCAGTGTTGTTAAAACTAAAGTGCAAGTAAGCGAATTAACCGGTGCAGAAATGATTGTTTATGCATCAATTGATGACCAGCAATTTGTAGGCAAAATACACGCAGATGCAGATGTAGCTATGGGTCAGGAGCTTTCCCTTAACTTCAACTTAGCTAAGGCACACTTTTTTGATCCGGCAACTGAAATGCGGATTCGCTGATTAGTAAATAGTTAGAAAAAGCAGTCAGAGAAAATTCTGACTGCTTCTTTTTATATTTTATAGCAACGCTGCACCTATCAGTCCGGCATTGCCTTTATTTAAGCTTGCTTGCACTCTGCCTTTTTTATGTTCAAAGAATGGCAGGCTGAAATACTGATCAACTAAACGGGAAATTTCATCCACAATTAGCGGATGATGATTCATAACTCCTCCGCCTAGTACAACAACTTGCGGATCTACTAATAGGATGAAACTATGAATTTTCTGAGCGATTTCTTGCTGCCATTCATGGATGAGCGGCACAATACGTTCATCATTTTCATAGTAGCGGTCAAAAAATTGCTGTAATTTGCCTTCTTCATTTGTTTGCTGCTGTAATGTGTTTAATAAACCGGGTCCAGCACATACTTCTTCAAAATAGGCACCGGAGCCTGTTATTGAAAAACCGATTTCTCCGGGAATTCCGGCCCCTCTTAAAAATTTTCCCTCATGGATGATACAGCAGGCAATTCCTGTGCTAATCGTGACATATATAAATGTTTCTTTCTCAAAGTGACGTACTTTGTATTCTCCATTTGCTGCAGTCATCATATCCGTTTCCATAAAAACCTCAGCTTTCGGAAATGTCGTTTGAAGTCTCTGGACGAGCGGAAAATTACGCCACGGCAAGTTTTGCTGAAAAACTACAAGCCCCTGCTTTAAATCTAAAATTCCCGGTAAACCAACCGCTACTTTTATAACATCCCCTTCTTCACCTTCCAGAAGCTTATGAAAACCTGAAATAATCGCCTCAAATAATGATTCAGACTGCTGGGGACTGTTAACTTCCATTTGCTTTATTAATATTTCCGGCTGTTCTTGCTTCGATAAAGCAAGTGCTAATTTTGTCCCACCGATATCAGCACTTAAAATCCACATTTACTCCACCTGCTTTACAAAAATTCCGTAGTCTTTCCAAATTGTATAGCCTAGCTTCTCATAAAAGGCGATTAAATCCGTCCAATCAATAAAGAACGTCTCTTTACCACGTTGCTGCAAATAATATTCTGCAGCTTCGATAACAGCTCGCCCTAAGCCATACTTTCTATAATCTTCATTTACCCCAAGTGGACCAATGCCACCTAATCGCTCAAACTTCTCTGCCCAATTATAGTTTGGCCCCTTCACAGCACTATGTTCATCATTTATACGACAGAAGCCCACTATCTTGCCCTCCCATTTCACAACGACATAATCTCTCCCTGTACCTCCATGAGCGAAATAATCATGCGCTTCAAAAGTCCACCGCCCAGGGAATGACTGAGCCATAAAATCAATGAGTTGCTGTTGTTCTTCTTTTTCTAGTAAAACAAATTGAACATTCTTTTTTTCAGGCAGTAATAATGGTTCTGTTACGGTTTTTGTGAAGTCTACACTTTCAACAACTCGTTTAAAGCCAAACTTCTCTGCAAACGCAACACCCTCCCGGTGATCAAGCGGGACTCCGCATAATAAGTGTCCTAAATCTCCGCCAAGCTGAATTTTCTTTATGCCGTTATTGAGAAGGGCCTGTTCTGCATAACGGTATAATTCGCTTCCAATTTTTTGCTGACGGTAATCCGGGTGCACAAGCAGCATTTGAATCCAGCCATGCTCCTTATTTAAAGAAACACCATGTGTTTCAAGCCACACTTTTGCAATGACGATACCGGCAATTTCCCCGTCTATTTCCTTTATCGCACTTCCTTCATGTAAAACATAAGGTGATTGCCAACTATTTTGCTCAAGCAAGCGATCTGATAACTTAAAGTCAGGTAGACAAATATTCCATAAGTCTACTACGTCCTTGTGAGATTCTTTTGTTACTGGCTTTAGCATCCTATTCCCCCCAAAATGTTTCTTCCATTCGACGTAACGGATCGTCAATAAAGGCTTCATCCCATTCTACAACCAGACCTTGCTCTATTAACTGCGGTCTTATTTGCTCATATGAAATATCCTGAACGGCCTTCCCTTCCTGTAGCGCAATTGCCGCTACAGTACCTGCCCCTTGCCCAAGCATCATAAATACCGGTTCCATCCGAATTGAACCATAAGCAATATGAGACGCACTTAGGCATACAGGAACAATTAAGTTCGTACAATGTTCCTTTTTCGGTAAAAGCGAGCGTAAATCGATCATAAATGGTTTTACTGGTACTTGGATATCACCTTCATTCATAACTCGCCCATTGATGACGATACGACGGCAATGATGTGAATCCATATGAAAAGATGCGATTGCAATAGGCTGTTCGCAAATTATACGTTGCAAGGCATTGTGTTCTGTCATGACATACTCGCCTCTCATTCGCCTTGCTTCCCTTATATACAGCTGGCGCGGCCAATTGCCTGTTTCGATAAACTCATCTGAAGCCAATCCCCACTGTCTTACTTCTTCCCGAATAACAAGCGGTACTTCTTCATCATTGACTAAAAAGTACAGTAACCCTGCAACATATGTTACGTGCTGCTGATACATTTTTTCTCTTACTTCATAATCCGCATCAGGGAAAGTATAATTCATCCCGATGTAATCCGTAGAAAATGCCCCATGATTATTTAAATCGGTCTTTCCATTCATCAAAGGTGTATGTAACTTCATCGCATCCCAATGCCCTGCCTTAATATAACGTAGGAGCAGTGCATAGTGATTGCGCTCATACCCGTTCGGTTTTGGGAACGGCACTTTTAGCTCCTTCGTTAAACACATCCGGAAATTATATGCTTGAATACGATGATCACCCGTACCATTTTGCTCTGTCACAGCCTCATCTGAAATACCATATAATAGCCCGCTTGCCGGATTGCCTTCTTCAATATACGGATCTATAAAACTTTCAAATTTATGATGCTGTGTACCAAATTGAACACCATTATAAATTTCCTTATAAACAGTGCTCGCTTCTCTTCCTACAATGTATTCGACCCCTGCATGCCCCAGCAGATCACCTTCGTAGCTTGCATCAATAAATTGCTTCGCTTCATAGGTTGTGCCGTCTGTCATAACGACCTGCTGAATTTGCTGGTCTTCACAAAGAACAGTTTCAATAAATTGCTCTGTTTGAACATCAATCTCATGTTCTTGTAACCAAGTTTTAAAAATATGTTCTGCTACATGTGGTTCGAACCGTACACATTTTTCAATTCCATAGTGTTGTGCGATTTCTTCATAAAATTGCATTGCTAAACCACCAATCGCCTGTTCAGCACCTAAATCGGTCGCCCCTAATCCACTTGTCGTCATCCCGCCGACAAAGCGGCTGCATTCAGCAATACGAACATCATGTCCCTTCTTTTTTAATGTAATGGCTGCTGTAATGCCTGCAGGTGTCGCCCCGTATATTAATACTTCCTGCTTATAATGCTGTTGTCTCTTTTCTTTTTTACGGTAATAATAAACCGATTCCCACATTTATAAAGCCTCCCAACGTAACTTCGTAGCCTGAACAACTCGCTGTAATGACTCAACATAATGTTGAAGCGGCTCTTCCAATTGCGCCTGTTGCAGTAAATGTTCCATCTTCTTCAATAATTCCAGTACATCAGGTATCGCTTCCGGGTTTTTTGCTTCTACAACACGGCTAGGAAAAAATATGGCATTATACTGGGTATTTTGCGCAAAAATCTGTTCAATTTCCTCAGCTAGCTGCTGCATTCCCGGTGACAGTAAATATGAAACAGTTTCTACGTCTTCCCAGAGCGACCGTGCAAATACGATATTGTTTAATTGCTGGTACTGCTGATAATCGTACTGCTTCATATGTGGCTGTGCCTTTGCGACTTTATGCAGTGGAACGACTAAATTGACCATACCGTCACAGCCGGCCTCTTTATAATTCTCTATGTCTGTCGCTATCCTTTTAAATAAAAGCGGGAAAAGTTCACTTAGCATAAAGTGGTCACTGTAATATTCAAATACCGTAAATTGTTTGTCTGTCGAACTGCGCCAGTCCATCAGGCTTTCCCATGCACGCTGATCTCGCTGTGAGGCATAACTGTGTGAATAATTACGTCCCCAATATGCATATAAAACATTTGCAGAACCCACCTGCTGCTCATTGCGTTCAAGCATTTCCCAGCTTAGGCCAGCATTATAGACAATATGCTCTACTTCAACCTGTAGCCCAGCTCCGGCTAATGCTTGCTGGAGTTTTTCAGTGAAGGCCATATATTGAGTTAAAAAGAGCTTTGCTTCTTCACCTTTTGCTCCTACATCTTCCGGCCATAGGGAGATCCGGCGAATAACAGGTTCTGCTTCACAATAAGACACGATTACATCAATGACATATTGTTGCGCTTTTTCATCCTGTAAAAAGTCCTGATTTTTTAGCGCATTGGCGGACGTAAATTCTGTTTCCTCACCTACTAAATCATTTACCGCCCCATCAGCAGCAGCCTTTCCGGAAACGCTAACTCCTTTTGCCTTTGCCAATAAATAACGTAAACTGTGCCCGCCTAACGTAACATCAATTCCACGCTTTTTAATTTCCGGTAAAAGTGCATGCTTTACTTCATCCCAGAGGAAAAATGTAAAGAACACTTCATTTAGTCCATTTTTTGTACCAACATCGAGCATGCTCTTTAAAAAAGGAATGTCATCGATTGTTTCAAATACATTTCCTCGACGTCTGAACTTCGGTTTTCCTTCATAGGTACTTGTTAGCCCCTGGATTGCGATTTTTCTTTCTTTTTCTAATTCCAGAAATATAAGCCCTTCTACTTTTTCGATCAATTTATATACCCCGTACAACAAAGCGCGGCTTGTATTCCCTCGAATCACATAATGATTTTCTGTTTGAACAATTTCAAATTCATCCCCATTCCGTGATGGATTGAATCGTTCCAACATGACTCGTTTATCTCCCGTATAAAAGCGTTCTAGTTCCTCAAATGCAAATTGTTCAATTTCATTTTTATAATCCGGTTGTATATTCATCTGCATCGATTCCTTTCATTAATTGCTCTCTGATTGAACGAAAAGGATACCCGTTATGAGTATCCTTTGAATTGTCTTATAGTTTTACTGCTTGCTTTCTGCTATTTGATTCATATGCTGCCAGTGCAATTTCTAAAGATTTCAAACCATCATAACCCGAAATAAGCGGTTGTTTTTGTTGTTGAATAGAATTTAGAAAGTCGACAATTAGATCAAAGTCGGTATCATTTCCGCTATATAAATGTGTGAGCGATTTATTGCCCTTCCCATATAATTGGAGCTTCTCGTTAAACACATCCACTTTTCGTGTTGCTTTCGTTCCGATTACTTCAATCATCACGTCACCCCATGTCGGAAATTCCGGGAACCGTGACCAGCTTGCATCATGTGAAGCAATCACTCCATTATCAAATACAATTGTCATAATTCCTGCGTCATCCGTATCAAGTTCGGTAAAATAGTTATTCGCAAATGCAGCAATTTCTATTGCTTCACTGTTCATATACCAGCGCATAATATCTACCATATGGACCGTATGATCCAATACCGCACCCCCACCTGCCAACTCCTCATCGACAAACCAGCCGCCCGGATTTTGCCCGCGATTGGTAGAGCGTATTGCAACGATCTCACCAAGTTCCCCAGCATCAATGGCTGCTTTCAAATCTCGGATCGGTGCGCTGTAGCGAACCGGATAAGCAATGGACAAATGCACACCGTTTTCTTTACAAACTTCTATCATCTCGTTTGCATCGTTAATATTCGTCGCAATCGGTTTCTCACACAAAATATGTTTTTTTGCCTTCGCTGCAGCATTCACCATTTCTTTATGGAACACATTTTCACTACAGATCAGCACAACATCAATATCCTCTGCCAAAAATTCATTCATATGTGCAAAAAACGGTACATCATACTGCTTACTCGCCTGTTCGCCCCGAGTCGTATCGGTATCATAAATAGCGGTTAATTTCGTGCCCGGTATCCGCTCGATTGCCGTTGCATAGCTTGTGGCATGAATGTGTGCAAAGCTCATAATCCCAATGTTCATTGCAGTTCACCTCGTTGCAGGAGCAGCCGTACAGCAGCAAGTTTTCCATCATAGGCATCATTCCATTGAATCGCATACTGAAGAACTGCATCAATATTTTTGAATAGGTTTCGATTGTTGTCACTGTCACTCGTCATTTGTAAACTATCAAACTCTGCAATATGCAAATGACTGCTCCATTCAAATTCAATACGGTCCTGACCCGTCCGATATTCTAAATGGGCCATGATCGATTCACCAAATTCACAAAGAACGATTGTATAATGATTTTCACCAATCTCATTCGAACGCACCGATACATTTCGAACATTTCCAAACCATTCCGATATGGCAAGGATATCCTCCTCAATATACGAGAAGTTATTCGTTGTTCTGCGCAGACGAAGAACGCCTTTTACCATATCATGTGCTTTCAACACTTGTTGTAATTGAATGGCAAATGAGTAGGACCATAAATCAAAATAAACGAAACCTAGTTTTTCTGAAGTTGAAAATGGCTTATATACGTCTACTTCAGGGTGGTGCAATATTGTTACGGTATTATGCTCTTCACTGTTTTCGTTTGTAAAGCGGTACAGCGGAGAATGCATGAGCAGCTGCCGGTCTTTTTCCAATACGATTTTCATTAGTAATCACCTACAATTTTATTTCTTGTTTTGTTGCAGCTGATTCATAAATCGCCGCCAACATTTTCGTCACTTCAACCCCGTCTTCCACCGTAGAAATGGGCTGCACATTATTCAGGCAGCACTCAACAAAGTGGTTAATCTCATTAATGAATGAACCAGTAAAATCAAAGCTCAACATATCGATTTGCGGGGTAATATTTATAATTGTTTCATGCTGCTCTTTTATAATGGCCAACTCCGGTTCTACTTCGGCTCCGCCATTTTCACCATAAAGTTTTACTGATACTTCATCTTGTTTTGCATGTAATGTAAAACTTACATCCACAAATAGGGAAGCACCATTTTCAAAGCGAATGAGCGCATTCGCAAGATCTTCCACATCATTGTGCTCGGCGTTATAATCAGCCGCTTTATAGAAAGATAAGTTTTCTATATGTGAGCGATTTCCCAATTTTTTATACGTATTCCCCGAAACTGAAACCGGTTTTGGTTTCCCCATTAAATACCAGCAAAGGTCGATCATATGCGTTCCTAAATCAATCAATGGCCCGCCGCCGGATTTTTTGATATCACTGAACCAGCCGCCCGGGTTCCCCAATCTGCGGATGCATGAAGCCTTCGCATAATAAATTTCCCCCAGTTCCCCTGCATCAATAAACTTTTTAAGAACGCCTACATTTGTCGCAAATCGACGTACGTAGCCAACTTGTAAAATCTTTTTCGATTCTTTTACCGCTGCTTCAACTGCATAGGCTTCATCAAGTGTTAAACTTAATGGTTTTTCAAGTAGAACATGCTTGTTTTGTTGGAGTGCCTGTATTGCAATTTCGGCATGGGAATTATTCCATGTGCAAATACTGATTGCATCAATTTCCTCGTTCGCAAGGAACTCACTCACTTTTAAATATAAATTGTTTACAAAGTATTTTTTTCCTAACGCATGTAGTCTTCGTTCATTACTATCACAAATTGCAACAATCTCTACATTGGGATGATCAAAATAAGGTTTTAAATGGAACTCGGAAATAGATCCTCCTCCAATTACACCAACCTTTAACATGTTAATTCCCTCCCGAATATTCAATGATGGCGGTCAATGCCTCACTGCTCTCTAATATGTCATACACACCGGCTGAATCTTCAAAAGGAATTTCCAGTTGGACAAAGTCAGAAACATCGATCGCCTTTCGTTCCAATAAACGTATATAGGCTGCCAGATTTCGTCCTTCCGTCCAGCGAACATAATGATACGGGTAGTCAGTTGCCTCTTTTTCATAGCGAACATCATAACGACCTGGTCCCCCAGCTCTTGAAATCGTAATGACCGCTTCCTTAATGAACAACTGCTCTCGATTAAATTGCGGTTCTACATCTCCGACAATAACAATTCTCCCTTGCTTACGAACCCATTCAAGGCTACGGGAAGTTGTTTCAGAGTGTTTGCCGCCAGCACATAAGAGAACAGCATCTACACCATACCCGTTTGTAAAATCCATAATATGCTGTTCCATTTTTGTTAAATCCGAAAACACCTCAATGCCCGGTGTATCTTTCAGCATTACAGCTCTTTTTGCATTGGGCTCATAGCAGATGACCTCATAGCTAGCAGCAGCACAAATCTTTGCAATCATTTGTCCAAGTACACCTAACCCGATAACTACTACCGACTCACCAAACTGTAACTGTCCTTGGCGTATAGCATGAATGGCAATCGTACCGTGTGCTGCGAATGCGGCGTGCTTTGGCAAAACTTCTGCGGAACATTTAGCTACTAATGGTTCAGGTACAACAAGCTGCTCCATATGCCCAACATAAGGTGCACCATAGCAAGCAACCATATCACCTACTCGAACAGATTTAACACTTTGACCAACTTTCTTTACTTTACCAACGGCGCTATAGCCAAGCTGACGTACACCTTGTTTGCTTCCTTCAATTAATAACCGTTCAGTTCCTGGTGAAACAGCAGTATAATGCGTCTCTACCAATACTCCTGCCTCAAAAAGTTCAGGTTGTTCGATTTCAGCTATTTTCACGACTCCATCATGTGCTTGTAAAGCTTTCACTTTTCTCACCTGATTTCCATTTTGCTAAATTCTGTCTAACAAATGCATCATCTTGTAAATGCGGATACATTTTGTAAACACGAGTTATTTCTTCCGCTTGCCCTTCACTTAATATTTCATGGTCTGCCAAACACCAGTTTCCTTTTAACAACCCTTGTCTCGTCAATACTTCATTGATACCTGCAATGCTCCCTTTAAAGGCATGTGCCGGGTCAAAGAAAGCCGCATTCGCATCCGTCACTTCAATGGCTCTTGTTAACCAGCTTGCATCAATTTGCGCTTTATCCCGAATTGCCTTGATCTCATCAAAATATTGAACTGCTGTTTTTGCCCATACTGACCAGTGCCCTAACAGGCCGCCAACTATTTTTTTTTTAACGGTTTTGCCATTGATAGTAAATGCATATTCAGTTAATAAATCAATAATGATATTATCGTCATTTCCTGTATAAAGAGCGATTTCATCATAGCGTTCGCTATTGCATACTGCCCGAACAACATCTAATGTTTGATAGCGATTAAAAGGCGCCATTTTGATCGCTAATACATTTTCTATATTGGCAAGTTCATGCCAAAACTGATAGGTGAATACACGCCCGCCAACTGATGGCTGTAAATAGAAACCAACTACAGGAATGATTTTGGCAACTTCTCTCGTACGTTCTAATAACTGCGCTTCTGATAAATGCTGCAGTCCTCCCATACTTAGTAATGCTAAATCATAGCCCAGCGTTTTTAAAACTGTCGCTTCATTTTTTGCCTGTTCTACCGGACCACAAACACCTCCTATTTTTATGAAGGATTCAGGTACATTTGCTTTTTTCATCTCATCTATGGCAATTGATAGAACACGCTCATACAAGTTGTATTGCGGATCGCGAATTTCAAATTGTGTCGTATGAACACCAACAGCTAACCCCCCGACTCCCGCATCAATATAATATTTCGTCAAGGCACGCTGACTTATCTCATCCAATGTTTTGTCTTCGTTTAACGCCAATGGATGTGCCGGAATAAATGCACCGTCAAACAATGCCTTTTTTACCGCTTCATTCATTTAAAACGCCCCTTTTCTCTCTTGGAAATGCGTTGGTTTATTTAATGTTGCACCATCTAATTCCACCCAATTTGCAACCATATCAAGCATTTGCTCAACGGATACACGGGGATAGCCGAATAATTTATGGGCATGTGCCGCTGTATTTAATAATGCTGTTTCCTGTTCGACCCCTATAATGATTGCTTCCTTATTAAAGCGTTTTGCAAACTCCTTCGCCAGCCAGCGAACAGATAAGGTTTCAGGTCCCGTTACATTCAATATTTTTACTGGCGAGTCACAATGTAATAGCGAGCGAATCGCGTATTCGTTTGCATCCCCTTGCCAGATTACATTGACACTGCCCATCGTGACATCAACCGGCTCATTATTGTAGACAGATTTTGCAATTTCCAATAACACACCATATCGTAAATCAATTGCATAATTCAAACGGAACATGAGCATTTTTGTTTGAAAACGATTGGAGAAATTGGTGAAAATACGTTCTCTACCTAATGTGGACATTGCATATTCTCCAACCGGAATAGGAGTTACATCTTCTCCGCAATTTCCAGAAGTTACAGGAGTAAATGGGTAAATGTTACCAGAAGAAAATACAACGATATTTGAGTTTTTAAATTTATCCGCCACACGGCCAGGTACGTATGTATTCATCGCCCATGTGAAATGTTCGTTATTAACTGTACCGAATTTATTGCCCGCCATGAAAATGATATTCGGAATATTCGGCAACTGAGCAAGTTGCTCTTCATCCAGTAAGTCACAAGTAATTGTTTCAATTCCAGCCGACTCCAGTTGTTCTTTCATGTCTTTATTTGAAAATCTGGCGACACCGATGATTCGTTTCTCAATCCCTGCTTCTTCAGCAGCGCGCTTCGCCATTTTTGCTAAAGTAGGACCCATTTTACCTGCAATCCCTAAAATTAAAATGTCACCATCTATTTTCTTTATATCCTCTACTAATGCGGCGGACGGTTTTGTCATAAATTCTTCTAATTGTAATACCGTTTCCATAGCGGTCACCCCTTTGTAATTTGAATATTCTAAAATTTTCCTGTAAAATTATATTAATATGGATTTTTGGGAGGCACAGTCATTATGAATCAAGCAATTCCGTATACCTCACAAAGTATGATAGGGATTATTGTTCCTGGTATTTTGCAGGATACAATTAAAGACGCATTACGTGGATTCCCTAATATCCAGCCACACTATTTTTTAACACAAGACTTTATAATGACGGATGAGTTACAGCAATTTATATACGAATATGAAATGCTTGTCGCTGCAGATCCTTATATTTTTCAGCAATTAAAGTTATATGATTCTTCTTTGCAACTTTATCAAATTAATAGTAGAGCGCTTCAGCTTTACGAATTACTGTTAACCCATAAATTACAAAATGAACAGAAAGATTACTGTTTTGACTTGCTGCAACAAAGTACCATTTTGTCGATTACACATCAATTACAGCATAAAATTGATTTTGTGTTTTCTGTTGGCGAAACCGTTGAAGCCATATTAGATAATCATATGAGACATGCTAAACTTGGCTACTACCCTGTAACTACGATTGCATCTGTCTATGAATTATTATGTGAGCACAATATCGAATGTCGCTATTTAATTCCGACAAAGCAAGAATTGATTGTTGCTTTCGAAAGGGTCCTATTGGCTTCTAAAGGGCGACAAAACAAAGAAAGCCAGATTGTATATGGTTTAATTCAATTTGAATCAATCGTTAAACAAGAACAGTCTAAAGTGGAGCAAATACTGCAGCAGTTCACACAACAAATGGATGGTCATTTAATCATGTTGAATCCATTACAATATAGTTTTATTACGACACGTGGACAATTTGAGCGTGAAACTTTAGGATACAAACATTTGCCGCTGCTTTCCCGCTTTACGGAAGAGCTGCATATCAATTGCACAATCGGTGTCGGTTTTGGGATCAATGCAAATGATTCCGGACGTCATGCAAAACAAGCTCTCTACCAGGCAAATGAAAACGGACCAAACCTTTGTTATATCGTGCGTGAAGACAATAGTGTAATCGGTCCGATCGATACGACGGTTTTTATTAACTATGAACAGTACCCGCTGGTCATAACGGATTTAAGATTATTGGAGCGGGCCGAAAAAGCCGGTATGTCTGCTTCCTATATATCCAAATTAATGGGTCGTATTATGAAGCACCAAAAATTTATTTATACGGCTGAAGAACTTGCTCAAACACTGAACATTACGTTACGTAGTGCAAATCGGATCCTACTAAAATGGCTAGATGCAGGACTTGTTGATATTATCGGCGAGGAAAAGGTAGCCCACCGCGGTCGTCCTAAACGCATCTACTATATCCAGTTTTTAGAAGATATTAAAAATCAGTGATTTTTGCTTGCAACATACTTTATTTGTTCTAATAGTTTAATTGTTTGCAATGTGTCTGTTTGATCAATGGCACTTTTTCTTTCTATAAAAAATTGCACTATCGCATCAATCAGATGATCATAAAATCGGATATCTCCTTCAGCAATTTCAAACCATTCACTTTGCTGCTGTGTATGTGCTACAAACTGAAAACTTTGATGATGCTGTAAGTAACCGCGAATTGTAGATACTGTACCGTCTTGAAATGTTAACGTAATAAAGTGTTGCTGATTATTAAAAGTAACAGCTATGTCTTTGACAGAAGTTCCTTTTAACGCACTGATCATTTCCACTGCATGTATTCCATAGTAGGAATAGTCGAATTCCTGCAGCATCGGCAGAGGGGTTATAATGTCCACTGCCTCGATGCTTTTATGAGATTTTGCCAGTTGAATTTCTTCAGCAAAGCGTAATGCTGAGCAGCTCATCAAAGGGATTCCCTTTTCATTGGCAAGCTCTATAATAGAACTCGCCTGCTCATAATTTTGTGCCAATGGTTTATCGATAAATATAGGTTTATCAGATGCAGACAAATCTGCAAATTGCTCGAAATGCTGTGAGGCATCAACCGATGTAATGATAAACGCATCACAAATGTTTGCCAGTTCCTGTAGTGTAGTAATAAAAGGTATTCCATTTTTACGTAACTCCCCTGAAACTCGGTCAATTCGGTTTCTGCTTAATTCAATTGAAGATCCTCCGCGATAAGCGAATAGCTCATGACCTTTTTTCTTCAGCCTTTCACTAAACACCCATGCATGAGTTGAATCTGTTCCGATCATACCTATTTTCATAGAATCCCCCTATTTAATACCTGACATTGTAATCCCTTCTGTAAAATAACGTTGGAAGAAAATAAATATTAAAAATGTCGGTATAAATGAAATTGTTGCTCCTGCCATTTCGACACCGAAGTTCCCTTCTTTTCCAAGCATCGAGGCAAGACCAACTGTAACAGGGAACATCTTTTCATTTGTTAAATAAATTAATGGCTGGAATAAGTCATTCCAATTTGAAATAAAAGCAAAAGTTCCTACTGTCGCAATTACCGGAAATGACAGCGGCAAGATAATCTTGAAGAAGATTTGCCAGTCATTTGCACCGTCAATATAAGCGGCCTCTTCCAAATCTTTCGGTATCCCCTGTAAAAATTGTCGTACTAAAAATACCCCCATAATTGCCCATAATTCCGGTACAATCAATGCCCAATATGTATTAATCCATCCAAAATCGGCGAACATAATATATTTGGGAATAATAAATAACTGTTGTGGAATCATGATGACTGCCATGAAAATCCAAAAAATTGCTTCTTTACCCCAAAATTGCTTTTTCGCAAATATATAACCGAGTAGTGCCGCAAACAGCATTTGTGTAATAACAGGAATGACAGTAATAACGATAGAGTTCCAAATCCACCGTATAAAAATCCCATTTGTAAAAATTGTTATATAGTTTTGGATTGATGGATTGGTCGGCAGCCAAAACAGCGGATCAATCTGTGCCTGTTTCACTTCTTTTAATGACCCGAACACCATAATGATGAATGGCATTATAAAAATGACCGCTAATATTGCTAATGCTGTATAAGAGATTACTTTTTTCATTTATCTGCTCCTTCCCGCACCAGCTTAATAATAATTTGGATCTTTCCCAATATATTTACGTTGTATTAACGAGATAATTAGAATGATAAAGAACAACACATATGATAAAACTGCTGCATAGCTTAAATTCAAGCTTGTAAATCCTTGATGGTACAAGTAATACACGATTGTTGTTGTTGAGTAGTTCGGTCCCCCATTCGTTAACAAGAACGCCGAGTCGAAAATTTGGAATGAACCAATCGTTGTTGTAATCGCCACGTAAAAGTGAATAGGCTTTAACATCGGAAATGTAACTTTCCAGAAGATTTTCCATGGACTAGCACCATCGATACGTGCTGCTTCATACAATTGACGGTCGATGGATTGTAAACCCGCATAATAGTAAATCATTGTTGTACCCGCTACTTTAAAAATACTTAATCCTGCCAAGACTAGAAGTGCCTGTGATGAACTAGATAAAAACAGCTGCGGGTTAATACCGACAAAACCGATTAAATAGTTGATAAAGCCATCTTCTGTCCCACGGAACAGCCATCCCCAAATTCCTGCGATAATTACGAATGATGTAACAACAGGCAAGAAAAACAACCCTTTGAAAAACCCTGAAAATTTAACCCCTGAATTAATGATTACTGCCAAAATTAGGCCAAGTGCCATTGTCGGAACTATATAATAGATGGAAAACTTAACAGTATTCCATATTGCTTTCCAAGCGATTTCATCATCAAGTAGACTTTTCCAATGTTTTAACCCAACGAACTCTGGGTCCCCGATAATTTTCCAGTCATGAAATGTTAAATAAAAACTTAAAACAAATGGGTATACTTGAAAAATGATAAAATGAATAATTACTGGAATGAGCACGACATAGACTAATAAATTTTTGTTTAGCTCTCTTTTTATCCGTGCACTAAGTGATTGTTTAGAAGTTGTAGAGGTCACATGCCTCACCCTTTCTGTACTTGAAGTAATGAGAGAGTTTGATCTTCTAGACCAAACTCTCCTTTTAAATTATTTGTTAATTAACTTATCAATTGCGTCTGCCGATTTATCCGCAGCTTCCTGAGGAGATTGTTTTCCTTCTAACATTGCTTGAATTTCCGCTTGAACTAAAGGCATAATATTACGGCCTTCTGGATGAATAATACCTGGCTTCGCATATTGTGTGTACTCCGCTAACTGAGCCATATATTGTTGTGAATCGAAAATATCCTTCGCTTCATCACGTGTCGGGATATATTGTGTAATATTATTGAATGTACGTTGGTTATCTGTGTTTGTAACATACTTCATGAACTCTGCCGCAGCTTCCGGATTTTTAGAAATCGCCGAACCTACAAACATCCCAACAGTACCGTAAGTTAACTGCTCTGCATCTTTTAATGGAGGAGCAATAACAAAGTCAAATGGCTTCTCAGCTAATAAACGGTTTACCGAAATCCCAGAACCATTTACAGCTAATAATTTTCCGCCGAAGTACAGTGAGTCATGATCAAGCGCCGTAATTGAATCTTGAGGAATCCATCCCTTTGTATACATTTCGTTAATTAATTCAAATGACTTAACTGCTTCAGGCTTGTTAATTAAGATGTTATTATCTTCATCAATTACGTTACCGCCAGCTTGCCATAAAAATGGATAAAGCGTGTTATTTAAAGAACCTCCACCTGCATATGAGAAAGCATAATAACCTGCTGCTTTTGCCTTTTCAGCTAAAGCTTTAAATTCATCCCATGTTGTCGGAAGGCTGTTTTCATCTACGCCTAATTCCGTCAAAATATTTTTGTTATAAATTAAAGACTCTGCCGTTTGTAAAATTGGCATCCCATACTGTTTGCCTTTCCAGCTTGTTGCTTCGATGGCAGTCGGTACGAAGCCGCTTAACTCTTCATCTGTAACATATTGCGATATATCTAAAATTAATTGTTGCTCTGCATATTGTGGCATCTGGTCGGGAATTACATAGAATACGTCCGGACCTTGACCAGCCGCTAAAGCTGTTAAGATTTTTTGGTCACGATTTGCCCAAGGAATTTGTTCGAAGTTTACTTTAACCCCTGTTTCTGCTTCAAAGTCCGATGCAAATGTTTTCCACATATCCCCTTCACCTGTTGAGCCATCTGTATAAGGGTGTGCCCAAACTGTGATTTCGCCTGATAATCCTGAAGAATCTTCTGTATCTGTGTTAGCGCTTCCATTATCCGAATTGGTATTCGCATCTGTCGTTGTCGTTTCATCTTCGCTACATGCAGCCATTACAACAGAAAGCACTAATACTAAAAATAGCAGTCCCAACTTTTTAAAAATTGTATTACTCATAACCCATCCCCCTTTTCATTTTCCCTCTGTATAAAAATAGCAAAATAGCTATTTTTTCCAGACTACAAAAAAACGAGGAGGAACTCAAGTCCATTAAAAGTCCTTAATTTAAATTGTACAATTTTTCAGACTTATTTAATTTATAATAATAGCAAGGGGGGGATCATTATGACATTTTGGGACGGCTTTTACAGTTTTGGTGTTAAGCTATTAAAAATAATTTACTTGAACTTTCTATGGCTGTTTTTTTCTGCGATCGGACTTTTCGCTTTCGGTCTGTTTCCAGCGACGATTGCATTATTTACGATTACAAGACAATTTCTGCTCGATATTGATAAGCCGATTACTCGAACATTTTGGGAAGTGTATAAAAATGAGTGGGTTAGAGGAAATGGGTATGCGGTGATTAGCTATATTATCGTGCTCATTTTAGCAATCGACTTTTATGCTATTTATATGTTTGACTCTTTATCAATTCTTCTTATTCCGACTTTCATCATTGCCTTTATCATTTTTGGTACGTTGTTTTTCTTCTTTCCTGTATACGTCCATTTTGATCTAGCATTTTTGCCAATGATAAAACAAGCATTTTTATTTACGATTACTTCACCTTACACGGTCATTTTAAATGCGTTATGTATCGTATTGATCTATGGCATTTTCAATATTATGCCGGGTGCAATCCCTTTATTTGCAGGGAGTGTGCTTAGTTGGTTCGTTATGAAATTCTCGCTTCGTTCCTTTAAGAAAATTGAACAACGGAAAGTATCGGAGGCTGTAACATGATGAATGGACTGCACCCTGAACTCGTTGAAAGTATTGATCGTAAATTAAAAAATTCTCGTACATTCGAGCAACTGATCATGAACAGAACATTTGTCCATTATTCCGAGCAAAACTACCAACTTGAAAATTGTTTAATCGAAGAAATGATGATAGGAAATATACGAGTCATCCGTATACAGCCGAAGAATGCAGTACAAAATATGCCAGGCTTTATTTGGTTTCATGGCGGGGGTATGGTGTTCGGCAGTCCGGATGACAGCTTACCTTATGTAACAGATTTTGTACATAACTTCCAAGCGGTAGTGTTCATCCCGCAATATCGTCTCGCTCCGGAAAATCCTTATCCTGCTGCTCTAGAAGACGGGTATGAGCTGTTAAAGTGGATTAGTGAACATGCAAGTAGTCTGAATATAGATTCAATGAAAATAATTATAAGTGGTGGCAGTGCCGGGGGAAATTTGGCATTGGCCATTGCTTTAAAATCACGAGATGAAATAGGCCCAAAAATAGCAGCGGTTTTACCGTTGTACCCGATGCTGGATGCAAAAGAAAGGCCATTTCATAAAAAGTTTACTTCACCTGCTATATGGAATGCAGAAAAAAACAAAAAAAGTTGGCGTGCTTATTTACCGGGTACCGACAATATTTCTCCATACGCATCGCCTTTATATGCGAATGTTGAAGGACTTCCGCCTGTTTATACATTTATCGGAACTCACGATTTATTTTACGAGGAAGTATGTGAGTTTGTGGATAAGCTACAGCAAGCCCGTGTACAAGTCCAATTTGATATTTATCAAGGGTGTACACACGGATTTGATTTAGAAGAAATACCTATTGCCCGTGAAGCGAAAAACCGGCTTTTAGATATTATTTCGAAATTATTAAAGTAACCGCAATGTGGAGGCCCGTAGTATTTATCACGGACCTCCATTTTTTATGCCAATCCACTATATGGATAAAGCAAATTATTAGGATACACAATTTCTTTTTGATTTTTTACAAACATTGCCCCATCATCTATAAACACATCTTGCGCGACAGGAAGCTTTATATCATCCGGGGTAAAGCACAGCCTGATCTGTTCAGATTGAATTGGTAAACAACCGAGTATTTCCTGTATATTAACCGGCTCTTTAGAAATCACATCAATTAACTCCGCATGTTGGGCTGTTTCATTTAAAATGACAAATGCCTGAAAGTTTGGCACATAGTAAATACAATCTTGGTATTGGGTCAATGCATGGAACATCACAATATTTTCATTTTGAACCATACTCATTTTCTGACTAACAGGTTTTCTAAACACAGTTGTTTCATAAAATATGTTTCTTGTCGGTTTATCTTCCAAGTTAACTTTCTTTACTTCTGTATAAACCGGTTCAATGTCTTTTTTATCCACAGTAAATATAGATTGCGTCCGAGTTTCAAAACCAAACTTCGGATAAAAGTCCAATACTGTTTTGTTTGCAAACAAGTATATGATATTTGCATCCACATGATCTTCCATAACCTTTTCCATAAGCTGACGCGATAATCCTTTTCCTTGGAATGTTGGATTTGTCATAACAGTTCCAATTTGAACTGCTTTATACTGCCTGCCATCCAAAATCATCGTTCCATGACTGGTAGAAACATTGGCTACTATTTCACCTTCGGCTTCCAATACATAAGGACAATATGAATCGTTCCAATACCCTAGCTCATCCCATTGTCTAAAATCCAAACCAAAAGTATCATTTGCCAGTTTAAAGAAACTCCCTTTCAGCTGCGGATTAAGGCGCACAGCGTCCCCTTTTAGGAAATTCACTTCAATCCCTCCTTTTAAAATTGCTATTTTCGTAAATTATATTTCCTTCTGAAACAGTTAATACAACTTCTTCGTTTTCGTTAACTATATAAAAGTCAGCATCTTTATCAATTTCAATTGACCCTTTATTTTCAAACAACCCTAACAGCTTTGCACTGTTAGTTGCAGTCAGCTTAGCTAGTGTCACATCTGATATTCCGAGCCAGTCTTTCATATTTTTTCGGGCCTTGTTTAAATTCAGCGTACTTCCAGCAAGCGCGTCACTTCCGACTAATTTACATAATCCATCTTCTACCCGGACTTGTTGTCCACCTAAATCATAAATACCGTCTGTTAATCCGGTTGCGCGCATACTGTCTGATATTAATATCATTCGGTCTTCACCAATCGTGTCGTAAATAAAGCGAATCATGTCTGGATGAATATGAAATCCGTCAGCAATAATTTCCAGCATACACTCACTTTGCATTAATGCAACCTGCAAGCCGGGCTCCCGGTGATGGATCGGCCTCATCCCATTACAAAAATGAGTGGCATTCTGAATAAGCTGTTGTCCCAATAATGCCTTTGTCTCAGCATAGGTCGCATCTGAGTGACCAATGGATACTACAATGCCGTTATGTTTTAAGTACGTTGCAAGCTTATGGCCTTTATCTTGCTCTGCCGCTAGTGTAACAAGCTTAATTTCGTAGTGGGCAGACCTGTTTATATGGTCAAATTTGTCTACAGAAGGTTTTATAATAAACTGATCGGACTGTGCCCCTTTTTGAATCGGGTTAATGAAAGGACCTTCTAAATGTATGCCAGCAATTTTTGCACCTTTTACATTGTTTTTTTTATTCGCAATCGCTTGTACAACACGCTTGATTTGATTTTCTTCCGCAGTCATCGTTGTCGCTAAAAAGGTTGTCACCCCGTGTTTTGCAAGTGCCGTACTGATCGTATTTAGACTGCTTTCCTCTCCGTCCATTACATCAGCACCGGATATTCCGTGAATATGCTGATCAATCATCCCCGGCATCATTTTATAAGCTGTCTTTGTTTCTACCAGTTCGACCTGTTCAGGTAATTCACCCCTTTTGCAAAACTGAACTATTTTTCCACCTTCAATTACAGCGTAACAGTCATCCTCTATCCGCTGTTCCCGGACAATTTGAAGTGGTCCAATACACCATGTTTTTTCCATGAACATTTCCCCCCTCTACCGCATCTTATACATTTCCCATTATTAGCCTACCCTTATCATTTTTCAAGAAAATTCCTTTTAGAACAAAATAAAGAGGTTGGGAAAGAAGTAGAATAATAATTGGTTAAGGAGAAACCTCCTTATTAAGAAACGGAAATTTTTTAACGATCAGTAAAAAAATGCTATTTTTCTCTAAGAGAAAAATAGCATTTTTGGGTTATGTCCTACCCTCTTCTTAGAAAAAAATTAACGTTTATTAATTTCTTCCATTAAGATTTGGTTTGTTAATTGTGGGTTTGCTTGACCTTTAGAAGCTTTCATAATTTGGCCAAGAAGTGCTTTAATCGCACGGTCTTTACCAGCTTTGAAGTCTTCTACTGATTTTGCATCATTATCAAGAACAGTTGTTACGAAACCACGGATTACTTCCGGATCAGAAATTTGAACTAAGCCTTTTTCCTTCACAATTTTCGCAGCGTCTCCACCATTCGTTACTAACTCAGTGAATACTTTTTTCGCGATTTTAGAAGAAATTGTACCGTCCGAAATTAATTTCACCATACCAGCCAAGTTTTCCGGTGTTAGAGCTGTATTTTTCAGCTCTTTTTGTTCTGCATTTAAGTATGCAGAAATATCACCCATTAACCAGTTAGCTGATAATTTCGCATCAGCACCTGCGTTTACAGTTGCATCAAAGAAATCTGAAATCTCTTTGTTTACTACAAGTACGTTTGCATCATAATCATTTAAGCCTAATTCAGAAACATAACGTGCTTTACGAGCATCCGGTAATTCTGGAATCTCGTTACGTACGCGCTCTACCCATTCATCAGAAATTGAAAGACGCACTAAGTCCGGCTCTGGGAAGTAACGGTAATCATCTGTACCTTCTTTAACACGCATAAGAATTGTTTTACCTGTTTTCTCATCAAAACGGCGTGTTTCCTGCTCAATAACGCCACCAGCCATTAATACTTCTGCTTGGCGGATTTCTTCGTGCTCTAAACCACGACGGACAAAGTTGAATGAGTTTAAGTTTTTAAGCTCCGTTTTCGTACCGAACTCTTCTTGACCGTATGGACGGATTGAAATGTTCGCATCACAACGAAGAGAACCTTCCTCCATACGTACGTCAGAAACGCCTGTATATTGGATGATTGATTTTACTTTTTCAAGATAAGCATACGCTTCGTCTGGCGTGCGGATATCCGGCTCAGAAACGATTTCTACTAATGGCGTACCTTGACGGTTTAAGTCCACTAAAGAATAGCCATCAGCATGCGTTAATTTACCAGCATCTTCTTCCATGTGAAGACGTGTAATACCGATTTTCTTTTTGTAGCCTGGAGTATCACCTTTAGCTGGAATTTCGATTTCTACCCAACCGTTTTTACCGATTGGCTTATCAAATTGTGAAATTTGGTAAGCTTTCGGATTGTCCGGATAGAAGTAGTTTTTACGGTCGAACTTAGTTTCCTGTTCGATTTCCATGTTTAATGCTAAAGAAGCACGCATAGCGTAATCTACTACTTGTTTATTTAATACTGGTAAAACACCTGGATAACCAAGGTCGATTACTGTTGTATTTGTGTTTGGTTCCGCACCAAAGTGGTTTGGACTGCTAGAGAAGATTTTTGAGTTTGTTTTTAACTCAACGTGAATCTCTAAGCCAATGACTGTTTCAAAGTTCATTTTATTTTACCTCCCATAATGCTGGAGTTTGTTTAGCGAAATCTGTTTGTTGCTCATAAGCATATGCCACACGGTAAAGTGTTTCTTCATCGAAATGCTTACCGATAATTTGTAAACCTAATGGTAATCCGTTTTCAAAACCGCATGGAACTGAAATTGCCGGTACACCTGCTAAGTTGATTGGAATTGTTAAAATATCGTTTGCGTACATTGTCATTGGGTCGTCAATGTTTGCACCAATAGCGAATGCTGGTGTTGGTGCAGTTGGCCCGATGATTACATCATAGTTTTCGAACACTTTGTCATAATCAGCTTTGATTAAAGTACGTGCTTGTTGTGCTTTTTTATAGTAAGCATCATACGTACCAGCTGATAATGAATATGTTCCAAGCATAATACGACGTTTTACCTCATCGCCGAAACCTTCAGCACGAGATTGTTTGTACAGCTCTAATAAGTTTTTCGCGTTTTCTGAACGGTAGCCGTAACGAATACCATCGAAGCGTGAAAGGTTTGAAGAGGCTTCTGATGAAGAAAGGATGTAATAAGCTGCTAACGCGTATTTAGAGTGTGGTAATGATACCTCTTCTACTGTAGCACCTAACCCTTTTAATACTTCCAATGCATCAAGAACCGACTGTCTTGCTGCTTCGCCAACGCCTTCACCTAGGAATTCTTTTGGTACAGCAATTTTTAAGCCTTTAATATTACCGTCTAAAGCGGCTGCATAGTTTGGTACAGGCACATCCGCAGAAGTAGAATCCATTTCGTCTACACCTGAGATTGCTTCAAGTAATAATGCATTGTCTTTTACATTGCGTGTAATTGGTCCGATTTGGTCTAAAGAAGATGCGAATGCAACTAAACCAAAACGAGATACACGACCATATGTAGGTTTCATTCCTACAACACCACAGTAGGCTGCTGGTTGACGGATTGATCCACCCGTATCAGAACCTAGTGAAAATGGTACTTCACCCGCTGCAACTGCAGCTGCAGATGCACCTGAAGAACCACCTGGCACATGCGAAAGATTCCATGGGTTTTTAGTTGTTTTATAAGCCGAGTTTTCATTTGAAGAACCCATTGCGAATTCATCCATATTCAATTTACCGACTGTGATCATGCCTGCATCACGTAATTTTTTTACGATTGTTGCATCGTAAATTGGCATAAAACCTTCCAGAATTTTAGAAGCACAAGTTGTTTCCAATCCTTCTGTTACGATATTATCCTTTACACCAATCGGCATACCGAATAATGGACCGCGCTCCTCAAAAGGAACTTGATCTAATTCAGCTGCTTTTGCAGTTGCTTGTTCTTTATTTAATGCTAAGAAAGCTTGTACATCGCCGTCCAACTTTTCAATGCGGTCAAACGCTTCTTTTGTTAAATCCGCAATTGTTAGTTCACCCGACTTTAAGCTCTCTTGCAATTGTGCTGATGTGCGCTCAAATACTGTCATGCGAGTGGTTCCTCCTATTACTCCATAATTGATGGTACTTTAATTTGACCTGCTTCTTGTTCTTTTACGTTCAGCATTACTTTTTCAAGAGGTAAGCCTTCTTTTGCTACGTCCTCACGAAGTACGTTCACTAAAGGTAAAACATGTGAAGTCGGTTCTACATTTGTTGTATCTAATTCATTTAACTGCTCTGCGAAATCAGTAATTTTCCCTAGTTGTTCAGCAAATTTCTCTGCTTCCTCTTCTGTAATAGCAAGGCGAGCTAAGTGTGCTACGTGTTTTACTTCTTCTTTCGAAATTTTTGCCATTTGTTACACCTCCAAGTTATCGAATCAAATATACCTCGGCAAAATCCGGATCATCCGCCGGGTCTATATGTGGAGTCAGTGATTGTTTTGGATACCCGCTGATTCTACATAAACCATGCCCATAATGATAACATTTTTCCATGTAAAAATCTCCGCTTTAGGAAAAAATCCAGCAAACAATCCCCCACTTATGACGTTTTTTCGCCAAATTAACGCATTAACGTAATGAAGTAGATTTCTTTTACAAAAAGAAAATACCACACTCGTAAAAGTATGGTATTTTTCGAAAGATTTTACTCATAAATATGAATAAAAGGTTCATCTTCATTTGGTTCTTTAATAATCAGTACTTCGGGTCCGTTAACAGAGGTAATGCTCACCGAAATATACAGGTCAAGTGGTAAATGATTAAGCATTAAACCGGTCAAATACTGGGTAAATCCTGTAATTTCAGCTGTTCCGTAAAACTGGATCGGAATTTCGATATCAAGCTTCTGGACCTTTTTGTTCTGGTAAAAGCCAGTCGCAAACACGCTCGTGAAGTTTGAGAAATACTTGTCGACATCTTGTTTGAAGTTTTGGAAATTCGTATTCAGGTCACGATATACATCATCCGGTGAACTCATCGGGAAAGTAACGTATTTTTCATCGATTACCTTCCATTCACCCAATTCTGTCTTTCCTTTATCCGCAAAATTATAGTCCGTATACGTTCCCGGCACAATTGCATTTCTTTCAGCCTGTTTAAATAGAGCAATGACGATTGGAACATCTGCCAGTTCCGGACGGGCACGCAATCGATTGATCACTTCCTGCGCTATTTTTTTACCTTCTGCATCTATTTTTGCATCCGGAATTTTCTCTTCAAAAAATTCTCCATACTGCTCTTTTTGATAATAGTAAACTGAATTTAATGCTAAACCGATTGAAACACCAGCCAGCTTTACTTTGTTCTCATCGGTTTTTGTTAAATAATTTTGTTCCACAATATGTGCCAAATAAACTGGCGCTTCTGTCGCTTTTACAGTCGGATCCATTTCCTTGCCTGTCGCCTCATCCACACTTGATGGGTTTAGACCTTGGTACTCCGGTCCTTTATCTTCAGTTTGATTTGGACGGGCCAGCCAGTATTTCAATGTTTCTTCATCTAAATACTGACCTTCCTGGAAGTAATAGTTTTCCGTATCAAAATGATTTTGCGAAATACGCATTAAGCCTGTTTCGACTTCCTTCATATCGTACTTCGTATAAATATTGGAAACAACTAAACCACGGCTTGCACTTTCCTTATATGGAATCAATGTACGATAAAATTTATCGTTTATTTGCATATTCGGGATAATTGTTGTTTCCACAGCTTGTTCTGTATCTGATTCTTGCGTCAGTTCTGTATCAGGTGTGAGGTTTGGCGCACACGCTGACAACATCGCCGCTACAATTATCGCAGGTATCCAGCGATAACGTTTCATGAGAGCAAGTCCCCTTTACTATATTAATTGTTCGATTAGGCGCACTTCATCCCAAATTTCAATGCCTAAGCTTTGTGCCTTTTCTAGCTTCGAGCCTGCATCTTCTCCGACAATTACAAGGTCTGTTTTTTTACTGACACTCCCTGCAACCGTACCACCTAACTGTTCTATTTTCGCCTTTGCTTCGTTACGTGTCAATTGCTGTAATTTGCCTGTCAGTACAATTGTTTTACCAGCAAAAGGATTTGCCCCTGCTTCCACGACAATTTTCTTGCCTTTATAGCTCATATTTAAGCCAAATCCTTTTAGGCGTTCGATTAATTGTTGTACTTGCTCGTTTGCAAAATACGCGACAATCGACTCGGCCATTTTATCGCCAATTTCATGAATATCTTTCAAATCTTCTTCAGTGGCAACCATTAATGCATCGATTGTTTCAAAATGTGCTGCCAAAATCTTAGCTGCTTTTTCACCAACATGGCGAATGCCAAGACCGAATAATAGTCGTTCCAGCGAATTGTCCTTTGACTGAATAAGTGCTTCAACTAAATTTGTCGCCGATTTTTGCCCCATTCGCTCCAGGTTGATCAGTTGTTCTACTGTCAGTTCATATAGTCCTGCTACATCTTGAATATAGCCTTCTCTCAGCAGCTGTTCTACTACCTTCTCGCCAAGACCGTCGATATTCATCGCATTGCGGGAAACGAAATGCTTCACACCTTCCGCGATTTGTGCAGGACATTGCGGATTCACGCAGCGCAATGCTACATCAGTATCAATGCGTACAACTTCTTCATCACATGCGGGACAATGGGTCGGCATTTTATATGGTACAGCGTCATCCGGGCGCTGTTCCAGAACAACCCCCACAATTTGCGGAATAATATCCCCCGCTTTCCTCACAATGACCGTATCATCGATTCGAATGTCCTTTTCACGAATCAGGTCTTCATTGTGCAATGATGCACGGCTCACAGTTGTTCCGGCTACAAGTACCGGTGTTAAAATCGCTGTCGGAGTAATAACGCCCGTACGACCTACCGTCAGTTCGATATCCAGTAATTTTGTTATCACTTCTTCAGCCGGGAATTTGTAGGCAATTGCCCAGCGCGGCGATTTTGCCGTAAAGCCAAGCTCATCTTGGTGGGCATAGCGATTCACTTTAATGACGATACCATCAATTTCATACGATAAATTTGGGCGCGCTTCTGTCCACTTTTCTATAAACGCCAAAACGTCCTCAATAGTTTCGCAATACTCACGCTCTTTATTCGATGGAAAACCTAGCTCCTCCAAATACTTGAGCATTTCCCAATGCCCATCGATTCCATAGCTTTCTCCATCCCCGCCAACTGCATATATAAAAGTCGATAAATTTCGGCTTGCCGCAATTTTTGGGTCTAATTGACGCAACGATCCTGCTGCCGCATTCCGAGGGTTTGCAAATAGCTCTTCGCCATTTTCAGCTCGACGTTCGTTCAGTTTTTCGAAAGATTTTTTCGGCATATAGGCTTCGCCGCGCACTTCTAATGTTACAGGTTCATTTAAACGTAAAGGAATGGCACGGATTGTCTTCAGGTTGGCTGTAATATCTTCACCAACCGTTCCGTCACCACGAGTAGCGCCTTGTACAAAAACCCCGTTTTCATAGCGTAAAGATATGGCCAAACCATCAATTTTCAGTTCACATACATAGGAGTAATTTTTACCGATTGCCTGCTCGATTTTCCGGTCAAAATCACGCAAATCTTCTTCATTGAAGGCATTCGATAAACTAAGCATTGCTGTTTCATGCGTTACCTTTTTAAAGCCTTCCAATACCATGCCACCGACACGCTGAGTAGGAGAATCAGGATAAATAAATTCCGGATTTGCTTCTTCTAATGCGATAAGTTCATGTAAAAGCTGATCATATACACTATCTTCTACTACCGGTTTATCCAGTACATAATACGCATAGCCATACTCATGAAGAAGCTTGTTTAATTCCGCAATTCTTTGTTCTATTTCATTCATCAAATGTTCCTCCTAAGCTTTCGTAATCGGTGCAAATTTCGCTAGCAGACGTTTTATTCCAGTCGGTGATGGGAAAGCGATATCCAGTTCCATGCCGTCCCCTTCACCTTTTACACTTACGACCATACCGACGCCCCATTTGCCATGGGCTGCTTTGTCGCCTACTTTCCAGTCAAACTTATCCCCGCCTGTAGAATTAAGTCGTGATGTTTGGGAAGCAGGTGCCTGCACGCTTCCTAATGAACGCTTCGGCATACGGTCATAACGGTTCGATTTAAATGGCAGTGAATCATCACGATATGATGTAGTATTTGCTTTTGAAACTTGCTCTAACACATTTTCATCAATTTCGCGTAAAAAACGTGATGGGGCATTGTATCCTGTACGACCAAAAATTGTACGAGAACCCGCACAAGACAAGTATAGACGCTGCTCTGCCCGAGTTGCGCCGACATACATCAAGCGCCGTTCTTCGGCCATTTCATCTTCACTTTCCAAGGAACGTGAATGCGGGAATATATTTTCCTCCATCCCGATAATGAACACAACAGGGAACTCCAGCCCTTTTGCGGCATGCATCGTCATTAAAATAATCGTACCTTTCGCTTTTTCTTCTTCATCTAAAGAATCAATATCTGCAATAAGTGCCAGGTCCGTTAAAAACGCTACTAATGACTGGTCTTCACTGCGCGCTTCAAAAGCCTGTGTTACTGTTAAAAATTCTTCGATATTTTCCAAGCGGCTTTCTGCTTCAATCGACTTTTCCGCTTTCAGCATTTGGCGGTATCCTGATTTTTCAAGCACTTCTTCCACAATCTCTGTAACCGATAATTCCTGCTGTCGATCACTCAATGAACGAATCATATTGTAGAAATTTTCAGCTGAAGTGGCTGCTTTGCCTGAAAGCCCCATAAATACAAGCTCACCCATCGCATCAAAGATTGATCGGTCGCGCTCCATTGCATAGACAAGCATTTTATCAAATGAAGTCGCACCAATCGCACGTTTTGGTTCATTGATAATTCTCGCCAATGACAGGTCATCATCATTGTTTGCAATTAAACGTAAGTAAGCGAGTAAATCTTTAATTTCTTTTCGATCATAGAACTTTGTACCGCCAACAATCTGGTAGTTCATATTCGATTTTACGAGCACATCCTCCATCACACGTGACTGTGCGTTTGTACGGTATAAAATCGCAAAATCATCCAGCTTGTAATCTTCATCCTTCATGAGTTTTTGAATCGTACGTACAACATATTGTGCTTCATCCTGCTCATTTCCCGCTTTGTAAAGCTGGATCATTTCGCCTTCCGGATTTTCTGTTCTCAGTACTTTTTTATAGCGGTCTTTATTCTTTTCAATTACGCTGTTTGCCGCTTGTAAAATACGTTTTGTGGAACGGTAGTTTTGCTCAAGCATAATCACCTTTGCTTCTTTGTAATCTTTTTCGAATGATAATATATTCGAAATATCAGCACCTCGCCAACGATAGATCGATTGGTCCGAATCCCCGACAACACAAATATTACGGAATTTCTTCGCCAATAATTGCACGAGCAAATATTGAGATTTGTTCGTATCTTGATACTCATCAACATGAATGTACTGGAATTTGTTTTGATAAAACTCAAGCACATCCGGCGCTTCTTTAAATAGACGGATTGTCAGCATAATTAAATCGTCAAAATCGAGACTTTGATTTTGTCTTAATCGTTTCTGATAGCCTTTATATACCTGTGCGACAATCTTTTCAAAAGGATTATGCGGATTCATATTCTCTTCAAACCCATTCACAGTAATGCACTCATTTTTTGCAGAACTAATCGTGTTTAAGATTGCACGCGGGTCATATTTTTTCGGATCGATATTATCCTGCTTCAATATATTTTTTATAACCGTCAGCTGATCTGAACTATCTAAAATTGAGAAGCTTTTCGAATAGCCGATCCGGTCAATATTGCGTCGCAAAATACGTACACACATTGAGTGGAATGTGGATACCCACATGCTTTCCGTTGTCCCATTTCCTAATATCCCGTCAATTCTCTCACGCATTTCACGGGCAGCTTTATTTGTAAATGTAATGGCCAAAATTTTTGAAGGGTATACTTCACGCTCAACGACTAAATAGGCGATACGGTGAGTCAGTACCCTTGTTTTCCCAGAGCCGGCCCCTGCCATAATTAGGAGCGGGCCTTCTGTTGTTTTCACCGCTTGAGCTTGCTGTGGATTCATTCCCGCTACTAAATTTTTTGCTATATGCTCCATATTGCACCTTCCTATCTAAAGAACATTTGTTCCTATTATATAACACTTTTCACTGCTTGTACGGTTTTTAATGCCGCTTTTAAATCATCATAAATAATATTTCCGACAACTACGGTATTGGCATATGCAGCCATTTCTTTCGCCTGTTCTACGGACGTAATGCCGCCTCCATAAAAGAGCTTTGTTTCATTTAAAACTTCGGCTGTTGCTTTGACCATTTCGATATCACCATATGCACCGCTGTACTCCAAATAAAAAATCGGCAATTTAAAGTAGTTTTCCGCCATTCGTGCATAGGCCACTACATCTTCCACCGTCAAATCCGTTTTCGCATTTGTTACTTGCGCTACTTTACAATCCGGATTCAGTACACAATAGCCCTCCGCTACGAGCTCTTCCCAAATTAGTACATCGCCATATTCTTTAATCGCTTCATGATGCAAATCTTTCACCCATTTTGTATCACGGCTATTCAACACCGACGGAATGAAGTAATAATCATATCCTGGTGTAATGCTATCAACGTTTGAAATTTCCAGCGCAATCGGTACTGAAAAACGACGTACACGGACGAGCAGATCCAGAACGCCATCCAACGTCACATCATCTGTCCCACCTACTAAAATAACATCCGTTCCCGATTCACAAATCTGCTCTAATGCCTCATCCGTAATTTCCTTAGCAGGG
This sequence comes from Solibacillus sp. FSL K6-1554, assembly GCF_038005185.1. NCBI lineage: Bacteria > Bacillati > Bacillota > Bacilli > Caryophanales > Caryophanaceae > Solibacillus > Solibacillus sp. FSL K6-1554. The sequence goes on from NZ_JBBOSS010000001.1 coordinate 3,661,832, forward strand.
TCCAGTTTAAATACATGTCTCCAGTTTAAATATTCCATGAATATATCCACCTATTCTCAAAATTTTTATATTGAACTTTCCATTATCTTTGTTTTTATTGACCATCTCTTAGTATAACGAAATTCGTTGAAATATTAAAAGACTGAGCGGATAAATCTGCTCAGTCTTTTAAGCTTGCTCATGTATTTATGATTGGGCGCATTGGCGCTTCATTACTTTGACGTAAATGGCTTTTCGTCTGGATAAAGACGGCCCAGCATTTCATCATAAGTGTCATTCCCGTAATCAAAGCAACGGCGTACACGGGAAATTGTTGCTGTTGAAGCACCCGTTTCTTTTTTAATTGTTTCATACGTTTTTTTCAAACGTAATAAATGTGCAACTTCAAATCGCTGTGCCAATGATTGAATTTCACTAATTGTGCACAAATCATCGAAAAATTTATAGCATTCCTCAATATCCTTTAACTCTAGGACTGCTTTAAACAACTGATCTGTTTGATGACCGCGAATTTTTTCAATTTGCATGTGCCCACCATTTCCTCTCTACTCTGAATATATAACAGAAGCCGCTAGACCTGGAGATGTTGGTACGAAATGTATCCATGTATTTCCTTGAACTAATTTTACTTCCGTTCCATCTTCTTCGACTGCCACCAGCAGGCCATCTGCATTTTTCCATTTCACTTCACGTATCGTCCCTGCTTGAGCTACATACGCATTGCCGCCACCAGTAATTGTAATCTCGCGTCGACCGGCATTATCTACAATTTGATGAGGCATTTCAAAAAATAAAATATTAGCTAATTCGATGGATTCATTTGTCTCGTAATCGACTGTTTCTACATTTGCAGAATAACGCTTGTACTGATTCGTTTCGGCATTGTATACGTACTGACTATTAAATGAACCGCTATTATTGTATTTCATCGATATTTCATTAGCTGTTGTTCCTATTTTAACATTATCTTCGGCTTCATAAAATGGGTAGGACACTTTTTTCTGATAAAGTAGTGAAGTCCCTACTTTTTCAGCACCAGCCTTTACATTTTCGCCCGAAATATAAGAATTGTGAGGAGCAACCCGTGTCGATGAACGTTTAAAGAAAGTACCATCATAGTGCATTCCATTAATATTATCGACTACTCTTTGTGAAAGCATCGATTTTGCTTCTGGACTATAGCCATGCGCAATATAAAATGCGTCCAGCCCTTTTGCAATATCAATAAAGTATGAACGTGCACTGCGGATCGGTCCGATAGATTCAGGAAGTTCTGACTGATAAAGAGCTAAAAAGCGTGTTACATCACCTTCCGCCAGCATTTCATACACGACATCCGCCTGTGCAAGTCCGGATTGCGGGCGTGCTTGCGGATGGTTATTGATTGTGGCCAGTATTGGGCGCATCGTCACTTCCTCTGCCACTCGTTCCCCTGTAAACGGCGTTACAAATGGCAGTACTTCTTCAGCCTCCGCTACAATAATATCTTTCTCTACTTCGTTTTCTTCTATCTCTACAGCAGGTTCCTCTGTTTGTTCTTTATCTGAACAACCTGTCGCTAAGGTTATGCCTAATAGTGTTAACATGAATATACTGCGTTTCATCGTGCTACTCCTCTCGTTTTTTCAGGTTTATCGCATTACGGCAGGTAGCATAACCTTATTTTTCATGACATCAAAAATCCCACGTGTCGTAATTCGAATATACGGTAAATGTGTCGATTGTAAAAACAGCAATGTGTAAATTGCATCTGTATGGTGATATCCACGTTTTTTCAAAGCACTCTTCAATGCTAGCTCAAGCGGAATTACTTCATTAACGGTTCCATCATAAATAGAGCCGGCCAAAGTTAAAGGAATACTTGTCACAATTTGATCATCCTCTACAAGTACAATCCCGCCATTCATTTTCTTCAATTCTTGAAAAGCGTACTGCATATCCTGCACCGATTTTCCTAATAAAATAATATCTCCAGTATTGGAATACGATGAGGCAAAGCCTTTTACATGTGTCGCAAATCCTTTAATCATCGTATTAATACGCCATTTTCCATTGCGGTCGACAAGCATTAAATAGCTTTCATCATGGTCTGTTGATAATGTATGTTGATAATGACCGAAATTTTTTATACTATACGGCTTCGTAATAACATCATTCACCATTTCAACGCCAATCGGCATCGAAAATTGAAAATCTCCTTCGTGCAAATCAAAATCGATTTTCAGATCACCGAATAGGGATAAGTCAACTTCCGGAAATGCTTTCAAATCTGTATTGTCGCGTTTTAGCCATACTCCTTTTGAAATTACTGCTTCAGGTGTCGGCGAATGTTCGTCCGCCAAAATATTAATATTTGCATAACGACCTGTAGCAAGTAACCCATGCAAATTGGTCATATTATAATATCTCGCAACATTATAGCTTGCCATATTATAAGCATCAACTGGGCGCACACCTGCTTCAAGGGCTGCCCGAATACATTTATCCATCACACCATCTTCATGGAAACTCGGTGTGGAGCCATCTGTTGTCATCATTAAATGATCGAATATTTCATAGCCTTTATCGACAACCGCTTTTAATAAATGAGGCAAATCCGGGCGAATCGATGAATAGCGAAGTGTAACAGCATATCCATGCAGTATACGCGCTTCAATATCTTCAATTGTCATAGATTCATGGTCACCATCGACTCCTAGTAAACGCATTTTAGCCAACGTTTTTTCGGATGCTCCCGGTAAATGTCCTTCGATTTTTTTCCCCTTATGCTTAGCTGCCTGAATCCAGTAAAGCATCTGATCATCCCCGCGCATCAGACGAGGCCATCCTGTCAATTCCCCGCCAAGCAATACGTCATGACGGTCAAGCCATTCCAAGACCGAGGCATTTGAGTAAAGTTCCCTCTCATTTTCAAGTTCAGTTTGGGAATCGAAACGACTCCACCAGTAAAATGAAAATGGCAATTTAGCAAGCTCATCCATAAAAGAAAACGCTTTCTTATTTTTCATCAATGAAACAAGTGTCATATTGTCTGAAATAAATGTAGTCGTGCCGGTCTGTGCACTAAACTCTGCGAAACTGTGGGGATTGTACAATTGGAAAGGATGTACGTGCGGCTCAATATAACCTGGTACTACTACTTTCCCTGCCAAATCAACAACCTCTGTCCCTTCTATATTTGCAGGCATTTCCTTACCAACATATACGATGCGATCATTGGATATCCAGATGTTACCTGTTGCCCAACTTTTCATCATACTATGTAAGTATTTAGCATTTTTTAAAACTATATTCGGAGCAGCATGCCCGTCAATGATACTAACTTGCTCTCTTATATTACTTAACTTCCAACTAATTTTCGGCATTTTCTGCACTCCTTTCAATTTTTACACCTAATATAAAGACGCTTATAACTTTTCCAAGATGCTAAACCAGCTCTAAAAAATATCCTGCTGCGATTCAAGTAGCTTCAGCAATTGTCTTTAACAGCTGCTGAAGCTAGATTAAATGCGTATCGATTTAAAAGAAAAACACATACTTAGTTCAATATATTTTGCTTTATGTAGGCAATTGCTACAATATTCCTTTTGGTGAATTAATCGTAACATAGCACTTTCATAAAGCAAAGTGTTTCCAAAATAATTTTTAAATTTTCTAAAAAAAGGAGGAAACATAATTGCTGACCCCAAATATTTCTGAAACAAACGCTTTTATCCGTATGATGTGCGGTGTTGCTATGACCGCATTCGGTGTCGGGAGAATTGCTCATAAACCTCAATGTACAGTTGGTCGTATGATGATTCTTGCCGGTTCAATGAAAGTGGCGGAAGGGTATTATCAATATTGTCCAGTAGTCGCGATGGCCAAATCAGAGCAGATGACCGAAATGATGCCCGTCAATGATTAAGAGGTGGATCTAGGGGCTTGTTCTATAATGCTCACATTACAAAGCGCTATATTTTAAATTTAAATATAGCGTTTTTACATATCGCAGTGTTACCAATAACTTAATCATCATACAGTGAAGAAAGGGTAAAATGCCCTTTCTTTATTTTGCTTACATAAGCAAATAAAAATCATTTGTAAGACGGCAGCATTTCCAGTGCCTAAAAGCTCCAATCCTTTTGAAATACAATTAATTGCGCTGGAAAATCAAACCCAAAATTATATCCACGAATAAAAGAATTCAACGAATAACTTCCACTTTTAATATATTCCATCAATTAGATCAAGAGAGTTTATATCTAGGCTCTTACCATATTTCCAAGATCAGTTACCTGAATGTTGTTATTTAGCGGATGTATGTAAATGTACAGCTTTAAATGTTATTTATTTGGAACAGGAGGAAACATTATAAACGAATTTGAAGATAAACGAGAAGAATCGGAAGTACTAACATTTGATAAAATCCTAAAGCATTTTATGAAAGAGAATTTTTCACCGGTAAAAGATGAAGTACAGGAAAATACTAACAGCTTTAAATTTTCGGAAAAAAGTTCACTCAATTTATTAATGGCTTACTTATTATCAAACAATAAATATGAAACATCATATCCTGCCAATGAAGAAGAAGAGAGAAAAGCTGCAGAAAAAATAAATCAGCTCGTACATGAAAAGGAAAAAGATTTCCAAGAGATTATAAGCTTACTGAAAAATATGACTTGATAGGAGGGATCCATTTGGAGATTGATAGCGTGAAAAGTAAAGACCCACTTCAATTACAGCAAACCATCAACTTTTTGAAATCTGAAATCGCCAAATATCAAAACGAAATATCCACCCTACAAAGCGTGGACCATTATTCAATGGTAAATAGTCTTGAGCAGGAACTGAATCAGTTAATTAATGAGAAAAAAGAACTTTCCGTGGAATTAATGATGCTAAGGAAAAGCTTTGAAAAAGAGCTGATTGAACTGCACGAAAATATTCAGTTACGTGAAGAGCAAAGAATAAAACTCATTTCTTCCATAGAATCACTAGTGGAAAAAAAAGAAAACTTACAGAAAGAAAACAAACAGTTAAAAGAAACAATCGAGAAAACAGCTAAAATTGAATCTCCTGCTGCCCGTTCAGAAAATTATATACAGGCCGTCGAAGAGCTGGATCATTTGCTTCGTTCGTTCCTGAGCAGTAACAATGAACAATTAATTTCTCTGCACGAAACGATCAATCAACAGCACAATCTGTTAAAGGAAATTAAAGATAAAAACGATGAAATTCATTCTACCTTAGAAGAAATGGTCCAAGTAAAAGAGCCTGAACATAAATATTCCCCAACGACAGATGTACAATCCATTACCCGGATTAACCTGGAAAACCAGCTCAAAAATCTTTTTATCCAAGCAACCAGTTTCGAGACGGAGCTTGAAGAAAAATTACGTATTCTCGATGAGTTTGATGACAAGTTACTTTTACTTGCCATTGAAATTGAGAAACATAAAAAGAGCGATATATGATAGACAGCTATATTGAGTAAAAAGGCGACACGTCTGTACGTATCGCCTTTCCTTTATTTAAATGTTCTCCAGCCAATATCTTTGCGGAAAAAGAAATTCGTCCATTCTTTTTTTGCAAGTTCAGCATATACTTTTTCCTGCGCTTCTTTTAATGTAGTTGCTTCTGCCGCTACTAATAATACACGGCCACCGTTACCTACGAACCGATCACCCGCAAGCTTTGTCCCCGCATGGAATAGCGGCAGTTCAACATCCGAAAGCTCCGGCAGAGCATTTCCTTTTTCCACATCGCCTGGGTAGCCTTCCGCCGCAACAACAACACCTAGCATAGCTGCTTCTTTCCACTGTAAATCGAATGGCTGCTCGTTCATTACGCTCATCATAAATTCACCGAAGTCTGAAGCCATACGTGGTAATACGACTTGTGTTTCCGGGTCACCAAATCGTGCATTGAACTCAATTACTTTCGGGCCTTTTGCCGTTAAAATTAAGCCTGCATACAGGATACCGGTGAATGATACACCTTCTGCTTCCATTGCATTTACAGTCGGCTCTACGATTGTGTCATATGCAACTTTTACAATGTCTTCTGAAATTTGCGGTACTGGTGAATAAGCACCCATTCCCCCTGTATTTGGTCCTTTATCGCCGTCATAAGCACGTTTATGATCTTGTGCTATGACCATTGGATAGATTTGTCCTTTATGTACAAAACTCATAAAGCTGAATTCTTCGCCATCCAGGAACTCTTCCACAACAACACGGGAAGACGAATCACCGAAACGTTGGTTACCGATCATATCTTCCACTGCTTCGATCGCTTCCTGTTCTGTCATCGCTACAATGACACCTTTTCCGGCAGCTAATCCGTCCGCTTTAATTACAATTGGAGCACCTTGCTCTTTAATATAAGCAACCGCTTTATCCGCTTCTGTAAATGTTTCATGCGCTGCCGTCGGAATATTATATTTGTTCATAATCTCTTTTGCATAAGATTTCGAACCTTCAATTTTTGCCGCCGCTTTTGTTGGGCCGAAAATAACCAACCCTTGCTCGTTGAAGTAGTCAACGATTCCTTCTGCTAATGGCTGCTCCGGACCTACAAATGTTAAAGCCACATCATTTTCTTTTGCAAATTGTGCAAGTGATGCGAAATCCAGTGCATCGATTGCCACTACTTGCGCATCCTGCTTCATCCCGTCATTTCCTGGTGCTACGAAAACGTTTTGTACAGATGGTGCATTGTTGAATTGCTTTGCGATCGCATGTTCACGACCACCACTACCGATTACAAGAATATTCATTATGAGCTCTCCTTTTTTATCGTTAATTTCCGTTGCGGGCGAATGCCTTCCGCGGGGAGTCCTCGCCCTTCACTACAAACAACTAAAGTCATTCCCTACACATGATTTAACCTTATAATTTTCTATAAATTTTTTTTTTCTAATAAAAAAACGCCCGCCAAATTTTAGGCGAGCGCTTTTCATTAATGGTCGTTTACACTGCGCTACCCGACCAAAAGTAGTGCTGTGTATCTTACAATCAATGATTATTTTATTATTAACATGGCATCTCCCGGCCAAAGTCGATGCAGTTGTTAATAAAATTTGGTTACGACGGGGACCCGGCCAAGAATCGCCCAATCGTCTTATTTACCCCTCTCCCGGCCAGAAAGAAGAATAAATAAAGCATTTGCAAACGCTTCTGCTAACGTCCGGCCAGAACATTAGCGAAACTTTATTCTATTATAACGTAAATTTAATAATTTCTCTACTGCTAACTTTTAATTAGTGTTTAAAGTGACGAACCCCTGTAAACACCATGGCAATACCATATTTGTTTGCTGCATCTATTGATTCCTGGTCTTTAATCGAGCCACCTGGTTGAATGATTGCTTTAATACCGGCTTTTGCCGCTGCTTCTACTGTGTCGCCCATTGGGAAGAATGCATCAGAAGCTAATGCCGCGCCCTGTGCTTTTTCTCCCGCTTGTTCAAAGGCAATTTTCGCAGCACCTACACGGTTCATTTGACCCGCACCTACACCTAATGTCATTTGCTTATCTGTTACAACGATGGCATTCGATTTTACATGCTTCACAACTGCCCAGCCTAGTTTTAATGCTTCCCACTCTTCTTCAGTCGGTTCACGGTCTGTCACAACTTGAATAGTTGCATCTTTAAAGCCGAAACGGTCCGGCTCTTGTACGAGTAAACCACCTTCAACTGCTACAACATTGAACTGATCCTGCTTTTCCTGTGTGAAATCGATTGTTAACAGACGAATGTTTTTCTTCTGCGTTAAAATCTCTAATGCTTCTGAAGTAAAGCTTGGCGCAATGATGATTTCCAGGAAAATACCCGATAACTTTTCGGCAGTTGCCTTGTCCACTTCTTTGTTTAATGCGATGATGCCGCCAAAGATAGATGTTGAATCTGCTTCATATGCTTTATTGAATGCTTCTTCAATTGTTTCGCCAGTACCGACACCACATGGGTTCATGTGCTTTACGGCAACCGCTGCAGGCATTTCAAATTCTTTTACGATTTGCAATGCTGCATTTGCATCCTGAATATTGTTGTACGATAACTCTTTACCGTGTAATTGTGTTGCGTAGGCAATCGAGAAATCCGAACCTAAACGTTTTGCATAGAAAGCCGCTTTTTGATGAGGGTTTTCACCATAGCGTAATGTTTGCTTCAACTCATATGTTAGCGTCATGTTTTCAGGGAACTCTTCGCCAATTGCATTTGATAAATGATTGGAAATATACGAATCATAAGCAGCCGTATGACGGAATACTTTTGCTGCTAAACGACGACGTGTTGCTAATGTTGTTTTTCCATCTGCCTTCAACTCTTCCAATACGGCAGAATAGTCATTTGCATCAACAATTACCGTTACATAATCATGGTTTTTTGCAGCTGAACGTAACATTGTGGGACCACCAATATCGATATTTTCAATTGCATCATCCCAAGATACATCCGGCTTGGAAATCGTTTCGACGAACGGATATAAGTTGACACATACAATTTCGATTGGGCGGATGCCATGTTCATTCATCTGTGCAACATGGCTTGGCTCATCAAACTTACCTAATAGACCGCCATGAATCATTGGATTTAATGTTTTTACACGGCCATCCAAAATTTCCGGGAAGTTTGTTACTTCATCCACTGCTGTTACCGGAACATTGTTTTGTTGTAGTAAACTTTTTGTTCCTCCAGTAGAAAGTACTTCATAGCCAAGAGCTACTAATTCTTTTGCAAATTCTAAAATACCATTTTTATCTGAAACACTAATAAGTGCACGTTTCGTCACGATTAGGTCCTCCAATTTAGTTATTATAAGTGTTGTTTTCCGTTACGGCGGACGCTTTCCGGGGGCACGGCCTGAGCCTGTAGTCTCAGGCGTCGTGCTTGTCCCCCAGGAGTCGCCGCCTTCACTCCAAACAACAATATCCAGTCAAAGTACTATCCTTAAAATAATACAATTCGTTGGTAAAATTTTTTTACTTATCGGTGAGCAATGCCCTCACTGGAGCGGCTCATGCGAATTTACTTTTTTACGTTAAATAATTGCTGTAATGTTCTCGTGTATAGCGCATGTTCTAATTTATGTATACGCTCTTCTGTTGCTTCACGGTCTCCATCGATAACGTCAACTGCCCCTTGCGAGATAATCTTTCCCGTATCCATTCCCGCATCTACATAATGCACTGTCACACCGGTAACTTTTACGCCATGAGCCATTGCCTGACCAATAGCATCTTTTCCGGGAAATGACGGCAGCAACGACGGATGAATATTGATAATCCGATGCTCATAAGCCGATAAAAGCGTTTCCCCAACAAGGCGCATATAACCTGCCAATATGATCCATTCAATCTCTCGTTCTTTTAACAGTTTAACTAGTTTCGCTTCGTAGGCGGCCTTATCGGCAAAAGTTTTCGGTGCAAGCTCCACAACAGGAATACCATAATTTTGTGCACGTGTCACAACATAGGCACCCGGCTTATCCGTAATGACAAGCTCAATTGTTGCGTTAAGCTCACCGCGGCTAATCGCTTCTTGAATTGCCTGAAAGTTACTACCGCTTCCGGAAGCGAATACGGCAATTTTCGTACTCATTACACTAAGCTCCCGTCATGTTCGCCATTAAAGATGACACCTTCACCGTTGACAACGCGACCAATTGTATAAGCTTTTTCACCTTCAGCTTCTACTGCAGCAATCACTTTATCAGCTTCACTCGCTGGAACCGCAATAACAAAACCGATTCCCATGTTGAATACGTTATATAAATCCTTGTCCGCTAATGCACCTTTTTCTTTTAAAAACTCAAAGATGCGCAGCACTGGCCAAGATCCTAAATCAATTTCAGTTGCCAAACCTTGTGGCATCATACGTGGCAAGTTTTCATAGAAGCCGCCACCTGTTACGTGTGCACAACCATGTACGTCTGCTGCTTTAAGGGCTGCTAAAACAGGCTTTGCATAAAGTTTTGTAGGAACTAGAAGCGCTTCTCCGATTGGACCAAGGTCTTCATAGCCTTCTACTACTGCATTAACTGCAATTTCATTGTCTGCGAATACAATTTTTCGAACTAATGAATAGCCATTTGAATGGACTCCGCTTGAAGCAAGGCCGATTAGAACATCGCCTTCCACTATTTTCTCGCCTGTAATAATATCCGCTTTTTCACAAGCACCTACAGCAAAGCCAGCTAAGTCGTACTCGTCTTCTTCGTAAAGACCCGGCATTTCTGCTGTTTCTCCACCGATTAATGCTGCTCCTGACTGCACACAGCCGTCTGCAACACCTTTAACGATTTGTTCTATTTTTGCCGGCTCAGCCTTTCCTACTGCTACATAGTCAAGGAAGTAAAGCGGTTCAGCACCTTGTGCAACGATATCATTTACACACATCGCAACACAGTCCACGCCGATTGTATCGTGTTTATCAACCATAAATGCAAGCTTTAGTTTCGTCCCAACACCGTCCGTACCTGAAATAAGAACTGGTTCCTTTAAGTTCAGTGCAGACAAATCAAACATGCCTCCAAAGCCGCCAAACGTTCCCATCACACCTAAACGGTTCGTACGCTCGACATGTGATTTCATCCGTTTTACTGCTTCATAACCTGCCTCAATATTTACGCCTGCCTGTTCATATGCTTTTGACATAATGTACTTGCTCCTCCTTAATTTCTAACAGTCTTTTTCATGTGGTAAAACTGTGTCCGGGAATATTTCTGTCGGGTATTTTCCTGTAAAGCATGCGACGCAAAGTCCGCCATTTTCATCTTCAAACGGGCGGTTCGTTGCACGGACCATACCTTCCAAAGATAAAAATGTTAATGTGTCCGCTTCAATTGCAACTCGTATATCTTCCACACTGTGGCTTGATGCTATCAGCTCTTCATGTGTCGATGTATCGATTCCGTAATAACAAGGATCCGTCATTGGAGGGGAAGAAATCACAACATGTACTTCTGCCGCCCCTGCTTCTTTCAGCATGCGTACAATGCGTCTCGATGTTGTACCGCGTACAATTGAATCATCTACCATTACGACACGTTTTCCTTTAACAACTTGAACTACCGGTGATAGTTTCATTTTAACACCACGTTCGCGAAGTTCCTGTGTCGGCTGGATAAAAGTACGACCAACATAGCGGTTTTTAATTAAGCCAAGCTCGTATGGAATTCCGCTCGCTTCAGAAAATCCTATTGCTGCAGAAATGGACGAATCTGGAACTCCTGTAACGACATCCGCTTCAATATGGGCACATTCTTTTGCGAGTTCTTTCCCCATGCGTTTACGTGCCATATGGATATTTACTTCATCAATATTTGAATCAGGACGTGCAAGATACACATATTCCATCGCACACATTGTTCGCTTGTCCTTTTCAACATAGCTGTCGACTTCAAGACCATTATTTGAAATGATCAATAACTCGCCCGGTTCCACTTCACGTACGTATTCCGCCCCGATTAAATCAAATGCACAAGTTTCAGAAGCAACAACATACGAATCACCCAATTTTCCAAGTGAAAGGGGACGTAAGCCGTTTCGGTCGCGCGCTACAATCATTTGATCATTCGTCAATAGAATAATAGAGAATGCGCCTTTTAATAGCGACAATGCTTCTTTCACTTTTGAACGAAATGGAGAGTGTTTTGATTTTTTAATTAAATGTACAACAACCTCTGTATCGGAAGTCGAGTTGAAAATGCTGCCAGAGCGCTCTAAAAACTGTTTTAAATGTGTGGCATTCACTAAGTTCCCATTATGGGCAATTGCCAGTGAGCCAGTTGAAGAACGGAATAACAATGGCTGGACATTTTCCAGTCCTTTGCCGCCTGCTGTTGCGTATCGTACATGCGCAATTGCCGCGTGTCCTACTACTTTACGTAATTTATTTTCATTGAACACGTCATTTACAAGACCTTCACCACGTACAGCCTGAAGCTGATTACCGTCAGTTGTGACGATACCAGCTCCTTCCTGTCCACGATGCTGTAATGCGTGTAAACCGTAATAACTTAAGTGCGCCGCATCCTGGTTACCCCAAATGCCAAATACACCACATTCCTCATTTAAGCCTCTGATTTCAGCAAGCATGGAATTGCTCCTTTCCAGGCAGAACGGAATTCCTCCACAGTACCTTCAACAAGTACACCAGCTTCACCGCTAATTTTTATGTTCGCGTCGTCTGTTACTGTACCAATTTTTTGTGCATCTTTTACGATTGTTTCAAAGCCTTCTGCATGTTCAGCTTTCACAGTTAATACAAAGCGTGATTGTGATTCAGCGAATAAAGCCGTTATTGCAGAACCAGTTAATGCTACGTCTAAGCCTAAACCTTTTGCTGCGAAAGTTTTCTCTGCTAATGCAACCGCAACCCCACCTTCAGAAACATCATGCGCTGATTGAACAAGTCCTGCTTGAATCGCTTCTAAAATAGATTGTTGACGTGCCGCTTCTACTGTCAAGTCGATTGAAGGTGCTTTGCCAGAAATGCCGCCTTCCACTAACTTTTGTAATTCAGATCCACCGAATTCTGTTTTCGTGTCGCCGACTATATATACAACGTCTCCAGCAGCTTTTACTTCCTGAGTTGTAACATGTGCTAAATCTTTTACTAATCCAACCATACCGATCGTTGGTGTTGGATAAACTGCTTCACCTGAACGCTCATTGTACATTGACACGTTACCGCCAATTACCGGTGCATCTAATGCTAAACAAGCTTCCGCAATACCGTCAGCCGATTTTTGAATTTGCCAGAAGATTTCAGGTTTTTCCGGATTACCGAAGTTTAGGCAGTCTGTAATCGCAAGTGGTTGTCCGCCTGAACATACGATGTTACGCGCTGCTTCAGCAACAGCAATTTTCCCGCCCGTTGTAGGGTCAAGGTAGATATAGCGAGCATTACAGTCTGTCGTCATCGCCAACCCTTTATTTGTACCGCGTACACGTAATACTGCAGCATCCGAACCTGGTGCTACAACCGTATTTGTACGTACTTGATAGTCATATTGATCGTAAACCCACTCTTTTGAAGCGATTGTCGGCGCTTTTAAAAGTGCTGTTAACGTTTCTTTATAATCTGTTACGTTTGGTTCTGTATTTTCCATTGCCTGATATTCTGCAAAGTAAGCTGGTTCAGCATCCGGCATATTGTAAACCGGTGCGTCTTCAGCAAGCGCGTCTGCAGGCACTTCTGCTACCACTTCACCTTTGTGCAGTAAACGAAGCATTTTGTCTTCTGTAACTCTTCCTACTGCTACTGCATCAAGATCATATTTATCGAAAATCGCTTTAATTTCATCTTCACGACCTGCTTTTACAACGATCAGCATGCGCTCTTGAGACTCTGATAACATCATTTCATACGCTGACATATTTGTTTCACGTTGAGGAACTAAGTCCAAGTTCATTTCTACACCAGTACCGGCTTTAGAGGCCATTTCTGCTGAAGACGAAGTAAGACCTGCTGCACCCATATCTTGAATACCAACTAATGCATCTGATTTTACAACTTCCAGACAAGCTTCAAGAAGTAATTTTTCCATGAACGGATCCCCAACTTGTACTGCCGAACGACTTTCTTCAGTATCTTCTGTCAATTCTTCAGAAGAGAATGTTGCACCGTGAATACCGTCACGACCTGTTTTCGCACCAACGTACATTACAGTATTTCCTACTCCTGCAGCAATACCTTTTTGGATATCCTTATGATCGATTAATCCGACACACATTGCATTTACAAGCGGATTTCCTTCGTAGCACGGATCAAAACCAATTTCACCGCCTACTGTCGGAATACCGATACAGTTTCCGTAACCTGCAATACCAGCAACAACTTCTTCAAATAAATATTTACCGCGTGCTGATTTCAACTCACCAAAACGTAAGGAGTTCAGCATCGCAATTGGACGTGCACCCATTGAGAAAACGTCACGGATAATTCCGCCTACCCCTGTTGCAGCTCCTTGGTATGGTTCAATCGCAGATGGATGGTTATGTGATTCCATTTTGAAAACAACCGCTTGCTCATCACCGATGTCAACAATACCGGCACCTTCACCAGGACCTTGCAGTACTTGAGGACCTTTTGTCGGGAACTTGCGAAGTACCGGCTTCGATTTTTTATAAGAACAGTGCTCAGACCACATTACCGAGAAAAGACCTGTTTCTGTCCAGTTTGGAATACGACCTAACTTTTCAATTGCTAAGTCAAATTCCGCATCTGACATCCCCATGTCTGCATAGAGACGTTTTTCTTTAATTTGCTCTGGTGTTGGTTCGAAATTAGTTGTTAACATGCTGTTCCCTCCACTGCTTCACAATTGATTTAAATAGTTTAAGACCATCTGCGCCACCAACGATTTCATTTGCAGCACGCTCTGGATGTGGCATCATGCCGAGTACATTGCCTTCTTTATTGATAATTCCTGCGATATCCGCTAAAGAACCGTTCGGATTTTCACCCTCATATGTAAAGACAATCTGGTTATTGGCTTGTAAAGAGGCTAATGTTTCGTCATCACAGTAGTAGTTTCCTTCACCGTGCGCGATCGGAATATTGATTACTTCTCCCTCTTCATATCCGTTTGTAAATAAAGTGTTGTTGTTCTCAACTTTTAGCTGTACTGTACGACACATGAATTTAAGATTTTTATTGCGGATTAGAGCACCAGGTAACAGCCCTGCTTCCGTTAAAATCTGGAATCCGTTACAAACACCTAGCACTGGTTTGCCTTGTGCAGCAAATTCTTTTAGAGCCGACATAATGTTTGATTGGTTTGCCATTGCGCCACAACGTAAATAATCTCCATATGAGAAACCGCCAGGCACTAATGCCCCGTCAAATCCGTCTAGACTTGTAGCTGTATGCCAAACATATTCTACTTTTTCACCTAGCTCGTCCTTAATCGCATGAAACATGTCGATATCACAGTTAGACCCCGGGAAAACGAGTACTGCAAATTTCATCGTATTATGCCTCCTCAACTTCATAACGGTACTTTTCGATTACCGTATTTGTTAATACTTTTTCGCACATTTCTTTTACGATTGTATCTATATCGCGGTCAGTGTCTTGAATTGTAACTTCTAAATATTTACCGATACGTACGTCAGATACTTCGCCATAACCGATTTTTTGCAATGAGCCTTGAACTGCAAAACCTTGTGGATCCAGGATGCTTTCTTTTAATGTTACATATATTTTAACTTTCTTCATGAGTTAGTTGCCTCCAAGTTTTTGTAATATAATTTCATATACTTCCGTTAGATTGCCTAAATCACGGCGGAATACGTCTTTATCAAGCTTTTGTTTTGTAGTAGAGTCCCACAAACGACAAGTATCAGGAGAAATTTCATCGGCAAGTAAAATATTGCCGTCTTTATCACGACCAAATTCCAGTTTGAAGTCGACTAATGTTACACCAACCGCAGTAAAAATCGGACGCAGCACTTCATTCACATGCAGTGCCGCATTATACAGCTGTTCTACTTCGATCGGTGTTGCGATATTCAGCACGTCAATATGCTCCGTTGTAATGATTGGATCACCTAATGCATCATCTTTATAGTAAAATTCGACGATTGGACGCTTAAGCGGTGTGCCCTCATCCAAGCCTAGACGTTTTGCCAGGCTGCCTGCAGCAATATTGCGTGTAACAACTTCGATTGGAATAATTTCGACTTTACGTACAAGCTGTTCGTTCGCTGAAAGCCTTTTTACGAAATGTGACTCAATTCCGTTTGCTTGTAACTTTTCGAAAAGTAACGTCGTAATTTGGTTGTTTAAATTTCCCTTTCCAGCAATCTCGGCTTTTTTCTCACCATTAAATGCTGTCGCACTATCTTTGTATTCAACAAAAAGTATTTCAGTATCTTCTGTTGTATATAATCGTTTTGCTTTCCCTTCATATAAAAGCTGGCCTTTATTCATGACGTATTCCTCCTGATTAATTGATTAGTTAGTTAAGACCTAAACGTTCGAAAATCAAATCAACATTCTGAATATGGTAGTTATAGTCAAAGCAGTCTGCAATTTCTTCCGGTGATAGATGCGTTGTGATTTCTTCACTCGCTTCTACAAGCGGACGGAATTGTGTTTGCTCATCCCAAGCTCGCGCTGTTAATGGCTGAACCGTATCGTACGCTTCCTCACGTGATAATCCTTTGTCGATTAACGCAAGTAAAATACGCTGAGAATAGATCAGACCAAATGTACGCTCCATATTGCGTTTCATATTGTCAGGGAATACAGTTAAGTTTTTCAAAATATTACCGAAACGATTTAACATATAATTTAATGTAATTGTGGCATCCGGTATAATGACACGTTCAGCTGAAGAATGTGAAATATCTCGTTCATGCCATAAAGCTACATTCTCATAAGCTGTCAGCATGTAGCCGCGCATCAATCGTGCCATACCTGTCATATTTTCAGAGCCGATTGGGTTTCGCTTATGCGGCATAGCAGAAGAACCTTTTTGCCCTTTCGCAAAACCTTCTTCCACTTCACGTGTTTCAGATTTTTGCAGTCCGCGGATTTCTGTCGCAAATTTTTCAATTGATGTAGCGATTAATGCCAATGTAGAAAAGTATTGTGCATGACGGTCACGCTGTAATGTTTGTGTAGAAATTGGTGCAGCTGCTAATCCAAGATGTTCACATACATAGCTTTCCACACGTGGATTAATATTGGCATATGTTCCTACAGCACCGCTCATTTTACCTGTTTCAATTACTTTTGCGGCTTCTTCAAAACGTACTAAGTTACGGCGCATTTCTTCAAGCCATAATGCCAGCTTTAAACCAAATGTTGTCGGTTCAGCATGCACACCGTGTGTACGCCCCATCATTACTGTAAATTTATGCTCTTTTGCTTTTTCTGTCAGAATGGCGATGAATTGGTGTAAATCTTTGCGTAAAATTTCATTCGCCTGTTTGATTAAGTATGATAGTGCTGTATCTACAACGTCCGTTGAAGTTAAACCGTAGTGCACCCATTTTTTTTCTTCGCCAAGTGCTGGTGTTTCCGAAACAGCTCGTGTAAATGCTACTACATCATGACGTGTTTCCTGTTCAATTTCATAGATGCGGTCGATATCAAATGATGCGTTAGCACGTAATTTTGCTACATCTTCTTTAGGAATTTCACCGATTTCAGCCCATGCTTCACAAGCTAAAATCTCTACTTCAAGCCATGCTTTAAATTTGTTCTCTTCAGTCCAAATAGCACCCATTTCTGGACGTGTATAGCGTTCTATCATAAATCTTCTCCTTTTACTCCGGCCAAATACCAGAGTCTGTTATTTGTTGTAATGCTGTATTTATATCATCTGTCATGATTGTAACATGACCCATTTTCCGGTTTACCTTTGCTTCTGATTTCCCGTACAAATGTACTGACCAGTCAGGAAATTTTGAAATTGAATTTGTTAGTGGAACGACATGCTGACCAAGTACATTCACCATAATTGATGGTGCCCACAGTTTTGGTTTACGTAGCGGCCATCCGCATACTGCACGAATATGCTGTGTAAACTGGGAAATATTGCATGCCTCAATGGAATAATGGCCTGAGTTATGCGGACGTGGCGCACATTCATTTATTACGATGCTGCCATCTTCAAGGACGAACATTTCCACTGCCAATGTTCCGATCAGTTTCAGTGAATCAGCAATTTTAAGTGCAGCTTCTTCAGCTAATTGTGCTGTCGACAGTTCGATACGGGCCGGGACAATCGTTTCATGTAAAATGTGGTTTATATGAATGTTTTCTCCGACAGGTAAGCAGTATGTTTCACCATCACCATTGCGCTGAACGATGACCGAAATCTCTTTCGTAAATGGAACAAAACCCTCTGCAATACATTGTGAATGTGTAAATAAATCTTTTGCCAGTTGTAAGTCCTCAGCTGATTTCAATAACTGCTGGCCCTTCCCGTCATAACCGCCCCGTGCTGTTTTAACGATACATGGGAAGCCGATTTCTCCAATTTTTTCTAGCAGCTCTTCATATGTAGATGTGACAATATACGGTGCAACCGGACAGCCTGCCTCAACAATCATTTGCTTTTCTGTGACACGATTTTGTGTAATGCGCACAAGCTCTGCGCCTTGAGGAACATAGGCCATTTGTGTTAAACGTTTCAAACCATCGTAATCGATATTCTCAAACTCATATGTTATGACATCACTAACTTCCGCCAGCTCTTCCAATGCTGCTTCATCATCGTAAGCTGCGACAATTCGTATGTCTGCCACTTGCCCACAAGGCGAATCCATTGTTGGCTCCAGTACTGCGATTTTATAGCCAGCTTCTTTTGCGGCAACTGCCATCATACGACCAAGCTGACCACCGCCTATGATGCCGATTGTTTGTCCTGGGTAAATCATTTTCGTCACGTTAAGTCACCTGTGCTTTCCAAAACTTGCGCTTTTGTCGCTTCACGTCGTGCCTCAAGCTTTGCAGCAAGTTCCTGATCAAACGCTCCTAAAATTTGCGCTGCAAGCAGGCCTGCATTTGTTGCTCCTGCCTTGCCAATTGCTACAGTCGCGACAGGTACACCACCTGGCATTTGGACAATCGATAATAGTGAATCGAGTCCGTTTAGCGCACGTGACTGTACAGGTACCCCAATTACAGGTAACGTCGTTTTTGCTGCTACCATACCTGGTAAATGAGCTGCTCCACCAGCCCCTGCAATAATTACTTGAATACCGCGTCCACGTGCAGCTTCCGCATATTCAAACATTAAATCTGGTGTGCGATGTGCTGAAACGACTTGCTTTTCATAAGGCACTTGCAGCTCGTCCAAAATGTCACAAGCATGCTTCATCGTTTCCCAATCACTTGAACTTCCCATAATAACGCCAATTTTCGGATTCATGAGTTTCGCTCCTTTAAACATCTTCGCCATTTGTGTAATAAATGTAAAAAAATCCTCAAATAAATTGCTCTCTACGCTCTACGCATGAGAAAGCAATCTACTTGAGGACTGAGCATTAAAAGTATATGTAGATAATTGCATTGAGATCCACATCCTTTATTTCATCATACCTGAAGTTGCTTTCCCACATAGTCCGGTATTTACGGTGCCGGGTAGAGACACTAGAGCCATATTCTCTAGCATATATGAGGGATTAAATGTTTTTCCTGTACACATTTTAACAAGGGTTACGCATAAAATCAATGCAAAAATGCGAACAATATTTTTAAAGCAAAAGATATTGTTCGGTTTTTAATCGAGTAGTACGTTATTCTACTATTAATACACCTTTAAATTGTATTTTTTGACGCAAATAGATAGGCTCGCCATTTACTTCTTCGAACACCGGCTCTTCTCTGCGTCCAAATGGCATATAGCCATCTTTCTTCATTCTTTCAAGGCATTGCTCGATTGTTTCATTTTCTTCTACTTCATACCATACTTGCTTTTTAGCCAAAAAGGTCATCCTTCCACATGTAAAATATCGCTCTAACTATACCACGATACTTTTAGTACTTTCTAATAGAATGGTTTTATTTTGTGAACGATTTGTCACAAGTATAATTAAAAAGGAGCAATCACAAATTTCCTGTAATTGCTCCGAATTGTTTATTTTATAATCTCCATTTTCTCTGTTAACTGCAGTATTTCCTCGAATGTTAAGTCCGGATTTTCTAAAATCACATTATATCGTAAACCTTCTTCATCCCATTGGATTGTTTTGAAAGTACCCAACTCGATTTTAGTACCCTTTTGTCCGCGTACTTCAATCAGTTCTTCTTCCTCTCCAATTGACTGCATTGGCTTAAAGATTGAAAGCGAGAATTGCTTATCACCGTTTTTGGAATATGTTAAGGCAATCTCTCCCGTATCAGTAACCCCCATGTCTTCAATTCCTTCCAATGTGTAACCAAGGGATTCAGGGAATATAAAAAATGGTCCAATCTTCTCGACAGCCTGCTCTACTGTCAATTGTTCCAATGGCTTGAAAGATTCGACCTTAACAACGGCATCCTCGGGTATGTCTACACTAAATTTAGCATCGTCAATTTTACTGTTTGGCTCAAATTTCGTAAATTCAGAAGTTATTTTCATATCGCCACTTGCCGAAATCGTTTTTAATGTCATCCATGTTTTTTTATCTACCCAAATTTCCATATCCCCAATAAGCGTATTTTGCTTTTTGGCCTTTGCAATTAAATGGTACGTTTCATGCCCAGCAATCTTTTCTTCTTCACCAATTGTAATATCATGGGAATTTTTTATTTGTTCCAACGTATGCAATGCCTGCTCTTTTAACGTTGGACGAACTAAACTTTCTACTTCTGGCCCTAGCTCAAAAATCATTGCTTCATTCGTTGTTTTCGAATAGGAAGTTAATGTTTTGCCATCATTAACCGTAATCGATTCTTCTCCTGTGGAATCAACCATTTCTACACGTGTCTTACCTTTTTTCTCCCATTGCTTCGAAAGAATCTCGGTCCCGTCGTCCATTGTTGTCTTATATTCTCCATAATAAGAATCAAGCTCAGATGTTTCCTGCATCGCCTGATTCAATATTTCTTGGGGTGAGTAATTTTCCTCATTGCTGCATGCCGCTAAAGACAGCGTTAAAATTAATGTTGCTGAATATATCATTTTTTTCATTTTATCCATTCCCCTCTTCTTCAATTGGTGGTAGCCAGATGACAATTGCTAATTGTTCTTGCTGTGTTTTAGCTTTAATTGTCCCATTATGCTTAGCGATAATTTGCTTTGCAATACTCAATCCGAGACCAGCCCCTCGCTCACCTATATGGCTTCGAGATACATCAAACTGATACAGCGGCTCAAACATTTGCTCACACTGCTGTTCCGATATGGTCACCCCGCTATTTTGGACGACGATATATACGCCCTTTTCCGTAAAGTTATCTGCAACCCTTTTTGTACTCCATGCAGGAATATTCATCGTTTCAAATGCGGATATATAAATCGCTCCTCCCGGATTTGTGTACGTCCAGGCATTCGCGACAACATTATCCACAACGCGCATCAATTGCTTCGGATTTACAAGATAACTCCCTTCCACATTGGCTGTCGTCTTTGCTTCAAACCCCTTTTCTTTGCTGATTTGTTCATAGTCGCCCAAGAGCATATCGAAAAACTCTTCGCCTTCAACTTTTACAAGTTCCAGTTCATATGTCGGTGACTGCAATAATGTTAGCATCATTAAATCATCAAGCAACTGCTTCATATAATCTGATTTGGACTGAATGATCTGCAAATACTCCTGATGATCCTTTTCAGTATGGTTCCCATGCCGTAAACTTTCTGCATATGCTTGAATTGATGTTAGAGGCGTTTTCAAGTCATGTGACAGACTGGCAATCATAAATTCCTTTTGCTGCTGCTCTAATGCAAGCTTTTTTCGAGTCGCTGTAATTTCCTGCTGCATTAATTGAAAGCTCTCGGTTAGATCTCCGATTTCATCCTTTTTTACTGGTAGCGGACTAGTTGCTTCATCCTTGGCGAAAGCGCGCATTTGTTCCATTAGTCTTTTTACCGGCTTATTGAGGCGCCTATTCAGCATATAGACAACCGTCCCATATAACAACAGCATTACTACAATTAAACTCGTTACGACAATAAGTGATTTTGTGTTTACTTGTTCCAGCCATTCTGAACGAACGAGCGTAATCTTGTATACACCCTTAATTTTCCCATCTTCATAAACAGGTTCTTTATAAACGAATGTTTCATAGTTTTGTTTAAATTCAAACAGACTTTTATAAACAGCACTTTTTGATTCAAAACCGTTTAAAGAGTTGATTAAATTCGAGGAATAATAAATCTTGCCATTCGGACTGTACAGCGTAATCATCAACTGATCGGATGTCAGTTTCTCGATTTCCTTATAATTAGCATTAATCGTGTAAAGCGACGGATTATCCAAATAATCTTTTATATCTGATACAACTGTCCACTTCTCAAAATACTCATCAAGACTTTTATCCTGGTAGTAATCGTTAATGGATACATATAGCCCATACAGTGCAAGTAACGGTAATATCATGACAAGCAAATACGTAAGGAGAAGCCATGATTTAATTTTCATACTTGTTCACCTATAAAGCGGTAGCCCTTTCCCCATACAGTTTGTATATAGTTAGGTGATTTTACAGGATCCTGCAGCTTCTCACGCAATGCTTTAATATGCACCGTTACCGTATGTGTTTGATCCAGCTCAACTTGGTGCCAAACATGTGTATACAACGCTTCCTTTGTAAATAGCTCGAAAGGATTTTGTGCCAATACTTTCAGTAACGCAAACTCTTTTTGCGTCAAGCTAACTTCAACCTCTTCGATATAAACACATTCTTTAACCCAATCAATTTTTAATCCACGTACATATGAAACCATATCTTCTGCTGTGAAAACTCTATTATATCTCTGCCATCGTCGTATTTGAGAACGAACTCGCGCTTTTAACTCTTCTAAAGAAAACGGCTTTGCCAAATAATCATCGGCATCTTGTAACCCTGTGACTTTATCCGATTCATTACTTTTTGCACTGATCATAATAATTGGAACATCACTTTGCAGTCGAATATGTTCAATCATTGATAGCCCATCCATTTCAGGCATCATCCAATCAACAAGTATTAAATCATAGCTACCGGCAGAAAAATCTTCTAATCCTTCAATCCCAGTCGTTGCCCATGTCACTGCATAGCCTTCCTTTATTAAGGTGTCTTTAATAATGCGCGCAATTTCACGGTCATCTTCCACTAAAAGAATTTGTTGTTCCATCATGTACGCCTCCTACCATCACTATAACAAGTAATTTTATCGATAATTGTGACTTTATAAATCCTTTATATTTTATCTTACTTTGTTATGTCTGTTTAAAGATAGCCAAAGTTACCTTTCACAGTAAAGATGGTCGTTTTAAAATGAAAATTTTATGTTACTATCAATTGTGTAAATAAATAAAAGAGGTGTCACAATAATGGAATTCTTTATCGAAAATATGAACAGTAAGATGGCCACTACCATTCTCGGATGGAAATATGAACAGCCTTACGATTTTTATAATAATGAACAAAGTGATGAGGCTTTTGAAGAATTAATGGATGGATCGTACTATGCCATTGCTGATAAAAATAAAGAGGTAATTGGATTTTTCTGTATTGGAGAGAGTGCTCAAGTACCTAGAGGAAACCATTTCGGTGTTTATAAAGCAGATTTAATAGATATGGGAGTCGGAATGCACCCAAATCTTGTTGGAAAAGGCAATGGGTTCGAGTTTTGTACAGGCATTATGAAATTTATTGAGGAGAAGTATCCAAGTAAATCACTAAGATTAACCGTAGCGATGTTTAATCAGAGAGCCATTCATTTATATAAAAAGCTTGGTTTTGTTAAAGAAGATGAATTTAGTAATGACGTTACAGAATTTATGACAATGGTGAGAATATAAAAAATGAAACTATTTATAACAACAAAAAAACCACTGATTCCTCAGTGGTTTTGCGTGTGCGAAGCGACGTCCTACTCTCACAGGGGGAAGCCCCCAACTACCATCGGCGCTAAAGAGCTTAACTTCCGTGTTCGGTATGGGAACGGGTGTGACCTCTTTGCCATCATCACTTCACTATTTTCGGCTTCCAATTCACGGCGCTATCCTTCGTCAACTTCCCTCGTTCTTTCAGTCACGTACTTAAGTACGCTCCTTCAATCACTCAGTCGTTTCCTCGACTAGCTTGTGTCTTGAAACCCTTAGAAAGATCATTCTTTCAAAACTGGATAAACGTTTCATTGAATTGAGCAATAAAATGTGGTTAAGTCCTCGACCGATTAGTATTCGTCAGCTGCATGCGTCACCGCACTTCCACCTCGAACCTATCTACCTGATCGTCTTTCAGGGGTCTTACTTACTTGCGTAATGGGAAATCTCATCTTGAGGGGGGCTTCATGCTTAGATGCTTTCAGCACTTATCCCGTCCATACATAGCTACCCAGCGATGCCTTTGGCAAGACAACTGGTACACCAGCGGTATGTCCATCCCGGTCCTCTCGTACTAAGGACAGCTCCTCTCAAATTTCCTACGCCCACGACGGATAGGGACCGAACTGTCTCACGACGTTCTGAACCCAGCTCGCGTACCGCTTTAATGGGCGAACAGCCCAACCCTTGGGACCGACTACAGCCCCAGGATGCGATGAGCCGACATCGAGGTGCCAAACCTCCCCGTCGATGTGGACTCTTGGGGGAGATAAGCCTGTTATCCCCGGGGTAGCTTTTATCCGTTGAGCGATGGCCCTTCCATGCGGAACCACCGGATCACTAAGCCCGTCTTTCGACCCTGCTCGACTTGTAGGTCTCGCAGTCAAGCTCCCTTATGCCTTTACACTCTACGAATGATTTCCAACCATTCTGAGGGAACCTTTGGGCGCCTCCGTTACTCTTTAGGAGGCGACCGCCCCAGTCAAACTGTCCGCCTGACACTGTCTCCTACCCCGCTAAGGGGCATGGGTTAGAAGTTCAATACAACCAGGGTAGTATCCCACCGACGCCTCCTTCGAAGCTGGCGCTCCGAGATCTCTGGCTCCTACCTATCCTGTACAAGTTGTACCAAAATTCAATATCAGGCTACAGTAAAGCTCCACGGGGTCTTTCCGTCCTGTCGCGGGTAACCTGCATCTTCACAGGTACTATAATTTCACCGAGTCTCTCGTTGAGACAGTGCCCAGATCGTTACGCCTTTCGTGCGGGTCGGAACTTACCCGACAAGGAATTTCGCTACCTTAGGACCGTTATAGTTACGGCCGCCGTTTACTGGGGCTTCAATTCACAGCTTCGCTTGCGCTAACCGCTCCTCTTAACCTTCCAGCACCGGGCAGGCGTCAGCCCCTATACGTCACCTTACGGTTTTGCAGAGACCTGTGTTTTTGCTAAACAGTCGCCTGGGCCTATTCACTGCGGCTTCTCTAGGCTATGCACCCAAAGAAGCACCCCTTCTCCCGAAGTTACGGGGTCATTTTGCCGAGTTCCTTAACGAGAGTTCTCTCGCACACCTTAGGATTCTCTCCTCGACTACCTGTGTCGGTTTGCGGTACGGGCACCTCTCACCTCGATAGAGGCTTTTCTTGGCAGTGTGAAATCAGGAACTTCGCTCATACGAGCTCGTCATCACAGCTCAACGTTATAGTATGCGGATTTGCCTACATACACGCCTTACTGCTTGAACACGCGCAACCAACGGCGTGCTTACCCTATCCTACTGCGTCCCCCCATTTCTCAAACGGTGAGGAGGTGGTACAGGAATATCAACCTGTTGTCCATCGCCTACGCCTATCGGCCTCGGCTTAGGTCCCGACTAACCCTGAGCGGACGAGCCTTCCTCAGGAAACCTTAGTCATACGGTGCATGGGATTCTCACCCATGTTTCGCTACTCATACCGGCATTCTCACTTCTAACCGCTCCACCAGTCCTTCCGGTCTGACTTCAACGCTGTTAGAACGCTCTCCTACCACGCATACTCAAAGTATGCATCCACAGCTTCGGTGAATCGTTTAGCCCCGATACATTTTCGGCGCAGCGTCACTCGACCAGTGAGCTATTACGCACTCTTTAAATGATGGCTGCTTCTAAGCCAACATCCTGGTTGTCTAAGCAACGCCACATCCTTTTCCACTTAACGATT
>NZ_JBBOSS010000001.1:3692500-3740000 GCF_038005185.1 Solibacillus sp. FSL K6-1554
TCCATGCGTAGTGCATCTGGTAAACCTTCAATATCAGATAGCGTTAAAATGCTAGGGTTTACTACTAAAATGTAAGCCATTGCCAAGAATGTTGTAAAGCCACCTAAAATTTCTCGGCGATAATTAGTTCCAAGTTTATCGAACTCGAAATACTTTTTCATAAGAAACTTTCCTCCGTGTTGTCGTCTTCAACATCTAAAGAACACTTAACCTTAAAAACAAAAAAGACACGCAAAGCATAAATGCCGCATGTCCACGATTTAAGGAAAATAAGTATATTACACTCCCATTACAGTAGTGTTGTAACAACTTATTTATAAATCGTAGTCGAATCATTTACGGTGATTCGGTAGAAACTCACGGGCCATATTCCCGACATTATACGACGACGTATTTAATTTACGTTAGTAATATATCATTTCAATTTTTAAATTACAAGCTATTTCCGAACGTTTTTTATATATTTTAGATCATAGTTCGTAAAAACATCCGTAAATTAGCCATTTTCTTCTATTGATGTGTATTTATTTGTTATTAATAAACTTGGCATAATCAAAGATTCAATCTAAAATTCTAGTATATTCATACAAAATAGGGGGACTTTAACTTGAATGAAATTAAGGTTGTTGTAAAGGGTGTTCTTATTAAAAATAATAGATTACTCATCGTGCAGCGTTCTCAAATTGAAACTGTCGGTGCCGGCACATGGGAGACTGTCGGTGGGAATCTTCATTTCGGCGAGTCATTTGAAACTGCACTAAAAAGGGAATTTTCAGAAGAAGTAGGACTGAATATTACTGTTAAAAATCAATTATTTTCAACAACATTCCATACGAGCAAAACACGCCAAATTGTACTACTCACTTTTTTATGTGATACAAAAGAAGAGCAAATTACGGTTTCCGATGAACACGAACAATATTTATGGGCGACAAAGGATGATCTGCTCACTTTATTGCCGCAAGAGATTATCGAAGACTTCTCCCAGCATAATGTATTAGATTTATTAAACTAATAAAATAATTTTATAAAAAGTTTATAGAAATGTTATATAACTCCTCTATAGTAAAGTTTGAACAAATAGAGGGGGGATTTTTTTGCACCAGCAACGAAAATGGGCAATGCATTTAATTCGCTTTGCAGCTGTTTCCGGTTTTATCGGTGTATTAATCGGATCAATTATGAGCGGTAACATGAACTTCGCTTTACGGCCAGTCCACGCACACATTGTATTAGTAGGTTGGTTATCAGTCTTTGCTTGGGGGATTTTCTATTATTCAGTACCTGTCCGTAAGCTAATCTTAGTTAAAATCCAAAGTATTTTAGGCATGATCGGAGCTTTTGGTTTATGTGTAGGAATGTGGTTACATTATTTAAACCCGCTGGACACAAATGAAACATTGAACATGGTGTTCTTCATCGTAGGCGGTACTCTTTTACTAATCGCATTTTTCCTATTTATAATTGTGACATTTTTTGTCGAAAAGAAAGAAAATTAATTATATCTAGCTCTATTAATTAAGTGCATTTTCCTTTAATATGTTAAAATAATAAAAGTAACATCGAGAATGTTAAAGGAGGTTTTTAAATGCCCTATTGGTTACATAACACATTATTTGTACTTTTAATAATCGTTACTTTTGGATGTGTTACTAGTGGAATTGAGTGGAAATCTCGCGAAAAAGCCACAGTTGAAGAATAATTTAAGCTTAAACGACTTACTATAATGTAACTAACATACAAAAAAGGAAGCCTACGCTAAATAGGCTTCCTTTTTTATGGTTATCTTATAATCCGCGGTTAGTACGTTTTAACGGATCATCTTCCAAATGGTCCACATCATTTAAATGATTCGTAGTATTAGTCGTATCTTTAACATCCGCTTCTTCACGACGAACCGTATCTGATACAGTTTCCGTATCTGTTACTTTTCGTTTGCCGACAACAATTTCTTCTGTCACGACATCTTTTTTCGTAACCTCTACCTGTTCTTCAGTTACAGGGATATGGATTTTCCCCTGCTCTTCATAAGCATGAGTGATTCCGTCACGCAGCTGACCATTTGCATTAAGTGTTGTGTCCTCATTAACAGGACGTCTTTCCACATAAACTTCTTCATGTTCTACCGGCACCTCAATCGTTTGCTGCTCTTCGACTACATGTTTATCGACCTGCACCTCACCCGTTTGCACGCGTTTTTTATCTACTTGCAAGCGTTCTTCATGAAGCGCTAAACGTTCTTCATCCGTTTTCTCATAATCACGCTCATAATGATCATTCAAGCCATAATTTTTAGTACCTTCATCAAAATAAGTACCATAATCTTTATCTACATACAATAAGTATTTCCCAGCCTGTAATTCATCATAGTAACGGTTTCGTTCTTCCTCAGAGATACCCATTTGCGTAAAGTGCTGATCGCGTACTAAGTCTTCACCCATCATGAATGCTTTAAAGCGATCCCACCAAGAACCTTCTTTGTAATCAGTGCCATAGCCATCCGTGTTAGTGCTGTAACCTTTTGAGTTTCGGTACATCGATAGTTGATCATTGCGATTAGATACAATATACATATCCTCTTCACCATAACCTTGTGCACGAAGGCGATCCATTTCTGCCTGTAATTCTGCTTCATTATCATAAATACCATATAATTTGTTATCACGTGTTTCCATGTTTCATTCCTCCAGTTTCATTAATTTAATTTTGTATACCTACTGTCTATACTTGTTTGGCATACTATACAATACCTTTCCTCCTAAATAATAAACGTGAGGATAGTAAATTTAACATTCTGTAATAAAAATGAAAGAAAAAGATACACTGCTATGACAATAATTTATTATTAATAAGGGTAAGGCGAAATCAGAGCACAAAAAAACATAGAAAGATGTTACTCTTCCTATGTTGCCATTCAACCTATTCATCGTTTTGCTTTTGTTTCTTTTCCAAATACTGTGCACGCAATTTTTCAAGTTGCTGCTTTTTATCGAATTGGGCAGGCTTGTTTTTTTCATGATACTTCGCAACAGCTGCCTTACCTTTACTATCCAATTGATATTTCCCCATTTTGTTCACCTACTTCTTTTCGCTTTTTCCACCAATGTTCGTACTCTTCAACTGTCAATGGCTTTGAATAATAGTAGCCTTGGACGATCGGCACTTTCTCCAAGCCCATAATAAACTGAACTTGCTCCTTCGTTTCGACACCTTCTACCAGAACATTTAAATCAAGTGAATAGCACAAGTGAATAATCGATTTTAGGATTGAGGCATCTTTTGCGGAATTGGGCACACCATCTATAAATGATTTATCAATCTTAATAGTGGATATCGGTATTTCTTTCAAATAAGATAGAGACGATAAACCTGTTCCAAAATCATCCAGTGCTACAGACAAGCCCTTTTCCCTGAAAGTTCTTACTGCTGATATAGCATTATGAATATCATGAATGACACTTGTTTCAGTAATTTCCAATTCAATTTTAGATGCTTGAATTTTATACTTAAGCAAACTCCTATTGATTACTTTATTTAAACGCGGTGATGTCAAATACATACCCGGAATATTAATCGATATTTGTGGCAGCTCTATCCCTATATTAGTCCATGCGGCTAATTTTTGGCAAACTCTCTCGATTAGCCAATCTGTCACATCTGAAATACGATTAGCATTTTCTAATATCGGTATAAATACCGCCGGAGATATTATTCCGTACACCGGATGCTTCCAACGCATAAGTGCCTCTATTCCTACTACACTATTTTGCTCCGGATGCACTTTCGGCTGATATACAATGAACAATTCATTTTCATCCATCGCCCGTTGAATATCAAGGCTTAATTGACGTTCAAAATTAAACGTATGAATTTTTGGATCGTACTTAATTATTCCATGCCTGGATTGTGTCGACGGAGCATGTAATACCGCAATTGCATTGGTAAAATGTTCATGAACCGCCTTTTTTTCATCTGACTGCGAAACAGCAAAAACTGCTTCTATCGAAACCATACGTTCATCGATATTTAACGGACGCTCTAACAAAAGACAAATACTCCGTAATCCATTGATTGTATTTTGCACACTTTCAGCAGGTGCATGTATCACCGTAAAGCGATTAGCTTCCGTGCGATACAATTTCGTCTCCTTTGGCAGACTGGTTTGCATTATTTCTATTACACTTTTCACAATTGCATCCCCAAAAGAATAGCCATAAGCTAATATATACTTCTCTACGTTGTTTAAATGAACAATGGCCACCATTTCCGTATTCTTTTTAATATGCTGGTCTTCTGTAAATTGATTATGGTTTGGCAATTGTGTCAACGCATCAAAATATTTCATACGGAAGTCAACATAGCTATCTAGGCGACTGGCTAAAATTGCAAGTCCAAACAAACTGCCAATCCCAATTGTCACAAACAACGCGACTTCAATCATATTGGAATCATGCGTATGTACACGGATCGGCCCCTCTACATAAAAACTCATCGCTAACATACCTGTATAGTGCATGCTTGTTACAGCGATAGCCATTAAAAAAGCGGCGACACTTTTCACCAAAACCTTTTCCATTTTAGTATCAGTAATCGAAAAGATGTACAAAGAGGCAAACGATGCCACAATTGCTATCAAGATCGATAAGCCAAACAGGACCGGATTATAAACAACCTTCGCATCCATTTCCATAGCAGCCATACCTATATAATGCATAAGTGCTATACCGCATCCCATAAAAAAACCAGCTGCGATAAAGATTTGAACCTTTTTATAGTCGCTATTGGTTAAATAAAATGCCATATACGATGCACCAATAGCAGGGATGACAGATATAATCGTCAGTACCAAATTATGCTTCATAGGTATGGATATGACGAACGCACTCATTCCAACATAGTGCATTGACCAAATTCCAAGCCCCATTGCCAGTGAAGCCAACACTAACCATATATTTTTATGAAAAAAACCCTTTCCATTGATGCGCCGATTAATATAAATCGCTGTATAGGATGCACCAAAAGCGATAATGAAAGACAATAGCATTACTAAGGGATCATATGTTCCTTCAATAATATGCATGCTTTCCAAGTCAGGTTTTGTAAACAAAGAAATTCGCTCCCCTTATCTGATTGGTAATTAATGTTCCAATTATTCATGTTGACCTCAATTGCTGCATCTTGATAAGAAGTGCATGTTGGCTTCATAAAGTTTAATACATCCAATTTAAATTGAACAGAATAAAAATAATTCTTTTTTTTAAAGATAATCTTTGCGAACAAATTCTTTTCTTTCACATCCGATACACACTAGCACAATTGAAGTATGTCTCCCTGTTCTTTCGCATTACCGAGACATAAAAACCCCTGGAGGTTAGATTTTTTCTAACTTCCAGGGGCATTATCATTAAAAGAATGTTTTTTTGTAAATGTAATAGGACTAGAATGATGAATGAGACATTAGACAACTAGTACTATTCCCACTCAATCGTTGCTGGTGGCTTAGAAGTAATGTCATACAGCACGCGGTTTACGTGCTTCACTTCGTTGACGATACGTACAGAAATCTTCTCTAGTACATCGTAAGGGATACGTGCCCAGTCAGATGTCATACCGTCGATTGATGTTACACCGCGGATACCGATTGCGTAGTCGTACGTACGGCCATCGCCCATTACACCTACTGAACGGATGTCAGGTAATACAGCGAAGTATTGCCAAATGTCGCGCTCCAGGCCGGCATTTTTAATCTCTTCGCGCAGGATGTAGTCTGCTTCTCGAACGATTTCCAGCTTTTCTTCTGTTACTTCACCAAGTACACGGATACCTAAACCAGGACCCGGGAAAGGCTGACGCCATACAACTTCTTCAGGTAGACCTAATTCAAGGCCTAAAGCGCGTACTTCGTCTTTGAATAGTGTATTTAATGGTTCGATTAATTCAAACTTCATATCTTCCGGTAAACCACCAACATTATGGTGTGATTTAATTGTTTGGGCAGTTGCTGTACCTGATTCAATAATATCTGTGTAAAGGGTACCTTGCGCTAAGAAGTCCATATCTTTTAGCTTTGATGACTCTTCATCAAATACGTAAATGAACTCATTACCTATAATTTTACGTTTTTGCTCTGGGTCAGAAACACCGGCAAGTTTATTCATGAAACGCTCACGAGCATCGATTTTGATCAGTTTCATATCGAAATCTTCTGTGAATGTTTTCATTACCTGTTCAACTTCACCTTTACGGTTTAAGTTGTGGTCCACGAACATACAAGTTAATTGGTCACCGATTGCTTTGTGGATTAACACTGCTACTACAGATGAATCAACTCCGCCTGATAATGCACAAAGTACTTGCTTATCTCCAACTTGCTCACGGATTTTCGCAATCTCGATTTCAATGAAGTTCGCCATCGACCAGTCGCCTTTTGCTTCACAAACATTGAATACGAAGTTTTTCAGTAAATCATTTCCGTATACAGAGTGGCGTACTTCCGGATGGAATTGTACTGCATAAAATTTACGAGAAGCATCAGCCATTGCCGCGATCGGGCATGCAGGGCTTGTCGCAATTACTTCAAAACCTTCTGGCACTGCTGTTACATGGTCACCGTGGCTCATCCATACAACTTGATTTTTTGGTAATTCCGCAAATAATTTATTATCTGAAGTAATGTTAATTTCAGCTTTCCCGTACTCACGAGTTGCTGCGCCTTCCACTTTACCGCCATGTGTTTGGGCCATTAACTGCATGCCATAGCAAATACCTAAAATCGGTAAACCTAATTCAAAAATCGCCGGATCTACATGGAATGCTGATTCATCATATACAGAGTTTGGACCACCTGAAAATACAATACCTACAGCATTCATTTCTTTAATTTCTTCAGCAGTAATCGTATGTGGATGTAATTCAGAGAATACACCGAATTCACGAATACGACGAGTGATTAATTGGTTGAACTGACTACCGAAATCAAGAACGACAATCTTTTCTTGTTCTTTTAACAAAGGAGTTGACACTATTTCCACCTCTTCTAATTTTTTGCGGCCTATATTAAGAAAAAAAACGCGTAAGAAAATAATTTCTACGCGTTCATATTTCATCTCTTCTTCAAGTGGGTAAACCTATCCCTTATAAGGATATAGTGGGACCCACCGTCATAGATAAGTTATTTAGGGTAACTTAGTAGAAACATCTGGACCATATTACCAGACTTATATGAAGGCACAATACTATTTATTTTTCTAAATTTTACTCTTTCGTCGAGTTAAAATCAACCACTCGTACGATTGATTAAATATTCCCAAATTTCTTTCATTTCAGTCGTGTTCATTTGGTCGGTCTGTTTTGCATAAATAAGTCGCTCATAAAATGCCGTCAACTCACTCATTTTAGTGGTATCCAGCTGTCGATCAACACGCATTGCAAACTGTTGCAATGTTTCGTCTTGTCCTCGTTTCAAATGAACCCGCTCCAACTGTTTTAATAACACAAAATATGCTTCTTCAAATGTTGCTGCTTTATCTAATTTCGATTTGTTCATTTGAACTGCAAGTTTTGGTTGCCATTTTCCGCGTTTTTTCCAAGCAACAATTAACCCAATCACAACAAGAGCCAGTAATCCGTACAGCACCCATTTAAATTTTGACCAGTCCATTCTACTTGTCCCATTAGTTGATTGCTTAGTTGTATCTTGTTCTTCCAACTCCGGCTTTGGTGCTTCCGGTTCTTCCATATCAGGTAGCTGCTCTTCTTCGGGAGCTTCGAAATCTACATCATAATTAATATTCATCGGATTACTAAAGCCAATTGTCGGCTCAAACGGCATCCATCCAATACCGTCAATATACGCTTCCACCCATGAATGGGCATCATTATTCGTCACTTGATACGTAACCATACCGTCTTGTGAATCGATTCGGTCTCCACTTGAAAAACCTTTTACCCAACGTGCCTGAATCCCTATCGAACGAAGCATGACGACCATCGAAGTAGAGAAGTTATCACAATATCCAAGCCTTGTTTCAAACAAAAACTGATCTACATAGTCTTGATCTGCTGATGGAACTTGTACATTTGTCGTTTCATATTGAAAGCCACTACGCGCAAAGTAACCTTCAATTGCACGAGCCTTGTCATATACACTGTCATACATGTCGGTAATTTCAAGAGCTAAATCAGTTACACGCTGCGGAAAATTATCCGGAAGCTGTAAATAGCGCGAATCATTTTCAGTTGAGGATAATGATTCTTTCAAAGCAACGTAACTATATTCCGGCTGTTGAAATGTCATCTCGTATGATGCAGGAGCTACAACATCGCTGTTTATAAGAGGCAGAATTTTTTCATTGCCTGTATTAAATCTCAATCCAGTTTGTGTACCGTCTAGATTATAAGAAGTAATGCCATATGCCTGCAATAAAAACAAGTATTCTTCATTTATAGCCTGCACTTCCACCGACTGAGGCTCTTCTCTTCCAGGCTTGATTGAAAGCGGGAGAGGATCTGCAAACTTAAGCGTTTGTTGCAATGACTCATCATCTGATTGCTCCCAACCTTTAGACGTATAAAAATCTTTCGTCTCAACACGCCAATATTGACGGATCGGTGTTTTTATTTCATAGACAATCGTATTATCCCCCGCAAACGGTCCACCCAGTCGCTCATCATTTTCCCCGTAACCAACTGTTGCAACCGATTGACTGGCATTACCCCCAATACCTGCAATATTTTTTACATATGGAACCGGGTCCGACCATTGAGGCTCTGCTTTCGGCATGACTGTTGCAACAATTCCTGCAATCATAACAAAAATGATAATTGGAGTCGCATATTTCAAGTAGTTCATCCAATCTTTTTGCATTTCCGCGGCCTGCATAAGTCGTTTTATAAACAGCAACGATGTAAGCACAAGACCTAGTAACATTACTTTAACAATCGCCGCTGTGCCATCGTATTCTGTAAAAGTATCGAGTGTCCCGATGAAAAATACTGTAAGCAGCAGGAAATAGTAAATGCTATAGCGCACACTTACCCAATGCTGAATTAAATAAATAAGCATCCAGATCAATATAAAAAACAAACTTGTCCGAAATGGATCACTCACATAAATCCACTCACCTGCAAGCAATATATCCAAATTGTATTTCAGTTCTTCCGATAAAAATTGCGTCGTCGTCAATGCTTCATCTTTATACACACTGACAACAAACCATGTAATGTATGCTAACTTAATAAACCAATTAACAATAAACGGCAGCGAAAAAATCCCCAGTACTAAACATATCCCTATGAATAATACAAACTGCGTAAAGTAGCCTGTGTTCGTTAACTCCATTACCGGTATTAACCATTCTCGTAAAATCAGAAAAACAATAAAATAAAAAATAGCGAGTTCTATTTTTTCGGCTGTGCTGTGTCTCATGCGTGCTTCACCTCCGAATACGTTCGCTGTAACTCGTCCATACCGACATAATGCACTTCATTATTTTGGCTTATATGCTGCACCGGATCTTTTTGGTCACTTACGACAAAACATATAATTTTGCGAGCATATTTCGTTCCGGCATTTAATACTTCCTGCAGTTCAGGAGTCATTTCACCAGTAATGATAACAACAACAGAGCGGCTCATCATTTTCTGTTCTTCAAACAATAAACGTTCTACACCAAACTGCGCATCCGGTACGACCGTTGCTAAATGCTGCAGGACCGTTTCATACTGTTTACCTGTTTTAATCACCGGCGTAAAATAACGGTCGACCCCGACACTTAAAAATGAAACATCGCCCTGTTTTTTTACAATTTTATTAATATAGGATGCCGTGTAATCGACAACATCATCAAAGTTCTTCTGCACTGCGCGATCAATTAGCACAAATGTATTTTGTGATTTTTGATCTTCAAATTCCTTTGTACGCAGTTCCCCATTTTTTGCAAAGGATTTCCAGTGAATCCAAGAAAAGCGGTCACCCGGTACATATTCGCGGACACCAGTCGCAACCGTCGTATCCTTAATTAAAGAATAGCGCGATTGACTTGTACCTTGGTCATATTGCATTCCAATCGGCAATAATTTGACATCGGATACTTTTGGATATACTAAAAACAGCTGCGGGTGATTCATTACAACATTCCGTATTGTCCATCCAAAAAAGTCCGTACATGTAAACAGCAATCCTCTAAAATGATGCTCTCCTCGTTTTAACTCCTTCAATTCATAAGTCCACTTAAACTCGCGCTTCCACCCAACCAAAAATAGTTTCGTTACATTTCCGTTCGGTTTTTCAAAATGTTCCTCCCTCATAGGTAATTCTCGGACCATCATAAAAACAAACGGAAACCAGCTCGTATTGCGGAATGTTACGGTAACTTGAACATTGCCCCCACGTTCAACTCGTTCTTTCGATAAAGTACGGGATATTTCTTTAAAACGAATCGGAATAATTGCCAGTAAAATCGAATAGACCAAAAACGGTAAAATCGTGAAGAAAACAAACCAGCTAACAAAGCCCCCTTGGAACATTGCATAGCAATACGTAATTATAAGCAACGAAACAACGGTAATTAAACGCCCGCCATGCTTTAGAAACTGCTTGATTCCCTTCATTACGGCACGTACCTTTTTACTGGAACATGGACATAACGAAGAACACTTTCAATCACTTGTTCTTCCGTAATTCCTTCATAGCGTGTTTCTGGTTTTAAAATAATTCGGTGGCCGAAAACGAATTTCGCTAAATATTGAACATCATCCGGAATAACGTAATCTCTCCCTTTCATAAAGGCATAGCTTTGCGCAGCACGCATTAATGCGATGGAAGCACGAGGACTTACACCTAAATACACATTTTCATGATGACGTGTATGTTGTGCGATGGACACAATATACTCTTTAATATTATTTTCTACATGTACTTGTTTTGCTTGTTCTCTTAAATCGTTCAACTGCTCGATTGTTAATACCGGGAAAAGATCATCTATCGGAACCGATTTTTCGGCACGATTCAGCACTTCAATTTCCTCTTCTTTCGTAGGATAGCCCATCTTTATTTTCAGTAAAAAGCGGTCTAGTTGCGCTTCCGGAAGCGGATATGTCCCCTCATATTCAATCGGGTTTTGTGTTGCCATTACAAAAAAAGGCTTTGGCAGCTGAATCGTTTCACCGTCCACCGTAATTGACCCCTCTTCCATACTTTCCAACAGAGCGGCCTGTGTTTTTGGTGATGTACGGTTAATTTCATCCGCTAACACAATATTGCCGACAATCGGCCCCGGACGGAACTCAAACTGTAATGTTTTCGGATTATATATAGAAACGCCAATTACATCAGATGGCAGTAAATCCGGTGTAAATTGAATACGTTTAAAGCTTGCACCCAGTGACTTTGAAAGCGCACGTACCATCATTGTTTTCCCAACGCCCGGCACGTCTTCCAGTAATACATGCCCTCCTGCTAATAACGAAACAATACTTAGCTCGGCAATCTCTCTTTTTCCTATCATTACTTTTTCGATATTTTTAATTATTCCCTCGATCTGCTCATTCATGAATAGTCCCCCCACCTGAAATCGTTGCATCTTCGGCATATAGTTTAAGCATAACGAAAACAAAATGCGAGCACAACTAGTTTACCCGGAAATTGGAAAATCACCTTACTTTTCCAGAGAGAAGTAAGGTGATTTATCAGATTTTATCGAATACTATTGTTTCCAGAAATCATCGAAAACTGTAATCGGCATATTGCGTTTATGCATGGAGCGCAAGTAATGTCCTTCAAGCTTTTCACGAGCCTGCTCCGGAATTTCCTTACCTTCCAAATAATCATCAATTTGTTCGTACGTTACACCAAGCGCCGCTTCATCCGGCAATGCAGGGCGGTTTTCCTCTAAATCTGCCGTCGGGACTTTTTCATATAAATGTACTGGACAGTTTAAATGCTTTAAAATCGCACGACCTTGGCGTTTATTTAAACGGAAAATCGGCATTAAATCTGCACCACCGTCGCCATACTTTGTATAAAAGCCTGTTACTGCTTCTGCAGCATGATCTGTACCAAGTACGACACCATCATTCGATGCTGCAATCGAATATTGTACTTTCATTCGTTCACGCGCTTTTTCATTTCCTTTGGCGAAATCACTCAACGTAATTCCAGCTTCCAAAAGTGCATTTACACTTGCATCTACAGCATTTTTGATATTAACCGTATACACTTTTGTCGGCTGAATGAAATCGAGTGCATCTTGGCAATCCTTTTCATCAAATTGTTTGCCATAAGGTAATCTTACCGCCCAAAACGAGTAAGAGGATGCTCCCGCTTCTTCGTTCAGCTCATCGATAGCCATTTGTGCAAGCTTACCCGTTAACGTAGAGTCTTGCCCACCGCTAATTCCAAGCACAAATCCTTTTAAGAAAGGATGATATTTTGCATATTCCTTTAAAAAATCAATGGACTTACGGATTTCCTGTTCTACATCGATTGTCGGCTGTACTTTTAACTCTTCAATAATTTGTTGTTGCAACATAGCCAATGTCTTCACTCCTTATCGTTCTTCGAGTTCTGTTACCATATCGCGCACTTCCTGGATATTTCGCATTTTATTATCCCAGCATTTTTGGCTTAAATCGACCGGATATTCCTCAGGATTTAACGAACGTTTATACTCATCCCAAAGTAAATCCAAGTTATTGGACGCATATTGACGGATCTCCATTAAGGTTGGATTTTCATAAACAATCTCACCCTTGTCAATCACTTTCCGATGCAATTCCTTCGCTTCAAAGTTTGTTACGAATTTCGAGACAAATGTATGCACCGGATGGAACATTTTAATTCGTTCTTCAGCAGCAGGATTTTCATCAGCCATTGCGATATAGTCCCCTTCTGATTTCCCGCTTTTCTTATTAATAATCCGGTAAACTCTTTTTAAACCAGGTGTCGTTACTTTTTCAGCATTGGCTGAAATTTTGATCGTATCTTCCATTTCACCATGATCATTTTCAATGGAAACCATTTTATAGACAGCACCTAAAGCAGGCTGGTCATATGCAGTGATGAGTTTTGTACCAATTCCCCACATATCCACTCGGGCACCCTGCGCTTTTAGGTTTAAAATTGTATATTCATCCAAGTCATTTGAAACGATAATTTTTGCATCCGGGAACCCTGCTTCATCAAGCATTCGGCGTGACTCTTTTGAAAGGAAGGCAATATCCCCGCTATCTAAACGAATTCCGATAAAGTTTATTTTATCGCCAAGTTCTTTAGCTACCTGAATTGCTGTCGGGACACCTGACTTTAATGTATTGTACGTATCCACCAAAAACACACAGTCTTTATGACGCTTCGCATAAGAATGGAATGCATCATAATCGTTTTTATACGCTTGAACCAATGCATGTGCATGTGTACCTGATACAGGAATATTAAACAACTTTCCAGCCCGAACATTGGATGTCGATTCAAAACCGCCGATCACTGCTGCACGTGCTCCCCAAACAGCTGCATCCATCTCTTGCGCACGACGTGTACCGAATTCCATCGCAATTTCCTTTTGGACAACTTGCTTGATACGGCTTGCTTTTGTCGCAATCAGCGTTTGGTAGTTTACAATGTTCAATAGAGCTGTTTCAATCAGCTGGGCTTCCACTAGCGGTGCTTCGATTCGTACAATTGGTTCATTCGCAAAAACAAGTTCCCCTTCTTCCATCGAATACATAGAACCCGTAAAACGAATTGTTTTTAAGTATTCAATAAAATCCTCTTTATAATGGAGTTCATCACGTAAATAAGCGATATCTGTTTCACTGAAACGAAAGTCTTTTAAATAATTCAGCATGCGCTCCAAACCCGCAAAAATTGCATAGCCATTCCCAAAAGGTAATTGTCTGAAATACAACTCAAATACAGCTTTACGGTTATGCATCCCGTCTGCCCAATAGCTTTCTGCCATATTGATTTGATATAAATCGGTATGCAAAGCAAAACTGTCATCTACATACTTTTCGTTCATCGTAAGTTCCCTTCTTCCAAAACATAATTTAGTCATAGTATACACCATCTTGAATTAATTCGAAGTATGAAGATTCTTTCTTCCATGTTATCTACTTTTACATGGCAGTTAATTTTGTTGTGCTGGTTATATAGTTTTCCCCAATTGACTAAATAAAAAACGTTTCGGAATTTTGTCGGGCAGCCTACTATTGGATTTCACCTGCTTAAAAGCCCTATTCCCCCTTCCTTTTTTTGACATCATCTCACAATGCGATAAAACCAATCGAAAATACATGTTAATTTTCCTAACATTAGTTATTGATTTATCTTAAAATCCAATTTATCATGTTAGGTAACATAACACAAGGAGTTGTTGAGCATGAAAAAGATTGAAGCGATTATTCGACCTGAGGTGTTTCCACAAGTTCGAGAAGGGTTGGCTCTTGAAGGAATTGATGGTTTAAGTATTTCTGAGATTGCTGGAGCTGGGCGACAGGAAGGTAAAATCGGATTGTTTCGCGGAAATTCTTTCTCAATGGAATTTTCGCAAAAGCTCAAACTCGAAATGGTTGTTGACAATGCCAAAGTTCAACCGATTATTGATGTATTATTGCGCGAAGCTTCTACAGGGGAAGTTGGTGACGGTAAGATTTTTATATACCCTGTAGAACAGGCGATACGTATCCGCACTAAAGAACTTGGTTCTATTGCAATTGACTAAAAATGTTCCTAAAAGGAGGAGTTTTTAATGACGAATGAAGCATTGGAATTATCGATTAACCTAGTTTGGGTAATGCTCGGGGCGTTTTTCGTATTCTTCATGCATGCGGGATTCGCGATGGTAGAGGCAGGGTTTACACGCTCAAAAAATGCAGTCAATATTTTAATGAAAAACATTTTAACGATTTCAATCGGAGGCCTTGTCTACTTTGCAGTCGGATATGCCATTATGTTCGGTGAAAGTTCAGGCGGATTGATTGGTTCTTCCGGTTTTGCTTTAAACGGTGTAGATGATATCGCATTTTTCGTTTTCCAGGCAATGTTTGCTGCGACATGTGCAACAATCATCTCAGGTGCTGTTGCTGAACGTACAAATATTACGGCGTATATCGCATTGGTCGTTATCATGACAGCTATTATTTATCCTGTTGTCGGCCATTGGGTATGGCAAGGTGATGGATGGTTAACTTCTTTAGGCTTCGTCGATTTTGCCGGATCAACAGTAGTACATTTAACCGGCGCTGTTGGTGCTCTAGTAGTCGCAGCAATCGTTGGTCCTCGTATCGGGAAATATGCTAAAGGTGTCGTAAACGTTATTCCAGGTCACTCCATTCCGCTTGGCGCATTAGGTGTTTTCATCCTTTGGTTAGGTTGGTACGGCTTTAATGGTGCATCAACATTGGCAGCAGATCCGGCATTAGTTCCAGGCGTTATTGCAAATACTTTCTTATCCGCATCTGCCGGTGTAATTGCTACCGCCCTTTATACACGACTTCGTTATGGCTTTATCGATGGTTCTTTAACATTAAACGGTGCCCTAGCCGGTTTAGTAAGTATTACCGCCGGCGCTGCTAACTTAAGCATCGTCGGATCTATTATCGCAGGTGCTGTAGGTGGTGCTGTGTTAGTAGAAGCCGTCCGCTTTATTGAACACAAACTAAAAGTGGATGATCCGGTTGGTGCTGTTGCTGTACATGGTGTTGCTGGTATTTGGGGTACATTAGCAGTCGGATTATTCGATACTGCTGGCGGTGGTCTATTTTACGGCGGCGGTGCTGAATTACTAGGCGTGCAGGCATTAGGTGTAGTCGCAGTAATCGCATGGACTGCAAGTACTGTTGCCATTGCAACGTACATTATTAAAGCATTTATTCCTCTACGTGTTACACACGAAGAAGAAGTCCAAGGTTTGGA
Organism: Solibacillus sp. FSL K6-1554; assembly: GCF_038005185.1. Lineage (NCBI taxonomy): Bacteria > Bacillati > Bacillota > Bacilli > Caryophanales > Caryophanaceae > Solibacillus > Solibacillus sp. FSL K6-1554. Next base: position 3,708,414 of record NZ_JBBOSS010000001.1, read on the forward strand.
TATTTCCGAACATGGCGCATACGCTTATGAAATGCAGGAAACTTTTAAAGGTCTTTCAAAAACAAATGACAGTTTTGCCCAACGTCTAACGAACCTAGGAAAAGTATCATCTACTTCCAATGTACAGGATAGCGGGACTAAAACTAAAGCTAAAACTGGGTTCCCGAATTCTTTAAGCTCAACTAAGAGCTAAAAGCGAAATGTGTGCCCCTTTCCCCCACACATTTTCGAACCATTCTTTCAATAGATTATCAGCTGAACAAGGAGCTGTTCTGAAAGTTTTTTTCAGGCGGCTCCTTGTTATTTTGCTTTCTACACTTAATAGATATATAGAAATTGACAGTGAAGGAGCAACATATAATAGAACTAGCTATTTACTTTAACAATGTATCGTTTGAAGTGAATCAATCAAAAACTATTCATCCTAATTATTTTATAATCGCATGCAAAAAATCAAAAGGGGTATAGACTAAGACCACTTCGAGTAATTTACGAGAATAGCGCTATGGTATAATTTTAAGAAAATGACGAATTTTAAGGAGATGTTTTTTATGGCATTACGTGACTTTTTCATTTCATTATCTGAAAACCAAACTCTTAGCAATGCAGCAGGGCAATACGGTTTAAAATTAGGCGCACAAAGCGTTGTTGCAGGGACAACAATTGAAGAAGTAATCGAAAGCATTCGAAAATTAAACGAGCAAGGAATTTCTTGCACCGTCGATAATTTAGGCGAATATGTTACTGATGAATCAGAGGCAACACAAGCAAAAGAAGAAATTTTAGCTATGATCGAAGCCATTCAGGTTGAAGAATTGGATGCACATATTTCCTTGAAACCTTCACAGCTAGGGTTGGATATCGATATCGATTTCTGCTACGACAACTTGTATGAAATTGTAGAACGCGCCCATGAATATGGAATCTTCGTCAATTTTGATATGGAAGATTATAAGCGACTTCAGCCATCCTTCGATATACTGGAGGAACTTGCAAAGTCATTCGATAATGTCGGAACAGTTATTCAAGCATACTTCCACCGTGCAAAGGACGATATAGAAAACTTTAAGGATTACCGCCTTCGAGTTGTAAAGGGTGCCTATAAAGAATCGGAAGAAGTAGCGTACCAGGATAAGCTTGATATTGATATTAACTTTATTGAGCTGATTGAATACCATTTGGCACACGGACATTTTACATCGATTGCCACACATGACCACAATATTATTAAGCATGTGAAGTATTACGTCGAGCAATATGATATTCCGAAAGAAAAATTCGAATTTCAGATGCTTTACGGGTTCCGTAAAGACTTGCAGCTGGAACTTGCACGTGAAGGCTATCAAGTATGTGTGTATGTACCCTACGGTAAAGACTGGTACGGCTATTTCATGCGTCGCTTAGCTGAACGTCCACAAAATATTAGCCTAGTGACAAAACAAGTATTCAATAGAAAGACAAACATTTTACTGGCAGTAGCAGCTGGAGCATACCTCCTTGGACGATTAACGAAAAAGAAATAACTGCCTTGCCTCAATTTAAAAAGACCCCTCATTTTGTTCACAGACAAAGCGAGGGGTTATTTAGTAGTGAATTAATTTCATGCGCTTACAACAATCACATTTTCTTTTTATTCCAGCCTTTTTCTTTGAAGCGGGCGATTGCTTCGATTCGGTTGCCGACACCAAGCTTATCAAGTATGACGGAAATATAGTTTCGCACAGTACCTGCAGATAAATAGAGCTCTGCCGCAATTTCCTTTGTTGTCTTCCCTTCCGCAACAAGTTCCAGCACTTGGCTTTCTCGTTCCGTCAGCGGATTTTCACTGTCGTCTTCATAAACAAAATCCACTAGCTCCGGCGCGTAAATGCGACGTCCATCCATAATGATTCGTATGGAATTGACAAGCTCCTCAATTGGACTGTCTTTCAATAAATAGCCGCGCACTCCCGCTTTTCTTGCACGTTCAAAATAACCCGGTCGCGCAAACGTTGTTAAAATAATAATTTTGCATTCGCTTCCTCTTAACGCTTCGGCAGCATCTAACCCCGTTTTAATCGGCATTTCTATATCCATAATACAAATGTCCGGATTCAGTTCTGTCACCATCTCGATGGCTTCTTCCCCATTTTTGGCAAGCCCGACTACTTCCATATCCTCTTCCATACTAAGCAGTGACTTCATCGCCCCAAGCAGCATTCCTTGATCTTCTGCAATTACAATTCGAATCATTTCACGTTCTCTCCCTTTTGATGCGTGATCGCCAACGGTATTTTCAGCACGACCGTCGTCCCTTCATCGCTCTCTATTTCAAGTGAACCATTGATAAATTCAATACGCTCGTACATCCCTTTTAAACCGTTTCCACCAAGTAATGTATTGGAGCGTTCAAAGCCAATCCCATTATCCTGAATCGTCATCTTGAATTCATCTTCGCTTTGATAAAAGCTAATACGGCAAATCGTTGCTTCACTATGTTTGACGATATTTGTAACTGCTTCTTTCAAGCACATACTAATAACATTTTCCGCTAAAACCGGCATTTGAATTTCACTTTTATCTCCATTTAACCGCAGCTTAATCTGTGCTGCTTTTAAGATTTGTTCGACCCGGTAAAGCTCTTCTTCAACCCTCACAGCGCGCATATCAGCGACAAGCTCACGTACTTCTTTTAACGCGACACTTGCAGTTTGACGAATATCCCTTATTTCCAAAATGGCTTGTTCAGGATTTTTTTCCACTAGTCGTGCAGCTAAATCACTTTTTAAACCAATCATAGAAAGTTTTTGACCAAGTGTATCATGTAAATCACGGGCAATACGCTGACGTTCCTCAAACACAGTCAATTCAGAAATACGTTCCCGTGCTGTTTCCAGCTCACCTTCCAAGTTTTCCCGTCTCGTTCTTGAAAAGAGCGTAAACGGTAATAGCACAACACCTAGCATATTAATAATAATAAATGGTGTTTGCGATAAGAATAAGTCAAGGAAAATGAAATACCCCCCAACAATAGAAATAACGGTAAATCCTATATGTAAGCCATACATAATATAAAATCCAACCGGCTGTTTAATATTACCAATGAAAAATGCCGTAAACAATGCCAAATATACGTAACCAAAAACTAGTGTCATTACGATATTCAGTAACATTTGAAAGCTGATCCACATATATTTCAGCCCAGGCCTTGCACTGAAAGAGAAATAATGACATAAGAAATAACTCAAAATTAAAGTGATCCCTAAAATAATCTGCCATAATGCGAACGATTGTATAATGAAGAAAAATGGCATTATACAAAAGATTATCCATATATATATACTCAACATCGGACTTTTCGGGATGATACTATACCATGTTTGCATAATTGCCTCGATTCTCTTTTTACCTATATTCTATAATAAAACAGGTACCTCAAGCTATAAATTGAGGTACCTTATCTTTTGTATAAAGTTAGTTCGTAACAGTTCGGTCACGCGTTGCCTCAAGTTCTGCCGCTTCTTTAAATGTAATAAAGCGGTAATTTTCGGCATCGTATAATTTGTAGCGAATTGATTCTAAGCTTGTCTTTATTGTAATCGTCGTTGCCTGTTGAAGCGGCTTGATCGACTCATGTGCATCTTCCAGCTTATAGTTCGGTACACGCGGTGACAAATGGTGTACGTGGTGGAATCCGATATTTCCTGTAATCCATTGTAGTACTTTCGGTAATTTGTAGTATGAACTTCCTTCTACTGCAGCTTTTACATAATCCCACTCCGAATCAACTTCAAAGTATGAATCTTCGTAAGTATGCTGAATATAGAACAGCCAGATCCCTAATGAACCTGCAATAAACAATGTTAAACCATGTACTAATAAGAATGTTGACCAACCAAATATTAAAATAAGGGTTGTACAAATAACTAATAATGCGATGTTATTGAAATACGTGTTTAAGCGCTCTTTACGCTTTGCATCTTTACGATTAAAACGATTCAGTATAAGTACCATAAATAGTGGTCCTAAACCGAACAGGACAATCGGGTTACGATATAAACGATAACCTAAACGACCTAATTTTGACTTTTCAAGGTATTCATCAACTGTCAGCATATCGATATCGCCAATCCCGCGCTTATCCAAATTTGAACTTGTTGCGTGGTGAATCGTATGCTCACGTTTCCACTTTTCGTAAGGGAAAGATGTCACAATACCTGTAATATTACCGATAATGGCATTCGCCTTTTTGCTTTTGAAGAATGAACCGTGTGTACAGTCATGGAAAATAATAAATGCACGAATAACAAATCCTGAAGCAAGGATACTACATAACGCCGTATACCATGGAGAGTACTGCAGTAATACATAACCTGCTCCCCAAATTAATAAAAGTGGTACAAGCGTATTTAATATTTGTTGAATACTAAGTCGCGTTTCTGACTTTGCGAACGGTGCAACATCTTTTCTCAGCTGCTTTGTTTTATCTGCATGTGTGCTTACCATGTGTCGATCCCTCTTTCCACAAAAATTATTAACCTAATCATATAAAAAGGAGAATCATGATAAAATGCTCAAACATCATATATTTTTTATGACAGTTGTCATATGACCTGGTAACAACAAGTATTGCTTCTAATTTTCCTGTGGAATTTTTGGTCCATCCAAATCTAACTGGTAAAACACCAGATCCAGCCATTTCCCGAATTTATAACCCGCATTGCGGATTGTTCCGCTATATGAAAATCCGAATTTCTCATGTATTTTAATACTGGCGATATTTTCTTTATCAATACAGCCAACCATCGTCTTTACACCTTTTACTTTTGCTTCTTCAATAATTGCATTCATTAGTTTACTCGCAATCCCTTTTTTATAATGATTTTTATGAACGTATACTGAATGCTCTACTGTATATCGGTTGGCTGGATAGGCACGGAAACTGCCGTATGTCGCATAGCCCGCAACCTCTCCGTCTTCTTCAAATACGAATAGCGGATAATCTGAAGCCTGCTTTTCTTCAAACCATTGCAAACGGTCTTCCAATGTCTGTTCCTTGTACATGTAAATCGCTGTGGAATTAAGAATATTATCGTTAAATATTTCCAAAACAGTCGGTATATCTTCTTTTGTTGCACGTCGAATCATCATTTCTTCCTCCTAAAGGTCGCAAAACCGCCTTACCTCTAAATAAGGTAAAGCGGTATTTTTAAATCAATTATACATTAAAATAACGAGCATCCGGGTGGGCAAATACAATAGCTGATACACTTGCTTCCGGCTCCATCATAAAGCCTTCTGTTAAATGTACGCCAATCTTTTCCGGTTTTAATAAAGAGAACAGCTTCTCCTGATCTTCCAGGTTCGGACACGCCGGATAGCCAAAGCTGAATCGCTGCCCTTGGTATTTTGCCGCAAATCGATCACGCATCGTAAAGTCTGTTGCATCCGAGAAGCCCCACTGGTCACGGATTTCCTGGTGGATACGCTCCGCAAATCCTTCCGCAAGTTCAAGTGCAGTCGCTTGTAATGCATGGCTTTCCAAGAACTTCCCTGCTTGTTTCAGTTCATTTGCTTTTTCACTTACCCCTTTACCTGCTGTAACGACCATTAACGCAATATAGTCCATTTCACCGCTGTCTACCGGCTTTAAATAATCCGACAAACATAAAAATGGGGCTGCTTGCTGGCGAGGGAATGTAAAGCGTTTGATTTCAGTTTTTGCATTGTCCGGGCTGTATACGACAACATCATCGCCATCGGATTGCGCCGGGAAAAATTGATACATTCCAGAAGCACTTAATCCGCCGCTTGTTAAATAACCATTTACTAAATCCGTTAATAAAATCGCGCGTTCATCTTGGTCTGCAAGCAATTGTTCCAAGTTCCCTTTAAGCCCTAAATGGTGTCCGATCAATGTACGCATATTCACATACGGATGTAAATGGGCTACCGAATAATCCGGTTTAATATGCGGCACTAAATCTTTTGGCTTCCATACCGCCGCATCCCCAACTGTTCGTACCGGCTTTTCGAGAACCGCCACCGCTGGACGTGCCGCACGTTTCGCATCTGATTCCAGACGCTTTTCTCGTGCATCGCGCAGTTCTTCTATGAATACATGACGCTCGTTAGTATTCATTAAGCGATTCGCCTGTTCTAAACCTTGCATTGCATCTTTTGAATAGATTACCGGTCCATCATACTGATCGGCAATTTTCGTCTCAGTAAAGCGACGTGACAATGCCGCGCCTCCTACTAATATCGGAATATCAATACCGGCTTCTTTAAAGTCTTGTGCCGTAATGACCATTTGCTGAGCCGATTTTACAAGTAAACCTGACAATCCAATAAAGTCGGGTTTTTCTCTTCGAATTGTTTCAATCAGCTGTGCAGGTGTTACTTTAATCCCTAAATCTACAACACGATAGCCGTTATTGCTTAAAATAATGTCGACCAGGTTTTTCCCGATATCATGAACATCGCCTTTTACTGTCGCCAAAACCATTGTCCCTTTATTGGCACTCGTATCGCCCTTCTCCATAAACTGCTCTAGGTGAGCGACCGCTGCTTTCATGACACCGGCACTTTGAAGTACTTCTGCCACAATCAGCTGGTTTTCGTTAAACAGCTTGCCGACTTCCGCCATCCCTGCCATTAATGGTCCATTAATAATATCAAGCGGTGTATCGAACTTTTCGAGTGCTGCATTTAAATCTTCAATTAACCCTTCCTTCGTACCTTCCAATATGTAATACGCAAGACGTTCTTCCACTGTCGCCGGTAATTCTTTTACGACTGCATCTTTCTTTTTATCACGGTAAAAGTCAGTAAATACAGCGAGTGTTTCATCATTTGTATTGAAGATTAAATCGTTCGCCAGCTTGATTTCTTCTTCAGGAATCGATGCATAGCGCTCCAGTTTTTCAGTATTTACAATCGCATAGTCCAGGCCTGCTTGTGTACAGTGATATAAATACACCGCATTTAATACTTCACGCCCAACTGGCGGTAAGCCGAACGAAACATTACTTACACCGAGCACTGTTAAGCAGCCAGGTAAATGTTCTTTAATGAGGCGAATTCCTTCGATTGTTTCCTCAGCGGCACCAATATATTGCTCGTCACCTGTACCTACCGGGAACATTAACGGGTCAAAGATAATGTCTTCTGCTGACAAGCCCCATTTTTCTGTTAACAGCTTATAAGAACGCTTCGCTACTTCAAGCTTTTGCTCACGTGTAATAGCCATTCCAGTTTCATCAATCGTACCGACAACAAGTGAAGCCCCATATTTTTTCACTAGTGGCATAACAGCATCGAAACGCTCTTCTCCATCTTCCAAGTTAATCGAGTTAATAATGGCCTTCCCTTGCGAAAACTTCAGTGCGACTTCCATTACTTTTTCATCTGTAGAGTCAATCACGAGCGGCACTTTAACTTTTTTCACAACTTCCTGCATGAAGTTTTTCATATCTTCTACTTCATCACGGTCAGGGTTTGCTAAACAAATATCGATGACATGCGCCCCGTTTTTTACTTGTGCACGTGCAATTTCTGCAGCTTCTTCAAATTTCCCGTCAACAATCAGGTTTTTGAATTTACGTGAGCCAATTACATTCGTACGCTCCCCGATAAATAACGGACGCATCGATTCATCATATTGCAATGGCTCGATACCTGATACGACATGTCCGTGCGTTACATCTTTCGGCTCGCGTGGTTTATAGCCATCTACAGCTTCGCGGATTGCCGCGATATGTGCTGGCGTTGTACCACAGCAGCCGCCGACGATGTTCAACCAGCCTTTTTCTGCAAAGCCTTGCAGTTTTTTCGATAATGACTCCGGTGTTTCATGATAGCAGCCTTCCTCGTCCGGTAAACCGGCATTCGGATAACAGCTAATATATCCATTTGAAAGCTCTGCCAATGAACGGATATGATCGGTCATAAATTCCGGACCTGTTGCACAGTTCAGTCCGACAGACAACGGCTTAATATGCTCAATAGAAATATAAAATGCTTCGATTGATTGCCCGGCAAGCGTTGTTCCCATTGGCTCAATTGTTCCTGAAATCATGACAGGCAGCTCTTTGCCAAGTTCCTCAAATGCACGGTGAATGGCAATCGTTCCCGCTTTAACATTGAGCATATCCTGGGAAGTCTCCATTAAGAGCAGATCCGCCCCAGCTTCGATTAGCGCTTTTGCCTGTATATAAAAGTTTTCTTCCAACTCTTCAAATGTAATACCGCCTGTTACCGACAATGTTTTTGTAGTAGGTCCGATTGCACCTGCGACAAAGCGCGGCCATTCTGGTGTCGAAAACTCTTTTGCCGCCTCTAGTGCAATTTTAACCGCCCGCTTATTAATTTCAACCGCCTTGTCACCTAAGTCATATTCATCCAATACGAGTGGTGTACCGCCAAACGTATTGGTACAAATAATATCAGCGCCAGCAGCTAAATATTCACGGTGGATTTTACCCAATACATCAGGTCTTGTCAGCACCAGGTTTTCATTACAACCGTCTAAGTCTTCTCCGCCAAAATCTTCATATGTTAGGTTTTCTGCCTGAAGCATCGTCCCCATGGCACCATCGATGATAAGTATTCTTTTTTGTAATTGCTCATGAATCGGGTGATTATACATTCGACTGAACTCCTTTACTTTCCACATCATATTGTTTTACATAGTCCATTAATTCCAGCGTCATATCATAGCGTAAAAACGGTGTAATTAAATAAATACCGTTAAAGTATTCACACGCTGTATCGAGCAGCTCTTTAGCAATCGCAATTCCTTCTGCTGTCGATGCTTCCTTGTCATCCCCACAGGCAGCCATGCGCGCAAGTACTTCATCGGACAGTTTAATGCCCGGTACTTCATGATGTAAAAATTCCGCGCTGCGTGAAGATGTTAGTGGCATAATCCCGATATAAATCGGTGTTTCCAAATGCTTCGTCGCCTCATAGATTTCGATAATCTTTTCTTTCGTATAAACCGGCTGTGAAATAAAGTAATCTGCTCCATGCTCGATTTTCTTTTCTAAACGGGCTACAGCACGGTCCAGTACACGAACATTCGGATTAAAGGCAGCGGCTACCGAGAAATTTGCCTGTTTACGCAGCGATTTCCCAGTAAAAGAACCACCTTTATTTAACTGCTTAATTAGAGAAATCAGTTCCATTGATGAAACATCATATACGCTCGTCGCCCCCGGGAAATCCCCTACTTTTGTCGGGTCTCCTGTCACGACAAGAATATCATGAAGTTCCAGTGCATCAAGTCCCATTAAATGTGACTGAAGCCCAATTAAATTTCGGTCACGGCATGTCAAATGCGGCAATGAACGAATTCCTTGCTCTTTTAAAATCGCAGCCATCGCGATATTACTGATGCGCGGTGAAGCAAGTGAGTTATCAGCCATCATAATGACATCGGCTCCTGCTTTAGATAACTGTTTTGCCCCTTCTACAAATCCGTCAATTTCCAGATGACGTGGCGTATCCAGTTCCACTATAACTGAACGTTCACGTTTTGCTTTTTCGTGGAGCGGCTCCTGTTTGCGTGGCTCCGGAATTCGGACAAATTGTGTAGACCTGTGTTTTTCTTCCTTCGTTTCAATTGGCTGCATATTCGCCAAACGTTTTTTTACGGCTGCAATATGCTTCGGTGTCGTCCCGCAGCATCCGCCAATTAAACGGACACCTTGGTTTACGAGTTCAACTGCTGCACGTGCGAAATAATCGGTTTCCGACTCATAAACTACTCGACCATCTTCAATGTCCAATAATGATGCATTCGGATAAGCTGATAAAAAAGCTTTATTCGGTAAATTAACCCCTTCAAATGCCTGAATTGTATGGAAAGGACCTAATCGGCAGTTACTCCCAACAATATCTGCACCTAACCTTTCCAAGTCTTGAAACGCTTCATTTAACGTCATTAAATTTTGAAGGACACCCGGTTCCTGCATCGTCACTTGAGCAATGATCGGCAAATCGGTCATCGAACGTAATAGATGGACACAATGCGATAATTCTTCAAAATCGTAATACGTTTCCAATAAAAATCCATCCGGTTCACCTGCTAGTAATACTTCCGCCTGTTCTTGGAACGCTGCTAAAATTTCATCTAATGTTGCATCACTTTTACGAATTCCCCGAATACCACCGATTGTTGCCAGAACATATTGCCCATCCAGGGAAGCTGCCCGCTTTGCGATCTTTAACGCTGCTTCATTAAACTCCTTCACACGATTTTCATAACCATAACGTGCAAGCTTAATGCGGTTAGCTCCATATGTATTGGTCTGAATAATATCTGCACCTGCCGCAATATATTCACTATGAATTTTCTCTATAATATCAGGACGGGCAATATTCATTTCTTCATGGCAATAATCCAACCCATATGAATAAAGAAGTGTCCCGATTGCTCCGTCGGCTGTTAAAACCCGTGTTTGTAATTCTTCAAGTAAACCCATTGCCTTCACTCCATCATTTACAGTATTTTCAGTATTTTAACGATACAAAAAAGCCTTCTTTCATTAAAGAAAAGAAGGCATAGTAGTTATCGACTTAATCCCTTCTCATCTTCTGGCATTCGCCACTGGATTTAGCACCTGACTTAATGTTGGTTGCTGAAGTTTCATCGGGCCAGTCCCTCGACTTCTCTTGATAAGAAATAATATGAATTTTTGAAATATTTAAATGAATCATAACGTTATCTAATACGTCCGTCAATACCCTTTAGCTGAATGAAGTATTTTTTTACATAATTCGACTAATAATGTGTTCAGCTGTTTTTTTGCCGTTTTGAATACAAGCACCGATTCCTACTCCGAAATAGGCACATCCTGCTAATAGAACATTCGGGTAATCCGTTGCCAGTTGCTGTATAACTTTTGATAAGGCTTCATTATGCGCCAAATCATAGCGCGGCATTTGGTCAATCCACTTTGTTACATTAATGACAGTTGGATCCGCTTCAACACCTAAGCTGAGACGAATGTCTTCCAATGCAACTTTTGTCAGTTCTTCATCTGACATGGCTGCCAACTCTTCATAGCGCGGATTAATATCTTTATAAAACAAGCGAACGAGTAAATTGCCTTCTGCTGACGTATGCTTCCATTTACGGCTCGTCCATGTCGATGCATTACAAATTAAATCACTATTATGCGAAACGATAAAGCCGGTACCATCAGCCGGTAATATATCGTCCGGTACATCAAAGCCAACATACATCGTTAAAGTAGATGCCGTCGTGAACTTTTTCAGCTGTTCCTCTAATGAATTATCCTGTATTACATAATGTACCGTCTCATTTGGAACGGCCAGTACAACAATATCTGCCAATATTGTTTCATCTTCCAGCACGACTTCATATTGCTCACCTTTTTTTAGAATTTGCTTTGTTACTGTCTTTCTCATGAATTCAACTTCCGGCAGCTGTTCTTCTAAACGATTGATTAATGCTGATAAACCCGGACGGAAAGAAATAAACTTCTTATTCGCAGCTTTTTCGAATTGCTCGCGATGTGCCTCGAAGCCTTTAATAATCGATCCGTAGTTGTTTTTATAATCCACTAAATACGGCAATGTAGATGCCAGGCTTAATTGATATAAATCGCCTGAATAAACTCCTGCCAATACTGGGGCAATTTGCTTTCGAACAATTTCTTCACCTAAAAAATATTCTAAAAACGTACCGATAGAGCTTTCTTTAGTAAATTTAGTATTCGGGATTTCTAAATCTTGAAGGGCCCTCTTCTTTCCTTCTTCTGAAATTAACGTACTTGACATGAGCGATTCTACACTCATCGGAATACCGAATGTCGAACCTGCCGGAATAGCATGCAGCTCGTTATTCGTATGAATGTAGGAAATACCTGTTTCGTTATAGACAAGCTCTGATTCAAAATTAAGCTCCTTAACAAGCTCCAATACCCCTGGATGGCGTGCTACAATTGAATCAGCCCCTGTTTCCATAATAAACCCTTTATCGTATTCGGAATGAATTTTTCCGCCTAAATATGCGTTCTTTTCAATCAGTATTAACCGCGCTTCCACGTTTTGCTCATGCATTTTATTTTTCAGATAATGCATCGTACATAGCCCGGTAATTCCTCCACCTACAACTACTACTGTTTTCATATCCATTCTCTCCTATTTCGTTCGCTTCTCTTCTTATAGTATAAACTTTTTCATACGAAATATGGTCAGATGGGTATTACAATTTTCAGAACTCCATAAGAAAAGCCACCCTACCTCGACAGATTCCCAGGTAGGATGGCCTCTATTTTACTTATAAGAAAGTTGCTTTGTCAGGGAAATTATTTCTGCTTCCAAAGATGTAGAACGTTTATCAAAATAGCGTATACGTTCATTGCTGCGGTTTTCTAAATGTTTGTTAAGATCTAGCATATTTACAGCGTCGCCGGCAAATAGCTTTAAAGTACGAACACCAGATTCAATTTTCCGAACTTCTTTTCCATATACAAGTGCGGAATTGTCTGTTGTTTTACCTTTTTTCAATTCCAAAATATTCGTATTAATAAGCTCATCAATTTGATCGTAACGTTTGTTTTGTTTATCAGTCATCATTTGAATTTTTTGTTTGTATTTAATAACATCTTTATGGTCTAATCCAGTTTGGACATAGCTTTTTAAATATTCGACAATTGTACATAGCGTCGTCAGATTCTCTCGCTGTTCTAATAGCATTTGTTGTAGTTTTTGAATACTATCCTCATTATGATCAGAAGAGAATTGTTGGACTGCAAACATATACATAAAAATTCCCCCTTCTTAATACTTTCCCCTTATAATATATTTCCTATTTTCCATTAAAATTAAACCTATATTTATCAATGAAATAGGTCTAATTTATGACAAGGAAATAGAAAATCAAAACTTTTTAGTATCTATTACATTATTATTCATATATATCGTTATTTAGAACTTTTAGCTTTTCTTGCCACTTGGCAGCTTCTGCTATATCCCTCTGTTCGTAGTAGCTTACTACTTTTTTTGTTGCTTCCATGTCTCCCAGCAAGCTTGCTTTTTTATAGTAATGGATTGCTTTTTCATTATTTCGTGCTACCCCATGACCATTTTCATAGCAGTAGCCGATATTAAATGTTGCATCAACATGAAACTGTCCGCTCGCTTTTAAAAACCATTCCAACGCTTTTTCATTATCTTGCTGTTGACCGAGCTCTCCTGAAAAATAAATCATACCCATTCGGTACATTGCTTCTTCATCTTGCTTTTCTGCACTGCGGGAATAGTAAGCAAAGGCTTGTGATTCATCACATTCGGTACCCAATCCTTGTTCATACATGATCCCGAGTGTAAACATTGCTTCAGCAATACCGAATTGCGCAGCCATCTTAAACCAGCTGAGCGCTTGTTGCTCGTCGACTGCTGTTCCCTCACCGTTCAAATACATATCTGCTAAATTATTCATTGCATCAGGGTGGCCTAAATGTGCAGCACTTTTATAAAGTAAAAATGCCTGCTGCTCACTCCCTTTTTCACCAAGCTCCTCAAAATAGCAGTTTCCCAGTTCATACATAGCTTCTCTGTTCTGCTGCTCACTCGCCTTACACAGCAATCCGTACATTTCGTCATATTGTCCATACTCTTTATATAATAAGGCAGTATTAACCATCGCCTGTTCGTCTCCATTACATGCTGAGATAAACTGCTCAAGCCACTTTTCCTCATGCTCTATTTCATGTTGTTTAAGCCATTTTCTAAATTGACTTTGCTCCATATTGTTCACTCTTCTCTTTGCTGAAAATACTGCAGTAAATATTGTTTAAACTCAGATGCTGCTGGAGGCAAATAACGATTTTTTGCCCATGAAACACAAACGGAGCGGTAGCAAGGCGGATTCAACTTCAAACGTTTTACTTTATAGTGATCTAGCCCTTTAATATTCGGAATTACGGATATGCCCATTCCGGCACCAACAAATCCTGCAACTGTATGCATTTCTTCAGCAGCAAATGTTGTATTCAACACGATGCCCTGCTCTAAAAACAGCTCATCCACTAATTGACGGAGCGAATTTCCCTTTTTAATCGCAATAAACGGTTCATTCTTCACTTCATCATATTTAACAGCATCTTGCTGTGCTAACGGATGTGTTGTGGGGACAATGACAAAAAGCTCTTCCACAAATAATTCTTCCGTCTCTATTTCAATTACCCTTGATTCTATTTTTTGCGAAAGACATAAATCGATGGCTCCCTCTTCAAGCCGCTTTAATAAGCTTAACGAAGTCGCCTGCGTTAAAGAAAACTGCATGTTCGGAAACGCCTCGCTCGTTGAAGCAATCAGTTCTGGCACTATTTCCATACCTAGTGTATGAATAAAGCCAAATGACACTTCTCCAGAACCCGGTTTGATAATATCTTCAAATTCTTCTTTAATCCGATCGTATTCATCCAAAATGACATTGACACTTTGCAGAAAAAGCTCGCCAAAACGGTTCAGATAAATCGATCTTCCTTCACGGTTAAAAAGCGGTACACCTAAATGTTGTTCGATGTTCGCAATCGATTTACTTAACGCCGGTTGGGAAATGGCTAAAACCTCTGCCGCACGTGTCATATGTTGCATTGTAGCAACGGTTTTGAAATATTGAAGCTGTTCAATCTCCATTTTACATACCTCACATCATTCATAACTTTTTTGCATCAATATAATAAAAATAATAAATTGTACTTATATGTTTATACTCTTTATAATAGTCGATAACAACAGGTTTTCATATCAAAATTATTTTTAAATTTCAAGTGTTTTTTTGAAGTTTTGTAAAATTGACATAAAAAAAGGAGTCTAATTGACAATGAAACTCATCGCGCCGAAACCTTTTACAATTGAATCCGGAAAACGTGCCGTATTATTGCTGCATGGCTTTACCGGCAATACAAATGATGTAAAACGTTTAGGAAAATATTTAGCGGATCGTAACTATACAGTACATGCACCATTATATAAAGGCCATGGTGGTGGCCCTGACTTATTAATTCAATCTCAACCCGCTGAATGGTGGGACAGTGTTATAGAAGGCTATGATGAATTGCGTAATCGTGGCTATGAAGAAATTGCAGTAGCAGGTGTTTCTCTAGGCGGCATCTTCTCTTTAAAGCTTGGCGAAGAACGTCCGACTAAAGCGATTGTTACAATGTCTGCTCCAGCAACAGCCAAATCAACAGATAGTTTACAAAATCGGATTATTGACTATGCTATTAACTATAAAAAGTTATCGGGCACTTATGATGAATCAGTTGATAGCCGTAATAAAATTGCGGAACTTGTGAAAATGCCTTCATTAAACTATTTACAAAATATGATTAATGAAACAAGTGAAAAACTAAATGTTATCAACACTCCGGTCCACATTTTACGTGGCTTGGAAGATGATGAATATTATTGTGAAAGTGCAGATCTAATTTATAGTTCAGTAAATTCACGAATTAAATCAGTTAAAACTTTCATTAATTCCGGACATATATTAACATTAGGTAAAGAACGTGAATTAGTGTTTGAAGAAATTTACCGTTTCTTTGAAGGGTTAAAGTGGAAAGAATAATTATCACCACTTTAGCTGATAATTGACATTGTGTCCCCTTGCAAAAATCCCCGTTTTTGCAATGATATAGACGAGTTTGCTTTTGTTTACTCGTCAGCAAAAAACGAGCGTTAAATGGATCCCCGTCCATTTAACGCTTGTTTTTTATTGTTTATTTATTGCCAGCACTAAAATTTTCGCTATTTGAGCACGTGTGACATTGCCTTTAGGTGAAAATGTTGTTGCACTTGTTCCCTGCACTACGCCCGTATCATATAAAAAAGTAATCGCTAACTGTGCTTCACGATCATAGTTCGCTATATCTTGGAAAGGCGCCAGTTTTGCCGGTTCGTATTGCTGCCCAGCTTGAACAGTTGAAAGACGCATTAAAATTAATGCTAACTGTGAACGTGTAATTTTGCCCTGCGGATTAAAATTTCCGTTGTTTTCTTTAATTAGCCCCGCTTCATATGCAGCGGCAATCCCATTTTGAGTTTGCTGTGCATAATGACTAATATCATTAAAAGGTGCTTTATTTTTTGCAGTTAATCCAAAGGCCTGCGAAATGACAGATATTACTTGAGCACGCGTCATATTGGCATTCGGCTTAAATGTACCATCCTCATACCCATTCATAATACCCTTTGCATAGACAACATCAATATAATCTTTGCCCCAATGGTTTTGAATATCAGTAAATGGCACTTTTACAATCTCGCTATCTGTTGTATCTTCTTCTGTTTCTTTAAACAAGGCATTCAAATAATCCTTCATCATCGCATCCGCAACGACTTGATAACCTGCTTCACTTAAATGAATATTTTTAGGGTTCGGTAAATACGTTTTTACGTCCGTTGCAATCTGTGCTGCCACTTCAGTAAATATACCACCATTATCTTCTACAATACGCTTCATTGAATTATTCAAATTCGTTACTAGCATGTTTAGCTGTTTCTGAATTGCCGGATCTTCAATATAAGGAAACGGATTGTAAAGTCCCATGACGATCATATCAACTTCAGGATTAATTTTATAAATGTTATCGAAAATCTTTTTATAGTTTACCGCAACATCCTGTATGCTCTTAATAACACCTGCTGTATCAAAACTAAACTTACCCGTTTCAGAGCGATTTACGTTCTTTAAAATATCATTTGCTCCAACACTTAATGTAATCAGGTCTGCCTGATGAATCGCTTCCTGGATTGCTGCTGATTTTTCCGAAACACCATTTAAATCGTAAATAGGTTTAGTGACATTTTCTTCAATACCCTTTAAAACGTCGACTGTTGTATAGCCTGGATAAGAAAAACCTTTATTGAATACAATTTGGCTTTTCTGATCTTGGTACTGTTTAGCAAGTAAGTCAGCATAACCAAAACCAATTTCACCGTTTTCATTCATTCCCGCTGCCAGTGAGTCACCAAGCGCTACATAATGAAATGACTTACTTTCATCTTCTGCCTGCACTATATTTGTGAATGGTAAAACGAGTTGTAAAACGAGCACAAGTGCCAGTAAAACCGAAAACTTTTTCATCCAATTCCCCCTTATTTTGGAACATTTCTATATTATAATTTATCGATTATTAAAATACAAAACAATAAAAAATCGATTGCTTTGCAAAGAACAAAACAATCGATTTTTATAAATAATTCGGATACTTATCGGATTACATCATTCCTGGCATACCCATGCCACCCATGTCCGGCATACCGCTGCCTGCTGGTTCTGGAATATCTGCAACTACTGCTTCTGTTGTTAAGAACAGTGAAGCTACAGAAGCTGCGTTTTGTAATGCTGAACGTGTAACTTTCGCTGGGTCAACTACGCCTGCATCAACCATGTTTACCCACTCGCCTGTTGCCGCATTGAAGCCAATACCTACTTCTTCACGTTTTAAACGGTCAACGATAATTGAACCTTCTAAACCAGCGTTTTCAGCAATTTGACGAACTGGTTCTTCTAAAGCACGTAAAATAATACGTACACCTGTTGCTACATCGCCTTCTACTTGATCCAATACTCTTTCAACTGCCGCATAAACATTTAGAAGTGCTGTACCACCACCTGATACGATACCTTCTTCTACTGCTGCACGAGTTGAGTTCAATGCGTCTTCAATACGTAATTTGCGCTCTTTTAATTCTGTTTCTGTTGCAGCACCAACTTTAATAACTGCAACACCGCCAGCTAACTTCGCTAAGCGCTCTTGTAGTTTTTCTTTATCAAATTCAGAAGTTGTTTCAGCAAGTTGCGCACGGATTTGGTTTACACGACCAGCTACTGCATCAGTGTTACCAGCACCTTCAACGATTGTTGTGTTATCTTTTGATACGATAACTTTAGCAGCACGACCTAAAGTTGATAAATCAGCTGATTTTAAATCTAAGCCAAGATCTTGTGTAATTACTTGACCCCCAGTTAATACAGCAATATCCTCTAACATTGCTTTACGACGGTCACCGAAACCTGGAGCTTTTACTGCTACAGCGTTGAATGTACCACGTAATTTATTTACTACCAATGTTGCAAGTGCTTCACCTTCAACATCTTCAGCAATAATTAAGATTGGGCGACCTTGTTGAACCACTTGTTCTAATACTGGTAAAATCTCCTGAATGTTTGAGATTTTTTTGTCTGTAATTAAAACGAATGGATTATCAAGTACTGCTTCCATCTTATCCGTATCTGTTACCATATAGTGTGATGCATAACCACGGTCAAATTGCATACCTTCTACTACATCTAATTCTGTTGTAAAACCTTTTGATTCTTCAATTGTAATAACGCCGTCGTTTCCTACGCGCTCCATCGCATCCGCAATGTATTGACCGATTTCTTCATCAGCCGAAGAAATTGCCGCTACTTGTGCGATAGATTCTTTATTTTCAACTGGACGTGCAATTGCCTGAAGCTCTGTTAATGCAGCAGCAACCGCTTTATCCATACCTTTACGAATACCTACTGGGTTAGCACCAGCTGTTACGTTTTTAAGTCCTTCACGAATCATAGCTTGTGCCAGTACTGTTGCAGTTGTTGTACCATCACCTGCGATTTCATTCGTTTTAGAAGCTACTTCCGCTACTAATTTTGCACCCATATTTTCATATGCGTTTTCTAACTCAATTTCTTTTGCGATGGATACACCGTCATTTGTAATAAGTGGAGAACCGAATTTTTTCTCTAAAACAACGTTACGTCCTTTAGGTCCTAAAGTTACTTTTACAGCGTTAGCTAATTTATCTACACCAGATGCCATTAATGAACGTGCTTCTTCTGAAAACTTAATATCTTTTGCCATAATTCATTTTCCTCCTAAATTTTACGATCTATTTTTTTGATTTATTGTTTATGAAGATGTGCAGCTAGCAAAGCTTAGTATGTATAACTAGCTGCAATTTTCTTTTGATTTTGTAATTATCCGACAATTGCAAGTACATCGCTCTCACGCAGGATTAAATATTCTACGCCGTCGTACTTCACTTCCGTACCAGAGAATTTAGAGAAGATAATTTCGTCGCCTTCTTTTACGTCAAGCTCAAGACGAGTGCCGTTGTCAAGAACACGACCTGTACCTACTGCCACTACTTTACCAGTTTGTGGTTTTTCTTTTGCTGAGTCGGGTAAAACAATACCAAATGCAGTTTTTTCCTCTACCTCAACAAGTTCGATAATGATGCGATCTCCTAATGGTCTTAACAATTGAAACAACCTCCTAAGAAATTTTCTATTTTTAGCACTCTCGTTTGTCGAGTGCTAACACATTTATTAGTTTAATGAATTCCATATTTTTTTGCAAGTATGTGCACTAAAAAATTTTGATTTATTGGCAAATTCCTCTACAATAATGTTAAATGTATAACAGTGGGCTATCATAATAGCCCATATTAAACTCTATAATAGAAGGTACAGCATTCCACATACTTTTTTGGGATGTGTAATTCTACTAGTCAGTAAGAGAAAGAAGGTTTTTCATCCGTGACTTCCCGTTCATCAGATAAGTTCAAAACGCAGAAGACCGCATTCTATGTGTTAATAACTTATATCATCTGTCAGTTATCAGTCTTATTACTTATATTCATCCCAGGCTTAAAAGATTCCCTTTTACAACTATTTTCTGGTATGTCTGAGCAGGATCAACTTATAAAATTATCTGCTTGGTGGTCAACTATTTCATTTGCGGTTGCTTTTATTGTGAGTTTTATATTAATCTCCCGAAATAAGCAATTTTGGGATGTATTTAAAGGGGAAAAGGCATCAATTGGTGCTTCTATTGGTTGGGGTATCATCGGTTTCTTCCTTGTCTTTTTAGGGCAGACAATCGGCGCATACATTGAGCTTGCTTTAGGAATTGATATGGGCTCGGAAAATACCGAAGCCATTATGAGTGTCACAAAGGTAGCGCCGATTATGATTATTGCGACTGTCTTATTAGGACCAATCTTGGAAGAGCTTGTATTCCGTCGTGTAATTTTCGGTTCAATTATACAAAACTATAATTTCTGGATTGCGAGCATTATTAGTGCTATTGTATTTGCTGCGATTCATATGGATTTTACGCATATTTTACTGTATACAATTTGCGGTATGATCTTCGCATTTTTATATCATAAAACAAAGCGCCTTCTCACACCGATTATCGCGCATATTCTATTAAATGGTTTCGTCACATTTATCCAAATGAATGCCGATAAGTTTCAAATATAACTTTTACCCGCTATTTTACATAGCGGGTTTTTTAGATAACCTTCTTTAAAAGGAAACTAAAAAAACGCTACCAAATTCGATAGCGTTACCATTAACTGTTATTCATCTGCTCCATTTGCCGACGCTGCATTTCGAGTAGCTCTTCTACCTGCAGCTCACGCTCTCGTTCCTCTTCTGCTAAAATTCGCTCTTTTTCTGCCACTTCATATTTTCGATAACCAAGACGTGCAATGACAATACTTACTTCATATAAAATAAATAGTGGTATTGCAATAATGATATTCGATACTAAATCAGGCGGCGCGAGCAATACCGAAATCACGATTAATACAAAATACGCATATTTTCGGAATTTCACCATGAGTTTCGGATTAATAATTCCGAGACGTGAAAGAAACAGCGTTACAACAGGCAATTGAAACAGCACCGCAAAAGGCACTATTAACTTAATTAAAAATGAGAAGAATTCATTAATACCAATTGTTTGCGTAATATTCAAATCATTGGATAAATCCGTCATAAAGCGCATAATAAATGGAAATAACACAAAATAAGCAAAGGCTATTCCCCCTATACACAGTGCAAAAGCATACGGAATATATTTCAATGTTGCCTTACGTTCAGCCTCATGCAAACCAGGTGTTATAAAAGCCCATAGCTGGTATAGCAGTATTGGCGATACAATAACGGCAGCTACAATAAATGTAACTTGTAAATACACGGTTAAAGGATCTGCCGGACTAAATGCATTCATCGAAAAACTGGCAGCTAAATCGCTGCGTTGAATGTATCGAATAAGTGGTTTCGCCGTATAGAATCCGACGAAAAGAGCCATCACGAAGAAAATCGCCACGAAAAATAAGCGCTTTCTAAGCTCTTCCATATGTTCAACTACGGTTAATTCTCTTGAATTCATAGCAATACATCCTTATTTTACTTAACTTCGTTTTTTTCGTTCTCTTTATGTTCAATCACTTTTTTCTTTGTATCAAAATCGTCATCGTCGTCCGTCAAGCCTTTCGTAGCGCTACGGAATTCACGTAAAGTTGTCCCCATTGCACGACCTAATGATGGCAATTTTTTGGGACCGAATATTAGCAAAGCAATCAGTCCAATGATTATTAGGCTCACAGGTGTAATCGCATTTAAATGTACAATCACTATAGCCACCTCCTCTATTATTATGTATATTTTACATTAATTAACTAGAATTTGCTATTTATAGTAATGAACATTTTGTTACTTACCTGAGTTTCGTACTAAATACGTAAGTGCCTGTAATTCTACCGATAGATCTATGTTCATCACTTTAATCGTGTCAGGAACAGATAATCGTACTGGTGTGAAATTTAATATACCTTTTGCATTTATTTTAACGAGTCGGTCTGTCATCATTTGTGCTGAGCGGGAAGAAACCGTCAATATTGCTAACTCCGCGCCAAATTCCTTATACATTTCCTCCAAACGATCTGGATGGAATACTGGAATATCACTTATCGTCGTTCCTTCCATCGGTGCTTTCGAATCAAATGCAACAACGATACGCGTGTTGTGATTTTTTTGGAAGTTATACTTTAGTAAGCCATTCCCCAGATTCCCGACTCCTATTAATGCAACATTCATTACCTCGTCCTGGTCTAAAGTTTGTCGGAAAAACTCCAGTAAGTACTGGACATCATATCCATACCCCTTTTTACCGAGTGCCCCAAAGTAAGAAAAGTCACGTCGAATCGTAGCAGAATCTATTTTCATCGCATCACTTAATTCCTGTGAAGAAATACGCTTTTTACCTTCAGTTGCGAAGTTTTTCAAAAATCGATAATAAAGAGGAAGTCTTTTTGTTGTTGCTTGTGGAATTTTTACTTCTTGTTTCACACATTCTCCTCCTATGTACATTGGGAAATCTTTTTCAAATAATGCCTCTGTATAACGTGTCGAGATGACCTGCTCGATTTGATCAAGTAGTTGTCGCCAAACGATATGGCACGCTTAACATAAACTCCACTCTTTGTGCAGAAGCAAGTTAATCTTACTAAACAAGGAGCGACAAGTAAAGTATCCATCGTTGCGTACAATGTTCCCATCCATTAAACTAAATAGGAGAAACTGAGGTGTAAACAATGATTGTCTTACAAGTAAATCAATTATATAAATCCTTTATTACAGATGAAATATTAAGCGGTGTAAAATTAGAAGTTCAGCACCGTGATCGTGTGGCATTAGTAGGGCGAAACGGTGCCGGCAAGTCCACATTATTAAAAATAATTGCCGGACAAATGAGCTACGACTCTGGTGAAATTATTATTCCAAAAGATATTCAAGTCGGCTATTTGGAGCAGCATGCAGGTATCGACTCTGAACTTTCAATTTGGGACGAAATGATGACAATTTTCGCAAACTTGCAAAACCAGGAACAAACGCTGCGTCAACTTGAACAGCAAATGGCCGATCCTGCCATTTATGAAGATAGCGAACAATATGCACGTATCATGGCAGAGTATGACCAGTTGCAGCATGATTTCAAAGATGCAGGCGGTTATCAGTATGAAGCCGATACCCGTTCTGTTTTGCATGGTATGCAATTTTTCCCTGAAGATTATCAAAAGCCGATTCGTTCTCTATCCGGGGGACAACGGACACGACTGGCTCTCGCAAAGCTTCTTTTATCAAAGCCCGACCTCCTTATTTTAGATGAGCCGACCAACCATCTTGATATTGAAACACTGTCATGGCTGGAAGGCTATTTAAAAGGTTATGATGGAGCTATTTTAATCGTCTCACATGACCGTTATTTCCTAGATCAGGTCGTGTCGATCGTTTATGAAGTATCCAGAACAAAAGTGTCGAAATATGCAGGGAACTACAGTGCTTATCTAGATGAAAAGGCGAAGAACTATGAACGTGATTTAAAAATGTATGAACGTCAAATGGATGAAAAAGCCAAGCTCGAAACTTTTATTCAAAAAAACCTTGCCCGGGCTTCAACTACAAAGATGGCACAGTCACGTCGCAAAGTGTTGGAAAAGACTAGTTGGATGGAATCTCCTGATGGCGATGAAAAAAGTGCCAACTTCGGCTTTACAATTGAGCGCCAAAGCGGAAATGATGTACTGTCGGTGGATGATTTAACAATTGGGTTCACGAACAAGGCGATTTCCGAAAATATTGGAATGCGTGTCTTTAGAGAAGACCGTATTGCACTTGTCGGTCCAAACGGTGTTGGGAAATCTACTTTATTGAAAACAATCGTTCAAGATATCGAGGCACTTGCCGGAGATATCCGTTACGGTACGAATGTGCAAATTGGCTACTATGACCAGGAACAGGCGAAACTTCATTCAAATAAACCTGTTCTTAATGAACTTTGGGATGAATGGCCGTTATTAAATGAAAAGGATATCCGCAACATCTTAGGCCGCTTCCTTTTTAGCGGGGATGATGTATCAAAAACAGTGAGCTCCCTATCTGGTGGAGAAAAAGCACGTCTTGCACTTGCAAAATTAATGATGCAAAAATCAAATTTCCTAGTACTTGATGAGCCGACGAACCATTTAGACTTGGATAGTAAAGAAATATTGGAAAATGCTTTAATTGATTATCCTGGAACATTGCTATTCGTTTCACATGACCGTTATTTCATTAATCGTATTGCCACTAAAGTTGTTGAACTATCAAGCACGGGTTCGTTCGAATATTTAGGTGACTATGATTATTATGTTGAAAAGAAAGAGGAACTTGAAGAATTAGCTGCAATGAAAGCAGCAGCCATTGAAAAAAATACGACTGAATCGACCGTTCAAACAAAGTCTACATCGATGATTGATAAGGACGCGAAAAAAAGAGAACGTCAAATTCGTCGTGCTATTGAAGATATTGAAAAGCAGATGGGGGCTTTAGATGAAAAAATCGCCGTCTTTGAAGAACAACTTTGTGATCCTGCCATTTTTTCAGATCATGAAAAGACATTATCGATTCAATCTGAGCTGAATGATTTGAAAGAACAGCATGAAACATTTGAAATGGAATGGCTTGAACTAAACGAAGAGCTCGAACAGCTATAATTTTGGAGTGTCCATCAACATATGGGCACTCTTTTTTTAGAGGCAGACGAAAAGCTTGTTTCTCCAAAAACTTATGTTTTGTATTGCTATTGTATAATATTAACCCTTTCTATCATCCAATCTACATAATAATCATATATATAGGTCAATACGCCAAATTTCAACAAATTTCTCCACAATTTTATTCACAATATAAATCTAGTAATATCAACATATCAACATAGTTTTCCACATTATCCACATTTAAAATCAAAGTTATGCACATTGCTGTGTGAAAAAGACACTACTATATATAGATAAGTCACATGTTACCCACAAGTTATTCACACTTTGTGTATAAGTACGCATGTTCGCAAGTTTTTTTGTGGGTATTTAACTTTATCTGTGGATAATTTTCAGAAAAGTTGAACAGTCAATAAAAACTTGTTATAAATGAGATTTATCCATCATAAATTACTAGATTCGACTTTTTTATATTATTGAAAGAAAACAATTAAATAATTTTTTATTTTCTCTATAAAAAAAGCATGGCGAAAGGATATACTGCTACATCCTTTCACCATGCTTCTATACCCTATTTCCAGCTCATGAGCTCCATCCCAGGTCGCCCATTCATTGCTAAATTCCCACGAATCCCTGCTTCATACATTTCATACGCAGCTGCACCAATCATTGCAGCATTATCTGTACATAATTTTAAAGGTGGCACATAAAATGGAATACCTTCTTCTTTAAAGGCTTTTTCCAATGCTGTCCGTAATCCTTTATTCGCTGATACACCGCCAGCTGCAATTACTTGTTTTACCTGAAACTCACGTGCTGCTCGTACTGTTTTACCCGTCAATACTTCCACTACACTGTCTTGGAAGCCTTTTGCAACATGCTCGGCAATAATTTCTTCACCGCGCTGATCCATATTGTGTTTATAGTTAATCACTGCAGATTTTAAGCCACTGAAACTAAAGTCGTATGAATCCTCCTCCAACCATACACGAGGGAAAGGCACGGCTTCTGTTGCTTCATGGGCAAGACGATCAATATGAGGACCACCTGGATATGGCATATTCAAGACACGGGCTACTTTGTCATATGCTTCACCTGCCGCATCATCACGCGTTTCACCAATAACTTCAAAAGAACCATGTTCACGCATTAGGACAAGCTCTGTATGTCCACCTGATACAACGAGTGCCAACAGCGGAAATTCCATTGGCTGTACTAGATTGTTCGCATAAATATGCCCGGCAATATGATGTGTCCCGATCAATGGCAATCCGTGTACAAAAGCGAAAGCCTTAGCCGCATTAATACCGATTAACAATGCACCGACTAACCCGGGCCCTTCTGTTACGGCAACAGCGGTTAAATCTTTCGGTTCCATATTTGCCTGTTTTAATGCTTCTTCTAAAACAATTGTCATTTGTTCAACATGATGACGTGATGCGATTTCCGGGACAACCCCGCCAAAACGCTTATGACTCTCAATTTGCGATGATACTACATTCGAAATAATCTCCGTGCCATTTTTAATGATGGCCGCTGCTGTTTCATCACAACTTGTTTCAATTGCTAATATATAGTTATCCATTATAAATTCACCCACATTACTAACGCATCTTCCTGGTTATCCGTATAGTAGCCTTTACGAAGACCTCCGTCTAGGAAACCAAGTTTGCGATATAAATTTTGTGCAACAGTATTCGTTACACGTACTTCTAAACTCATGACATCCATATTAGCTTCTTTCGCTACTCGCATCGCTTCACGCATAAGTGTTTCACCAATGCCTTGACCACGTACAGACTTTACAACCGCTACATTTGTAATCTGTGCTGCATCAATAACAAGCCAAATTCCACAGAAGCCGATAATTTCACCTGTTTCGTCTTCAGCGACTAAATAATGTGCATACTGGTTTTCCGTCATTTCGTAATAAAACGAATCCAATGTCCATGGTGTAGGAAATGATGCGAGCTCAATTTTATGAACGGCCTGAACATCATCTATTGTCATTCTGCGATACCGTACCATTAAAGTTGCTCCTTTTTCTGTTCCTTTATCCAATTCGCTTCTGCTTCTGCAATACGGCGATATTGGGGAACAAAAGCATGAACAGCCTCAATTGTCGGTAATGGCATTTGTTGTGCCAAAGCAATTAATTCGGACGCACGCGGTAAATCCATCGTAAATTGAGCACGGATAGCAAAATCACCTAATACTTGCTGAATTTTTTCCATGTATAAATCGACATCTGTTCCGACAAAGAATATTGGCTGTTGTAATTGCTGAAGCTTCTGTAATAATCCGTCTATATGATCATGGTGATCTTCAATAATCGGTTCCATAGTATCTGCTTTATATATTCCGGCATATACATTTTGACGACGAGCATCGATTAATGAACAGATTGCATAATTAGCAGTACGGGCATTCGCAGCCAATGCTTTCAAGCTTGATACGCCTACCAATGGCTTTTGCAGTGACCATGCCAAAGTTTTGGCAAGAGTGACACCAATACGCACTCCTGTATAAGAGCCGGGACCTTCAGAAACGGCAATCGCATCAATCTGTACCGGTGTAATGCCTGCCTTGTTTATTACTTCTTCAATTGCCGGCATGGCACCAACCGAATGTGTTAATTTTATATTTTGCACGACTTCTGCAATTACTTTATTATCTTGTACTATGGCGACAGAAAGCGGTGCATTTGCTGTCTCTATTCCTAACCAAATCATTTTAATAACTCCTTACAAAGACGAACATATTTTTCGCCTATCGGTTTCAATACAAATTTACGTTTCGTTTCGTCGATGCGTATAATTTCAATTGCTAAACGCTCTTCAGGCAAATCTTCCTGAATAAGATGTGCCCATTCCACAACTGTTACAGCATCCCCATAAAAAATTTCTTCCCAGCCTAAATCTTCATCGCTATCTTCCAGACGATATACATCCAGGTGATTAAGCGGAATACGTCCTACATATTGCTTCATAATCGTAAATGTCGGGCTATTGACCGTTCGTTTTACTCCAAGCCCTTTTGCAAAGCTCTGTGTAAATGTCGTTTTGCCCGCCCCTAAATCACCTTCAAGTGTAATCGTATATTGTGGCTCGACTAATTCTGCCAGTCTCATCGCAAGTGCTTGCGTTTCTTCCAGCGTATTTATATCTTTTTCAAATATCATTTGATTGCTTCCTTCCACAAAAAAATCCATTATCTCTAGTTTACTTGAACTGAGGCAATTGTTCAAAATGTATCACTTTTATATTGACCATACTCAATAACGTTAATATAAAGTAGCTGCGAAAAAAAGAAAAACACTCATTTTTTCTGAGAAAAAGTGAATGTTCCTGAACTTCCCTTTATTTGATTTTCATTATCTGGAACAATAGGATAGTTAAGAAGTATTATGAGAATACATACATGTAACCTCATTTGCTGTAATCACTAACGCTTTGATTTTCCTTTACGTTCCACTATTTCTTTTTTTACCAATACATCATCCTCAAATTTTAGGCGATATCCTTTCGTCAGAAGAATTTCATCGTTCCATTCATAAGTACCGTTATTAATTTGCTGACCGGCACCCCCGGAAATACGTACTACGTCTAAATAAGACATCCCTTCTTTTACTTCTTTATACTCTTCTTCATTCATGTATTTTTGCCATACGTATGTATTGCTTTCTTCTATCTCTAAAACTTCATCATGACAAGCTGTTATTAGCATTGTCAGCAACATAACGAGACAAATAGATAGGAAGACATAAAAACCCTTTTTATTCATTTGTATCCCCCTCAATTATCCTTATAAAACCATTCCCGAAATTAAGTGGTTCAAACATTACTAAAATGAAAAGGAGAATACGAACGTATTCGCATCCTCCTTATTTAAATAAACTTAAATTCTTGTATTCATCAACTAGCCTTTATTAACTTATATACCGGGAATCCAACCTGGTCTTGACAGTATTTTCTCCATTAAAGGACCTGGAATTACAGTATCGATTTTCTTATCATAAGCTGTTACTACACTTTCCCCATTCTGTACCTTTTCCACCCAATGAGGTTCAATTAATAAGGCACGACCAAGTGCTACTAAATCTGCTCCTAACTGTAATGCCTGATCTGCTTCTTCACGAGTATAAATTGAACCTACACCAATTAATGGTTTACGGCCATTTAACAAGCTGTGAATTACAGAAATACGATTTTGTTGGCCGTTTTTATAACGATGTGTTTCAGATTTAAAATCTCCAATTGAAATATGCAAATATGTTAGCGCTGTTTTCGCTAATTCGTCTACTAATCTTACTGTATCATCCATCGTAATACCATCTTCTTCAGGCTCTTCCGGGCTGAAACGGTAACCGACAATAAATTTTTCATCAGCATATTTGTTTTTTACTTTAATTACTTCCTCTACAACTTCCAATGGGAAATGCAATCTATTTTCAAATGTTCCCCCGTATTCATCTGTTCTTTTATTTGTAAAGGCAGAGAAATACTGTTGAATTAAATACGTATTTGCACCATGGATTTCAACGCCGTCAAAACCTGCTTCAACAGCTCTTCTTGTTGCTTCAGCATATGCTTTAACCATTTCTTTTGTTTCTTCAAGAGTTAATGCACGTGCTTCTTTTTTCTCAATTGTAACAGCTGTACTTGCACTAACAACATCTCCATTTGGTACTAAATGTTGTAGTGATTGTCGGCCTCCATGATGAATTTGTAAAACCGCTTTAGCACCGCCTTGTTGAATAGCCTGTGCAATTCTTCGCAAGCTTGGAATATAGCGATCTTCATGAGCGGCGATTTGTCCTGGGAAAGCTTTTCCGTTTGCTGCAACATATGCGCATGCTGTAATGATCATTCCTGCTCCTTCAGCACGTTCTTTATAATATGTTATTTCCTCATCGGAAACTGTATCATCTTCATTTGCAGAGTAAGTTGTCATAGGTGCCATTACTAAACGATTACGTAACTCAACCTGTTCATTCAATTTAAACTTTTCAAAAAGTGCTTTCATTACAATTCCTCCCTTTTGCTATGTATGTACTTTAACGAAACTGCATTTTATTTTCAAGTTAGAGCTCCTCATAAATTTAAATGAGGTTTTTAAAAAAACAAAAAAACCCACTGATTCCTCAGCGGGTTTGCGTTGTGCGAAGCGACGTCCTACTCTCACAGGGGGAAGCCCCCAACTACCATCGGCGCTAAAGAGCTTAACTTCCGTGTTCGGTATGGGAACGGGTGTGACCTCTTTGCCATCATCACTTCACTATTTTCGGCTTCCAATTCACGGCGCTATCCTTCGTCAACTTCCCTCGTTCTTTCAGTCACGTACTTAAGTACGCTCCTTCAATCACTCAGTCGTTTCCTCGACTAGCTTGTGTCTTGAAACCCTTAGAAAGATCATTCTTTCAAAACTGGATAAACGTTTCATTGAATTGAGCAATAAAATGTGGTTAAGTCCTCGACCGATTAGTATTCGTCAGCTGCATGCGTCACCGCACTTCCACCTCGAACCTATCTACCTGATCGTCTTTCAGGGGTCTTACTTACTTGCGTAATGGGAAATCTCATCTTGAGGGGGGCTTCATGCTTAGATGCTTTCAGCACTTATCCCGTCCATACATAGCTACCCAGCGATGCCTTTGGCAAGACAACTGGTACACCAGCGGTATGTCCATCCCGGTCCTCTCGTACTAAGGACAGCTCCTCTCAAATTTCCTACGCCCACGACGGATAGGGACCGAACTGTCTCACGACGTTCTGAACCCAGCTCGCGTACCGCTTTAATGGGCGAACAGCCCAACCCTTGGGACCGACTACAGCCCCAGGATGCGATGAGCCGACATCGAGGTGCCAAACCTCCCCGTCGATGTGGACTCTTGGGGGAGATAAGCCTGTTATCCCCGGGGTAGCTTTTATCCGTTGAGCGATGGCCCTTCCATGCGGAACCACCGGATCACTAAGCCCGTCTTTCGACCCTGCTCGACTTGTAGGTCTCGCAGTCAAGCTCCCTTATGCCTTTACACTCTACGAATGATTTCCAACCATTCTGAGGGAACCTTTGGGCGCCTCCGTTACTCTTTAGGAGGCGACCGCCCCAGTCAAACTGTCCGCCTGACACTGTCTCCTACCCCGCTAAGGGGCATGGGTTAGAAGTTCAATACAACCAGGGTAGTATCCCACCGACGCCTCCTTCGAAGCTGGCGCTCCGAGATCTCTGGCTCCTACCTATCCTGTACAAGTTGTACCAAAATTCAATATCAGGCTACAGTAAAGCTCCACGGGGTCTTTCCGTCCTGTCGCGGGTAACCTGCATCTTCACAGGTACTATAATTTCACCGAGTCTCTCGTTGAGACAGTGCCCAGATCGTTACGCCTTTCGTGCGGGTCGGAACTTACCCGACAAGGAATTTCGCTACCTTAGGACCGTTATAGTTACGGCCGCCGTTTACTGGGGCTTCAATTCACAGCTTCGCTTGCGCTAACCGCTCC
Source organism: Solibacillus sp. FSL K6-1554 (assembly GCF_038005185.1). NCBI lineage: Bacteria > Bacillati > Bacillota > Bacilli > Caryophanales > Caryophanaceae > Solibacillus > Solibacillus sp. FSL K6-1554. The sequence goes on from NZ_JBBOSS010000001.1 coordinate 3,739,259, forward strand.
TCTTAACCTTCCAGCACCGGGCAGGCGTCAGCCCCTATACGTCACCTTACGGTTTTGCAGAGACCTGTGTTTTTGCTAAACAGTCGCCTGGGCCTATTCACTGCGGCTTCTCTAGGCTATGCACCCAAAGAAGCACCCCTTCTCCCGAAGTTACGGGGTCATTTTGCCGAGTTCCTTAACGAGAGTTCTCTCGCACACCTTAGGATTCTCTCCTCGACTACCTGTGTCGGTTTGCGGTACGGGCACCTCTCACCTCGATAGAGGCTTTTCTTGGCAGTGTGAAATCAGGAACTTCGCTCATACGAGCTCGTCATCACAGCTCAACGTTAAAGTATGCGGATTTGCCTACATACACGCCTTACTGCTTGAACACGCGCAACCAACGGCGTGCTTACCCTATCCTACTGCGTCCCCCCATTTCTCAAACGGTGAGGAGGTGGTACAGGAATATCAACCTGTTGTCCATCGCCTACGCCTATCGGCCTCGGCTTAGGTCCCGACTAACCCTGAGCGGACGAGCCTTCCTCAGGAAACCTTAGTCATACGGTGCATGGGATTCTCACCCATGTTTCGCTACTCATACCGGCATTCTCACTTCTAACCGCTCCACCAGTCCTTCCGGTCTGACTTCAACGCTGTTAGAACGCTCTCCTACCACGCATACTCAAAGTATGCATCCACAGCTTCGGTGAATCGTTTAGCCCCGATACATTTTCGGCGCAGCGTCACTCGACCAGTGAGC
>NZ_JBBOSS010000001.1:3745000-3895000 GCF_038005185.1 Solibacillus sp. FSL K6-1554
ACTTGCTGATTTCTTCTTCAGCTTTCGCTGTTCCGACATCCTTTTTCGTTAATCCTGCTGCCTCTAATACAGCTTCAGCTAATTTATAACTTTCGGGATGGATACCTGTAGCATCTAACGGATTTTTAGCATCTGCAATACGCAAGAAACCAACTGCCTGCTCGTATGTTTTAGCACCTAATCGCGGGATTTTTTTCAGTTGGGCACGAGATGTAAATTGGCCGTTTTCACTACGCATTATCACAATATTTTCTGCAACAGTTTTTGAGAGTCCAGATACATATTGTAAAAGGGAGGCCGAAGCTGTATTTACATCTACCCCAACTTGGTTTACCGCTGTTTCCACAATAAATGTCAGTGATTCTGCGAGCTGCTTTTGGGATACATCATGCTGATACTGCCCTACACCGACAGCTTTCGGGTCAATTTTAACAAGCTCGGATAATGGGTCTTGCAAACGACGGGCAATCGATACAGCACTCCGTTGTTCCACCTGTAAATCCGGAAACTCCGATCGCGCCACTTCAGAAGCCGAGTATACGGAAGCCCCAGCCTCGTTGACAATAACATATGCAATGTTTCCATCTGCTTCTTTCAGTAGTTCTGCAATAAATTGCTCTGTTTCTCGTGATGCTGTCCCATTACCAATTGCAATAATACTAATCGGATATTTTTTTAATAATGCCTTTACTGTCGCTTTCGCTTTTGAAGGATCCGACGTAGTGTGGGGATAAATAACACCAACCTCAATCATCTTACCTGTCTCATCCACTACCGCCAATTTACAGCCGGTTCTGTATGCAGGATCTACACCAAGTACCATTTTACCGCGCATTGGAGGCTGTAATAATAAGTTGCGGAGATTTTCTGAGAAAATATGAATTGCCTGTGTTTCTGCTTTTGATGATAGTTCTGCGCGCAGCTCATTTTCAATAGATGGTTTAATTAAACGTTTATAGCTATCTGCAACTGCCAATTTCACTTCGTTGACAGATGGACCTACATAATTTCTAGGTATAAAATGATTTTCCATTTGAGTTGTCGCTTTATCAATCGGAACTTCAATCGTTGCACGAATCACTTCTTCCTTTTCACCGCGGTTTACCGCCAGTATACGGTGGGGTGCAATTCGATGAACAGGTTCTTCATATTCGTAATACATTTCAAATACTTGTTTTTCATCTTTTTCCGCATTTTTTAATGTTGTGACAAGCTTGCCTTCTCGCCAAGATAGTGTGCGTAATTTTTCACGAATTGCGGCATCATCCGCAAATCGCTCTGCTAAAATATCGCGTGCGCCCGCCAATGCTTCTTCAATCGAAGTAACACCTTGTTCTTCGTTTAAATAAGGAGTTGCCATTTGCTCCATCGTCCGCTTTGTATACTTTAAAAGCTCTTCAGCTAACGGTTCCAAGCCACGTTCTTTTGCAATCGTTGCTTTTGTACGACGCTTTTGTTTAAATGGTCGGTACAAATCTTCCACACGCTGTAAAACAGTTGATGCTTGAATAGCAGTTTGTAGTTCTTCCGTTAATTTACCTTGCTCATCGATTAAACGCAGCACTTCCTCTTTCCGTGTTTCGAGCTGCTGTATGTAATGGTAGCGGTCTTCCACTGCTTTTATTTGAACTTCATCAAGAGAACCTGTCATTTCTTTTCGGTAACGGGCGATAAAAGGTACTGTGTTACCTTCTTCCAGTAGCCCAATAACTGCTTTTGCTTGCTTTGGCTCTACTTTTGCATCTTTCGCGATTATTTGTAACATTTTTTGTTGATCCATTATGCCACTCCTTTGAATTTAAAACTTTCTTTTAGTGTACCATTCCATTTGTATTGTTTCCCAAAAAAAGCGATGAATTTATGCATGAAAAAGAGCCTACTAATCTATATTAGTAGACTCTTAAACTTTATAACGAGACGCCGCCGCTTGCTGTGATGGCATCTTGTAATTTTTTAATGGCTTTACGTTGAATTCGCGAAACGTGCATTTGGGATATACCGAGTCTCTCCCCGGCTTCCTTTTGACTAAGCTGTTCCAAATATGTTAACTGGATAATTTGTCGCTCACGTTCATTTAATACATTCATCGCATCAGCTACAATCATTCTGCGGTTTGTCACTTCATAGCCTGTATCTTCTCGACCCACTACATCAAATAACGTTACCGTACTGCCATCAGAATCCGATTCGATTGAATGATCCATCGATAGTGCCTGATAGCTTCGTCCCATCTCCATCGCTTCCAATACGTCCTCATCCTGTACTTCTAAATATGTCGCAATTTCAGTAATAGATGGGGAACGTTGTAAGGACGTCGTTAATGCTTCGACAGCCGCCTTGATTCTAGGTCCCAATTCTTTAATACGTCTCGGAACATGCACGTCCCAAGTTTTATCACGTAAAAAACGTTTTATTTCACCTACGATTGTCGGAACAGCAAACGCCTCGAAACTTCTGCCAAAAGAAGGGTCAAATCGTCGGATCGCACCTAATAAACCAAGCATCCCTACTTGTACAATATCATCATAATAAGATTTACCATGTGAATATTTGCGTGCAATCGACTCGACTAACTGCTGATAATGGAGCACAAGGTTAGTTTGTGATTCTTCACAGCCGCTCGCCTGATATTCTGCAATCCAATTTAGCACTTCTTCTTTTGATGTATTTTTAGGTAGTGATTCTTTCGACATTCCCTTTCACCTGCTCTCTCGAGACATACTTTGTCATGAAAACAGTGACGCCACCTTCGTTATTTAATTTCACTTCGTCCATTAAAGTCTCCATTAAATAAATCCCTAATCCACCTTCACGTAATAGTGCTACGTTTTCATTTTCATGATATGGACCAACTTTTGATTTAATCTCTTCAAAGTTAAAGCTGACACCGTAATCTGCAACCATTATTTCGATCTTGTCCTCAAATAACGCACAGCCGATCACAACTTCTCCTTCCTCGTTTGCTTTATAAGCATGGTGTACAACATTTGTCACCGCTTCACTTGTAGCAATTTTTAAGTCCTCAATTTCATCATAAGTAAACCCAACTCGCATCGCTAATCCTGAAATTGTTAGCCGGATTACACTTACATATTGCGATTTGGCAGGCACTCGAATTTCAATATAGTCAAATGCTCTCATCATTTCAACTCCAATTCCTCATCAATCTCAATACTCATTAATTCACTTAAACCTGTAATTTCAAACAATCTAACCAAACGATTCGATAAGTTGACTAATTTTAATGATGCATTTTCTCTCGTAACTTTTTTATAAAATGCAACAAATATTCCTAATCCTGTACTGTCCATATAATTTACTTTTGATAAATCTAATTCGATTTTTCGGCCTTCCACAATTTGAACAGTCTCTAACTCTTCGCGTAAAATCGGGGCTGTATACGTATCAATTTCACCCTCGATATAGCCTTTTAATACGTTTCCATCTTCTCTAAATTGAACATTAACATTCATTATTAGACACCTCCATCTATAAACCTAATTACTTTTCCCCAATGTACAGGAGTTCAAACATAATTATTTATTTATTTTTTAAAAATAACAACCGTAAAATCATCTTCTAATTCAAAATCCGGCAAGTTTTTCAAATAGGTGTACATTTCCTCACACATTTTCTGAGCTGAAAGATGGTTACAGCTTAATGCCAAATTCTTAATCACATCCCGTGGATCCAGCTCTCCTTGCTTGCGAAAATCCGTTACCCCATCTGTAATCATAATGATAAAATCATTATCCTCCAAATGAATATCATACTGTGGATACGTAACTTCCGGCATGACACCTAACAATAAACCTTTTGACTCCAAATCAAAGAAAGTGTTTTTACGAGCATTATAATATATAGCAGGTTCATGTCCAGCTGACCCATATGTAAATTTGCTTTCTTTAATATTATATGTCCCGTAAAACATCGAGACAAACATACTATCATCAACACTTTTTTCAATAATGCGGTTTAACACTTCCAAAATGTATGATGGATCTTTCGTTGCATACTCAAGTGTATCTAGCCCGTACTTAACCATCGACATACAAAGGGCTGCTGGTACACCTTTTCCGACAACATCTGTCACTGCTACACTAACAACTGAGTTATTGTTGTTTAGAAAGTGAACATAATCACCATTCATTTTGCGGATTGGTACAGATAGCATCCCAATATCAATCTGATTCAACATGGGTACTGTTGTTCTGAGAATCATATTCTGAATTTTTGTAGCAACATTCATCTCCATACGCAGTTCTTCTTGCTGTTCCAGTAAACTTTGATGCTCCTTTAAAGTTAAACCAAAGTGTACCATAATCTCAATTAGAAAATCATAGCTATGCGAAATATCTTCTGGTAGATCTGGATAAATTTTCTCTATCGCATATTTGTGGATATTGATTACTTCTTCTGGAGCTACTTTTTTTTGGATTAACTGTCGAATGAAATTTTGGCCTATATACAAATTTCGCTCAGTTTGGTTGGCCAAAAAATCCGATAATATTTTTTGATATTGAGTTTGCAGCTCTTTCAAATTTTATCACATCCTACTTTACCCATTTTTCGATAACTATTGTCGTACCGTTCCCTACATTGGATTGGATGTCCATTGTATCCATTAGTCTCTTGACTCCTGGCAGACCCGCTCCAAGCCCGCCTGAAGTAGAATAGCCGTCTTCCATCACCTTTTTCAAATTACTAATTCCTGGTCCTTTATCTGCCGCTATTATGCGAAGGCCAACTTTCTCTTCATTACTAATACGCTCTATCGTGACTTCCCCGGATCGGGCATATAAATAAATATTTCGAGCCAGTTCGCTTATCGCCGTCGTAATTCGAGCCTGATCTACCGCGCCAAAGCCAATTGCTTTCGCCTCATTACGTCCAAGTTGGCGTGCAGCTACAATATCCCATTCTGTTACAATCTCTACGGTAGATTTCGCATTCATCATAGTGCCCCCAATTTCCTACTTTTTCTTTCTATGGAGTTAACGTACAGTATCAATTTTTTGAATTATTAATCTTTTACATTATACCATATGTTATCCTTGTAGTTTAGTTGGATATAAATTTTAAACCATTTTTTTGATATATTTATAATTTTAAGGAAACTACCACAATATTGCATGATTACAGTTTACTATTTACCTCAAAATTATAAGGTACTTTGATTTGTAATAATAAAAAACACCGAAACGAAATGTTTCGATGTTTTTTTATGTATTAAAATTTTACGAGTCCTAAACTAATATTAAGAGCTATATCTACTTCTTGCATTAGTTTCGCATCTAGCTGAGTAATACGATCTGTTAATCGTGATTTATCAATTGTACGCAATTGTTCAAGCAAAATTACCGAATCACGCTCAAAACCATACTTTTTCGCATCGATTTCAACATGTGTAGGTAACTTTGCTTTTTGAATTTGCGCAGTTATTGCAGCTATTATGACGGTTGGACTAAAGCGATTTCCAATATCATTTTGAATAATAAGAACGGGTCTAGTCCCGCCCTGTTCTGACCCTACCACAGGTGATAGGTCAGCAAAAAAAACGTCTCCACGTTTTACAATCAAATTGTCATCCCCCGCTTACGAGACGCTCCACCATATGTTCCGCTTCATACTCTGCATGCAAGCACTCACTGCAAATTGTCAGATTAATTTGCGACATTTCCACATAGCCCTTTATTAAAGCTTCCCGTATTTGATTTGGTTGCATATGCTTTGTATAATTTTGAGTCGCCAAATACGCCATCATATAACCATTCTCAGTATTACGCCCAAACGTTCTTTCGAATTGCGTTACTAGCTCATTTGGTATGTCAATTACTACTTCTTCTACTTCTACTAATTCCTTCGCGTACAAAACAAGCACCTCCACCGAACATCCCATTTCCCATTCATTCTATCATTGATTGACTACAATGAAAAGACAGGAAAATTAAAAAACTGACAATTCTCGCAATAAATGAATAAATTTGGACATACTTGTTTTGTATATTTGAAGTTTTTTTTAGTAATATTACATCGATTATTTATATACCCTAGGAACTCTAGCTGTAATTACACATGGCACTTCGTAATTAATTGTTTGGAGTTTATGAGCCCAATCATCTATTGTGATTTCCTCTTGCTGTTGGCAGCCTATTAGTACAACTTCTTCTCCAACATTATATGCTTCCGGGAGTAAAATCATACTCTGATCCATACAAATTCTGCCGACAATTTTCGCTCTTTTTCCTCCAACAAGCACTTCTTGGCCAGAAAGCTTTCGGATCATACCATCTGCATAGCCGATCGGTATTGTTCCGATGTAGCAATCCTCTTCTGCAGTATATGTTGCCCCATAGCCTACCGATTGACCAGCTTGCATTTTTTTAATATGTACAAGTTCTGTCTGCAAGGAAAAGGCTGGCTTAATCGGAAAAGGTAATTTTGTGCCTACATAACTTGAAGGCAATAATCCGTACATGGAAATGCCGAAACGTACCGCATCATAATGCAAAGAAGGATCTTTCACTAATGCGGTCGCTGTATTGGCAACATGAACAAGACGAGGCTTTTGTGGCAGTGCACCTAAAAAGTCCTTGAATAGGGTAGCCTGATTGTCAAAGTACATCGAATCTTCTTCATCTGCAGTAGCAAAGTGCGTAAATATTCCATCCACTAAAAAATCATCGGAAGAATTAATCATTGTATACAATTCCATTAGTTCTTCTTTAGTGGAAACACCGATACGCCCCATGCCCGAATCAACTTTAATATGAAGTCTCAGCTGATTCAACAGTGGTGTATATTGCTGTGCAAGCTGCAACCATTCTGTTGAAAATACAGTAAGAATAATATTTTCAGCTGATGCAAACGGAATAAAAGTATGTGGTGAAGCACCTAAAACTAAAATATCAATATCCTTAAAATTTTCTCTAATATGTACTGCTTCGTCCGGTGTTGCGACAGCAAGCATTGTTGCACCTGCCTCAATTGCCGTTTTTGCAACTTCGACATCTCCATGACCATAAGCATTTGCCTTTACTACAGCAATTATTTGGATTTTCGGTCCTATATAGTTTTGTAGTGAAGAAATGTTATGTGTGATTGCTTGAAGATCAATTACTGCTTTTGTTGGTCTGTAATAAATTGGAGTATTCATTTCGATTTTTACCCTCTTTTTATAAGTTTAAACTTACTGTTATTTATGTAATTTTGAGTAAATCATTTTTAAATCCGTATACGAAAAGAAATCATCTTGCGCTTGTATACGCAAGATGTCTCTTCTTAAATATAACCATAAAATACAATTTAAAAACAAGTTTAGAATTATATTTTTTTAAAACCCGATTAGTTCCGGCCCAACACGATGTTAGTCACACATGGTTTGTCACAGGATGTGATGTTTTTAGCTTAGTGGGGGATGAGCCCCCACTGATTGACGTTTACTTCATACTACTTTCCTGCACACTTGCAGCTACTTCCAGTAATTCATCCTTCGTTAATTTTGTGGAAGCGATAAAGAAGGTCATGCCATCTTTGTCCCATTGAATTGAGTTATCAGTAATAGCCCCTATTGTATAGCCTAAATCCGCCGGGTCCCCAGATACAGGCAATATTGTTTCATCGGATTGAATCGGCTGCTGCATTAGTGTAAATGGCTTTTCCCCTTCGAATGTCAAAATAACTCGTGTGTTTCCATCTTCCTGCACTTCAAACTCATCTGTCAGCTTAGTATGTGCCCAGTCGATCGTTGGGTAATATACACTAAACTCTGTGTCCACCACTTCTGCTGATGCGGCTTTCTTTTCCTCTTTTTCAGAGAATTTCTCTACCGCGTACTCTTCTGCAGTATGCTTCACACCTAATTTAATGTCGGCAAATGTAATCACGACTTGTTCTTGTAAAGATTCATCCATCACACTTACTTTTGTCGGAAGCATCGTTTTCTTATCAACTACAATTTGCTGTACCGGCAGTGCTGTTTGGTCTACATTTCGTGTTGCTACTTCAAAAGTATAGCTTGCATCATCTTCAGTCATTACCACTTTTGAATCTGAAACTAAATCATCGGCTAATGCCCCAATTATATACGCCTGACTATTTTGCTTCGGCCATTCACTTTGGAATTTATGCGTTTTACGTAATGATGGCGTGACAACAAATACACCTTCTTCATTTCGGACGATTAACTGTTGTTCTGACTCACCTTTTGGATTAACTGCAACCCGATAAAAATCTGGTTTTGTATGCCAAACTTTCACATCGTAAATACGTGGTTCTGCGCCTGTCCGAACTTCCATCGAAGCACTTAATTCATAACCTTTTGCGTCATTCCACTTCTTGTTGACATCCTCAATCACTTCATCCTTTGTAGCTTTTCCACACGCCGCCAAAAAGAGACAACAAACGACAACTACTAGCAGTCGGAGTTTCAAAGATTCACCCTTTCGATTATCTATTTCGATAAATTACTATATGAGCCAAGGTGTGCATGTATGTATTATTGCATTAAGATTACTTGAGCAGCTGCTGTCGTCCTTGTATGAGTAATGGAAATGAACCCGTTCACCTGTTCACCATCAAAGTATAAAACAGGTTTCCCTTGCTCTTCTTTTAAAATTTCTATTTGATGAAGTTCACAGCCCTTACCAATTCCTGTGCCATTCGCTTTTGAATAAGCTTCCTTTGCAGCAAAGCGACCTGCCAGAAATTCCACTTTACGTGAGTCCGATAATGTATTAAAAACGGCAAGTTCCCTTTCCGTTAAAATTCGTTGTGCAAATTTCGCCGAACGTCCTATCATTTTTTCAATTCGATCCAATTCTACTAAATCTAATCCAATCCCTTTAATCATTTAATAGCTCTCCCTTTCTTTTCCTCATTACTCCAATGTATAATAAATAAAATACGTTTTATTTTGTATCGACTTAATTGAGGTGGAACATGTTTATTCGTAGAGAAAATTTTAAACAGTACATTACGTTATATCCGGTCGTATCATCAATTATAGCAATTAATTTAATTGTTTTCGTCCTAACATTAATCCCGGGATTCGGCGAAGAATTACTTTATGCCGGTATGAGCGTCAATGGACTCATTGCAGCCGGTGAATGGTGGCGCATTATCACGTCCATGTTTTTACATGCAGGTTTTATGCACGTTCTTTTTAATATGTTCTCCCTATTTTTATTTGGTCCGGAGCTCGAGAAAATCGCCGGCAAAATGCGATTTTTAACAATTTACTTTTTAGCCGGAATTTTTGGTGTTGCTGCCACTTACGCAACACAAGATGCCTATTATGCCAGCGTAGGGGCAAGTGGAGCACTTTATGGAATTTTCGGTGCGTTCGGAGCACTTGTTTATTACACGAGACATTTATTCCCGCAGTTGAGACAAATTATATTGCCGTTAATTGTGATTAGTATTATTATGACATTTTTAACACCAAATATTAATATTGCTGCACATTTAGGCGGTTTAGTTACCGGCTTTATTTTAGGGGTTGTTTACTTTAACCCTAAAAATATGGGGCGCTGGCGCAAACAGTCCATTAAACGGGTAAAATAAAAACAGGATCCGCGAAAGTAATTTCGCGGATCCTGTTTTTTAATGTTCATACCATGTCAGTATTTTTTCCACTTCCCGTTGCTCCACATGACGTGCAGTCGCTGAAGCTCCGGCTATACCTGACATCACTATAATTTTTACAGATCCTATATTTCGCCGCTTTTGGAAATACGTTTGACTTCCTTGCGTAATTTGCACACGTTTCTTTAAAGCATAAAACGTTACACGACTTACAAGGCGCGATACAATCGTAATTTGCTGATCTTTCACCGTAAATCCGGTCGTCTTAAATTGCCATCTTCCAAGTAGAATAATCGGAACGATCAGCAATAATGACAGCAGTCCATATGGGTAAAAGAAGTAAGAAACTGCGCCGATTAACGGAACTAACCATACAAAATCAATCCGATAGAAAAAAGGCTGTGCTTTTTTCGGCGGCTGAACAATTTGGTTAACTTGAAAATCATATTCAGGAAACAGTTCTGCCAAAGGTGCAAATACTTCTTTTTTTGCAATTAGCGGAAATAAAATGATTTTCTTATCATTTTCCCCGCTAAATCCTCCACCAGCACTTTCTACCGCAACAGAAGCTAAGCCAAGCAGTTGCTGGAAAGGGTTTTCTGCCAGTTTAATTGCCTGCACCCGGTTTAACGGAATTGTCACACGTTTTTTTTCGATTAATCCTCGTGTAATAATTAACCGATCATGCTGCTTGCACACCGTAAAGTTATAATAATTTAAAAAGGTCAAGCCGACAGAAACTCCCCATGCCAGTATAAGTGCAAGAGCGATTAAAATCATAACGACTATATAGCCGTATTCCACTAAAAATGCCAACTCATCATAAATCAAGTCAAAAGGGATAAACTCCGCAAATTGGGAAAGGACAGCAAAGACGCCGGCAAGTACTACTCCCACACCGCTGGAAGTCGTCGCTAACAATAACAGCTCCGGTACTTTCATTTTGTGTAATATAACTGATGCCGGCTCTGGCTCTTCCTCTTCAGCTACTTGTACCAGGTCACTTTCAACCGGCAGTTTTTGTTTCGTTTTCGCCTTTTTCATTTGAATTTCTACTTCATCTGCCGCAGCTTTCGTTACCGCTGTCAACTCCGCTTCCGGTTTACCATCTTTACTTCCCGCCGTTTCCACTTGTACTTGTACAAGCTTGAACAACCGGTGAAAAATACCTTCTTTATAATTCAGGTTTTGAATGCGCTCAAATGGAATGTAGCGCTTTTTCTTTATAAACAGACCGTATTCCACACGGAGTTCACTATCTTCAAACCAATATACAAATGTCCACCACTTAATCAAACCGCTCACTACCGTTACCGATAAGACGATTACTAAAATAAAGAGTGGAATCATTTCGCTGAAAAATGTTTCGCTTCGATAATCCAAATTAATATTAAAGCCGTTCGCCGCAACAATGATAATGATTGGGATAAGGAGATCTTTCAATGCTTTTACTACATTGATGATTGCCGTTACAGGATGAAGTTTATATTTCTCTTTAGACATCATCTTCCGCCACCCTTGCAAGTTCAGAGATTTTTGTCCTCAATTCATCGGCGTCCTCAACTTTCAGCATAGGAATCGTATGTACTGTAGCCGCCGAAGAAATCGATATATTCGCTAACATGTATTTCTTTAATATCGGTCCCTGCTCTGTATCCACATGTTGAACACGCACCATCGGTATTAGTGTCCGTTTTACGACAAACAGGCCACTTTGAATTTCAATTTCCTGTTCTCGTACTTCATATCTCCAAATTCTCCAACGAATGCTCGGAAATACAATAACCGAAAATGCGATCGATAAGATAACCAGCGCTATGGCAATCCACATAATCCACTGCGGCCAATCAAATCGGACTGTTAAAAATACAATACCACCTGTTAAAAGAGCGATAATAAAAGTTTGAATGATTCCATATAATCGCCACACAGTTTGCGCTTTTTTAGGTAACTGAAACTTTGGTTGTTCTCTCACTTGCCCTACACCTCTTTCTCTACAGTATGCTATACGTATTAACCGTTTAAATGTTTCATTCTGCTCTAACCATTATGAAAAAACAATCCCCTTACCCTCATAGTATAGTTAATTGGTAAATTTGTTAAATAATTTATAAAGATTTTATTTCCCGGAAAATATATTTATATAAAATTTTCCACAAAAAAACACACCAACAAGAAAAATGTTGGTGTGTTTGAATAAGATTAGTCTTCACGACGTGGACGTGGACGACGATCACGAGAACCTTCGCGACGAGCACCGCCTTCACGACGACCTCCATCACGACTTCCGCTACCAGAACGGCTTCCGCCTCCGCCACCTTCACGACGGCGATCTCCTCCGCGACGGTCACCACCGCCACGGTTGCCACCACCACGGTTACGGTCATTACCGCCACGGCCACGGCCTCCGCCACCTTGTGAACGGTCACGACGCATTGGTAATGGACGCTCTTCCGATAATGATACTGGTGTAGCATCAGGTTCTTTAGTAATTGATTTAAGAGCAGCTGCTACTAAGTCAAGTGCATCGTTATTTTCCAATAACTTAGCTGCTAACTCACGGTAAGTACCTAAATCATTATTTTGAACTAATTCCACCAATGATTGCATTGCATCTTCTTGTAAGCCTACTAATGCTTCTTCAGATGATGGTGGACGTAAAGGAGTCATACGTTTTTTCGTAGTTTCTTCTACGATGCGTAAATAACCCATTTCACGAGGTGTTACGAAAGTTACTGCAACACCAGATTTACCTGCACGGCCTGTACGACCGATACGGTGAACGTATGATTCTGGATCTTGTGGAATGTCAAAGTTGTAAACATGCGTTACACCTGAAATATCCAATCCACGAGCTGCAACGTCTGTTGCGATTAAAATATCGATTTTACCTTCTTTAAACTGACGTAAAACAGAAATACGTTTCGCTTGAGATAAATCACCGTGGATACCTTCCGCTAAGAAGCCACGTAAACCTAAAGCTTGGCTTAACTCATCAACACGGCGTTTCGTACGACCGAAGATAATTGCTAATTCTGGTTTTTGTGAATCCAATAGACGAGATAAAGCATCGAATTTTTCGCGCTCTGTTGCTTTTACGAAGAATTGTTCAATGTTTTCCATTGTTAATTCTTTCGCTTTAATTTTTACGATTTCAGGATCTTTCATGAATGTCTCTGCAATTTTACGGATTGCTGGAGGCATTGTCGCTGAGAATAGTAATGTTTGGCGATCTGATGGTACGTTTTCTAAAATCGCATTAATATCATCGATGAAGCCCATGTTTAACATTTCGTCCGCTTCGTCTAAAACTAAAGTTTGCACTTCGTCTAAACGTAATGTACGACGGTTAATATGGTCTTGAATACGACCCGGTGTACCTACAATAATTTGAGGTTTGTTTTTTAATGCGCGGATTTGACGGCCAATTTCTTGACCTCCGTAAACTGATAATAATTTTACGCGCTTGTCATAACCTAATTTATAAAGTTCTTCTGAAACTTGGATTGCTAATTCGCGAGTCGGAGCAATTACCAAAGCTTGGATATTTGGATTTTTTGGATCGATTTTCTCGATTAAAGGAATACCAAATGCAGCTGTTTTACCAGTACCTGTTTGTGCTTGGCCTAAAACATCACGGCCAGCCATTGCAAACGTAACTGTTCCTTCTTGGATTGGTGTTGCTTCTTCAAACCCCATACGCTTAATAGAACGTAATGTCGATTCACTAATGTTTAATTCTGAAAAATTTGTCAAACTCTTCATTCTCCTTTTTCCTGTATAAGTTGACAAATGGTTACATTTTCAGATGAAATGGCGGCAAATTTTCGAGCCATTGTATGTGGAACGTTTCCGTTACTTAAAAATTCTCTCTGCTTCATATGCAGAGTCTCTTATATGAAAAGGAAAGCCCGGTCATTGCCGAGCGGTTCAATTCTACTGTTTCTAATTGGGTAATGCTCGTGTAAAAATAGAATAAAACCGTTTATCAAAAAAAAGTACTCTTCACCCATAAGTCTGAAGAGTCTTCGCACAAAATGTATCCATTGCTTTTATTAGTCTAACATGGGTTGTAACGGTATGCAATGATATTGCTTTGTATCAAAATAGTCAGATATTTATTACTCCATTAAAAATTGATACACTTGATCAAACCATTGCTCACAATCATCACTGTAACAAATATGATGTTTTCCACAATCTGAAATATACATTTGCTTTTGTTGCGACTGAATTTGTTGAAATAAAATATGTGCGGTTGCACTTGGTACAATACCATCCAGCTCCCCTTGTACGATAAAGGTAGGACAGTGAATGTTTTTTATATACGGTTCAGTTTTTTTCACGACCTTCATAAATTCAATCGTCGCTGATAACGGAACATTTTTAAATTTAAATTTGTACCGTGCAAACAATTCATTTTCTTCTAACTTATTGTGCACCATATCCTGGGCAATCGCTCGAATATCTTTTACTAACTGAGTAGGACTCACATACTTGGCTGCAGCACTTAGGAGTACCAACTTTTTTACTGGGTAACGTATAGATAAGTACATCGCAATGACACCACCCATTGAAAAGCCGACGACAATGACTTCATCTACTTGCTTTTTCAACTGCCGATATGCGATTTCCGCTTCCATCATCCAGTGTTCTGCTTTATAGCCTTTCATTGCCAAATTTTCTGCATCACCGTGGCCTGAAAATGTCGGAATACTTACGACCCAATCTATTCGTTGCTCTATATAATGTGCAAATGGCTGTACTTCATACGGTCCGCCTGAAAATCCGTGTAAAAATAGAACGCCGATTTTCATTAGTTCACCTGCTTCCATGAGCTGTTAGTAATTATAATAATCGACAATTCGAACAGAAAAAAGCTTTTGCACTAAAAAAACGAGCTAGCACTAGGCTAACTCGATTGAATGGATAATTTTCTCCAACTTCATTCCACGGGAACCTTTAACTAAAAGGATGGACTCGTTTGTTGCATGAGATTGGATCTTTTCGATAATCGGTGCGTACTCATTCTCGGAATACACTAAATGTTCAGCATCAAAAGTCTCTTGCAGTTTATTATATAGCCACTTCATACGAGGGCCGTATAAGCAAACATAGCTTATTTCTTCAGGATGAATATGTCCTGCAATTCCTTCATGCATCTTCTTTTCCTCGTTTCCGAGCTCAAGCATATCACCGAGTACAAGCCACTTTTCATTTCGGATAGTCGTTTGCTCGACAAATTCGATTGCTGCATGCATCGATGTTGGCGCTGCATTATATGCATCATTAATAAATAATAAATCACCGACGGGAACAAGCTGCATCCGCATATCTGTTAAAACTACTTTCTTTAATGCTTCGCGGATTTGTTCATCAGTCAAACCTAATGACTTACTCACAAGCATTGCACTTAAAGTATTCTTTACTTGGTGTTCCCCTAAAACTGAAATAAAGAAATCACCTTGTATTAATCCCTCTACATGGAAGCTGCTTCCTTGTGCTGTCGCTTTAATTTGCGACGCTGCCAAATTCAGTTCCTGGCTAAAGCCAAATGCCTGTGTTTTTAAATGCGGTGTTTTGGCAACTAAGTTTTGAAGTAACGGCTCATCACCGTCATAAAAGAGAATCCCTTCTTCAGACAACCCTTTTACAATTTCAAACTTCGCCTTCGCAATTCCTTCCCGCGATCCTAAATCTTGCATATGTGCTTCACCGATATTTGTAATAATGGCATAATGTGGTCGTGCAAGATTAGTTAAAAATTCAATCTCACCGAAACCGCTCATCCCCATTTCCAATACGGAAACTTCCGTGTCCTCATCAAGCTGTAAAATCGTGATCGGCAAACCGAGCTGATTATTAAAATTCCCGATTGTTTTTTGTACTTTAAAGTAAGGAGAAAGAGCACCCGCCAAAATATCTTTTGACGAAGTTTTACCGTTTGAGCCGGTAATCCCGATAAATGTCGCTTGATGCTCATTACGGTAACACTCTGACATTTTTTGAAGTGCAAGCTCTGGGTCTTCCACGAAAATTAATGGCAAATGTGCCGGGGGATTCGGCTCGTCGATCATCCATAAAGAAGCTGCCGCACCTTTTTCAAATGCCTGCTCGACAAATCGGTGTCCATTAACGGCTTCTCCGCGGAAAGGAATAAATAAATCCCCTTTCGTAATTGTCCGTGTATCAATGGAGACACCTGTGACAATTGTTTCAGGAAATGACTGATTTTCTATCGTTAACCATTCTGCAATTTGCTGTAAACTTTTTTTCACTTTTTATCCCACTCAATCTCTGTTGTATTGAAGCTGTTGTTTTTCTGTATAACGTTCCACCGCAAAATCAATCAGCTCTTTAATTAACTGCGGATATGTTACATCTGTATGCTGCCACAGTAACGGATACATGCTGACCGGTGTGAATCCTGGCATCGTATTTACTTCATTAATGTAAATTTCGTTGTTTTCAGTTACGAAGAAATCCGCGCGTACTAACCCGGCTCCGTCAATTGCTTTGAATGCTCTTTTCGCCATATCAACCAAGTTTGTATAGACATCGTTTTGTAATGGTGCCGG
The DNA here is from genome assembly GCF_038005185.1 of Solibacillus sp. FSL K6-1554. Taxonomy (NCBI): domain Bacteria; kingdom Bacillati; phylum Bacillota; class Bacilli; order Caryophanales; family Caryophanaceae; genus Solibacillus; species Solibacillus sp. FSL K6-1554. The sequence continues at coordinate 3,761,164 of NZ_JBBOSS010000001.1, forward strand.
AATAATTAATGCCGTCGAGCCATCTTTATATTTTGAATCATAATCATAAAACTCAGTCATCGGCTTAATCTCACCTGCTACTGAAACATTTGGTGTATCATTTCCTAACACAGCAAGCTCAATTTCACGTGCAGTGACGCCCTGTTCAATTACAATTTTGCGGTCATATTGGAGTGCAAATTGAACAGCTTTTTCTAGTTCCGCTGCATTTGTCGCTTTGCTAATCCCTACACTTGATCCTAAATTAGCTGGCTTAACGAACATTGGATAACCTAAAGACTGTTCACATCTTTTGATCCAAGCTTCTTTTTCCCGCTCCCATTCACTTCGAATAAAGTATTCATAAGGCAATTGCGGCAATTTTGCCATTTCAAACAACTGTTTCATAACTACCTTATCCATACCTGCTGCAGAGCCAAGAACACCGTTCCCTACATAAGGAATATTCAGTACTTCCAAAAAGCCCTGTACTGTTCCGTCTTCACCGTTCGTTCCATGCAGTAAAGGGAAGATTACATCAAATGGACTTTCCATATGTTTTGCAATGAATTGCGTAATATTATTTTCAGAATGGTCTGATGCTGTTGTAAATTGCAATTGTTCAATCGTTTGAGCGGGTTCTGTTAACTGAGGTCCAACACGCCATTCCCCCTTCAATGTAATAAAAATCGGGAAAACGTCAAACTCATTAAAATCCAATGCTTGTGTTACTGCCTTTGCAGTTGAAAGTGATACTTCATGCTCGGCTGACTTACCACCATATAATAAACCAATTCTTTTTTTCATTTTTTTTGACCTCCAGTTTTCACTAACCTTATTTTATCACGAATACACAAAACGCTGAAATCGGATAAAAAACACCCACTGCCCTGTTCGCTGTGAGTGTCAACTAATTTGTATTAATTCATCATAGCCTTGTTTTAATATTTCATCTAAATCGTCCCAAACTTCATCCGGATAATCATAATCACTCAGCAGTCTAATTTCGATTCCATAATGGGAATTTGGTTTATCTAGTTTATATAATGACAGCAATGCGCCTTCCTTAACAAAAGGCCGATATTGTCTTAATGTAGAAGGATCGATTGTCGGTGAGTTGTTTTTACTCTTTCTTCTCCAAAAGCTTCCAACACCTTCTTTATCTCTTATCATTCGATTAAATAGATTCGAAACAAGTATTTCAGAATCGCCTATAAAACGATAATATACTTTAGTCATTTTGTCAGTTACAGAAGAGTAATAAGCATAGCGATTTTGCAATTTGCTGAAAAAGGGCGATGCAAGCGGTTCACGCTTATGACTTAAATACAGAAGCTCTGCTTGTTCAAGGGGAGTTAATGTATTAATGTTTTTCTCTGTCGTAAAATCTACCCAGCACAAATCTTTCTTTAAGTCGCTTTCCTTTTTTAGAAAATCGCGCATATCATCATTTGTTACAAAATCAAATTGTGTATGCATATTAAAAGAGCCGTTGTCGTACGCGTGCTTTAATAACAGAACATTTTTTACGGGCTCGACCGAAACCATAAATTCCTTCAGTGTAAGACCACTATAAATAACAAAATGTTCGACATCGTTCATATGAATATATAAATGATGCATAAAATCTTCAGCAGATTTCAGTTTCTTCGCCACGATTTGCACGCCCCTTTAATATGAATAATATGATTATTATATGACTTCTCATTCAAATTTGAAACATTTTCTCACCTGTTTCGTCCAACTTTTAAATTAGTCTTACTAAAGTAATTTTTATAAGAATATGATAAAGTAAATAAAGCTTAAAACATTCTAGCTATTCGTGTTAAATATTTCCTATACGGAATCGCTACGAAAAGTTGGGACAACATAAGAACCTTCAATTTGTTGGTATCTTCTGGCCCTTTAGTGGGCTAAATTTAATAATTTAAGGTGAAATGAATGGATACAAACAATTATAATTTCAATAAACGGTTCGACTGGCCGCTCACAATTATTTTAATCTTATTTTTAGGTGTGAGTCTACTTGCCATTGCCTCTGCGCAGACTTCTGGCCAATATGGCGAGAACTATGTGCCTAAACAAATCCTGAACTATGCAATTTTTGCCTTTATCGTAGCATTTGTCATGTACTTTGACCCAGACCAATATAAAAAGCTGGCGTGGCCACTTTACGGTTTTGGTATCTTACTGCTAATCGCAATTGTTGTTATTCCAACATCTACCGGCATAACAGTTGAACGAAACGGTGCAAAAAGCTGGTTCCAAACACCGATTGGTAATATTCAACCCGCCGAATTTATGAAGACGTTTTTCATTTTAGCTTCTGCCTTTTTAATTAGTAAGCACAATGAAACTTACCAGATTAAAACGATTAAAACCGATTTATTGCTGCTCGGCAAAATTGGGTTAACGTTGGCAGTACCGCTTGGCTTCATTATGATGCAGCCAGATTTAGGCTCTGCTCTAGTATTTTTTGCTATTACTGCAGCACTTGTGATCGTGGCAGGTGTCACTTGGAAAATTGTTTTACCGTTGTTTGGCGGAGCAGCAGTTATAGGCGGGTCGTTATTATGGATGGCACTGTATATGCAGGACTTCCTGGAAAAGACATTTGGATTCCAGCCATACCAATTCGCCCGTATTTATTCATGGATCAATCCATACGAATATGCGACATCAGACGGCTATCATTTAATAACTTCACTAAATGCAATTGGCTCCGGTGAGGTTTTCGGTAAAGGATTCATGGCGCGTGAAGTTTATGTTGCCGAAAATCATACAGACTTTATCTTTGCTGTAATTGGCGAAGAATGGGGCTTTATCGGTGCAAGCGCTGTTATTTGTCTCTATTTCCTGTTAATTTATCACTTAACGAAAATGACATTATTATTAAAAGATCCATTCTGTACTTATGTATGTGCAGGGATTATCGCCATGATTACATTCCATGTATTCGAAAACATCGGCATGACGATACAATTACTGCCAATTACCGGTATTCCGTTACCTTTCATTAGCTATGGAGGTAGTTCGATGATGGGGAATGCCTTAGCGATCGGTCTTGTATATAGTATGAAGTTTCATTACCGAACATATATGTTTACAACAAATGATCCCGACAATGAATAAAACAAAAGGACCCGTGCATACCACGGGTCCTTTTCTTATTGCTTCATATGAAAATAACGGATGACGAGCAAGGTTTCAACACACCTTACTCTCATTAATTTTGCGCTTGTGGAGTTTGTGTTGGTGGTGTTAAAACTTTTAAAAGCTCAAGACGAGATTTCGTAACTGTCGCCGTAACACCTAATTTTGATAAGTTTGTAACAATACGCTTTAAATCAATCTCTTTCGCCATTTGATTACACCTCAAACTTTCCTTTGTTAATATATATAACGATTTTTCATGTTAAAAGTTTCAATTTAATAAGGTCAGACCTTCTAATACTTCATATATTACCACGTAAAATCTTATTTTTCTTTCCTGTTTTGTGACAAATCTAAAACATAATTAATCTTAACCTTTTTTAAGCAATAATAAACTTATTTAAATTTATTTAAGAAAATTATTCCTAAGTAAGTTTTATAATTACTTTTGAAATAAATTACATAAACTTCTCGAATACATGTTATTTAATAATTTCATTTTCCACGTGTAGTTAAAAGGGATTGTATTGTATCCCCAACCATGTTTAACAAAAATTATAAATGGAAATATTGTAAAATATCATAACCATTTTTGTGAAGTAAAACCGATTAGGAATAAACAAATTTTCGTTCATACGACCTTTTAAGTTAGTCATTTCACATAGATGTTACTTCAGTAGGAGGAACTTCAAATGTCACATATAGAAAAAAACATTTATATTCCAAAAGAATTGACCCATTATCATACGAGTTTAAGTCACTCAGCTGAACAAGCTGCCATTTTGAACCCGGTGAAACAACCTTCATTTTTGCATGAAAGCAAATTTGCCGGGCTTCCGTTTCTAACAAACAAAATGGAACATCCAAAAGACAATCAAAATCGCTATATGCTATTTTTGGCACAGCTTAATTTTGCGGAAATCCAGCTGGATCACCCATTTCCACAAGACGGTATATTACAATTTTATATTCCCCAACAATGTTATGAAAAGGAAAAGTTTCATTCGGAATGCCGTTATTTTAAAGTACAATATATACCTTATCAAGGTCACTATAATGAATTTATTCATGATTTCACCTATTTAGAAGATGTAAACTTCAGCAGTTTCCCAATTCAGCAGGAAATGAAGCTTATTCCTAAATCACAATTTGAACCGGTATCGGCAATGGATTACAGATTAAATAATTATTTCAAACCTGAAATTATGGATGCACCTATTACACTGGATGACCGTTCATTTCAGGATGTATATTTGGAAAGTTATTTAGCAGCAGAACATAAAATTGGGGGCTATCCATATTTTATCCATCAGGATTTCAGAAAAACATCGCCCTATTTACAGCACTATGACACATTATTACTGCAAATCGTTTCAAACGATGAACAAAATATTATGTGGGGAGATAGCGGTATTATCAGCTTCTTCATCAACTCCGAAAAATTAGCGCAATGCGATTTCTCGGATATTTACTTCCATGTTGAGGAATACTAAACGTTAAGAAGCACTCGCTTGAAGTGTTTCTTTTTTTGTTTTGCTTCCATAGGCTATAATGGTAAGAAAGAAGGAAAGTAGGTGAATCTTTTGAGCGCAATTACACAAAGTTCCATTTTAGTACCACTTATTATGTTTATAAATATTCTTTTTGCCCTGACTGTCATTTTTTTAGAGCGCAAAAAGCCTTCATCGACTTGGGCATGGTTGCTCGTTCTTTTTTTCTTACCGTTTGTCGGATTTTTCCTCTATTTATTATTAGGTAGACAATTGAGAAAAAAACACTTATTCCGTTGGGATGGAAGAAAAGATATCGGAATTGAACAACTGATCAGTTATCAAATTGAAGCAATCGAGAATAATGAACTGGAGCTACGTGTAGAACATATTAAAAGTTATAATCATCTCATTTATATGAATTTAAAAACAAACAACGCTGTCCTGACACAAGATAACGATGTAAAAATTTTCGTTGACGGCAGTGACAAGTTCGAAGCACTTATCAATGATATTTCACATGCGAAAAACCATATTCATATTCAATACTATATTTTCAAACTGGATAATTTGGGCCAACGCATTGTAAATGCTTTAATCAAAAAGGCTAAACAAGGTGTAAAAGTAAGAGTACTATTTGATGAAATGGGCTCACGCGGAGTTCGGAAGCGGCATTTTAAAGAGCTGATCGAAGCTGGCGGTGAAGTAGAAGTGTTCTTCCCTTCGATCTTACCTCTCATCAATCCACGGTTAAACTTTAGAAATCATAGAAAAATTTCCATAATAGACGGGCGTATCGGCTATATCGGGGGATTTAATGTTGGGGACGAATATTTAAGTTTATCGGATCGTTTCGGCTACTGGCGGGATACCCATCTGCGTATTGAAGGGAGTGCTGTCCATCCATTACAGACTCGCTTCATTTTGGACTGGAATCAGGCAAGCGCCAAAAATGATATTTGTTATGCGGAGCGTTACTTTCCGATTATCCCTCAAAAAGGAACGGCCGCTCTCCAAATTATTTCTAGTGGACCGGATACAGAATGGGAAGTAATTAAAAACAACTACTTGCATTTAATTACGAATGCAAAAAAATACGTGTACATACAGTCCCCGTATTTCATTCCAGATGAATCGTTTTTTGACGCTATTCGAATCGCTGCCTTATCCGGAATCGATGTACGGATTATGATTCCAAATAAACCTGACCATTTGTTTGTCTATTGGGCGACTTATTCATATGTAGGGCCACTCGTTGAGGCGGGAGCCAAGGTGTATCATTATGAGAAAGGCTTTATTCATGCAAAGATGATTGTTGTAGATGATGAGATTGCTTCAGTTGGCACTGCAAACATTGATGTGCGGAGCTTTAGTTTAAACTTTGAAGTGAACGCTCTTCTTTATGACAGATTATTGGCTCACCGCCTTGCTGAAATATTTGAAAGTGATATATTAGACTGCTCCGAGCTCACATTTGAACTGTATAAAAACCGTTCCAATTTTATTAAATTCAAAGAATCCATTTCCCGTTTATTATCACCGATATTATAAGGGAATGGAAATAAGCGGAAAGGTAGATCAGGTGAACTGATATTCCTTTTACACACAGTAAAAAACCAATTTCCTCCTTGCGAGAAAATTGGTTTTTTCGTTTATATTCCAGCTTCAAGTATCATTGTATTCCTAAATATTCTTCCAGCGTTACGCCTGCTTCATAAACTTTTGCGGCTAGTTCGCCTTCTAAATAGCGGAAATGCCATGATTCATGCATGAAACCTGTAATATCTTCTTTTCCTTTTGGATAACGTAAAATGAAGCCGTATTTATGAGCATTTTGTGCTAACCATTGTCCCGCTTCAGTTTGGCCGAATTCATTTGTCAGCCACAGCTCTTCACGGCCTTTTTCCCCAATATCAAAAGCGAGGCCAGTCTGATGCTCGGAATACCCAGGTCTTGCACTATAGCGATCAGCTGCCTCCTTTCCGTCTCTCTTTACATAACGATCATATAGCGTTTTTTGATAATCGTAAGAACGGAAACCACTAAATGCAACAAGCTCTAGTCCATCTTCCATTGCAGCCTTTGCCATCTTTTCAAAAGCTGCTCGTGCTTTAGGATCTTCTCCTTTATTGTAGGTAGCAGGTAGTGGATTTTTCTTGTTCGCGATTAAAACCCCCTTCACAAATGTAGGTTCTGTCGCAGGCTTTTGGCCAACAATATATCCATTTTCAAGCTCCACTTCTTCCGTAACAGGAGCTTCTTTAGCAGGTTGCTGATTTGGCTGCTCACCGGAATTTGTCGGAGGCTTCTCGCCGTTTTTATCTGAAGAAGGCAGATCAGCACCATTTCCTTCTTGTTGCTTCAATGGTTCTTCGGTTTCATTTGTTTTATTTTGTGTCTCTACATTTTCAACTTCGTTTGGTTTAACAGATTTTTCTTCTGTTTGCGCTATTTCAAATTTATAATAAATAGATCCTAAAATCGCGATTAAAATAATAATTGAAATGGATACAATCATTGCGATCGGACTTTTTCTGTTTGCTTTTCTGTTCATTCCATTTCGCCTTCTTTTTCTATTTTTATCCTGTGACAATAACAAATAAAACAATAATCGATAAAACCGCAAAGATCATCGACATCTTCTGCATCCATTTTGCTTCTTTTTCATGCCCCTTTTCTTTAAAGGTACGTGAACGGAAAAAATTCGTAAACGTAAACATGATTGTCATTGCTAAAATAGCTGCTTCCATATTTTGTTTCACAATAAAAAATAGTGCCGTTAAACTAGCTCCTGCCACTAATACGAGTGATATTGCTCTTTCATATTTTTTCATTATTCTCTCCTTACATGATGATTACGTTTTCTACTTCAGCAATCTAATTTTCAACCTTTGTTTAGTATAAAACTAGCTTAATTGATAATGCAATTTTGAAAATCTTCAAAGGTACAAATTTGTTTACAAATAAAAAACTCTACATGTAATAATATATACCATGCAGAGTTTTCATATAGTATTCTTTTTTTTCTGAAACTTTCAGCTAAACAAAGAATAAGGAAATTAACCTAACTTATCTGCCCAAAGTTTAAGGGACCATTATATATACACCATTCAACTTTGAATATTAAACACTTTCGTACGCTACTTCCGGAATTTCAAATCTGAAAAATTCATGATGCAGTTCATCACGGAAATGCTTAGGTGTTACACCTGTGTACTTCTTAAAAATTCTAGTGAAATAACTCTGATTGCAGAAATGAAATTGATCTGAAATTGATGTAATGCTTTTATTCGTATGACGTAAATAATATTGGGATTCCTCTACACGGCGGACATTTAAGTATTCCACTAAAGTAATTCCTACATGTTCACGGAAAATACGCGATAAATGACTCGTACTAATATGGAAGTTTGCTGCAATACTTTCAACTGTTAAATCATTTTCCAGCTCATCATTTATGTACATAATTACTTTGTTTACTGTTTGGTGACGGAACGTAGGCTGTTTTCGATCCGCAATAAAGTACACATAAAAATCGATTAAGTCATCTGCAAACTGCAGAAACTCGGCATCCTTCATCTTGTTTTCAATCATATCTGCACAAGCTAAATTGAAGGCAAATGCTTTTTTAGAAGGGACTTGATTATCTAAAAGCTTACGCGCAACAATTGATGATAACGTAACAAAGTATGAGCGCACTACTTTAATGACTTGTTTTCCGAAGCGTACGGATAATATGTCAATAATTTCGTGTAATGTCTTCTTTGCTTTGGCTACTTCTAAATGATAAACTTCAAAAATCAATCGAGATTCCAGAACAAAAAAATCTTCGATACCAGCATATTGATTGATATTGTCAATCTCTTGAAAATACCGCTTTGAAATTGTTTCCGAGATTGAATATTGATGTAGTTGCATAAGTTACCCCATCTTTCTTCAGAATGACCTTCTATTACTTATTAGAAAGACAAGCCCAATACGAAATGTACAAGAAATTGTCATAATTCTGCAGAATGGTTATGTTCCTACATCAGCCAGGTCTGCATTTCATAATAAGTCATATCATTATATTAATCATAAGAAAATCCCATAGTAGAATTTCTTTTATTAAGCAAAGTAATTATTTATACAATTTAATATTTATACTATCTATAGTATGCTTTATTTCCCGCATAATAGTACATTTTATTAGTAACTATAGTGAATATTACCATATTATAAGTTTTCCTTTCAACCTAATTTTAACAATTACCCTAGGACAAAATTATTAGGTTACTTCCAATTATAGAAATAAAGGAAATTAAAAATTGCATATTTCGCTTAATCATACTCTTTTAGCATAGTAATTTTCACGCTATTTTTTCACTGAAACTTTTTGACAAAAATCCATTTTTAGATGTTCAAAAAATATTTTTCATTTTAAAAAATCTTCCCAACCCAATTTCTTTAAATATGTAGTAAAATAGTTCATAATTGTATAAAATGCTTATAAAGAGGTGTTATAAAGTGGATCCAAGACAAATAGAAGAAATTATGGAAGTCATTAAAGAGTTTTTCCCTGAAAATACATCAATTGCTATTTCAGATACAAATGAGTATTTATATTACCAGCCAAGTAAGAAAGTAGACTTAAAAATCAAACCAGGCGACCCGATTAAAGAAGGTTCAGCTGCATACAAAGCATTAACGTATGGCCAAAAAATCAATTCTTACATTGAATCTGACGTATTCGGAGTTCCTTATTATGGAATGAGTATTCCTCTCATCGAAGAAGGTGAAACAAAAGGTGCTATTACAGCAATCTTCCCTCAAAAACCTTCTCCATTTTTAACTAATTATATTACAGTAAAAATTGATGACTGCTGGTACCCAATTAAACATAATCAAGTAATTTATCTTGAGACTCAATTGCGTAAAACATTTGTAAAAACGATGCACCGTGAAGGATACCACCGCTTAAACTTAAGTGATTTGGAATTATTTTTAGCTCCTGATTCGTTCATCCGTTGCCACCGTTCTTATATTGTTAATATTGATTATATTGATGAAATCCAACCAGATTCACACTCAACTTTCCTGCTAATCATGAAAGACGGTACACGTATTCCTGTAAGCCAACGCTATGCAAGCTACTTCCGCCGTTCTTTAGGATTCTAAAATTGTTTAAAAGCGACTCGTACAAACGGGTCGCTTTTATTCTTTCTCCCTCTCCCTTGGCCTTTTTACCTATTCCGTTAATTTTAATTGTGCAAATTTGCTAATTAATCAACCAGCCAGCTTTACATTCAATTCATTTTTATCTCTCTTTTACGATAAATTTCTCTAATAAACACCTTTTAAGCGCTTTTATGTTGCGCGTGAAGTAAATGTGACAATTTGATGATAATATTAGCATAAATGCCGGTTTACTACCTGGTGAAAAACACAGAAAATTATAAAAGTTTTCTGTTTATCAAACGATTAAATAACTTATTAGGGGAGGATTTTTTAATGGATCCACGAGTTGAGAAACGTTTAGGTTTAAAACAATTAGTAGATAAAGTTGTATCTGCTGAAGAAGCTGCTGCTTTAATCCAAGATGGCACAGTAGTAGGGATGTCAGGATTTACTCGCGCAGGTGATGCTAAAGTTGTACCAATGGCATTAGTAGAGCGTGCTAAAAATGAAAAATTTAAAATTGATGTATATACAGGGGCTTCATTAGGTCCTGAAGTTGATAACTACTTAGCTGCTGCTGGTGTTATTAACAAACGTGGTCCTTTTCAAGGGGATTCGGTAATGCGCGGTTTAGTTAACAAAGGCGAAATTTCTTATGTAGACGCACACCTTTCTCATAATGCTGAGTTAGTACGTCAAGGAATTATCGGTCCTATTAAACACTTAATTTTAGAAGCAGTTGCAATTACAGAAGACGGTTTAATTATCCCATCTAACTCTGTAGGTAACTCACCAATCTTCGCTGAATATGCAGAGAATATTATTATCGAATTAAATATCTCTCATCCGGAAGCATTGATCGGTATTCATGATATCTATGTTCCAGGTGAACAAGGTAAGCGTGACGCGATTCCAATGACAAATGCTGAGCAACGTATTGGTGAAATCGGTATTAAAGTAGATCCAGCTAAAATTAAAGCCATCGTTATTTCTGAAGAGCCAGACGCTCCTTCATTAATCGTTCCTCCAGATGAAGAAACACAAAATATGGCGAACATTTTATTAGACTTCTTCCGTTCAGAAATCAAAGCGGGTCGTTTAACAAATGAATTAATGCCATTACAATCTGGTGTAGGTTCTGTAGCAAACGCAGTTTTAGACGGTTTTGCTGATTCTGAATTCGAAAACTTGGTAGTTGCTTCTGAAGTACTACAAGATGCAGTATTCAACTTAATTGATGCTGGTAAAGTACGCTTTGCTGCTGCAACTTCTATTACACTTACTGAAGAATTACAGAAAAAAGTTTACGGCAACTTAGAAAAGTATGCTGACAAAATTTGCTTACGTCCACAAGAAATCTCTAACCACCCAGAGCTTATCCGTCGTTTGGGCTTAATCTCAATCAACACTGCTCTTGAGTTAGATATTTATGGTAACGTAAACTCTACACACGTTTCAGGAACTAAAATGATGAATGGTATCGGCGGTTCTGGTGACTTCGCACGTAACGCTCGTCTTGGTATCTTCGTAACGAAATCATACGCAAAAGGCGGCGCGATTTCTTCAATCGTACCAATGGTTTCTCACGTAGATCACACTGAGCACGATGTAGACGTAATCGTAACTGAACAAGGGATCGCAGATTTACGCGGACTTGCTCCAAAAGAGCGCGTAAAATTAATCATCGAAAACTGTGCACACCCAGATTTCAAAGAGCAGTTATGGGATTACTATAACCGCGCTTACGAAGCAACTGGCGGCGCGCATACTCCTCATATCTTAGAGGAAGCTCTATCTTGGCACGTAAATCTTGCTAAAAACAAAACAATGAAAAAAGAAACAGCTAACGCTTAATCTTTATACATGTTAAAGGGTTTGTCTGAAACGATTTAAAACGTTTCCGGACAAACCCTTTTTATCGTTTTGGTTCAAACATTATTAAACCCCCACATCATAAAAAAAAGGAGGCTACTTTCCCGCCCACCTTGTTTTTATATAGTTCAGCTATGCGCTTATGCTCGTTTGTCCTGTTCATGATTGTAATAATTTGTTGTTGTTTGAGCGCCTTCTTCGACCATTTGGTTACCTTCTAGCGTATGGTCTGCAATCTCTCCAGCTGTCACTGCAACATCTTCCAGTGATTCCTCTTTGTAATCCTCTTTTCCGACAGAAGCCGATTTAGCCATATTTGTATCTAAATCTCCTGTTGATGACGGATGCGCGTTTTCATTACTATAACCAGCCGATTTGTCTTGAACTTTCTGCATTAGGCCTTGCACTCCACCGCTTTCATTCACTTTCCCTTTTGCTTTGTTTAAATAATCCATTGCTTTATCACGGTTTTCCTTTTTACTTAAAAATGAAGCAGCACCTGCTAATAATCCAGCAACTACAACGCCCTTACCTTTTAATTTAGCCATAATAATATTACCTCCCAATTCAAAATTTAATTTCACTTTTCATATAAATTAATATACCCTTCGAAATTCTTTTAAAACATTTGCTGTTATAGGATTAAAAAATACCTGAATTGGATAAATATATATAAATAAAATAAAAGGAGTGTTCAATATGTTTCAAAACAAAGAAATTACATATAAAGGTACGGAAATTTTTGCACTTCTCGGTGTCTCAGGAGTTATCACTGCTATGATTTCATTATTTGTAGGGTTTTAAACAACCATGATCGTAAATCTAAAGAAAGTTATAATTACATAATAAAACACGATTTTCAAAAGAAATGAAAATCGTGTTTTTTTATATTGCTATACTTTTACATCGTCATACGCGTCGCTTTTTTGGAATGAAGAAACGACATATGAGCAAATGGCATTCATCTTGTAATTGTTTTCTCGTGCGTAGTCCGCAGCTGCATCTAAAAGCTTTTTGGCTACCCCTTGACCGCGCAGTACATCCGATACATACGTATGGTCCATATTCATGACACCATCACGTAAAACCCAAGTAATCTCAGCAACACGCTGACCATTCAACTCATATTCCAGAGCACCATAGTTGTTCCCTTTGTCTTTATAAATAAATTCCATATTTCTCCCTCCTTTTGTACTTCACAATATACCATAATTTGAATTTTCATCAAAAATAAAAGCACCCGTTAAGGAGTGCCTTCATTAAAAACTATTTTATTTGAACCAGGACGAAATTGTATCGATTAAATTATTGAAGAAATTTTTGACGCTTTGCCAAAATCCTTCATCCTCCAGTATTGCACCGAACTTCTCATCGAACTTTGCCGTTAAATCCGATAACTGTGAAGATAATTTACTGAAGTCAATATTCAGATTACTAATTCGGTCCATTAAATCAACTAAAAGCTGACGGTCTGCTTCACTCAAATTGATTTGCAGTTTATTCAGCTGTTCTTCAACAATTTGCTGAACCTCTTCTTTTGTTGCCGGTTTATTTTCTGCAATTGCTTTTTTAATTTCCGTTAATAGTTCCGCTACTTGTTCATCTGAAACACCTGCCGATTCGGCAAGTGATGTAGCAACGGATAATTCGTCATTTGCGACATCTGTACGTTCAATATCTAATGTCTCACCTGTTTTTACTTCATATGCTTTATATATACCGACTAATGCAGAGTGACCTGTTACTGGTTTCGGTGCTGCAATTTCTACAATCGCATCTTCAATACCTGCCGTTAACATGGCACTTGCATACATTTCCGATGTTACCTGTGTAATATTATCTGGTGTTACGATACTAATTGTAAGTCCCTTACCTGCATCTTGGCGTGTAATTTTAGCTGATGAAAACATGCGTGAACTAGGGTTACTATCTTTTATATATTTTGCTAAATCCTGTCCTGTAATCGTAATTTCATCTATTTCTGTCTCTTTATCTACACGCAATGCTATTTTCACTGTTTCTTTTTCATCAGCAGATAAATTACCTCCATAAACAACGATTGGTACGCCGAGCTTTTCGTTGATTGGATTCTTTTGTTCTGTAGCAGCCGCAGAAGCAGACATTGGTAAAACAAAAGAAATCAGTAGCACAAATGCAGCAATAACAGCCATCCATTTTTGTTTCATTTATAAATCCCCCTTTACGAATGTATATGTTGTCCAATTTTACTATACATTCTTTAATTAATACGAATAAAAAAAGTAAAAGGTTTCATGTACATTTCCCCTTTTACTTATAGTTGTATCTAAACGATTTCTGTCCAGCCGTCTTTTTGCGTAATTTTGCGCGCTTTCATTAAAGTACCTAGTGCACGCTTAAACGAACCTTTACTCATCTTGAACATTTCAGAAATTTCCTCTGGTGTTGACTTATCACCAAACGGCATTCTTCCGCCGACACTTTCCAAATATGCAAAGATTTTTTCCGCATCTTCCCCTAAACGCTCATGCTTTCGAGGTAAAAATGATCCGTTTAACGAGCCATCTTCCTTCACATCAATAATGCGCACCTGCACTTCTTGTCCTAAACGAGGCTCAGCCTTCATTTCAGATTCGTGTACGAAAATACGATGAGGGTTATCAACGCCTAATAAAAATGAACCTACCGGTAATAGACGGTATGGTCGAGCAGTAATATTTTTGTTGAACATGTCTTCCGCTGCGCCTTCATACATGTCATTAACTTTTTCTTCAGTAATTAGACGACCGAATAAATCACCGTTGCGATCTGTACGTAATGTAATATACAAATGATCTCCTGACTCTGGCCATACTTCTTCAATAGCCGGTAAATCTTCGGCACGCACTAATACTTCACGTGACGTACCAATATCACAAAAAGCACCTTCTTTTGTCACTTTTAACACACGTGCCCAACCGTAATCCGCTTCTGTAATATGAGGAATTGCCGTCGTTGCCTGAAGGTCTCCTCGGCGATCTGTATAAAGGAATACTTTTAAAACATCGCCAATCGCAATTGTTTCTGCTACATCTGATGCATTTAAAGGAATTTCCAAATCACCATTTGTTAAAATATAGCGTGACCCTTGTTCTTCCAATACCGTTAATTCCACTACTTGTCCTGATTTTATTAACTGATTCATCATATTCTCCTTTTTCTTGTCAATCATTACATACTATGATTTGATTTCATTTCTTCCAGCTTCTTTGTAATTTGAGGCTCTTCTTCTAAAAGCTGCACAAGATCAGCAATGCGATCAATGGAATTCCAGCTCAAGTGATGTTCAATACCTTCAACGTCTTCATATATACGTTCTTCATCGACCCCTATTAAACGCAAAAATTGTTCCAGCAAATCATGTCGCTGAACAAGTCTCTTTCCTAACTTTTGCCCTTTTGGCGTTAATGTTAAGCCTCTATATTTTTCATATATCAAATAGCCGTCTTTATCTAATTTCTGCACCATTTTTGTAACGGAGGAAGGTAGAACAGATAAAGCTTCCGCAATATCGGACACACGCGCATACCCTTTATGTTCAATTAGTAGATAAATTTGTTCAATGTGGTCCTCCATGCTAGGTGTTGGCATAGCTGTTCCCTCTCTTTCCAATTGCTCCTTTCAGTTTACTACAATTTCACGCAAAAAGTTAACTGAAAACAGTAAACACCGAAATATACATCCGCTTGGCTGCATAACAATTTGGTTCCGGTTACATAGGAAGCGGATTAGTCATCTGTTGCCGAAAATCGTGACAATTTTAAACTACGCAAAAATGGGTTAAAAGAAAAAGGCTATTGCAATTAGTATGCCCCTAATTGAATAACCTCTTCATTTTATCTTTTACAAAACTTGATCATAACTGCTTATATACATAAAAACGCATTGATATCATTACTTATAGATGCTTAGGATATTGTTTTACGATGTGAAGTGCACGAATAATTTGTTTGTTAATTTCCTCAAGATATTCCGGGGTGCTCATTTGTTTAAATACAGCATCTCTCGTCTCATCTGACGTAACATAACGAGCAGGCAATACATTTAAAACAATTGCATTCACATCCATCTCACATTGTTCACAATGGCAAAATGTTTGATATTCAACGCCATGCAGCAGAAAACTAACAAGCCCTTTTACAATTTCCTCTGTAACATTTATTAATTTAATACCTGACATTGTATCTTTCGCCTCATTTATATAACTAGATTGTCTTCTTTAATCATATAACGCGAAGTAATATAACTCAAACATTTTTATTAGCATATGTGACTATTTTACTTTAATTTTATATTTTCAACTCTATATTTTAACTCATTCCAATATCAATACTGCACTACTTTTCTCCTTTTATTAGCATATAAAATTTAAAGCAACATTTAAAAATCCTCCCTTTTGAAAAAGGGAGGATCATTCAAACTTCTATTCAGCTTTTAAAATTAACTCGTAACCATGGTCGATATCGCCATTGATTTTTGTTTTATGATAGCGGCCGTATACCCAGTTTGACGTTTGGTTGTCATACCATTTAGACTTCACATGACCGCTCTGCCCTGGACCAACAATATGATATGCTGATTTTAAATTATCCAAGTCAGCTACAAAGCGCCATGATGCCCCGTGATTTACATTCCCGCTGCCATCTTCAGAAGCTGCTTGTACGGTAACACTAGAACCGCCAACCGGTAGTTTTTCAGGGTTGACATAGTCCGCTAAAAAGTCGGATGCGCTTGCTAATGGATGATCGAATGTGAGCTGATTATAGCTGCCCCATTTCCATTTTGAAACCGACGTCCCAAATTTACCTTTAATTTTTGTAACTGCATCCTCGAATGCAGTGTAAACGAATTTATCCAGTCCGCCTTCTTCTGTAATCCAGACACCCGGATTACCTGCATATGCATCACGCAACATCTGGTCGGTAATTTGCGATTTAGCTGGCATTAATTTATAAACATCTTCAGGCATTGCATCCTGGAATAATGCCTTTTCCATATTTTCAATTAAGAAATGGTATACAAGTGGTGCACCTTGGTCTTTATCATCATAATACTCCCACTCTTCCAGAAGTGTTATGACATTCTTGTATTTGCCATCTTTATCTTGAGCTTTGATCGTTTCAAGTAAGCCTGGTAAAAATTCTTGGGCATGCAAATTCTTTTTATCCATTTGCATCCCTTTCATTTCTGCAACAGACAGCTTTAATAATTCACCTGTTTCCTCATCATACATTGGTGTTTTAATCATCTCTACGATTCGCTCATATCGATAAGGCTGTGCCCAAAGATTTGAAATATGGTAAGGGTATTCCTCGCCTACAACTTGATTATTCGCTGTTGCAATAAACCCTTCTTCCGGATTAATAACAGTTGGCAGCTCATCAAACGGGATATAGCTTTCCCAACCGTATTCCGAAGAGTTACCTGGCACTGGCAATGCACCTGTACCTTGTTTACGGATTGGTACTAGACCATTTGCTTTGTATGCAATTGTTCCATCAGTTGAAGCAAACACAAAGTTTTGCGCCGGTGCTTTAAAGTCCTCTAACGCAACTTCAAACTCTTCCCAATCTGTCGCTTTATTGAAACCTAATACTGCTTTTAGTTCCTGTGTTGATTGTAATGCTGTCCACTGCATAGAGAACTGCTCTTTCATCTTTGTATCTTTAAGCATAATGTTGGAAATAATTGGACCATGGCGTGTTTCCACAACTTCAAAGTCCACCGTTTCACCGTCTTTTACTTTGATTGGCTCTTGTCGAACAGTTGCCTCTTCCCATTCGCCGTCATATTCAAATTGATACGGGTTTTCCGGGTTGGGTGTTTCAATATATATATCTTGCACATCTGGGTTCACATTCGTTACGCCCCATGCAATTTGTTCGTTATGCCCAAGAATAATTCCAGGAATCCCTGCAAAAATTACACCACTTACATTTTGTTCTGGTGATTGCAAATGCATTTGATACCATACAGACGGTGTGCTTAATCCTAGATGCGGATCATCTGCAAGCAATGGCTTACCTGACTTTGTCAGCTCGCCACTTACAACCCAGTTATTACTGCCGTTATGTTCTGATGGTAAATAATCTGTTGGAATAGCACTTGCAATATCTGTTTCCAGATTTAAATTCGCTTCAATAATTGATTGTGCGTTTTCTGGATACTCTACAAATAATTCTTCAGCTTGTTCTTGTGTATAGTTTTGCATTGCCCATGAACGGAATACTTGCTGATTCCAGTTTCCGCCTAAGTCATATGCCATATATTTTCCGATTGTCAATGAATCAATCGGTGTCCATGCTTCAGGTTTATACCCAAGTAATTTGAATTCATATGAAAGTTTGCTTGTATCTTTTACTTCATCGATAAAAGCATTTACACCTTCTGTATACCACTCCAGGATTTGTTTTGACTGGGCATCATAATCATCCCATGATTGTTCCGCAGCATGACGTAAACTAAATGTCCGGAAAAACTTATCTGTATTTACTGCAGATTCACCTACGACTTCAGCTAATGTACCACTTGCTTGGCGGCGCGCTAAATCCATTTGGAATAAACGATCCTGCGCCTGTACATAGCCTTGTGCACGGTAAAGATCCGCATCAGACTTGGCAACAATGTGCGGTACTCCTACACCATCTCTCGTAACTTCTACATCCTCATCTAAAATGGAGACAGCAAGCTCACCTTCAATGACAGGTTTAGAATTTGATACGTATAAGTGCAATCCTGCTACCGCTGCACCACCTACAATAATTAAAATCCCAACTGCCCAAATGACAATGTTAATAAATTTGCGTCCTTTTGACTTTTTCGCCTGTTGCGCCATAAATTCCACCTCTTTTTTTCGTTTTTTACAAAGCAATATGCTGTAAAAGTTCTATTTCTATTAGTCTATTCATCTTACACCGTTTTTAATTTTAATACGATAGGGCAATGATCGCTACCTAAAATTTCTGAATGTATAGATGCTTCCTCTATTTTTTCAACTAGTCGGTCAGAGATAATAAAGTAGTCGATGCGCCAGCCGATATTTCGCTCACGTACTTTCGCCATGTAACTCCACCATGTAAAGTGGTCGGTTACATCCGGATGGAAATGACGAAACGTATCTGTAAACCCACTTGCGAGTAAGTCTGTCATCTTTCCGCGCTCTTCATATGTATATCCGGAATTACCGATATTGGATTTCACATTTTTAATATCCAGTTCACTATGGGCAACATTTAAATCTCCACAATAAATGACGGGCTTTTTCGCATCAAGTTCCTTTAAATATATTCTCATTCGGTCTTCCCAAAGCAGCCGTTCCTCCAAACGAGTTAAATCTCTTTTTGCATTCGGTGTGTATGTATTCACCAAATAAAAGTTTTCATACTCCAATGTAAGGATTCGGCCTTCATCTGCCGCAATTTCATTTTCAATGCCGTAATAGACAGCTAACGGCTCGTGTTTCGTAAATACCGCTGTACCGGAGTAGCCTTTTTTCACTGCTGAATGCCAATATTGATAGTATCCTTCTAGTTGGAGATCAATTTGTCCTACCTGGCATTTTGTTTCTTGTAAACAGAAAAAATCCGCATCCATTTCCCGAAAATAATCCAAAAATCCTTTATTCACACATGCACGTATCCCATTCACATTCCACGAAATAAATTTCATCTTTCTTACTCCTTTTATGTAACATATATTAAATTAACCATTAAAAAAAAGAGAACTCGCGCTAAATTAGCACGAGTTGGAGTTGCACTTTATCTTTCAAGATTAGTCTTCACCGACGATTTTTACTTCCATTTCCAAATCGATATCGAACTTCTCTTTTACGACACGCTGTACCATTTGAATTGTATCGATATAGTCTTTTGCCGTAGCATTGTTTTTATTGACGATAAATCCTGCATGCTTTGTAGAAACCTCGGCCCCACCAACACCCTTACCTTGCAATTCACTATCCTGAATGAGCTTACCTGCAAAATAACCTGGTGGACGTTTAAATACACTGCCTGCTGAAGGATATTCGAGGGGTTGCTTCGATTCACGCTGGAATGTTAAATCAGCAATTTTTTCATCGATTTGCTGTTGATCGCCTTGCGCTAATTGGAACGTAGCTGACAGCACGAGATATCCTTTTTTTGCAATAATACTTTTACGGTAAGAAAGCTCCAGTTGTTCGTTGTTCAGCTCAAGAATCTTTCCTTCCGGTGTCAGTACTCTACAAGATGTGACGATATCTTTAACCTCACCACCGTAAGCGCCGGCATTCATCGCCATTGCTCCTCCGATCGAACCTGGAATACCGCATGCAAATTCAAACCCAGTTAAACTTTTAGCTGCAACTTGTTTTGACACTTCTTTAATCAATGCACCACTTTGCGCATAAACCGTATTACCTTCAATGCGAATTTCATCCAATAAGGCAAAATGCAGGACGATTCCACGGACACCACCATCACGAACGACCATATTAGACCCGTTCCCCAGCATGAGTAGCGGTACATTATTCTCATACGCATACTTAACGACAGCTGCTGCTTGCTCTTCTGTATTCGGCAGCACTAAAATATCTGCCTTACCGCCTAGTTTTGTCATCGTATATTTTTTTAGTGTTTCATTTATTTTTATATTAGTTGAAGGAATCCATTGTAATAAATCATTTTCCCACTGTTGAATTGTCATAAAAAACATTTTCCTTTCTTGTAAAGCTGACGTACTTTTTAAGTATCTGTTTTTATAACGCTTTTTACAAGTAAAACAACATGATTTATAACCAAGTTTTCGCCCAGATCTCAATTTCTCTAACAGTTTGTTCAAGGGAAAGCCCTTTATCTGTTAAATTATACTCTACACGAACCGGTACTTCTGAGTATACTTTACGTTCAACAATTCCTTCTTTTTCGAGTTCCTTTAAACGCTCCGACAATAAGCGTCCACTAATCGGCAATGCTGCTTCGATCGCATTGAAACGTTGAGGTCCTTCCAACAATTGATAAATAATTAAAGCTGTCCAGCGTTTCCCAACAAGCTCCATTGCTTTCGATAGACGCGGACATAGCGCTGATTCTTTCATTTTCTTCACCTCATATTCACTACTCTAAATCTAAATTTATTTAACTGCTACATATTATATTACCACTTCTCATCAATTACGAAAAGTAAGTAGCTTACTGCCAGGTTAATTTAAAATAATTGCAACTGCTCAATGACATAAAAAAGAAGGGAACTCACAACTTTGTGAATTACCCTTCTTTACTATATGAATAATAAATTATGCTGTTACTTTTGCTAAATTTTGCGCTGCAGCTTTTACTTTTTCTAGACCGTCAGCGATAATTTGTTCAGCGCCCGCTGGATTTGAAGCATGACCTTCGATAATAACTTCATCGATTTTTTCCATGCCATATACGCCACCAATAACTGCATTAATATAATTTACTGACATTTCTGATGCGTTTGCTTGTGGTGTTGAGTAAATACCGCCACGAGCGTTTAATACGATATATTTTTTGTCCGTCATCAAGCTTACTAATTGACCTTGTTCGTTATATTTAAATGAATATCCAGCACCGTATGTGTAATCGATGAATGATTGTAATGCAGCTGGGATTGTTAAGTTCCATAATGGGAATGCAAATACTACTACATCAGCAGCTGTTAATGCTTCACGAGACTTATTGAAAGCAGCTAAAGAACCTTCTTGGATTGCTGATAATTCTTCGCCCGCTTGTGCTTTACCGAAAGCGTTGAATAATTCTTGACCGAAATATGGCATATTTTCTTCAAATACGTCAAAAGTTGTTACGTTTAAACCTTCATTATTCGCTACTTCAGCAATGAATGTTTCATACATTTTTGTTGATACGCCATCTGGGCGGTTATTTGCTTTTACTACTAATACGTTTGTCATTTTCATTCTCCCTAATATTTTTAATATTATTTATTTTTGCATTTTTATCTTGTTTTAAAGTATCTCAAATTCGAGGTACTTTTATATAATAAAAGAACAACCTAAAAAAATCAATTAGATTGTTCTCATACTTTAGTCTGAATTCCCATTTCGGTTTTATATAAAAATACGAATCTGGGTAAATTTACTCATTTCATTGCTTTTAAATATCACAAGAATCATCGGTACACGCAGCCCCGTCTACACCTTGCATTTTTAAAGGCTTACGTAATCCCATTTCCTGTGCTGCCTTTTCGATTGTTTGCTCAAACACTTCCTGTGGCTGTGCACCTGAAATACCGTACTTATTATCAATAACAAAGAAAGGTACGCCTCGTACACCAAGATTTTGAGCAACCGCAATATCTTGCTCAACTTGCTCCAAATACTCATTGCTCTCGATCACTTGTCGTGCTTTTTCAGCCGATAACCCAACTTCTTCTGCTAATGTCAGTAATACATCAGTTTGTCCGATTGCTTCACCTTCTAAAAAGTAGGCTTTTAACACACGCTCGGTGAACTCTTTTTCTTTTCCTTCTGTTTCAGCCCATTTCGCTAAACGGTGCGCTTTTACAGTGTTGGCACTTTTCATTTCATCAAAATTGTACTCAAGCCCTACTTCTTTGGCACGTGCTGTAACATTTGCTGTCATCTTCTTCACTTCATCTAATGAAATCTGGTATTTTCGTGACAATTCTTCATAGACAGAGCTTGTTGTATCAACTGGTGTGGAAGGATCCAATAAATAGCTTTTATATGCTACTTCAATCGCATCTCCATACCCAAGTTCATCTAATGCGATTTCTAACTGTTTTTTGCCGATATAGCAAAAAGGACATACATAATCAGACCATACTTCGATTTTCATGCTCATCACTCCCCTTGTCTTGTATTGTAGCGAGCAATTATTCAAAAGTACAATGTTTGAAACTCTCTACTCCCCACTAGTTGCGTAATGACTTAATTTGTAGCATAACTGAATAAATCAATGCCAAATACCCAATGCTAAAAAATAAAAAGGTGATATTTTGAAACAATCTCTATGGCTTCCAACACATTCAGAATTTTCTGCTCCAACACTTCAAGAATCGATTAACTGCGATATCTGTATTATCGGTGGGGGGATTAGCGGTATTTATACAGCCTATTCACTTGCTAAAGAGGGGCTGCAAGTTGTGCTAATTGAAGCAATGCCTCAGTTTTCACAAGGTACGACAGGCTATTCTACAGGGAAATTAACAGTACAGCATAATGTCATTTACTCAAAACTTAATGAAGAAGACGGGAAAATTTACTACGAGGCAAATAAACAGGCTATCGAACAAGCTGTTTCCGAAAGTAGCACCAGCTTTACCCGAGCTACTTCTTATGTTTATACAGCTACCCCTCAAGGAAAAGAGCAGCTTTTAAACGAGGCGGAAAGCTATAAAAAAATTGGGATTCCATTTGTTGCAACAAAGGACATCGAACTTTCGGTTCCTGTAGAACTTGCGCTCGGCATTAAAAATGAAGGTCAGATCAATCCTGTTGAGTTCACAAATACGTATGTTCATTTAGCAAGAAAACATGGAGCACAACTTTATTTAAATACACGAGTCACTAAATTAGAAATGTCCAAAAATTGTCTTCATACAAGCAATGACCATACTGTCCATTATAAAAAGCTTATTTTATGTACACATTACCCGATTGAATCAATCCGCCAGCTTTATTCGATGAAGCTGCAAATTAAACGGTCCTACTTAACTGCAACAAAATATTCACAACTGTTAGAAGGCCAATATTTAAGCGTTGATGCTCAAAGCCGTACAATTCGAACGGCACTTATCGATAATCAGCCGTACTTCATCTATGGCGGGCAATCGCATACAGCAGGGTCCACAAGTGATACAGACCCGTTTTACGATACATTGCAGCATGAACTAACAACAGATTTTGAACTTCCTCCATATGAATATGGCTGGAGTGCCCAGGATATTATGACTGCAGACCAAATCCCTTACATCGGCCAGCTTTCCCCAAGCGATGACAGTTTGTATATTGCAACGGGTTTCAATAAATGGGGGCTTTCCTCATCGCTTGTTGCAGGAACATTGCTTACAGATCTTATTAAAAGAATTGCAAACCCGGCAGCTGCTTTATTCTCACCGGACCGTTCGAATTTCGGAAAGACTTTTTACTTTATGCTGCAAACGGGCGGAATGATCGGAAAAGAGCTTGTAAAAGGCTATATCGACAGACCGGATGCGCCTAAGTGTACACACCTCGGCTGTAAAACAAGATGGAATGTAGCTGATGATACATGGGATTGTCCATGTCATGGATCCCGGTACAACGCAAAAGGCGAAGTCATCGAAGGCCCTGCCGTCTATCCGTTAAAAATGAAAAAATCCGGTAACTCTTAAAAGAGTTACCGGGTTTATTTTTTATTTTAAGTTTTCCGTTAATACTGGAACGATTTGTTTTTTTCGTGATACAACGCCAGGCAAGCTGATGCGACCGTTGACAATTGTTGCACCAAAGGCTTTCGCTGCTTCTTCGGCAACTTGTCCAGCTGCTACTGCTGTTGAATCATTGTTTAAAATATCCGTTACAACGAAGAAGAATAAATCAAGGCCGTTATCTGCAATATTTTTGTTCAATAAGTTTTCAAGCTCTTCTTGGCGACCAAGAACGTCTTCGATATCCACTGCGTTTACTTGGGCAACCGTCGCTTTATATTCACCAAATTCAAAGCCTTTTGCATCCAATGACAATAAATCTTCCAATGACTTATCTGAAAGGTCCGCACCTGCTTTTAGCATAGCTAAACCATATTGTGCAGTATCAACATTTGCAATGGCTGCCAATTCTTCACCAGCTTTTACATCTTGCTCTGTGCATGTCGGTGATTTGAATAATAATGTATCTGAAATAATTGCAGAAAGCATTAAACCCGCAATATTAGCCGGAATTTCCACATTATTTTCTTTAAATAATTTATTTAAAATTGTCGCTGTACAACCTACAGGCTCCGCACGGAAATAGAGCGGATCAGCTGTTGTAAAGTTCGCAATACGGTGATGATCGATTACTTCCGTGATTTGTACGTCTTCAATTCCATCTGCCGATTGCTGGAACTCATTGTGGTCCACCAAAATTACATGTGCCGCTTCGTCTTTTACGTTCGCAATTAGACGCGGTGCTTCAAAGTTGAATTTTTCCAGTGCATACTTTGTTTCATTATTTAATTCTCCAAGACGAACTGCTTCTGCATCCACACCTAATTGTTGTTTTAAGTATGCATAAACAATTGCTGAAGTAATTGTATCTGTATCTGGATTTTTATGTCCGAAAACTAATGTTTTACTCATGAGTGAGCCTCCTATTTAAATGCTTTTCGCTCTTCATTTTAACATAACGATCTAAAAGTGAAAAACAGAAGATTTGCTAACATTACTTAGCAAAAAGTAAAACTGTAAGGGCTATTGGTTAGCCCTTACAGTTTAGCTGATTGCTATTAAATTTGATGTATTCAAAGCGCTTTTTGTGTTTTTAGTATACTGCTCATATTGTTGCGGATTTTGATCTACCATCGATTCCACTAATATATGTAAAAGAGAGAAAACCGCAATCGTACATGTGTTTCCGGATTCTTTTGTATTAGGAACGATGAGTACGAGGTTAGCCGGTTCATCTTGAGAATTAAGCTCTTTGTTACGGATTGCGACAATTTTCACATTTTTTCTTTTAGCAATTTCAACTATTGTCGCCATATCTTCATACTCTTCATCAAGCGATATAATGAAAAGCAATGAATCTTCATCCATATATGCAACCTGCTGTGCAATTTTGTCTGCCTCATGGGGAATAAAATGAACGCGGTCTCGTAACCTATTGACATTGCTGTACATCCAAAATGCAACTGGTGTCGATTGTCTGAAACCTAAAAAGTGGATTTTTTTTGCTGTATGTAATAATTGCACAACTTCTTCAACATCCTGCTCTTTTAGTTGATTGAAAGTTTTTGAAATGTTGGCGATGTCATTTTTAACAATGTCTGCCCCAATGTGATTTCGGATTTTTTTAACAGGCACCGCTTGTTTAACTTCGCTTGCTTCACCTTTTTCCATTAAATATTCCTTCAGTTTATCTTGGAGCTCACTAAAACCTGCCAAATCCATTGAGTAGCAAAATCTTATTACAGTCGATTCACTTACATCCGCTAATCTTCCTACTTCGGAAGCGGTATTTGTCCACACAATATTCGGATTATCCATAACAAACTGAGCAACTTTCCGCTGCCCCTTAGAAAGGCGAATATACTTCTTTTTAATATTTTCACAAATAGTCAAATTCTCCATCTCCCTTTCCTCTATTTATCCAATAAAATATTTTCTCACACATTTATGTAACTTTACTTACACTAAATTCTTAATAATAAAAAATACATTATCATGAATAATAATAGAATTCAACGAGTTTTCTGAAAAAACTTTAGCATACTAAAGAATATAAAATTTCAAATAGAAAATTGACATACTTTTGTAAAATATATAGTTTATAAAAGAACTATTATTAAAAATCCTGTTAAGCGCATTCAACTATTAGGTATTTTTTTACATATCATTCATATTAAAAGGGACCTGCGCTTTTTTAATAGCACAGGTCCTTAATATTTATTATACTCTATGGATTGCCATTCGGCATTTAACTATTGTAATTCTGTTTGCTTCGTTTCTTTACCTAAAAAAATAACCGCTAATACACCAATAACGATGGCTACACAGAAAATAGCGAAAATAAAGCTAATATCATAACCTTTTGTCAGCAGTGTCCCCACTAATAACGGACCGAAAATACCTCCAACTCGACCTATAGCTGCCGCCATACCAGCTCCCGTTCCACGTACGATTGCCGGATATTGCTCAGGTGTATAGGCATATAAAGCACCCCATGCTCCCAAGTTAAAGAATGAAAGCAACATACCCGAAATTAATAATGTTTCGATCGTTTCTGCACCACCGAACACAAAGGCACTTGCTGCAGTACCTAATAAATATGTAACTAATACAAATTTCCGCCCAAACTTTTCGATAAACCAAGCAGCTGTAAAATAACCTGGTAATTGGGCTAAAGTCATAATTAATACATATTTAAAACTTGATATTAAATCAAATCCTTTGCCAACCATTACACTTGGTAACCATAAAAACATGCCATAGTATGAAAATACAACTGCAAACCATAAAACCCAAAGCATTAGTGTAGAACGTGCATATTTTTTCTCCCATAATGTTGCGATATTTTGAAATACTGAACGTTTTTTCGATTCCTCTTTTACCCTGAACTGTGGAGAGTCCGGTAATTTCATTCTTATATAAATTGCATAAAGTGCAGGAATTGCCGTAATTAATAATGCAACTCGCCAGCCTTCTAGTGGCCAAAATTCAGCCGGTATAACGAAATAGGCAATAAGCGCAGCAATTAGCCAGCCTCCAGCCCAAAAACTTTCAAGTAAAACAACAACTCTTCCGCGTTCTTCAGCTTTTACGCTTTCAGATACAAGTGTCGAAGCAACCGGTAATTCCCCGCCAAGCCCCATTCCAACAAAGAAACGTAATATTAAAAAGAGCGTCAACGTTGTCGTAAAAGCGGATAATCCACTCGCAACGGAGAAAATTATTAATGTCCACATAAAAATTTGTTTACGTCCAACTTTATCTGCAAGTACACCAAATAACACCGCACCTACTGCCATACCGATGGAGTTTACACTTGCAATCCAACCCATTTGACTACTATTCAATCCCCAGTCAACCGCAAGTGCTGCAATGATAAAGGATAGTATTCCAACATCCATTGCATCGAACATCCATCCAACCCCTGCTATACGTAAAAGTTTATTACGTGATAAGGGCTTTTGTTCATTTGTTCCCACTGACATTACTTTTCCACCTTCCATGTGTCTTTACACCTGACTTAACAACATTATTATAATACATTTCTTTCTTAAAAGTGACAACATTTTTTTTACTTAACAAATTGTTCCGACAATTTAACAATTCCTATTGAAATAAGAAACACATAGGTATAAAATGTCTTGTATACAAAAACAAATGTTCACCTAGCGAGAACAGAAGGAGTTTATTATCTATGTGGAAAGGTCTTATCGAAGAATATAAACAGTACCTACCTGTTACTGAAAATACACCTGCTTTATCACTAAATGAAGGAAATACACCACTAATCCCGTTAGTAAATTTATCAAAAGAGCTCGGAATTGAGTTATACGGAAAAATCGAAGGCGCTAACCCAACCGGATCTTTTAAAGACCGTGGTATGGTATTTGCTGTTGCAAAAGCAATTGAAGAAGGTTCTAAAGTTGTTATTTGTGCATCTACAGGCAATACATCCGCTGCTGCAGCGGCATATGCGGCACGTGCAGGCATTCAGTCTATCGTTGTCATTCCAAAAGGCAAAGTAGCACTCGGAAAATTGGCACAAGCATGCATGTACGGTGCAAAGATTATTGAAATTGACGGTAACTTTGATGATGCATTAAATATTGTTCGCAAAATTGGGGAAAATACTCCTATCGCACTTGTTAACTCTGTAAACCCATATCGTATTGAAGGTCAAAAAACAGCTGCGTTTGAAATTGTCGACCAACTTGGTCAAGCACCTGACTACTTATGTATTCCTGTAGGAAACGCAGGGAATATTACAGCTTACTGGAAAGGCTTTAAAGAATATAATGAAGCAAAACAAAGCGGTCTTCCTAAAATGTATGGGTTTGAAGCAGAAGGTGCCGCTGCAATCGTGCAGGGTGCTCCCATTGCAAATCCGGAAACAGTAGCAACAGCGATTCGTATCGGAAATCCAGCAAGCTGGAAGTTCGCTGAAACAGCTCGTGATGAGTCAGGCGGTCTAATTGATGCTGTAACAGATGAAGAAATTTTAGAAGCTTATAAACTAATTGCCAACAAAGAGGGGATTTTTGTGGAGCCGGGTTCAGCTGCTTCATTAGCTGGTGTCATTAAATCTGTAAAAGCCGGTAAAATTGCTGCAGGCAGTCGTGTTGTTACAATCTTTACTGGAAACGGCTTAAAAGATCCGGATACAGCGATGAATGTTTCAACTGTTGACCTTGTTTCTTTACAAAATGACGAGCAGGAAATCCGTAATTATATCGAGGGCGTATTTAGTCTATGAGTAAAAAGTGGCAAATCAAAGTTCCTGGCAGTACAGCAAATTTAGGCCCTGGATTTGATTCCATTGGCCTTGGACTATCACTCTATTTAACATTGGATGTCACATTACAAGATGAGTGGGAATTTATGCATATTGGTGACAATGTGCCTTCTGATACGACAGTCGACACACATTTAATTTATACAATTGCACAACAGGTAGCACAGCAATATAATACAACGCTGCCTCCATGTAAAGTTGAGATGACTAGCGAGCTTCCCCTTGCTCGTGGTATTGGCAGCAGCGCGGCAGCAATCGTGGGTGCTATTGAATTAGCCAATATTTTAGGGGATCTGAAATTATCGCAACAGGATAAGCTGAACATTTCATCTCAAATTGAAGGACATCCTGATAACGCAACCGCTTCGGTATTGGGCGGGTTGACGATTTCCTCAATGGACGAAGCCGGAATTGTCGATACACTACATATTCAGGAAATGGATGCAGCATTCGTAGTATTTATCCCGAATATCGAACTTAAAACAGCAGCATCACGCGGTGTTTTACCGGAGCACCTGAAACGTAGCTATGCAGTGCGTGCGAGCGCCAATGCGAATATGCTAGCAGCTTCCCTGATTGCAAAGGATTATGAGCGAATCGGACGTTATATGGAAGCAGACCTTTTCCATGAACCTTTCCGAGCAAACCTTATTCCTGCTTATAAAGAAATTCGCGAAGCAGCAAAAAGGGCCGGAGCATATGGAACTGCTTTAAGTGGTGCCGGACCAACATTAATCTCGATGATCCCGCTTGCTTTATCCGAACAGTTTACCTCCTCAATGCAACAACAGTTTCCGGAACACCAAGTTGTAGTGACAACTGCTTCACCATCCGGCTCCACTGTCACAGCTTATTAATAATAAAATAAGGGTATTTAATGTACGTTATTTCCATATACGAATAACGTACATTTTTTGTTTTTTCTATACAATTTTGTCTTTTATGCATAATTCCCCTTAAATTTGGGTATATTAATAAATCTACTGTTAGAAAGGGGTAATGTTTATGAAAATTGCAGTTATTGGGGCTGCTGGTAAGGCAGGAACTCATATTTTAAGAGAAGCAATAATGAGAAACTTTGATGTGACAGCGATTGTAAAAAATAGGGCAACAGTTCAAGAAGAAAATATTAACATCATTGAAAGCGACCTGTTTAATTTAACAGAGGAACAAATCGCTCCTTTCGATATTTTAATTAATGCTTTTGCTCCACTACCAGGGGAAGAACATTTACATGTTGATGCTGGTGAACATTTAATTTCCTTACTAGAAGGAACAGAGAAAAAGTTGTTCGTCATCGGGAGTTCAGGCTGCCTTTTTGTTGATCGCGAAAAAACAGTTCGCCTTATGGATCTCGAAGATTATCCGGAAGACCTTGCTGTCGCAGCAAAGGCTCAATTGCAGAATCTGCGTGATTTGGAAAGCTCTTCAATCCACTGGTCCTTTGCCATTCCATCGGCAATGTTCGATTCGGATGGACCGCGTACCGGCCACTATATTAAGGGTGAAGAGAAAATTTTAGTAAACTCGCAATTTAACAGTTATATCAGTTATGCTGATTTTGCTGTCGCATTGCTCGATGAAATTGAAAAAAATGAATACCCAAATACAACATTTACTGTTGCATCTGAAAATGTAACAGCAGCATCTTAATAAATAGCGCCGAAGCTTCTGGCCTCGACACGAAAAAAGCCAGCATGTTCCCAATAGGAGATGCTGGTTTTTTTTTGTGGAGAAATTAAGTTAACATCACTAAACTGATCGCCATAACTGCCATACCTGCTATTAATCCATAAATTGAAGAATGGGCTTCATCATATTTTTTAGCAGCCGGCAGCAGCTCATCAATCGAAATAAATACCATAATACCTGCAACACCAGCAAAAACAATACCGAACAATGTATCTGTCATAAATTGCATTAGTACTAAGTAGGCAATAAACGCACCGAGCGGCTCTGATAAACCAGAGGCGAACGACCATTTAAATGCCTTCATACGCTTCCCTGTTGCATAAAAGATAGGAATAGCTACCGCAATACCTTCGGGAATATTATGAATGGCTACAGCAATTGCTATCGCTACTCCGACATTCGGGTCCTGCAATACCGCCATAAATGTCGCAATACCTTCCGGAAAGTTATGAATCGCGATTGCTAACGCTGTAAATAAACCCATTTTCATTAACCGGTCTGCTTCTACATCCTCATTTCCGATTAATTGAGCCTTTTGTACATCTTCTACAGACTTTACTTCATGCGGGTTTCTACCCTTTGGAATAAACCGGTCGATTAAGGCAATTAAAAGCATCCCCCCGAAAAAGCCGATGATTGTGTACCAATACCCTACTGTCTCCCCATGAACGTTAACTAAAGCGTCTTTCGCTTTTACAAAAATCTCTACAAGTGATACATAAATCATAACACCTGCTGAAAAGCCTAATGCAACTGAAAGAAACCTTTTATTTGTGCGTGTTGTAAAAAATGCGATCAAGCTGCCAATACCTGTAGCAAGCCCTGCAAATAATGTTAAGCCTAACGCTAATAATACATTCTCATCCATACAATTCTCCTTCTTTATAATCTTTTCTCATATTATACGCACAATGTTTCCTATGTGCAACTTTTTTTAAGCGGGAAACATCTTGTGAGGGTAACCAAACCAAATACTAAAAAAAGGGATTCCTATTCATCAGGAATCCCAATACTACTATTTATTCTTTTTTGACTCATACCATAATACGCATAGGACAAACCAAGTATACCCGATACTCCACCCTGCTATAACATCCGTTGCATAGTGGCGACCTTCCGCTATACGTGATAAACCTATGAAAAAAATAAGGACTAGCATTACACTGTATGTAATAAATTTCCAACTTTTATTTTTCAGCAATTTCGAAATCAAATATGCGAGCGTTAAAAAGAACATTACACTGATTTGCGCATGTCCTGAAGGAAAGCTAAATGAAGTAAGCTGATCTTCAATTTCCGGACGTGGTCGTGAAAAAATACGCTTTAAAAGCTGATTCAGCCCATTTCCAACCCCAACTGTAAGAAGCACAAAGAGCACACCGCGAAAATCTTTTTTAAAGATTGCCAAATACAGCAAGATAATAACGGTTGCAACTATGACAAACTTTATTTCTCCTAAATAATGAAATAAAATAATGAAATTATTACCAAATAATAAAGAGCGGATTTTCATATCAAATGCCTCGAAGCTTGGTATATCAAAATTCAGTGCAATAATAATAAACACCAGCAATGTAACGAATGCAAAAATCGAAACTTTCTTTTTCAAACGATAACCTACTTTCCTTATACGAACTGTTACTTCACTATTATTATATGTAGTATACAAAAAATAAAAATCCACTTCGCTAAAAAACTCTGCAAAGTAGATTCCCTCTTAAACATTCATTATTCTACAACTGTGTAATTTCCGTGCTCCATTGAAATAACGAAATCCGGTTTAGGTGGTTTACCGCCATGCTCTTTGATTTTCGCTTTGTGGCCCGCAATATGCTCAGGGCTCTTCTCCCAGGCTTTCCATGCATCTTCCGATTCCCAACGAATAATCATTACAACTTCCTCTTCACCACGTCGCACATTTTTTACAAGCAGTTCACGGCCAATAAATCCTTCGCGTTGTTCAAGCATCGATGGACCTTGACCAGTTTTTTTGCTAAAGCGCTCGATAATTTTAAGCGAGTTGCCTTCTGTTACGATCCATTTGCGAATTTGTACGAACATTTTAATTCCCCTCTCTTTTAAAAAGGCATGCCTCTACTTGAGAGACATGCCATCTTTAATTATATTATTTTAATTCATTTAAGATTTCATCTAATTTTTCTGCTTCAGTTGTTACACCATTAGAAGAGAAGTACCAGTTTACGCCATCAAGGTAAACGATTTTGCCTTCTTTGTAAGCACGCGTTTGTTTGATGATATCGTTTTCGATGTCAGCTTTGATTGTTTCTACATCAGATGCTGTACGGTCGATGATTAATAATACTTCTGGGTCTACAGAAAGAATTGACTCATACGAGAAGTCAGAACCGTGTGATGAAGCTTTGATATCAGTTGTTGATGGTTTGAAACCAAAGTCATTGTAAACATATGCGAAACGAGAATCTTCACCGTTGTCGAAACCAGAGATTTTTTTGTCGTTGTACATTGCTACTAATGCATTTTCATAGCCAGCTGCTTTTTCTTTTACAGCGTCAACTTTTTCTTGTAATGCAGCTTTTAACTCTTCAGCTTTTTCTTGTTTTCCGAAGATTTCAGCAGCTAAGTCAACTGATTCGTATACACCTTCTACATAGTTTGAGTTATCAGAACCGATGAATACAACGTTTGGTGTAATTTCTTTTAATTCTTCATAGAAAGAACCTTGACGACCTGAGATGAAGATTGCATCCGGGTTAGCAGCTGCTACTTTTTCGAAGTCGATCTGTTTTAAAGAACCAACATCAGTAATTGAATCAGTTAAATATTTTTCTTTTAAATGCTCAGGGAAGTTACCTTTACCGCCGTTAGCAGCGATACCAACGATACCTTCAACACCTAATGCATCAAGTGTATCTAAGAAACCGTAGTCAAATACTACGATGTTTTTTGGCATTTCTTTAAATGTTACATCTTCAAAAGTAAGGGATTTACCGTCTTCTGTTTCACTACCCGCTGATAATGGAGATACTGTCATTGGGAAAGCTGGAGCTTCCGTAGATGAAGTTGTTTCTTCTGTTTTAGCTGGTTCGTTCGCTTCATCTTTCGTAGATGTTTCTTCGTCTGAACCACAAGCTGCTAACATTAATGTTAATGCTGCTGCCGTTAAAAATTTCCACTTTTTCATTGTTACTTTTCCTCCTAAAATACTCTCAAGCGAGAGTGATAATCGTTTTCAATTAACTAACGTTAGTGTAAATCAACTGCCTATAGTTGTCAATGAATATTCTGAAACTAATATTCATTCTCAATTAAATTTACAAAATAAATGCATAAGCGAGCAAAGCCCATGCATTTATCCGTATTTTTATTTAACTATGTGAATTAAAATATACACAAATACGACAGCCATCCTGTTCCTGCACCGGAATATGCATATCATATACTTCTCGTAATGCTTCAGAGTTAATAATCTCATTTGTTGGACCATCTTTTACAAGGCGTCCATCTTTCAATGCGACAATCCGATCTGAATATACTGAAGCAAAGTTAATATCATGTAAAACAATTACTACTGTTTTGCCCAACTCATCAACGAGCTTGCGTAAAATTTTCATAATTTGAACAGAGTGCTTCATATCCAAGTTGTTTAAAGGCTCATCCAGTAAAATATATTCTGTATCCTGAGCGATTACCATCGAGATAAAAGCACGTTGCTTTTGACCACCTGATAATTCATCCAAAAACTTATGTTCCATTTCACCAAGTGTCATATATTCAATTGCACGGTCGATATGCTGCTCATCTTCTGGAGTCAAACGACCTTTCGAATATGGATAACGGCCAAATGATACAAGCTCACGAACTGTTAAACGCACATTTAAATGATTTGACTGACGTAAAATAGCAACGCGTTTCGCAAAATCATTGGACTTCATTTTTTTAACATCACTTTGATCTAAAAATACTTCACCTGTATCTGCATCAAGCAACCGGCTTACCATTGATAATAATGTAGATTTACCTGCTCCATTCGGTCCAATAAACGAAGTAATTGCTTTCGGCTGAATAGTTAATGAGACATCCTCAACAACCGGTTTTTTTCCAAAGCTTTTAGAAAGCCCTTTAATTTCAATCATCCTGCTTTCCTACTTTCCTTCAGTATTAGGTAAATAAAGTAAAGTCCACCGACAAAGTTAATAATAACGCTGATCGTTGTACTTAACTGGAATACATGCAGTACTAAGAACTGCCCACCGACAAGTGCAATAATACTTATTAAACTCGCACCCACTATTAAAACGGAATGCTTGTACGTAGCAAAAAACTGATATGCCAAGTTAGAAACGATTAACCCTAAAAATGTAATCGGACCAACAAGTGCAGTAGATGTTGCAATTAAAACAGAAGATAAAATTAATACTTTCAATACTATTCTATCATAATTTACACCTAAGTTTATTGCATTCTCCCGACCTAGTGACATGACATCTAAATCACGCAATAAACGGTAACCGTAGATAAATGAAGCCCCTAAAATAATGACAGCAATAAATAGCAGCTCTGTTTTCACATTCATGAAACTAGCAAACAGTCGTGTCTGTAAGCTTTCATATTCTACAGGGTCGATTATTACTTGTAAAAATGTTACAAAACTGCCGAGTAATGTTCCGATTATCATTCCTGCAAGTAAAAGTAGGAAAATCGGATGTTTATCTGCCCGGAATAAGAAACGGTATAAAATCAGTGCGAAAATTACCATTGCCAAAATTGATAAACCAAAGTTTAAATAACGACTTACTACAAAGATTGATGCAGAGCCTGCAAAGAAGAAAATAATCGTTTGCACTACTTCATACATCGAATCGACGCCCATCATAGATGGTGTCAGTAAACGGTTATGTGTAACCGTCTGAAATGTAACGGTCGCATATGCAATCGCCGTTCCTGTAATTACCATTGCTGCTATTCGCTCTAACCGCTTTGGAAAGGCATAACTGAAACCGCCCTGAATATTGTAAAAAGCAAATAACGCAATACATACCAATGCGATAATTGCTAAGAAAATCAACTTTGTACTATTTTTTCGCATATGCTTTCCCCCTAAATAACATTACTAAGAAGATCGCACTGCCGATTACCGCAACCGTTGTGTTTACGGGAATTTCAAACGGGTATACAATTAAACGACTTAAAATATCACACATTAATAGGAATGCTGCACCTAAGAAGATTGTATGCGGAATTGTTTTACGTAAATTGTCTCCCATATATAATGAAACCAAGTTCGGTACGATTAATCCTAGGAAAGGTATAATCCCTACCGTTAAGACAACTGTAGTGGAAATAATCGCTACTAGTACTAAACCAAGATTCAATACGGTACGATAGCTTAAGCCAAGATTTTTGGCGAAATCTTCACCCATGCCAGCAACTGTAAACTTATTGGCATATAAATACGCAAGGAAAATTGCAGGCACCGCTACATAAAGCAATTCATAGCGACCTGATACAACAAGTGTAAAACTTCCTAGAAAGAATGTATCTACACTTTGCAGCACATCCGCCTCATACGCAAGAAATGTTGAAATGGCACCAATAATATTCCCATACATAATCCCGATAAGAGGTACAAAAATAACGTCCTTGAATTTAATGCTTTCAAGAAGACGCATGAAAACCATCATACCGATCAGTGCAAATGTAAAACTGAATATAATTTTCTCCATATACCCAACACTTGTAAAAAATATCATTGATACAACAATACCTAGCTTTGCCGCATCAAGCGTACCAGACGTTGTCGGCGATACGAATTTGTTACGGCTTAAGCTTTGCATAATTAATCCTGAAATACCCATCCCTGCCCCAGCAAGTATAATTGCCATTAATCGCGGTACTCGACTCATTAAGAAAATTTGCATTTTATCTGAATCCCAATCCAATAAATCAGATGGCTTAATGTCGATAGCTCCGATAAACAATGATAAAAAGGACAGGACGATGGTCGCTACTACGAGCATCCAAAGTCTCATTTCATTCTCCCACTATTCTTTATATATTTTATACCTCTATATATTACGTAAATTCTAAATGAAAATGAGAATCATCTCTTTCCCTACATCATTATATAATTGCTAATAATGAAAATCAAACAGACAATTTATAATAAGTTATTTTAAAAGAAGAATAGACTGAAAAATGTACTTTTAGAGCGTTTCTCCGCTTTAATTACGCATCCTTTCTCTTTATTAATAGGAAGAAAATTCAAATTAAAAAAGACCACAATTATTAAAAATTGTGGCCTTACATTTATAATCGATATGTTTTTTTACTTACACTATATTTATTTAATGCTTCGCGATTCACATTATAGCCAAGCCCTTTTGACTTTGGAACAGTAATGTAGCCATCTGTAACGGTTACTTCAGGTTGAATAATATCTTCATGCCAATAACGTTCAGAAGCAGCGGTATCTCCAGGCATTATAAAGTTTGCAAGACTTGTCAGTGCAACATTTTGTGCGCGGCCGATACCCGCTTCCAGCATTCCTCCACACCACACAGGAACATTGTGTTCCATACAGTAGTCATGGATACGCTTTGCTTCGCTAATACCGCCAACTCGCGCAATTTTAATATTTATCACCCGACAGCTGCCAAGTTGAACCGCTTTTCTCGTGTCCTCTAATGAAGTAATACTCTCATCTAAACAAACCGGTGTCTTTATTTGTTTTTGCAATAGTGCATGATCGATTATGTCATCATGCGCTAATGGCTGTTCAATCATCATTAAATTAAATGCATCCAACTCTTTTAAACGATCGATTTCATCTAATGTATACGCTGAGTTTGCATCTGCCATTAAAGGAATTACCGGGAATGCCTGCCGAATTGTTCGGATCAGCTCAATATCTTTGCCTGGCTTAATTTTTACTTTAATTCGTTTATAGCCTTCATCCAAAAACTGCTGAATCGTTTGGATCAGCTGTTCATCTGTAGGCTGTAAACCGATG
Source organism: Solibacillus sp. FSL K6-1554 (assembly GCF_038005185.1). Taxonomy (NCBI): domain Bacteria; kingdom Bacillati; phylum Bacillota; class Bacilli; order Caryophanales; family Caryophanaceae; genus Solibacillus; species Solibacillus sp. FSL K6-1554. Next base: position 3,798,698 of record NZ_JBBOSS010000001.1, read on the forward strand.
CTGATTCCTACTTCGATTTTTTCCCGGACTCCTCCAACAGCCGATGCCAACGATTGGTCCGTCAATTGAGCATAAATATCCCACACCGCTCCTTCAATCGACGCTTTCGCCATATTATTGCGTCGAATCGGACGGAATATTTCATACACGTCATCCGGATGCTTTAATTCTTTCCCAAGCAATGCAGGGATTAAAAAATCCTCCAATAAATGAAGCGAAGTTTTAAATGTTTCTTCTGTATAGGAAGGCTCCTCGAATGCAACCCCCTCGCCCCAACCGACTACACCACTTTCATCTGTCGCCTCAATAACTAAAAAACGCTTGTCTTGCATTGTACCTAAGCCTGTCGTAAACGGGGTTTTCATTCGCATCACTAGTTCATGAATTGTTACTTTTACTAATTTCATATTTGTTGCTCCTAATAATATTCAGCCGCCGAATCATTCACCAATTGATGCTAAAGAGCAAATAATGAACGCTTTACAAGTAAGTAATGGCTAATATTATCATCTATTTTGTTTAAATAAATTATTTTATAATTTTGATCAAACATTGCCTGTAAAATGTGTCTTGTTTTATAGCGCCAATCTTCTGCTAAAGAGACACTTTCCACTTTGATTTTCTGGAAGTTCGTAGGGATAGGTAACAGATAGGCATCATGGATAAGTGACTCTTCTTTTTTGAATCTTTGCTCCGGATCCAATGTCGGAAGGCCTACCATATTTTCTTCCCAATTTACTACCGGCTTTGCTTCATCCAGTAATTCTTCCACTTTCGCATCCCAGCGTAAGTAATCATTATCTACAAGTTGCCATTCTACACAAAGACGATCTGTAGGCAGTACTCGATTGAACGGATCTTCCATTTCCCCGTAGCAATTTTCTATATAAGTATCGCTGTAACTACGCAATTTTGAAAAGTTTAAAAATCCGCTGCGTGCTTCAAGAGGGTCAAATGTCCAGCGGCAAGTTCTATAACCGCGCTCTATAGCGATATCCTTTAAGTAATTTTTAAGAAGTTCTCCAACGCCTAGCTCACGATAATTACGTTTCACACCAATCATATGGGAATATAAGTATATATTCTCATCCATATATCCAGGGCAACTATAGTTAAAACCAATTATTTCATCATTTAAATATGCACCAAGTATAATCCCGCCATTGCGAATCGTCGCAATTGTCTGATGTACCGGAATGCTGCCAACAGCCCAAATTTCATGCTCTAGCTTACGTGCCTCTTCAATTTGTTCAATTGTCGTTAACTCTTTAATCGTCACTGATTCTAACATAATTCTGCCTCCCCTATAGTTACTTTTTTTCATACTTAAAAACGCCTTGCTTTACTTAGTTCTCTCCTCAATCATGCTATGTTACCATGATTTCTGAAAAAGACGTGTAACCATCGGGAATGTTCTACATATATCGGTTACCCGGTTATTTTCGACCAAATGTAGCGAATTTAACCCAAGCAGGTCTCTTTCGGCAAATGTTTTTGACAACTTGCTGAAAGAAGTTAATGTGAAGAATCGATACTTCCTTACTCAAAGATTTCTTAGCGCTTTGATAAGTATCATCCCAATCCCATTATATACCACATAATACCTTTTTAAGTAGTTAACTTTTATTATTCCTTATTGACCAAAAGAAAAAACCTTTATTTGCAGAATTTCTGCAAATAAAGGTTTGAAAATTACTTAATACCGCGCATTGCTTTAGAGATGATTGGCGAGATTAGGAGGATAATAACACCTAATACTACCGATAAACCACCTAATACACCAAAGTAAGTTGTTTCAGATACAATTCCATAAACTCGAACTAACTGTGCGTTAATTGCTTGTGCAGCAGCTGAAGCTAAGAACCATAACGCCATTGTCTGTCCTGCGAATGCAGCTGGAGCCAATTTCGTTGTAGCTGATAGACCAACCGGTGACAGCAATAGCTCACCTAATACTAACAGGAAGATTGAGAATACAACCCAAAGTGGGTTTACTAACGTATCTTCCGGAGTTAAAACGATTGCTGCGATCATTACGAAGAATGAAATACCTGCAAAGAATAAAGATAAAGCAAATTTCTTTGGAGTAGATGGTCCGCGATCCGCTAATTTCGTCCACATAATCGCAAACATTGGCGCTAGAACGATGATGAATAACGGGTTAAATGACTGGAACCATGCAGCTGGAATTTCAAAGCCCCATAAATTTAAGTTTGTACGTGTATCAATGAATGTTGCAATAACTGTTGAAGATTGTTCAGCAATTGCCCAGAACATTACCGCACAGATAAATAATGGGATATAAGCTAATAGACGAGATTTTTCGTCTGCATTTGTTTTTGGACTACGATACATATAAATAATAAATAGCGTAGGAATCATTACACCTAAGAATGTAATTAACAATGAGAAGTTTTCAATGCTTGCGTTACCTGTTTGGTAAGCTACGAAACCTAAAATCACAATAATTAAACCACCGATTGTGAAGTTACGAGTCGTCGTTTTCTTCTCTTTATCAGAAAGTGGGTTTGGTGCTACAGAACCTGCTAAACCAAGGCTCTTTTGTGACATTAAGTAAACAACTAAACCGATGAACATACCTACCGCAGCAACACTGAATCCTGCGTGGAAGCCCCAGTTCTTTTGGAATAACCCAACTAATAACGGTGCCAGGAAGCCACCCATGTTGATACCCATATAGAAAATAGAGAATCCTGAATCACGACGTGCATCATTTTCCGCATACAAGTCACCAACTACCGATGAAACGTTTGGTTTTAATAAACCAGTACCAATAATAATAAAGAACATTGATAAGTATAAGGCTGTTACACCAAGCGGCAAGGCCAATAATATATGACCAATCATAATTAATATTCCGCCGTAGAATATCGCTTTACGCATACCAGTAATTCGGTCAGCGATCCACCCGCCAATAATACCTGACATGTAGATTAATGAACCGTAAATCGACATGATGATGTTTGCTTGCGTACGATCTAATCCTAATCCACCATCTTTAACTGCGTAATACATGTAGAATAGTAGAATGGCACGCATACCATAATATGAAAAACGTTCCCAAAACTCTGTAAAGAATAGTGTAAACAACCCTTTAGGTTGACCGACAAAACCAGTTTGAGGAACGGACTTCACGATTTCTTCTTTTGAATACATTTGAAATCCTCCCGATTAATAAATATTCTGACAATAAACTCTGTCGTCTGTTGTCTGACATTTGAAATAATATACTTGAACACTTTAGCCTAATAGTTGATTAAAATCAACAAATAATCAAAATGTTATAATTTTATGTTTTTTCTATATTTTCAGATAAATAAAACGTATCTTCACATCAAGATTTTTGTATTATAAATCAATTAATTCAGTAATGAAATTATTTTGACTTTTCCTTAGAAAAATAAATTTTCATTAATATAGAAAAAGACTAAAGTACAATGTGACTGCAATGTACTTTAGTCTTTTGTTTATATTATTGCTTAACAACATAAATTTCATACTTTTGATAATCCGCTTCTTTAAGTTCAAGCGTCAATAATGTACCCTCTTCTTCATACTCCGTTTCCAGAACAGTTGCCTGCTCATTTAAATAGGAAACAATTCCGCCCTGATTATATGGAATAAGCATTTGACACGTTATATAATTAGCAAAAATTTGCTGACGAATTAACTGAAGTAACTCCTCAAGTCCTACATCTTCCTTCGCAGAAAGCCAAATATTATCTCCGCTAACTAACGGATATTCTACATCAGCCAAATCGGATTTATTGTATACATATACAGTAGGAATATTTTCAACATCAATTGCTTTTAATGTCTCATTCGTTACATCCATCATAAATCGGTATTCCTCATTAGAAACATCGACAACATGCAGCAACAGGTCGGATTCTCGTGCTTCTTCCAATGTTGATCGGAAGGCTTTTACTAAATGATGCGGCAATTTACTAACAAAACCAACCGTATCAGTCAGTAAAAAGGATTTGTTATCTTCCAGGTCAATATTGCGGACCGAAGTTTCAAGTGTTGCGAACAACATATCCTTTTCAAACACTTGCTTTGTATCATCTTGCCCTGCCTTTGCAAGTAACTGGTTCATAATCGTGGACTTCCCTGCATTTGTATAACCTACAATTGATACGACAGGCACTGCATTTTTACGGCGTTGTTTACGCTGTGTTTCACGCTGCTCTTTAACTACTTCTAACTCTTTCTTGATTTTCGAAATCTGATCTTCAATTTTACGGCGGTCAAGTTCAAGTTTCGTTTCCCCTGCACCACGGTTTTTAAAGCCGCCGCCTGTTCCTCCCCCTTGACGGGATAATGATGCATGGAGCCCAACTAGGCGCGGGAGCATATACTGTAATTGAGCGAGCTCTACTTGTAATTGCGCTTCACGCGTTTTTGCACGGCGACTGAAAATATCTAAAATCAGCATTGTGCGATCAATTACTTTACATTGTAAATCACGTTCTAAATTACGGATTTGCGATGGTGAGAGTTCATCATTAAAAATAACAATGTTGGCATCTGTTTCATCAAAGAACGCCTTAATTTCTTCAATCTTCCCTGTGCCTACATAATGTGAAGGTGTGACCCGTTCCAGATTTTGCGTCACCATACCGACAACTTCTACATCTAAGGCTTGTGCTAAATTCGCCAATTCTTCCATTGAATAATCGAAATGCTCATCCTTTTGTAAATTGACGCCAACTAATACACCGCGTTCAATCAATACTTCAACATCTTTCAAATTTTTGCCTCCTTGCTACCATCTATAGTTTTTTCCCATCGTAACATACAATTCAAAAGCCTGTACAATGACAGCATATAAGCGCATTATGATACTATAAGAACAATTATTTTTCTTCATTCATCACTTACCTTTCACGGGTGAGTGATGAATGAAGAAAAGCCCCGGCAGATGTCACAGATTTTTTTAAGGAAAATGAAGTCAGCCTAAATACGTCACATCAAGTGACAACGGCTGACTGACCCACATCCTGTGGGCCTCAAAAAATCTGGACGCAAATACGCCGAGGCGTAATTGATGAAAAAGAAAAGGCGGTTTTTATGAAATTTGAACAAATGAAAGTGCAGCTTCATGCACTCATTTCTAATAAAACACTACTTCAGGCAACAATTAGCCAACCACGTCAGAAGTCCAATGACCTAAAACGGGTCAAACTCAAGCCGGTAGAGATTCGCGGAGACTATATGATCCAGCTGGAATTTCAATATGAGCGCATTTTAAAACATGAAAATATTACAATTGAAGATTTAGCTGTAAAGCTTGATGCTCTCTTTGAAGATTTTCGTCAAGTACATGCAGAGTTTCAGGAGCAGACAGTGCAAGTGCAACTCTCTAAGAAAAATAAGGTACTTTGGAAATCTGATCAAAATGCGACAACTAAACAAGTGAACTTATCCCATAACCGAAAAAAACAGTATTTATTGGATGATTCCCGTGTTCACCCGTTTTTAGTCCGCTTAGGGGTGCAGACAGAGGACGGAAAAATAAAGAAACAGAAATACGATAAGTTTAAACAAATCAATCGCTTTGTTGAGTTTATTGATGATTCATTAGCCCATTTGCCAAAAGACAGAACGATTCGCATCTTAGATTTCGGTTCAGGTAAATCTTATTTAACATTCGCTTTGTATCATTACTTAAAAATTGAAAAGGGTCTTGATATTCATGTCACAGGCCTGGACCTCAAAAAAGAAGTAATCGAAGAATGTAATCGGATTGCTGCTGATTTACAATATGAAGATTTACAGTTTTTAGTCGGGGATATTAATGACTTCAATGAAGAAACTGCTGTAGATATGGTCGTAACGCTTCATGCTTGTGATGTTGCGACAGATATGGCATTAGCCCGTGCAGTAAGGTGGGGCGCAAAAGTTATTTTAAGTGTTCCTTGTTGTCAGCATGAGCTGAACCGTCAGCTGGAGGTACCAGCACTATCAATTATGACACAGCATGGTTTAGTGAAGGAGCGCTTTGCAGCATTAGCTACCGATTCAATTCGCGCTGAACTTTTATCACTTGTCGGCTATGATACTCAATTACTGGAATTTATCGATATGGAAAATACACCAAAGAATATTTTAATACGTGCTTACCATACCGGAAAGAAGCCAACGAGTGAGCAGCGGTTAAAGTACGACGAATTTGTGCGCTTTTTAAATGCCAAGCCATTTCTAGAAAATGAGCTGCAGGATTTACTCCTATAGCAAAATAGTTTTCTCACTTTGTTTTATTTTTTCTATTTTGTGACTAAAATTGATTACTTATTCAACTTTTCCTTTTGTTACAGAATTGTAAAGATTGATAAGGTTAGAGTAAAATTTGTATAGATTTTTTTAAGTTTTTGTTATGATAATTGAGGTTAATTTTTAAAATTATTTTAATTATATATATTCAGGAGGCAATTCCATGTTTAGTTCAAAGAAGCAAGATCCGTTTTTCTCAGCCTTATTGAAAATTGCTGAAAATATGCGTGAAGGTATCCATTATGCAAATGATTTCCGCATTGAAACGGTTGCAGACTTAAAGGAAATCAGCATTCGTATGAAACAATACGAAACAGCGGGTGATAAATTAATTCATGAATTAATCGTCATGCTTAATAAATCATTTATGACACCAATAGAGCGTGAAGATATTTTATCATTAGCGATTCGTATGGATGATGTGTTGGATGGCGCAGAAGGTACGATTGCACATTTCGAAATGTTTTCATTAACAGAAATCGATGAGTCAATGCGTGATTTCCTAGCATATATCGCCAAATCTACTGATGAAATCGTTAAAGCGATGGAACTTTTAAACAGAAAAGATCTTGTTGGAATGCGCCAGCACGCCATTTTAATTAAAGATTATGAGCGTGAATGTGATGAAGTATTACGTTCTTCCATTAAAAAACTATTTTTAAACGAAAAAGATCCTATTCGTCTAATTAAATTCAAAGATATTTATGAGCAGCTAGAAGAAATTGCCGACTACTGTCAAACAGTTGCTAATACAATCGAAACAATCATTATGCGTAATGCGTAATAAATGAGGAGTCCTTTTAATGAATACACTACTTATCATTACCGTCCTAGTAGTCTTTTTTGCACTTGCATTTGACTTCATTAATGGTTTTCATGATACTGCAAATGCGATTGCGACATCCGTTTCAACACGTGCGCTACCTCCTCGAGTAGCGGTAATCATGGCAGCATTTATGAATTTCTTGGGTGCCATTACATTCGTAGGTGTTGCAAAGGCGATTGCGTCAGATATTGTTGACCCGTTTGCATTATCTACACCTGATGCACCATTAATCGGTTCTGTTGTTATTTTGGCCGCTCTATTATCGGCGATTACCTGGAACTTAGTCACTTGGTATTTTGGAATTCCATCAAGTTCTTCTCATACATTGATCGGTTCGATTGCAGGTGCTGCCATTGCAGCATCTGGAGTCGGGGTTTTAAACTATAGCGGATTCACAAAAATTATTATTGCTTTATTAGCATCACCAATCATTGCGATTTGTGCCGGTTATTTAATGATGACAATAATGAAATTTATTTTTAAGAATATGAATCTTTATAAAACAAATAAAGGCTTCCGTATTATGCAAATTTTCACTGCAGCCATTCAATCATTTACCCACGGGACAAACGATGCTCAAAAGGCAATGGGTATTATTACGATGGCACTGATTGCAGCGAATTGGCAAACAACGGATGATGTACAAGGCTGGGTACGTTTTGCCTGTGCTTTAGCAATGGGTCTTGGTACTTCGATCGGTGGCTATAAAATTATTAAAACAGTTGGCGGTAAAATCATGAAAATCCGTCCTGTAAACGGTGCCGCTGCGGACATTGCTTCTGCATCCATCATTTTCGGTGCGACATTAATTCACTTGCCTGTATCAACAACACATGTTATTTCTTCTGCAATTATGGGTGTTGGTTCGGCACAAAATGTAAAAGGCGTAAACTGGGGTATGGCTCGTAAAATTGTCACAACTTGGATTATTACAATGCCTATTTCTGCTGTGATGGCAGCAATTATCTATACAGTATTAAATCTATTCTTTTAAAAAAGAGGGCAGGTATGTTTCGAAATTTTTTTCGGACAAACCTCCCTCTTTTCTTTTTTTCTATCAATCCATTACACTGTATTTATGGAAAAAGAAAGGCGGTAATTTATGAAACAGTTTGCAGCATTCATTACAAAATTCGCAAAACCGATTGTTCTACTATGGTCTGCACTTTTAATTGTTCTTGCATTTTTTGCGCTTCAACTCCCTTCTAAACTGCAAGGGGATGGTTTTTTCTACGATGGCGACCACTCGTATGTAACGAAAGAGCTATCGGATACATTCAACTTACCTGCAAAAACGATTTTTGTACTGTTTGAAAATAAATCGGATGAGGAAATTTCATCAGCACTTGAAAGTTTAGAAACAATCGAAGAAATCCAATCCATTACATCTCCTGTAGGTGTTGAAGATTTAAACAAAGAAGGATATGCCTATGGAATGCTGGAGTTCGATAATACGGTGGATGATTACTTCCCTATTATTGATGAGCTGCGTGAAAAGCTTGGCGATATTAACGGTATTTCCATTACAGGAGAACCGGTTATTTCAAAGGATATTAATGTTGCGAGTCAAAATGATTTAATTAAAGCTGAAACGATTGGCCTTCCGATCGCCTTAATCGTTTTATTGTTAGCATTCGGTACGATCGTAGCTTCTTTACTGCCGATATTAGTCGGCGGTGCTACGGTTGTCATCACACTTGGTCTATTGACTCTATTAGGAGATAGTGTGAACTTATCGATTTTCGTGTTAAATATTGTCCCAATGCTCGGGTTAGCCTTAAGTATTGATTTTGCATTGCTGCTTATTAACCGATACCGTGAAGAACGCAATACACAATCGGTTGAGCAGTCTGTTCAAATTGCTATCCAAACAGCCGGACGCTCAATTATCTTTTCAGCGCTTTGTGTCATGATCGGTCTTGGCGCAATGATTGTCATAGATGTTGAAATATTCATGAACATCGCGCTTGGCGGGTCAATTGTTGTGTTGCTCGCTGTATTAACAGGTATTACACTTTTACCGGCAGCATTGACGATTTTAGGCGACCGTTTAAATAAAGGCCGTGTTTTCCGTATAAAACCAACTGCCTCTCGTTGGCAGAAGTTCGCCGCCTTTGTCATGAAACGTCCTGTCACAATTATCGTTGTGGCTATCATCTTGCTATGTGTTGCAATGGTGCCGATTAAGGATATCGAGTTAACTATTCCTTCTACGGAATCACTGCCGGAATCCTATGAGTCACGCCAAACGTTCGATACACTCGATGAACAATTCGGTCTCGGCGATAATACACCAGTATTCCTTCTGGCAGAAAATGATGAAGCCGGTGCTTGGGATACGACAGAAGGCCGCGAGAAAATACTCGATATCCAGCAGCAGTTGTTGGATGATCCGCTTGTTGATCGTGTAACGTCAATGTTTACTGTGGCCCATATCGATTCTGTTGAAATGTGGGAAATGGCGAATAGCAACCCGCAAGCACCAGGTGCACTGGAGGAAGTGGCGGAAAACTTTATTCAGGAAGATAAAATGTATATGGTCGCGTATTTAAATACAGAAGGTTCTTCATTCGAAGCACAGGATTTTGTACGGGACTGGAGTGAAAAGGACTTAGGTGTCGATTTCGCCTTATCCGGTCAAGCAAAGTTCAATCAGGAAATCTTTGATGAGATTTCGAGCAAGGTACTCATCGCCATTGCGATCATCATTGTATCAACCTTCTTTATTTTAATGATTGCGTTCCGTTCGATTTTAATTCCGTTGAAGGCGATCTTAATGAACATCCTTGGCTTAGGAGCGACATTCGGAATTCTCGTCTACATTTTCCAGTATGGCCATTTCGGTTTGGAAGCGACGACGATTGTACTGATTATTCCGGTGTTAACCTTCTGCTTAGTGTTCGGCTTAAGTATGGACTATGAAGTTTTTTTAATTTCCCGTATTCAGGAGGAATATTTAAAAGGGGCAACAAATACGAAGGCAACGGTCGATGGACTTGTCTCGACGAGTAAAATTATTACATCGGCAGCGCTCATTATGATTGTTATTACCGGTGCATTCGCATTTACGGATGTCATGCCCGTGAAGCAAATCGGTGTCGGTATTGCGATCGCGATTGCCATTGATGCAACAATCATCCGCCTGATGCTCGTCCCAAGTTTCATGAAGTTGTTTGGTGACTGGAACTGGTGGCTGCCGTTTAGAAAGAATACTAGATAACGTTGAATAAATAGTCGTCCGGCCTTTTGTAAAGGGATCGGGCGGCTGTTTTATTTCGGTCAGGATTTTATTAGAACAATTGTCGGGGATATTAGAAGACGCAGTGAGGTTATTAGAACATCTGTAGTTTTTATTTGAAAACCGGGTGAAACGGGTTATTTTCCTTTCAATTAGAGAGGGTGCCGGGTGACCAATCTTGCGTTTATTAGAACTTCTCGTGCCGATATTAGAACAACTTGATGGGATATTAGCACATCTATCCCCTATATTAGAAAATCTCGAACACTTATTAGCACATAGAGCTTGTATATTAGAAAATGAGACTTTTATTAGAACTTTTTAAAATATATTAGACAATTCCACCTGTTTATTAGAAAATCATCACCCCACACTCCCCAAAATAAAAAAATCCCCTTCGTCACTATAACGATGAAGGGGATTTTAGAAATCAAAGCGACCAACCTAGCCTATATACAGTTGTTCCTCAAACGGCAGCACAACTGCATATGCTTCGCTCGACTGTTCACTTTTGTTTAACTCGATCTGTTTCGGGTCTTTAGGTTCCCACAACATATAAAATGCTTGAATTACAATGACAATAACAACGGATGCTACTAAAATTGTACCGACGATAATCTTGACCATTTTATTTCCGGACATTTCTTTCGATGAATTCTGTTGTGCCATTCTTCAATTCCCTCACTTATCTATTTTGAAAGTCGGAAACCTTCCTCACGTAAATAAGCGATAGCATCTTCACGCGTACCGAAAGATTCCTCTAAATTTCCTTGATGATAAATATTCCAAGAACGATCATTAAACTCAAGCTCTAGTTTTGTTCCTTCACGCGATGTCCACGTCTCGACAATCGGTAAAATCTCTTCTTCTTCCTCAGATAAATAGTTGATTGAGTCGCGCACTATTTCACGTAACGCTTCCTCGCTGTAGTCACGAATATTGACTAGCCCGTTGTCGCCCGCTTCTGTTTCATATTTCAATAAGTCACCGACGAAAACAAAGCCATTGCCGTTTGGATGCAACTTTTCTACAACAATCGATTTTTCGTAAAGGCTTCCTTCAAAATGATAATTCACACGTTTTAATGAAATTTCCTTTTTCGTCAACTGAGGAAATGATTCGATAATTTCTTGTTTTTGTTCAAATGTTAGCATTGTCTGCTCCTTTTAAATGTCTTTTCAATTAATAAGTATACCGTGTCCGGCGAAAATTAAAAAGCGAAGCATATGCTTATCACATATGCTCCGCAACTTAGCCATATAAACTAGGTTATATCGTCTTATTGGCAGTCTCTTTAATCTGTTTGCGTTCTTCATAAATATTTTGAACGATTACTTTAATGACACAGTACGTAGGGATCGCAATCAGAATTCCGATAAACCCGGCAATATTTCCTGCTGCCAATACGATTGAAATGACTGTCAACGGGTGAATATCCAAAGATCGTCCCATAACATTTGGTGTGATTAAGTTACTTTCTACTTGCTGTGCGACAAGCGTTACAACACCCACCCAAATAACGTCAAACGGATTATTCAGAAGTGCTACAATCACTGCCGGTACAAGGGAAAGCCACGGACCGATAAACGGAATCATATTCATGAAAAATGCAAACAAAGCAAGTAATAATGAATATTCCAAACCAATGATTAAATAGCCAATATACATCATGATTGCGAGTAAAAAGCTGACCAATACTTGTCCTTGTACATAGCTTCTTAATACGTTATCAATTTCTTCTAATGTTTTTTTCACCCATGTGCGGCGTTCCCCAGAAAAGATACCATAAATCTGAGGAGCGAATTTTTCATGGTCTTTCAACATAAAAATAAAGAAAAATGGTGCTAATACTAATGTTAATGTGACGGTTACCGCCCCGCTTAAGAAAGAAACAAGATATTTACTACTTGCGACAGCAATGTCTTGTATCGAATTGGTTACAGATGCTATAAACTCTTCTACTTGCGGAGGTAACATCGGAATATTTTCCTTATTATCTAAAATAAAATCAGCTGCTTCTTCAATATCCTTAGCGATCGTCGGTGCATTTTCAACAAGTCTGTTTACCTGGTTTGCAATTGGAGTGCCAACCAAAATCAAAAAACTTGCGAATAAACCCGCAATTATAAGAACAATCGTTATTAAACTACCCCATCTCGGCATTCCCCGTTTTTCCAATATACGCTGTAACGGCTCTGAAATATAATAGAGCACCCCACCGAGTAATAACGGCACAAGAATTGTCGTAAAAATGATGATAATCGGATTAAATATCGAATGAATTTCAATAAAGTATTTAATAATTAATAATGTTAATAAAATACCTACGCCAACTTGGAACCACAGTTTTCTTGTCATCGGCTCACTCTCTTTCCCAAACTTTCTTTTACTTTATATTTTTACTATAACTATGTACGTTTTAGCATGCCATAAAGGTTCATAAAATACAAAAAATAAAAAAGGTTTCTTCCGCAAAGGAGTCTTTGCGGAACAAACCTCTTAACTTTTATAGCTTTTTATCGTCAATTGAATTTAAATAGTCTTCGATTGTGCCTACAACCGACTCCACACAGCCGTCGTCAAATGGCGAGATTAAGCCCGCTTCTTCAACAAGTTTTGTGAAAGCAAATGACCCGCCTAGACTGCATAAATGCAGATAGTCTTTCCAAGCACCATCAAAGTCTTCGCGTGAACGTTTCCAAAACTGGAATGCACAAATTTGCGCTAACGTGTAGTCAATATAATAGAATGGGCTTGAATAAATATGACCTTGTCGTTGCCAAAAAGCTCCGGATTCCAAGTAGTCATGTCCATCATAATTGCGATGCGGTAAATATTTCGCCTCGATTTCTTTCCATGCAGCATTGCGCTCTGCTGGTGTCATTTGTGGATTTTCATACACGACATGCTGGAATTCATCTACTGCTACACCGTATGGTAAGAATAGTAACCCGCTGCTTAAATGCGAGAATTTATACTTATCTGTTTGGTGCTTGAAGAATAGCTCCATCCAAGGCCATGTAAAGAATTCCATACTCATAGAATGAATTTCTGCTGATTCATATGTCGGCCATAAGTATTCCGGAATTCCAATATTTCGGCTTGAATACACTTGGAATGCGTGTCCTGCCTCATGTGTCAGTACATCAATATCTCCGGATGTGCCATTAAAGTTCGAGAAGATGTACGGTGATTCGTAGTCTTCGATAAACGTACAGTATCCGCCGCTTTCCTTACCTTTTTTCGCAACTAAATCCATCAGGTCATGCTCGATCATATAGTTGAAGAACTCGCCTGTTTCCTTAGATAGTTCTTCGTACATTTTTTTACCATTATCGATAATCCATTGCGGATCACCTTGAGGTACGGCATTTCCTGTTAAGAATGTTAAGCCTTCATCATAGAATTTAAAGTCTTCCACACCGATGCGTTCTGCTTGGCGTTCATATAGTTTTGTGGCAAGCGGCACGATATTTTCGCGCACTTGCTCGCGGAATTTCGCAACCATCTCTGCATTGTAGTCTATACGGTTCATGTTGACATAGCCCAGTTCTACATAGTTTTTGAAGCCTAATTTCGTCGCAATTTCATGGCGCAGCTTCACTAAATCATCATAAATCTGATCGAACTTTTCTTTGTTTGAAGCATAGAAATCTGCACTCGCTTCACGTGCCGCTTTACGTACTTCACGTTCTGTCGATTCTGCATATGGTCCCAGCTGTGCCAGCGTCAATGTTTTACCGTCAAACTCAATCTGAGCAGAAGCAACTAGCTTGCTGTATTCAGAAGTTAATCTGTTTTCCTTTTGCATAAGCTCGATTACTGCAGGCGAGAAACCTTTTAATAAGTTTTCAGCTAATGCAAATAGTTGCGTACCCCATTTTTCTTCCAGTTGTGCACGGAATGGCGACTTCACGAGTTCCGTATAGTAATTAAATACAAGCTCATCTGCCATTGGACTTACTTCATCAAAATAGTCGCGCTCTTTTTGGTAATATTCATCATTCGTATCGATTGATGCACGTACATAGACGATATTGGCCATTGTAGAAAATGTGTTGCGAATCGCATTTAATTTTTCGATGACCTCGCTTTGTTCATCTACTGTAGTTGCAGCTTTAAACTCTTCTAATAATGCTGCTGTCTGTTCTTTCATTTGTTCTAGATCCGGACGTTTATAATCAAAGTCTTTAAATGTTACCAAACTCATTCACCCCATCTGTTCACTTCATTCGGAATTCGAAATTCCCTCTTTTATTATTTATGATTATGGCAAAAATTGCAATTATTTTCAGAATATTTATCCAGCTTTATTTTAGGTTAATAGACATAAAAATAAGCAGCCGAGAAAAGGTCTCTGCTGCTTATTCCGGTTTTTATATCTTGAACTTATTCATTTCCAATACGACTTGTTGTGAATGGCTATCCAATTCTTCAACCGCTTTTGTTAGATCATCGACTACGAGAGTTTGTTCATCTGAAGCAAGTGCCAAATGTTTGGCGTAGTCTGATGTATCGTTTACTAAGCGACTCATCTCCTCAGTTGAAGCTAGAATTTGCTCTGCACCAGCAGACATTTGCTCGACAACTGCTGAATCATCCTGAATTCGGTTGTTGACATTCAATACGGAATTCAAAATTTGGTTTAAACGCTGACCAATTTCACCTACTGCCATCGTTCCTTCTTTAACATCTGTAGTTGTCAGATCAATCTCAACTAGTAAACGATCCGTTATATGCGAGAAGTTTTGCAGATGATCTGAAATCTCCTCCGCTGATGATCTGGACATTTCCGCCAGTTTCTTTACTTCATCTGCTACAACGGCAAAACCTTTTCCGGCTTCCCCGGCACGCGCCGCTTCAATTGCAGCATTAAGCGCAAGTAAATTTGTCTGATCCGAAATATTCGTAATGACGGTCACCATTTCTTTAATCGAATGGAAGTTTTGCCCCATTTCCCTCACTAGCTTAGCCGTATTTTCTACCGATTTTTCTACCCCTTGAATCTGGTCAACTACCTTTCCGGAACTTTGTGCGCCATCTTCAACAAGGCTCGTCATATCGGAAGAAATTTCAGCAATCTCATTAAATGTATCGGCCAGTTTCTGAATGCCGATTGCCATTTCATTCATCGCAGCATTTACTTCATTATTGCTTACTTGCTGTAATGTCCCGCTGTGTGAAATCGTGGCGATATTTTCTACCATTTTTTCATTTGATGTGTTCACACGTTCTGTAGATGTTTCGATTAAATCGACTACTTCTCCCAGCCCATCTGTACGTTCCTTTAATATTTGGAATGTTGCAGATAACTCGACGAGTGAACTTTGGAAATTTTTAGCGAACGCTGTAACTTCATTATTCGTTTTAAAACTCAGCTTGTCCAACGTAGCCTGTGATTCAACAATATCACCTGAAGCTAGATTTTCTGCTGCCTTATTTAATGTTTGTAGTGGGGATAATGCCCGACGGATATAGGTATAAATCCCAATTAAAGCTACGATAAATATAATAATGAAAATGAGCGCTATAAGTGGGACAATCTCTTTTGCTACATTCTCTGTTAAAGAACTGATATACGAAGCATCGATATCAACACCTAAATAGGCAATCGTTTCTCCTGCATCATTTTTAATTGGAACAATGCCAGTAATATATTCACCGAAATCACTGTTTAAAAGGTCTGATGCAAATTGACCTTCTTCGATAACGCGCTCAATATGCTCGTATTTTGTAGAACCTGATGGGTCACCCAGTTTCCCGGCGTTTTCAGTATCATCTGCTGGCATGCCATCAACTAAAAAGGAAATCTCCCCATTTTCTTCTGGTACAAAATAGGTGTAGGCATACATGACACCATTGTATTCACGTAATTCATTTAACTGTTCACGTAATTCCCAATATGTTGCATTTTCACTTGGTTTTTCAATAAGCTGCTCATACTTTTGTACATCTATGTATTTTACGATATTGCTAGCTACTTCAATCGTACGCTCTTTTACGGATGATTGAACTGAACGAGCTGAGTTATATTGAAGCATAATGACGGTTAATAGCAAAATAACGGCGAAAATACTGCCGATCATCAGTATTATTCTACTACCTAATTTGTCCATTCTTTTCATAGCCTATTCTATCTCCTAGTATAATATTTAATTGTTTAATTTATTTTGAATTAAAGATTATTTAAATGCAACTTCTTTTCGTGAATCCTTTATATTATTAATGAATAATAAGTAAATAGAACTACCCATTTCCCGTTAGTTTCCAAAAGTAAATGAAGACAGAAAAAAAGCCCAAAGAATCATCTTTGGACTTAGATTTTTATTCGCCTAAATCAGCATTGTGGTAAACGCGTTGCACGTCTTCCAAATCTTCCAATGCATCAATCATTTTTTCAAACTTCACTAAATCATCACCAGTTAAAGCCACATCCGTCATTGGCAGCATCGTTAGCTCTGCTACAGTAAAGTCTTCGATGCCCGCTCCTTTAAATGCTTCTTGCGTTGCATGGAACTGTTCCGGCTCAACATATACGATAATTGTGCCTTCTTCATCCATAATGTCACGCATATCTAAATCAGCTTCCATTAAAATTTCAAGAATTTCATCTTCTGATTTACCTTCAATTCCGAATACAGCTGTATTTTGGAACATATGCGCCGCTGAACCAGATACGCCCATATTACCGCCATTTTTACCGAATGCTGCACGTACTTCAGAAGCTGTACGGTTTACGTTGTTTGTTAATGCATCAACGATTACCATTGTACCTGCTACCCCGAAACCTTCGTAGCGTAATTCATCAAATTGCTCATCTCCGCCGCCTTTTGCTTTGTCGATTGCTTTTTCAATAATATGTTTTGGTACAGAATACGTTTTTGCTCGTTCCAAAACCGTTTTCAGTGCACGGTTTGATTCCGGATTTGGTTCACCTGATTTTGCTGCTACATAAATTTCACGACCGAATTTAGCATAAATACGACTATTTGCTGCGTCTTTCCCAGCCTTTTTATCTTTAATGTTATTCCATTTACGACCCATTTTATTCACTCTCTTTCATACTCTATTAGTAACGTTATTTAAAAACGAAAAAATATATTTAACTTATTTATTATACATAAACTTGAAATAATTTTAAATTACTCTGCATAAAAAAATGTAAAAACCTATAGCACCATTTGGCATGCTATAGGTTTCGTTTATAATTGTGATGCCTCTAAGCTAAATGTATCGCCGCCTTGAAGTGTCCCGGCATTATATCCTTTTTTGAACCAGCGCATCCGTTGCTCGCTTGTACCATGTGTAAAGCTTTCCGGTACGACATATCCTTGCGCTTCCATCTGTAGTGTATCATCGCCAATGGCATTTGCTGCCGTTAATGCCTCCTCAAAATCGCCTTCTTCCAAATACCCCTTGTCTTGGACATGATGTGCCCATACACCCGAGTAATAGTCAGCCTGAAGTTCCAGACGTTTCACGGCTTCATTGTACTTGGCTTGTGATACTTTTCCGTTTAACGCATGTACCTGTTCGGATGTGCCCAATAATGTTTGGACATGGTGCCCGACTTCATGCGCGACTACATAAGCCATCGCAAAATCACCCGGTGCATCAAACCGGTTTTTTAATTCTTTATAAAAACTTAAATCAATATACAACTTATAATCTGCCGGACAATAAAATGGCCCGACCGCAGCACTTTGCATTCCGCATCCGGAGCTTACACTATCCGTAAACAATACGAGCGTCGGATTTTTGTAAGTTAATCCATTGTCAGCAAACAATTGTTGCCATATATCCTCTGTATCCGCAAGTACTACCGAAACGAATTCCGCCAGTTCCTCTTCTTCAGCGGTCGGTTCATAGTTTTCAGAAGTTGCACCGTTTTGCGTAATGCTCTTTGATACTTCCGAAACAACATCCCCTGCATCTCCGCCATTGAGCAATGTGAAAATAATGGCAATAATTATCCCGACACCGCCAAGACCTCCACCGATTTTCCCGGCACTCATCCCACGGCGATCCTCCACATTACTGCTTTTCCGTCTTCCTTTTACATCCATAGTGTTCCCCTCCACCTAAAACAGGCATTCTTTGCCCTATAATTACCCTATTTACGATTTCATATAACTTCTAATTTTAATTTGTAAAACAAAAGAAATCGAAGTAGTTTTCAATTCCACTTCGATTTCTTTCTAAACTTCGCCTAATACAAAAATAACTACCTTATAAATCGGCTTCGATCTTTTTCAGCAATGCCTCGCAGCCTTCTACACATAGATCGTACGTTTCCTGGAAATCCCCTGTATACCATGGATCCGGAACATCTTTTTTATGTGTCGTCAGATCAAGGAAGCGGAACACTTTTGCATCAGCTTCAGCACGCAGCATTTCGATTGTATTTTTCACGTTGCTTTCATCCATACAGACAATATAGTCAAAGCTGTCTAAATCGGAAGTGCATAACTGTCTTGCAAGCATACCGGTTGTCATAATTCCGTATTCCTGTAATTTTGCCGTCGTTCCTTTATGCGGGGGTTCTCCAATATGGTAATTGCTCGTGCCGGCCGAGTCGACTGTAATTTTATCCGTTAAACCGCGTTTAGCGATTAAATCACGCATAACAGCTTCCGCCATCGGAGAACGGCAAATATTGCCCAAACATACGAATAGTACTTGCTTCATCTCTTTTCCACTCCTAATCAAAGAAGCCGCACGAAAGATTCCGCGCAGCTCCTGTTATTTTACTTCCGGGTGCATTTCCTTCAAATGTGCTGTCAATCGGTTCAGCTCATCTTCCAAAAATTGAATAGATTGTTCACGGCCTTCTTTTCCTGCCCCAACTGTAAATGGCTTCCCGTAAATTAAATAGCCTTTTTGGCGTTTGAATACACCTTTTGCATTTTTCGGACCGATATATGCAGCCGGCAAAATTTCAGTCTTCGCCAACTGGGCAATTGTCACTGCGCCGGCTTTTAGTTCCGAGTTTTCCGAACTTCTCGTTCCACTCGGGAAGATTCCGACTACTTTTCCTTCTTTAATAAGCTGTCGCGGGATTTTAATAACACTTGGTCCCGGATTATCGCGATCTACCGGGAATGCGTTCAATCTCGTAATGAGCCAACCTAATCCTTTGACATCAAATAATTGTTTCTTAGCCATAAAATGTACTTCTTTAGGCAGCATAGATATTCCTAGATTCAAAATATCGATATAGCCATTATGTGTACAGGCAACGACAAAGCCGCCTTCTTTCGGTATATTTTCTTTCCCGTATACCTTAGCCTTTGACCCGTTAACCCCTAAAATTCCATACACAACTCTTGCAATAAATTTATACACGTTTCATTCCTACCTTATCGTTAATCTCACTT
Source organism: Solibacillus sp. FSL K6-1554 (assembly GCF_038005185.1). Taxonomy (NCBI): domain Bacteria; kingdom Bacillati; phylum Bacillota; class Bacilli; order Caryophanales; family Caryophanaceae; genus Solibacillus; species Solibacillus sp. FSL K6-1554. Next base: position 3,818,436 of record NZ_JBBOSS010000001.1, read on the forward strand.
TATTTTAATTGAAAGTAATACCATCATTCAATCACTACTGTTTTGCCGTCGTTCCCGCAATTTGCTCGATTAATGGGGGCAGCCAATCCTCAAGCTGACTAAACGAAAATCCTAATTGCTCCGCCTTGTCATTTTTCATATACCATGTTGCAGGTATGGCATATGGTGAACGGATTTCCTCTGTCCCAAGTAATGCTATTTTAGCGCGCTCCCCTGTCTTTTCTTCAATAAGAGAAATAAGGTCTTTTAACGAAATAACCCCATTTGCTATCGCATTAATTGGACCTTCCACATCTTCATTACCTGCCCACTGTAAAAATTGAGCGGCTTCTGTTGCCTGAATGAAGGACATTTCCGCATCCATGTTTAAAAATCCAATCGGTTCCTTATTAATAATGCGCTCAATATGGAAATGCAAACGGCGCGTATAATCATCTTCTCCCATGACAATCGGGAAACGGACCGCGACTACAGGGAACTCCGCATATTTATAAAATACCGCCTCTGCCAGACGTTTGCCTTCACCATACGTAAATTCATGTGTGTCTCCCATGATGATGCCATATGAAGTCGGATCAAAATCTTCTTCCGAATGCGGCTTTCCATTTGCCTCATATACAGCTAATGTAGAGGTGAAGACGAGCTTGCCGATTTTACCATTGAACAGATCGCATAGCTGTTTTGCCTCATTTGGCGAATAGCAAATATTATCATATACAATATCAAATGTACGATTTTCCAATGCCTTCCCAAAAGCCTCCGTATCTTTACGATCCACTTTAATATGCTCCACTGCATCGCCAAAGGGATTTTCCGACATACCACGTGTGACAATTGTTACTTCATGCTTTTGCTCCAATAAAAGCTCCACTAATTTACGGCCAAAAAATCGTGTCCCGCCTAATACTAAGATTTTCTTCATATACGATCACTCCATTCCAATTAATAAATCTAAATCAATTGTAATTTCCTGTAATTGAATACTTTCTTTATCGTTAATATGCCAGCCCATCGGTGTCATTTCAAGAAGGTTTTGTACTAAATGTGCTTCAAGTGGTACTGTATAGGTAATTCTTTTTACTTCTGCATTTGCAAAACTTGCTTTAAAACGCTCAACTGTTTCAGCATTTGTATAGGTTTCCTTTTCCGAATTTGCAAACGCCTGTTTACGCAGTTCTTTTAAGTAATTTTCCTGTGGCACAACTTTAATCACTTTACCGCCCCGTTTTAATAGCCGTTTAAATTCATCGTAATTTGCAGGTGACAAAATATTTAAAATCGCATCAAAAGATTGCTCGTTGAATGGACTATTGGCTAAATCACCTACACACCATAGCTGTTCAGGATTATACTTTGCCGCTGCGATTACCCCTTCTTTAGAAATATCAATTCCTACACCAACAGGGCGATCAAGCTGTTCGCAAATACGATGTAAATGAGAACCTTCACCACAACCTGTATCTAAAATTACCGGCTGTTCTACTGTGATTTCCCGGGCAATGGCGGCTTGTAACCGATCATAGATTCCTGCTTGAATGACAGTATGGCGAGACTCGAATAATTCTTTTCCATACATTGATTGGATAGGTCGATTTAACATATAAACATAGCCTTGTTTTGCCACATCAAATGTATGATTCGATAGACAGCTCATTTTTCCTTCATTGCTTATCTCTATTCCCTGTTGGCATATAGGACAAGCAAAAAGTTGGCTATTGAATTGAAATTGCTGAATACTTAACGCTCGTTTTGATAATAGACCCATTATGGATCCTCCTTCATATGTGTTCGCTAGTATCGTACCATAAACTCATTCAAATAAAAAAAGGAAATAGTGGTCACTACTCCCTTCAAATACTTTTCAATCTATAATAGTTGGCTCGTTGTCACAAATTCATAGCCTTCTTCTTTCAAATACAATATAACTTCCTCTAAAGCATCTGCTGATTGCTGATGAATATCGTGCATTAAAATAATCCCATTGTCCTTTGCTTGTGATTTTAAATTTGCCAATGTCTTTTTCGGTGTTTTATGCTGCCAATCAAGTGTATCAATATTCCACAGAACCGGCTTTATATCATCGATCGATTCCCTTACTTTTTCATCTATTGCTCCAAACGGCGGTCGATACATCGTAGGCGTCTTTCCTGTTGCGTCACAAATTGCCTCGTTTGCTCGGTCGATTTCTGCTCGCATTTGTTGTGCGTTTAGCTTCGTCAAGTTTTTGTGGCTCCACGTATGATTGGCAATTTCATGACCGAAAGCATCCGCTTTTTTCACGACATCAGGATATTTTACAACGTTTTGACCGAGCACAAAGAATGTTGCCTTCACTTCATACTTTTGCAGTGTCATTAAAATTTGATCGGTCACATTTTTATGTGGACCGTCATCGAACGTAAGTGCAATTTTTTTATGAACGGCCTGTTGTTCTGGAGGTTGTTGTTGTTCATTTTCTTGTACAACATCGGCCTGCGTATTATCCAATATATTTTCAACCTTTATGTATGTTGTACAATTTCTGACCGGTGCCCCTCCGTCATTCATATAAAACGGCATCATTTTATTTAAGCTGTCGGTTGGCTCGTTTATATAACCTTTGGAAGCGGATGGCTCATAATAAGCAGCATTCATCGAAACCGCTTTATTACTTGCGTAAGTTGACGGTGTATCGATCCATAGGCGATATCCGAAAACTATTAATATTCCACATAATATGCTGAGCACTGTTATTTTTTTGCCCATTCTACTACCCTCCTTTCCTCTTCTATTTATTAGACGTATGAAGAGAGCAAAAAGTTAATAAAATATTGGATTTTTTTATAAATTTTTCCCATAAAAATAGCAAAGTAGAAAAAACTACTTCGCTCTGTTTACTTTGTCGGTGTGGCGGTTTTTGAATGTAATGTCGTATTTTTCCCGTGCATAAAGGCTTCTAATGCTGTGTACACACTTTCAATCTCTGTTTCTGATAATCGTTTTCCTTCAAGTGTTTTTGCCCATTTTTTTAATTCCGCCATTTTTAGCACTTCTACATTTGAAGATTGAACTTCAATCTGCTGAAATGAGCAACCATTCGTAAAAACTACGAGCGTTTCAAATATTGTACCGTTTACTTCCGGCAGCTGGTCTTTTAATACATGAGTTAAACGTTTTGTTTCATGGATCGGGTTATTAAATACTTGTTTTTTATTTTTATGTAATAGCTCAATCCATTCAATACCCTGCTCCCGTCCATTAATCCAGCCTGATTTATCTTTCACATTTACTACATAGATCCCTGATTCATGAAGTAAAAGTGCATCAATTGTTTGTACTTCATTATGAACAGGAAGTTGGAGATTCACCATTACTTTTTTTATACCTTGAACATGCTCCAATTCCTTTACTAGCTGATCGGATATTCGGACACTCTTATTCATAAGCACATCAAAATAGGTATAGCCGGTCAATTGATAAAATGTTGTATTGTCATGAGTATATAATTTAAAAATAATGTAACCAATAATCGCAATTAGAACGACCAATAAAAATAAGGTCATTGCGTTCACTCCTTGTCTGCGTCATCGCAGTTCATTTTAAATAACACTAGTGCCATTCCTAAATTTCTATAGGCTGTTGAGAGTTGGCTTTATGACTGTTTATAATCGGCAAAAGCTGATCAAGCTTTTGTATTTCATAAGTTGGCCGAATTGTTGATGGTACCGCATTAAACGGATTAAGCCAGCATGTATCGATTCCGGCATTTGCGCCACCGATAATATCAGCACTGTAGGAATCACCAATGATCATCGCCTTGTTCGGGTCGAAATTTGGAATTCGTTCAAAAACATAATCAAAAAATGGCTTCATCGGCTTTTGATAGCCTGTATTTTCCGAAACGAAAACTTGCTTAAAATAAGGTGCCAAGCCTGTCACTTGGAGGCGTTTCATTTGTGTCTCGGCCAACCCATTCGATGTGATATACAGTTCATACTCAGGTTCCAATGTATGAATCAGCTCCAATGCGCCTTCAACAAACACTTTACTTTCCGCTAAATAGCCTCGGTACTCAGCGTCCAATGCCTTGCCATCCACTTCAATGCCAAAATGCTCAAATGTCTTGCCAAATCGGGTTTCCATTAAAATGTCACGAGTGATCAGCCCTTCTTCAAGCGAGCGCCATAAGCCCGTATTAATTTTTCGGTAAACATCCTCGGTCTGGGGTGTCAATGGAAGCTGATATGCTTCAAATAACTTCGGCAGTGCCAACTTTTCGGCAGCTTTAAAATCCAATAATGTATCATCCAAGTCAAATAATAAAAATTGATATTCCTTCATATGTGTACTCCGTTTCCATTATACTAATATATTAGCTTATCATAATCGAATCACAATTTTAACTATTTACACTACTCCTAATTTTCGATAGCATGAGAGTATTGCTCTATGTAAAGAAAGAAGGGTTCTTTTATGGGATTTGAGTTAGACCCACAACTAGTTATTATTTTAATTTGTTTTGGTTTTTTAGCAGCCTTTATCGATTCTGTTGTGGGAGGCGGTGGCCTTATTTCCCTGCCTGCATTAATGTTTGCCGGGCTAAGTCCCTCTGCAGCTGTTGCAACAAACAAACTGGCCGGGACGATGGGATCATTAACGAGTACTATTACTTTTTATCGGTCTGGAAAGCTTGATATTAAATCCGTAATGAAGTATTTCCCATGGGTTTTTATTAGTTCCATGATTGGGGCTTGGATTGTCCATTTACTTGATCCAAATTTATTGAAACCATTAATGCTGATCATGCTGGCAGCTGTAGCAGTCTATACAATATTCAAAAAAGATTGGGGCAGCATTTCGGCGGTTAAAACTCTTTCAAAAACAAAGTATGTTTTATTTTTCCTAGTGATTTCACTAATTGGTTTTTATGATGGATTTTTAGGTCCTGGTACGGGGTCATTCCTGATTTTTGCATTTCTCATGGTCGGCTATGATTTTTTAAAGGCAGCCGGTAATGCAAAACTTCTTAATTTCGGGAGTAATATCGGGGCACTTTTAATGTTTATCTATTTAGGGCAAATCAATTATACATATGGCTTGATTATGGGGGCCGCTCAAATTGTCGGAGCAATTGTCGGTTCACGGTTTGCGATTAAACGCGGAAGTGGCTATGTGCGTGTCCTTTTCATTATTGTTACGATTACGCTACTTGCGAAAAATGGATATGATTTCTTCATGAAATAGAATGTATCGGATGTCCAATTATTGGGCATCTTTTTTAATTTTAAAAAAAGCTCCGAAAATCGGAGCTGAGTTCTTATTGCATTTCTTTTGTCGGTCCCATTACTGGAGGTACCGGTAAACCTGCTTGGCGTAGTAATACTGTCATTTGGCCAATATGATGCGTTTGGTGTGTGATCACTTTGCTAAGTAGCTCACCGCGCTTCATCATACCACCAAAAGCAGGTACTTCTTCTAAAAGCTGTTCCTCTGTTAATGCTGCCGCTTCTTTTTTATACGCTTCGCGCACCATTTCATACTTCTCTATAATTCCAGCCATTGTGTCTGGCTGTGGCATATCAGGACCTGGACCCGGAATTTGCAATCCCGCAAAATGGCCGAATGCGCCTGCTACACTTACTAAATGCCATGATAACCATCCTAATGAATTGTGCTCATCTACGATGGCGATATGCATTTTGTCATCCGGAATGGCTTGCATTACTTTCAATGCACCCTTTGATGAGATTGCCCAATCTTTTACAAAATCTTCAGCTACACGATACATAAATAATTCCCCTTTACTAAGATTTGTTTTTATCATACCGAATAAGAACGGATTGCGCTATAAATCAACATTTCAGATTTTTAATCAAGGTATATAATCCAGTAAGATGCTCCATATTTCAACTTTTTCATCAAAGGTTTTAATATTCTTCCCTGGAATCGGGCTTGTAGATGGCATTTTTTTATATGCCCGTCCATCCAATACTTGGAGCCCAATATGTCTTTTAAAAACATCAAAGCTTTTCCCGCCATTAAATAGGACAAGCTGTATTTGCGGGTATTTTTTAAACAGCTCCGAAAAGTTATTCGGTATTTCATTTTTTATTGTTGCATCAAGACTTCCTTCACGTTCACAGCTTTCGATGGAATCCCATAGCCCGATACAATGTTTACGAAGAAGTGCGATTCTTTCGTTATAGTCTTCCGGAATATCGATTGCTAGAAGCTTTCCTATAATTGGCCAAAAATGATTCCGTTGGTTGCCGTAGTATTGCTGTTTTTCCAGTGACTGCTTTCCTGGCATTGAGCCAAGAATAAGCACTTTTGTTTTCCCATCCACAATCGGAGGTAATATATTATGGATGAGCTCCATCACAACTCCCACCATTCTTTACTGTTATTTTAATGATAAAAGAACCACATATAAGTATGCGGTTCTTTCACTCTATTATTCTTTTTTATATACAATTGATCCATTAACAACGGTCAATAATGCATTCGTCTGTAAAATTTCTTCAGCGCTGCAGTTCATTAAATCCGTATCGAGTATTGTAAAATCGGCATCATACCCTTGTCGGATATATCCGCGTTCGTCTTCTTTAGAAATTGCTTCGGCACTGCCAACGGTGTACATTTTCACTGCCTCATAACGGGTAAGCTTTTGTTCAGCATTATAGCCTTCATGTGTATCTTTCGGTTTCTTTCGCTCCACTGCCGCATATATTGTTTCAAATGGACTCATCGCTTCAATCGGGGCATCAGTACCTGCCGCACATATTAAACCTTCTTCTATAAACGTTTTCCACGCATAATGATGACCAGGGCGATTTTCACCAAGCTTCTCTGTTACCCATGGATAATCCGATGTAACAAAGGCCGGCTGCAAATCCAATATAATCGACAGCTTCTTCATTCGGTCAAGATGTTCTTCCGATACGATGCAGCAATGAATCAGGCGATCGCGCTTCCCGTCAGCTACAGGATATTTCTCTAAATATTGAAGCACCTGTTCCATTGCGCCATCACCGATTATATGAATGGCTACGGCTTCATTATACTTCCGTGCTAATTGTATGAGTGCTTCCATTTGTTCATCCGTATGAATGAGCATCCCTTTATTATGTTCATCATTTGCATATGGCGCCAATAATGCAGCCGTAGAGCCACCTAATGAACCATCCGCAAAAATTTTCATCGCACCCGCCTCAATAAATGGCTCATCAAATTGTGCATTGTCCGTTACCATTTCCTCAAATACCGTATGATGACGCAATAAATTGACACGGAAATGCTTTCGTTCACCTATTACGCTATGATAGGCAGTCAGCGGATTCGTATAATGGCCGTAATAGCCCATCTCTTCTGTATGCCCACCGGTTAAACCATAGGATTGCATATGTTCAATGGCCAGCTGCAATACTTCCGCTAAACTTTCAATATAGCTTTCTCCCTCTTGTTTGAATAGTGATGACACTAGATTCGTTGCCTGTTCATACAACAGTCCGTTCAGCTCACCGTTTTCATGGCGTCCAATCTTTCCGCCTTCGGGATTTTCAGTATCTATTGTAATACCCGCTAAATGAAGTGTGGTTGAATTCACTAAAGCAACATGGTGGCACACACGGTTAAGGAATAGAGGGTTTTTTGTTACTGCATCCAATTCCTCTTTCGTTGGAATACGGCCATCTGTAAATTGATTTTCATTCCATCCGTCCCCAATGAGCCACTGCCCATCCTGTAGTTGGCTTGCCGCATTTTTAACCAGTTGCACAAGCTCTTCCCCACTTGTTGCTACTGTCAAATCAAGACGCATCAACTTTTCACCGTGTCCTATCATATGGAGATGACTATCTACAAAGCCGGGGTACATAACTGCGCCCTGCAAGTCGATAACATCATCTGCATATACTAGTAAATCGTCGAAAGCCCCTGTCTCCACGATCTTACCATCTTGTACAAGCACTGCCTGAACGGTCGCCCCTTCTTGCTCCATCGTATATATTTTGCCATTAGTCCATAGCTGCCTCATCTTCCGCTATCCCCCATCTACATATCAAAATCTTGTCGTGCATATGGTTCACCTATATTCATATGATCGAGAATCGGTTCATCTGATCCTTTATAAATAAACGTGATATCCTGCAATTCAGGTAAATTCTCAAAATAAGAGCGTGCTAACGTTTCAACAAACATATTGGCACCTGCAGAACCTTGAATCGTATATATATCGTCACCTAAATTAAGCACTAAGCTCTTATCCTTATTTTCCATTGTATAGTCAAGCAACACTACATCATGCTCATTTACTGTTGAAAAAATAAACGGCACCAGTTCTTCGTCATCGCTATTGAAATTTTCTTCAAATGGAACGGTATTCTCTGCATTCTCATCTGATTTATATAATGTAATCTTTTCCTCTTTCACTTTAGAGCTACCTTGTGTCACATTGTCTGTATTATTTCCCGGGACATTATTTACATCATCACTCATCTCTTTTGTCCCGCACGCTGCGAGCACGAGCGCAAATAACATGACCAATAACAATTTCTTCATCATTGCCTCACTCCTTTTGATGTATTACTTTCAAGATACAGAATAAATAAACAATTTTCAAACTTCCGATGACTTTTCTAAGTACTTGTTACGCTCAAAATATAGCTAAGTTTATCTAAATATAAGTAAACCATTAAATTTCAATACTGAAAATAAAATGTTTTCAAAAAATATTGACAATGGTAATTACCTCCAATATTATTAAGGAACACTAAATAAATTAAAACAAGGAAAGGAGTTTAGGGATATGATGACACCAATTGTAAAGTTACCAATTTCAACAGCGACAATTTCATATTGCCCTAACCTGAACTTTTGTTTTAATTTCGCACGTACTTGTAAATAAAAAGCACAGGTGTGGACTCCCCCTGTGCCCTTTTCGTTTTGACACCTTTTCGAAAAATCGGAATAGGTGTCTTTTTTGTTTGCATTGGCCGTGTTTTTAAATATCCGCGGAAAATGTACGATGCATTTTAGTGTAACAACATTTTAGGAGGGCTTTATATGACTATCATTTGGCAGCGAAAACTATTAAAAATGGATCGATACGATGATGGGTAGCAACACGATCAACAATGAAGAAAGAAGGTATACGTAATGTTTAATGTATTTGTGAAATTAAAGTGGTTTTTAAAACTGTACCGTAAGCAATATACAATTGCGATTGTGCTCCTTATGCTGGCGAGCTTTATCGAAGTCTTGCCGCCATGGATTTTAGGGGAAGCCATTGATGACATGACAAATGGAGATATGGATCAGATGCAGCTGCTTAAGTATGTAGGCTTCGTTATTGGCGCTGCCATCGTGAGCTACGCTTTAAACTTCATCTGGCAATACCAGCTGTTTGGCGGTTCGATCGCACTGGACCGTATATTACGTAAAAAACTGATGCACCAGTTTTTAAAAATGACTCCTACATTTTATGAAAAAAACCGTACCGGTGACTTAATGGCAAAAGCTACAAACGACTTGAATGCCGTAACATTGACAGCTGGCTTTGGTATTATGACACTCATTGATTCCACGGTCTATATGGCATTGATTATTTTAGCAATGGGCTTTTTCATTTCTTGGAAGCTGACATTTTTCGCGATGCTCCCGATTCCTGTCATGGCTCTAATCATTCAATATTTAGGAAAAATTGTTCATGAACGTTATATGAAAGCACAGGATGCATTCGGAGAGATGAATGACAATGTGTTGGAATCTGTTGCGGGAACTCGCGTAATCCGCGCGTACGTTCAAGAAGGAAAAGATGAAGAACGCTTCGCTGAAATGAGCGAAAACATTTTTGCCAAAAACATGCGCGTCGCTTATATTAACGGACTCTTTATGCCAATCACAAAAATTGGAACTGGCATTTGTTATGTAATCGCATTGGGCTATGGTGCTGTTCTTGTCTCAAATTCTGAGCTAACGGTCGGTCAGCTCGTTTCATTCAACGTATATTTAGGTTTGGCAATTTGGCCAATGTTTGCTATTGGCGAGCTGATCAATGTCATGCAGCAAGGGAGTGCTTCACTTGACCGTGTACAGGACACATTGGAATATGAAGCGGATGTACAAAACCCTCCTTCACCAATGACGCACCAAGTACCAAATTCTATCGGGTTTTCTGAGTTTACATTCCAGTATCCTCTATCTCAGGTAAAAAACTTGCAGCAAATCTCACTGAATCTGAAAAAAGGGCAGACACTCGGTATTGTCGGTAAAACAGGTGCAGGGAAAACAACATTTATTCGCCAACTGTTACGTGAATATCCGTTAGGCAATGGGCAAATCGCCATTAATGATACGGACTTGGCACAAATGACAAAAGAACAAATATTGGACTGGATCGGCTATGTGCCACAGGACCATGTACTATTTTCCCGCACAATCCGCGAAAACATTTTATTCGGGAAAGAGGATGCTACGATTGGCGAAATCGAGGAAGCCATTCGTTTAGCAGACTTTGAAAAAGATTTATCAAATTTACCGCTTGGCATTGAAACACTTGTCGGTGAAAAAGGCGTATCTTTATCAGGTGGTCAAAAACAACGTGTATCAATCGCACGTGCCTTAATTAAAGATCCGGAAATTTTAATTTTGGACGATTCTTTATCAGCAGTCGATGCGAAAACAGAATCAAAAATCATTGAAAATATACAAACAGAGCGCGCTGGAAAAACGACAATCATTTCAACTCACCGCCTGTCAGGTATTCAGCATGCGGATGAAATAATCGTGCTGGATGATGGTTATATCGTTGAACGAGGTACACATGAAGAGCTTCTACGCTTAGGTGGTTGGTACAAAGAGCAGTTTGACCGCCAGCAGCTTGAGGAGGTGGAGCAATGAGTACATCAAAACGACTGTACCTGTATGCTTTGAAATTTAAAAAACCGATTTTAATCGGATTAGCCTTATTAACAATTGCCGTTGCAACAGATATTGCCGGACCGTTCATTGCCAAATATATTATCGACCATCATATGGAACCGGGTAATCTGGAAGTAGAACCGATTGCAATCTTATTATCGATTTTCTTCTTATTGTCTGTTCTGACAGCAGTGTTCCGATATTTAATGTTCATCTTTTTACAACGAGGTGCAAACTTCGTTATTCAGCAGTTACGGAAGGATGTTTTCGGTCATATTCAAAAGCTACCAATTGAATACTTCGATAACCTGCCGGCCGGTAAAGTTGTAGCCCGTGTCACAAATGATACAGAGGCAATCCGCAACCTGTATGTAACTGTACTTTCGCAATTTGCGAACAGCTTTATTACCATTGCAGGGGTATATATAGCATTATTTATACTAAATTGGAAAATGGCACTGTTTGCTCTATTGCTTGTTCCGATTGTTTATATTTGGATGATTTTATACCGGAAATTCGCTTCCCAGTACAACCATATTATTCGAACAAAAATTGCGGACATTAACGCAATGATCAACGAATCGATTAATGGGATGACGATTATTCAGGCATTCCGCCGTGAAGAACAGATGAAGCAAGAGTTCGACGAGATGAATGATGAACATTACAAATACAACCGTAAGCTTTTATTGCTGGACTCTGCGACATCACATAACCTCGTAAATATTTTACGTCTTGGAATGTTTGCAGTTTTCGTTTATTACTTCGGCACCCAATCAATGACAATGCCTGAAGCAGTATCAGCCGGTACGCTATATGCGTTTGTTGATTATATTACACGCCTGTTCAATCCGATTACGAACTTAGTCAACCAGTTCTCTCAGCTGGAACGATCTTTAGTTGCAGGATCTCGGGTATTTGAACTGCTTGATCAGCAAGGGGAAGCTGTAAGTACAGAACGAATCGAACGCTATAAAGGAAATGTTGTGTTTGATCATGTATCATTCGCCTATAAAAATGATGAATATGTATTGAAAAATATTCACTTTGAAGCAAAAGAAGGCGAAACGATCGCACTTGTCGGTCATACAGGTTCAGGGAAAAGCTCAATTATGAATTTACTGTTCCGCTTCTACGACCCGCAAAAAGGCCGGATTATCATTGACGGGAAAGATATTACGAAACTTCCTCGCCAAGCGATCCGCGAACATATGGGAATCGTGTTGCAGGATCCGTATTTGTTCACCGGAACGATTGCCTCGAACATTAGCCTAAATGATAAGCGGATTTCAAGAGAAACTGTTGAAAAAGCGCTAGAAGCAGTCGGTGGCGAACGTGTTTTATCGAAATTCGAAAAAGGAATTGATGAGCCTGTTATTGAAAAAGGAAGTACCCTTTCTTCCGGACAGCGCCAGTTAATTTCGTTTGCGCGTGCGCTTGCATTTGATCCGGCTATTCTTATTCTGGATGAGGCGACATCGAATATCGACTCAGAAACAGAGGAAATTATTCAGCACGCAATGGATGTATTGAAAAAGGGACGTACGACATTTATTATCGCCCACCGACTTTCCACTATTAAAAATGCAGATAAAATTTTAGTATTGGACCGTGGTGAAATTGTTGAACAAGGCAGCCATGATGAACTTGTCGCACTTGGCGGTAAGTATGAACTTATGTATCGCCTGCAATCCGGTTCATTAACTTCTTCATAAAAAAAGAAGCGTACAGCCCCCTTCATTAGGGAGCTGTACGCTTTTTGCTATTCTTTAAGCTTTTTATTCGGCCAGTATGACCACTTACCAAATACCGTAATAAGGGCTGGTACGAGCAATGGACGTACGACAAACGTATCAAGCAGTACCCCAACCGCTGTAACAATACCGAATTGTACTAATAGCTGAATTGGTAATGATGCCAATACTAAGAATGTACCCGCTAAAATCAGACCCGCTGACGTAATAACTGCACCTGTTGAAGCAATACCATTTGAAATAGCTTGCTTATGCGCAGCGCCGCGTTTACGGTTTTTCCATATATCAGAAATCATAAAAATATTATAGTCGTTACCTAATGCGATAATAAATACGAAACTATATAGCGGAATCGAACTTGCCATTGCTTCGTGTCCTAAACCGTAATGGATGATCAGCCAACCTGCACCTAAAGCAGAGAAGAAGGATATCACTACTGTTACCATTAATTGAATTGATGTAATTAGAGCTCGTAAGTAAGCTAATAATACGATGAAAATAATAATAATCATAACAGGCTGAATAATGTTTTCATCGCCCGACTGAACAACTTTTGTATCTAGTTGAGAGCTTGTTTCGCCCCCTATCCAGAATTGGCCGTCTTTCAGATTGCTATCCGCAAGAATTCCCTTAACATCGTCTTTCATTTGCTCAACATCATCCATTGCTTCATTCGAATATGGATTTTTATCCAAATCGATTTCATAAAGTTGGATATTGTTATTTGTCTCACCTGTACGCATTTCTTTTACTACACCGACATATGGAAGCCTTAACAGTTGCTCTGTAATGTCCAGATCAGTACCTTCACTGTCTATTAATAACTGAACCGGTGCCAATTCACCTGGTGTAAAGTTTTCTTCAATAATTTTAAATCCTTCACGTGAAGGCATATCTTCAGGGAATGAAGATATTAAATCGTAATTGTATTTAATATTTGTGGAAGCGAATGCTAAACCGATTAAAACCGCTCCCGCTACAATAATGACAAGCCATGGTTTTGATGTAACAAATTCACCAATCGCACGCATATAACGGTGATTTGGTTTACGTGGTTTATATGGTTTGTTTTTCTTTTCTGCATTCGCTTTTTCAGCTTCCTCCGTACGAGGAACAAACGGCCAAAATGCTGCACGGCCTAAAATGCCAAGAACGGCAGGGAGCAATGTAACTACTGCAAATCCTGTAATTAATACACCAAAGCTGAATGGAACGGCAAAACGCTGGAATGCGCCATAATCTGCCAATGCCAATGTCGCTAAACCGATTACAACTGTTAAACCACTCATTACAATTGCGCCTGTTGATTCACGAACAGCCGATGCCAATGCCGTAAATTTATTATCTTCAGTCAACAATATGTCTCGATAACGTGTAATTAAAAATAAACAATAGTCCGTACCTGCACCAAACAGTAAAACAATCATAATCGCTACCGCTTGCGCATCTTTATCGATCCATCCATTTTCAGCCATCGCACCCAGTAAAGGACTTACAACTAAATATGCAATCCCTACTACTACTAACGGGATAATCGCTAAAATTGGCGAACGATAAATTACTAATAAGATGACTAAAATTATAATTACAGTGGCAATCATAAGTTGTACGTCAGCTGCTTTGAAAAGATCCGTCGCATCAATTGAGATACCAACCGGTCCAGAAAATCGGGCATGAAGTCCTTCATCTTCCAAGTTTGTATCATACGGATTTTCACCGAATTGGCTTTCTGTACGTTCTTGAATAATCGCTAAATTTTCTTTTAAAACATCTGAGTTTTTCTCAGTTGAGAAGAAAACAGGTGTGACAAGTGCTGCACCGTTCTCAGAAAGTGAACCCATTAATGCTGTAACGGGAAGTTCATGGAATGGCGGAATTGTTTCCTGCCCATCTAACGGCTCATCTGCCAGTTGTTTGTATAACCCTTGAATATTTGTCAGATCTTCTTCTGTAAGACCTGATTCGTTGTACCAAGTAATTAATAGTGGTATACCACTATCTGACGAGAATTCTTCTTCCATAATGTTTCCTGCTTGAATCGAAGTATAAGTATCAGGGATTTCATCACCCGAATAGTTTTCAACACTATTAACTTGCGGGAAGATAAGTGCAAACACAACCGCAAACATAATCCATAATGCAACAACTATCCAACGTGTTTTTTTACCGCCCATTACACTTCCCCATTTTTCCAATGGATGTTTAGCCATAACATAGCCCCCCTCTTCTTCTTTTTAGCTCTCCAAATATTACAAGGTACTCATGACATTTTATGGTACCCTTAACTCAAGTTATACAAACATTGTACAATATACGAAAAACATTTGACAAGTACTTTCTTTTTCGGTTGAATAGAGTTTAATAAAGGATCACTTTAGGAGGTGGTAAAATATGACTAAAAAGACTTATTCGATACAACAAGTATCCAGCTTAACAAATCTTTCTAAACAACTGATCCGAAAATGGGAAGATCGCTACCAAATCATTCAACCCGATAGATTAGACAATGGCTATCGAGTGTATACGGAAGATGAAGTTCAGACGTTAATGCAGCTGAAACAATATATAAATAGCGGTATGACAATCAAACAGGCGGTAGATCACTACATTAAAAATAAGGATATACCAGAAGCAGACCCTGTATCATTCTTCCACAAAGCACTGATCCAGGCTGGTACAGAAGCAAATGAGCATGAAATTTTGCATTTGCTAGAACAAGCCCACCATAAATTCGGAGTAGAGAAGCTGATTCAGGACATTGTCGTTCCCTTCCTTCATGAAGTCGGACAGCTATGGTGTGAAAAAGCATGGGGAGAATATCAAGAAGCTATTAGCAGTCAAACAGTGCGTGACTTTTTAAGCCACATTCGTCGACACTTTTTTGTTCCGGACGATGCGCCACTCGCGTTAGGGAGCTGTCTACCTGGAGAGAGACATGAAATCCCAATGCAAATTTTGCTTATTCAATGTATGTTGCGAGGTTACCGTACATTAATGCTCGGTCCTTCACCTGCTCCAACAGCAATACAATCTGCCATCGCCCTGAAGAAGCCGGCTATTGTTTTGCTAACCGGATCAACTGAGATTGCATACAACGAATTTGCCCAATCCGTTCACACACTCGAAAAGTTAGCACAAGTTCACGAACATATTTCATTTTTTATAGGGGGTGCAGGTACAGAACAATTTTATGAACAGTTCCAATTAAAAGCATTAAAATTAGCACGAACAATTGAGGATATCCTTCCTCCCGCTAACCTTTAGGAATATTGTATACTGAGCTCACTGTATTTTCCATTTACAGCGAGCTTTTTTCTGCTTGTTTCCAGGAATCAAAAATTGACCACTTTGCTTATTCGCAAAATGGTCAATCTTTAGACTGTCTATACTGTTTTTTGAGTTTTAATTTTACGCATCTTTCGTTTCATCCGGCTGGTTTTTACGCTCACTGCCTGATGTCGTTTTTGTGTTTGCATTATGTTTCTCATCTTTTACTTGATCATTTAATTCTTCCACCGGGATTGGATCCACAAATTTCATTTCCTCATCTATATCGAAAATGCTTTCCTTTTCGGTATTTAATAAATCCGGATTATCAAGCTTTTTATGCTTTATTTTATCGTCTCTCATTGATAAAAGCCTCCTTTTCGAATAGTCTCCTATCCTTTACCCGAAAAAAGAGATCGTTACACTTTTACTTTCAAATACATGTTTTCTTAACTTTTAAAATCTAAGCCTTTCTCTGCCAACGCACGTTTTAATGTGGGCAATGTCGCAGGTCCAATACCATGCAATTTTAAAATTTCTTTTTCCGTATAATCAGCAAGCTGCGCCAACTCGGTAATCCCTGCGTTTATCAGCGCATTACATGCAGGTGAGGATAAGCGAGATAAAAATCCTTCTGACGGTTTATTCTCCTGCTCACATTTAGGGCATGTTCCACAATCAGTACTTTTATAATACCGATGCCCCACCGGACAAATGCGCAATGTCCTTTCCCTTTTCACCATTCCCATCAACTCCTCTTTCAGTTAAAGTTTTATCTACCCTTCATTATTCTACCGTTCAAAAAAATCCGTTGCACGATTTTACGTACAACGGATTTCAATTTATGCTTTTACAAAATCACGTGAATCAACATTTCGAATCATATAGTCAAATGCCCCTAAAGCTGCTGTTGCGCCAGAACCCATTGAAATGACAATTTGTTTATACACCGTATCCGTGCAATCACCTGCAGCAAAGACTCCCGGAATATTTGTAGCCCCGTGGTTATCTACAATAATTTCACCATGCGCATTCATGTTTACCGTCCCTTTAAGGAACTCTGTATTTGGCAATAAACCAATTTGAATGAATACACCTTGTAATTCAATATGTTTTTCTTCACCAGTAGCAACGTCTTTATACATTAAACCATTCACTTTATCCGTTCCTGTAATTTCAGTAGTTAAAGCATTCGTAATGACTGTAACGTTTTTTAAACTGTAAACGCGCTCTTGTAACACTTTATCCGCCTTCAACTCACTGTTACGCTGTATTAGCGTAACATGATTTACAATACCTGCTAGGTCAATAGCCGCTTCTACACCAGAGTTACCGCCACCGATTACCGCTACATCTTTCCCTTTAAAAATCGGACCGTCACAATGCGGACAATACGCAACACCTTTATTTTTAAATTCTTCCTCACCAGGCACCTCTAGTTGACGATAACGAGCACCCGTAGAAAGGATAACTGTTTTCCCTTTTAATACCGCGCCATTTTCTAACGTTACTTCAATAAAATCTTTTTTCTCGATCTTTGCAGCACGTTGGGATTTCATCACATCGATATCATAGTCTAATACATGCGCTTCTAAGCTTGATACAAATGCCGGACCTTCTGTTGCCTTTGTTCCAATAATATTTTCGATCGATAACGTATCGTTAACTTGACCACCGAAGCGATCGGCTACAATACCTGTACGAATCCCTTTACGCGCCGAATAAATAGCGGCTGCAGAACCGGCAGGACCGCCACCTACTACTAATACATCAAAAGCTTCTTTATCTGCAAATTCCGAGCCGTCTGATACTTCACCTAACTTTGTTAAAATATCTTCCAGCTCCATACGACCACCACCGAAGTTTTCGCCGTTTAAATATACAGTAGGCACCGCCATAATATCTCGCTCTTTAATTTCAGATTGGAATGCTCCACCTTCGACCATCGTGTTCGAGATATTCGGATTTAAAACCGCCATAATGTTTAAAGCCTGCACTACATCCGGGCAGTTGTGACAAGTTAAACTTACATACGTTTCAAACTTCAACGGCTGTTTGATCGCCTGAATACGCTTTACAACTGCTGCATCAATTTTTGGTGCACGTCCTGAAACTTGTAAAAGCGCTAAAACTAATGATGTAAATTCATGACCAAGTGGTAACCCGGCAAATGTAATACCAGATTCTCCTTCGCCTACTTTATTAATACTGAAACTTGGTGTACGTTCTAATAAAGCATGTTGCACCGTAATACGAGGAGACATCTTTTCCAACTCTTCAACTAAATTGAGCATTTCTTGCGATGTCTTGTCGTCATTAACGCTCACTTTAATTAATAAATCACCTTCCAGCATTGATAAATACTGTTGTAATTGCGCTTTAATTTGATTATCTAACACTGCACAAGCTGCTGTATGAACCCCACTTACCGTTCTCTCCCGAAAAATAAGCGGCCATTCTCTCTCTAATACAGCAAACCCTTCACCTCTTTCATATTAAATTAGAAGATAGAGAGCTTACCTTTCTTTTCCCTATTTAAAAACAGAGCGACAAAAATCAAGCCGTAACGGTTGTTTTTTGTCGCTTACTTGTTGTTATTTAATTACGCAAAGGCGTAATTGATTTCTTAGATTTTACCTACTAAATCTAAGCTTGGTGTTAAAGTTTCGCCGCCTTCTTCCCATTTAGCTGGGCAAACTTCACCTGGATTGTTACGTACATATTGAGCTGCTTTAATTTTGTTCACTAAAATCGAAGCGTCACGGCCGATGCCGCCAGCATTAATTTCTAATGCTTGTACAATACCGTCTGGATCGATGATGAATGTACCGCGCTCTGCTAAACCATCTTCTTCGTTTAATACGTCAAATGCCTTAGAAATTGTATGAGATGGGTCGCCAATCATGATGTACTCAATTTTGCCAATTGTTTCAGAAGTATCGTGCCATGCTTTGTGAGTGAAGTGTGTATCAGTCGATACTGAGTAAACTTCCACTCCTAAAGATTTTAAAGTAGCATATTCGTTTTGTAAGTCTTCCAACTCTGTTGGGCAAACGAATGTGAAGTCTGCTGGGTAGAAGCATACTACTGACCATTGTCCTTTGAAGTTTTCTGAAGTTACGTCGATGAATTCACCTTTTTGGAATGCTTTCGCTGCGAATGGTGCGATTTCTTTACCGATTAATGCCATTTTAAAATTCCTCCTATACATATATCAATGAAATAATTATTATAAAATAATTATTATTACCATCTAGAATTATCTTATATTAGTAATATTTCGTCAACCTTCAGCGACCTAAATTCATGGAATTCTTCTTTAAAACCTACAAATTAATGTCACACAGTAAAGCATCAATATTGTTAATACAAGAAAATCGTCCTTTAAAATAAAATTTTGTCTATAATACATTATTTTTGTATATTTCATTTTAATGGAGATAATTATCCTATAACTAATATTCTTCCCTCACACTTTAACTGACAGCTAGTACTCTTTCTAATAGTTGCCATTCTCGATTAACATATGATCCTTCTTATAAACGAGAAAAATAGACATTTCTTCTCTCGATATTACCTTACAAATAAAAAGGCCTATGCAGAAAGCTTTCACTTCCTGCATAGACCTTTCTTTAATTAATTTGTAAATGACAGCACAGCATTTTTGTATTTCGCTAAAAATGCAGCAGCCTCGCTTTTCGTTGTGTACTCGAACATACGAATGTCATTTGGATTATTGAACACTGTTACTACCCACATATTGTTTCAGCTCCTTTTAAAGTCTTTATTTTGTATATGATAAGATTGCATTTGTATATTTTTCTAACTTGGACGTCGCTTCATTTTTTGTCGTATATTCGAATATACGGATATCGTTTATATTGTTAAATACCGTTACTACCCACATGTTTCATTCTCCTTTTTTATAAAACTGTATTATAAATAGTCGATTGTTCCGTGACAGTTGCAAATTGTTATATAACACTCTTTCTGTTTTCTATTTTACTCTAATTTATTTAAAATGAAACCTTAAAATCCTTCTTTTCACAATGTGTTCATAATTTATCTGATTTCTTTGAACACTTTGTGAAGGTCCTGGATTCAAGGTTTTAAACAAAAAACAGAAGAATAAACAGTAAGCCAGCAAGTTCTGTTCTAGTACAGAATAATAACGCTTACATATAATATTGCGTTCATATTCAATTGGCCATTTTTTCATTTTCAATACTGAATGAAAATAAAAAAGGAATGTATAAAATTATACATCCCTTTCCCATTATGCTTTCCGCTGAATAATACCCATTGCAGTATTGGTCCAACGTTCTACTTCGGCTTGTCGGTTTGGATCATTGTTCGCTTTCTTCATAACCTTCGCAGTCGCATCATGTGAGACATCACTCACTTGGTTTAATACATCACCTGTATGTTTGATAGATTGAATGACAGACTGGACAGATTCTTTTTTAAATTCGATATCTGCTTTCATACGATCGACTGTTGTTGTTAATTTTGTTGTTTCCGTTTGAATTGGGTTCAGCTGTTTTTTCATTCCTTCAGCATGTGCCAATAACAGAGTTACAACTTTTTTTATCGGTCCAATTACTGCAACAATACAGACGATTAACAGAACTACAGCAATTCCTAATATAACGAGAGCTGCTAAAAACCATGGATTCATAAAATATGCCTCCTTATTAAAATTCCTTTATTCCTTACTTATACCCAACTTACTCCTAACAATACACTAAATACTTTGTCATGTAAGTTAAAAAGAAACGGAAAATTTCATTTAAATATGTCTGCTTTTATAGATAACGTCTTGCACCTGAATAGTTCTTTTTGTAAACACCGTTGTTCATCGATTCGATTTTTACTTTTGATGCGTAATGTGGTGCATGTAACATTTTACCGTCACCGATATAAAGTCCAACATGGTACACTTTCCCTTTGCCGCCATTATACGCAAAGAATACAAGGTCCCCCGCCTTTAAATTCTTCTTTGCAATGGCTTTCCCACCAGTTGCCTGATAGAATGAATCCCTCGGAATCATGATGCCGTGTGTACGGAATACTGCATATAAAATACCCGAGCAGTCATAGCCCCACGAAGAGGTTCCTGCCCATAGATACGGTAAATCCAAATAACGCTTCGCTTCATTAATAATTGTAGTAGCTGTCGGTTTTGGAACTTCGCTATAGGATGTATGCGATTTGGCTGCACTTTTCTTTAATAGTTTAACCCCGTCACCTGGTGTCTCTACATAATAATATTTCGCAGTCTCATCAATGACCGGCAAAATTGTTGCATAGCTAATTTGTAAATATTTTGTTTTCGCATCTTTTTCTAATAGATTCGTTTTATCTGCAGTAACAATCGCAATGGAACAGTCATCATAGTTTTTATTCGTTGCCACAACATGAGACTGTGGAACCCATCCAGGATAACCTGCTTTTAAATACGGTACATATTGATCTTTTGCCGCAATACGTTGCCATTTTCCTTTCGTTTCAAGCAACGTTACTTCATCGCCATATAATGCCTGGGTATCCGTACGTCCAACGAGCCATTTCTTTTGCGACAGGCTTAATGATGAAATCCATTTTTGCATTTCTACCGGATTTTTTGTCGAAGGGTAATCAACAGCACGTGCCTGGTTAGGTTTATTCCATAAATTCGTTACTGCGACATCGACTACATAACGTTTTTTCGCCTCTTCTTTTACACAGCTTTGGAACACAGGCTGTTCAGGTTCGGTAGGTCTTAGTGATGGCTCAACTATTCTTGCAAGATACGAAATAAAATTCCCGCGCGTCATCATATCACTTGGATTGAACTTTTCGTTTTTTGCCGGGAATACAATTTTGTTTGCTACTAAAGCTGCAATCGCAGGTGCTGCACTATGATTTTTTGTAATATCCGTATATGGAATGGCTGTCTGTCCAGATAACTGAAACGCAGGTGCCAATATTTTCACCGCCTGTGCACGCGTTAATTTTGCATCCGGATTAAACTTCCCTTCATACCCTGTCATCATCCCAAGCTCAGTAATTGCTGCAATGACAGGCATTCGAGGATCTTCTGTCGGAATGTCTAAATATGTAGGAATTGCACTCATTTCTAAATCGATTTGCAGTGTGTGTACGATAAACTCCGCCACTTCATACCGCGTAATTGGATCATCGGCACGAAAGGTACCATTTGGCGATTGTATTACTCCACCTAAATTATTTAACACTGTAAGCTCTTTACTAAGTTTAGAGTCACTTTTCACATCCGTAAATATTTGGGCATAGCCTGTATTTGCCGCAGCTGCAACCAACAGACAAATTACCCCAAATTGAATTAAAACTTTCCTGATCATATTCATATTCCTACGCTCCATTTTCCCTTAGCCCCCTATAGTATTAAATTTTACCTATAATTGTATGGTTTTACCTTTCTTTCTAAATATAATAGTATTTATTGTAATTTTTTTCTATGTTATTTCGTCACTATTTTTAGATTTTTACAAATTTTTATTATTAAGCCATATTTAATTGGTTCATTTTTAGTTGGAATTTTTTCACGTGAAACATAATGTGACAACTTTCGCTAATTTAGCACATTATTTTTTTGTACTACAGGCTCCTTTTAGTTAACAGCGAATTTATTATATTAATATTTTTCAAACGTTTTTATTGCATGTTACGTTACGTCAGCTTTTATACTACATATAAGGAGTGAGGAATATGTATTCAATCGGGGAATTTTCTAAAAAGACCGGCATTACAATTCGGACTTTACGTTATTACGGAGAAAAGGGTTTACTAAAACCTGCCCGTATTTCTGAAGGCGGTCAGCGCTATTATAATGACGCTAATATCATAACTGTCCAAAAGATTGTGACTTTCAAATATCTTGATTATTCTCTAGAGGAAATTAAAGAGCTGCTCAAAAAAGATGATTCTTTGCTCCAATCTTTGGAACATCAAAAATTGCAGTTACTAAAGAAGAAAAAGCAGCTGGAACAAATGCTTGCAACAATTGATACGGCTATTCATATCCATCAGGGAAATATGGCCGTTGATTCTACTACATTACTGCTCGTTATTCACAGTTTACTGACAGAGGATGCGCAAAAGGATTATTTGAGGCAATATATTTCGGAGCCGCTTATTGAACGTATATACAATTTTCTAGATATAAATTTTATCGAAATAAATCGACGTTATATTGAAAGTCTCCACGAAATTAAGCAGGCTTATCAGGCTCCACCGGAAGACACGATGCTAAAAGAACTGATCGAACGGCTATTTTCTATTATTCCGCAAGAATTAACCAAAAGTATTGCACAGGAATTTGAAAAGCATGCAACCGTAGATTTTGATAATTGGCTTTTTGCGATTCCGCTTACTAGTGAAGAAGAAAATTGGCTATTGGAGCAAGCCGCAAGATTGAACATATTAGAGGAGGTTATTACATGAACGTTAAACTAAAGCAATTATGGGAACTCATTAAAAAAAGTAAATTCCCCAAAAAACTCGTCATCGTTGTTTTTGTATTAAGTATTATCGAAACACTTGCTTCGCTTGCTGTACCATTATTTACAATGAATATGATCAACGATTTTTCGACGACAGGTTTTGCATGGACAGCGGTCACTGCCGTTGCACTTATTTTAGTCGTCCAGGCGGTTCTTAGTGGTTTTACCTATTTTCTAATGCGTATGCTCGGTGAACGGATTGTTGCGAATTTACGAAACACACTTTGGCAGCATATTTTATATTTAAAAACGCCTTACTTTGATGCACACGAATCCGGTGAAACGATGAGCCGTATTACACAAGATACGAGTGTCGTAAAAGAACTCGTGACCGACCATCTCGTAAGCTTTGTATCGGGCATTTTTTCTATTATCGGCGCGATTGCCATTTTACTGTGGATTGACTGGAAAATGACTCTGCTTATGTTAATCGCCGTACCTCTTGCAATTTTTGTGACATTGCCACTTGGACAAAAAATGCATAAGATTGCCAAGGCTAATCAGGATGAGCTTGCTTCATTCAGTGGACACCTGGGACGTGTGTTATCTAATATCCGACTTGTAAAATCTTCGCAAACCGAAACTTTGGAAAAAGAACGGGGTGAAACTCGCATTGAGCAGCTTTACCGATTTGGTTTAAAAGAAGCGAAAATCCTGGCTATTTTATCCCCGATCATGACATTCATTATGATGATTGTCCTAATACTTTTATTCGGATATGGGGGCACACAAGTATCTTCAGGAGCGATTTCTTCAGGGGAGCTTGTTGCGATAATGATTTACCTTGTGCAAATCATCATTCCTTTTACACAAATGGCAACATTTTTTACAGCATTACAGAAAGCACTTGGTGCAACAGAACGTATTCAAGCAATCATTGCGCAGGCTACCGAAAAGATATCCGGCCTTTCAATTCCTGCGTCTGCACAAAATATTATTTTTCAAAATGTAAAGTTTCAATATGCTGACCAGCCCATTTTAAAAGGAATGAACTTTACGATTCCCTCTGGCAAAACAACGGCATTTGTTAGCAGTAGTGGCGGCGGGAAAACGACGATGTTTTCATTAATCGAGCGTTTTTATGAAGCAACAGAGGGCAAAATTTTATATGGGCAGACAACTATTGAACAGTATGATTTATACGAATGGCGGAAACTGTTTGGCTATGTGACGCAAGACGCCCCCCTTATGAATGGCTCGATCCGTGAAAATGTTTTGTATGGTCAACACGATGCAACAGACGACCAAGTTGTGGAAGCATTGCGGGCAGCATATGCCTACGATTTTGTAATTGCACTTGAACAAGGACTCGAAACCGAAGTTGGTGAAGGTGGCATTAAATTATCAGGCGGCCAAAAGCAACGGATTGCAATTGCCCGTGCGATTCTACGCGACCCTCAAATATTATTGCTTGATGAGGCGACATCGAATTTGGACAATGAATCTGAACGTGAAGTCCAGCTTGCTTTACAGGCATTGATGAAAAACCGAACGACTGTCATTATCGCACATCGTCTTTCTACAATTACAAATGCCGACCAGATTTTACTATTTGAAGACGGGCAGCTGTCAGGCGCAGGTACACACGCGGAGCTTATTAACTCACATTCATACTACAAGCAGCTATGGTCTAAAATGCAAGTGATTTAGCATGAAAAGTGCTCGAAGGAAACTTCGCAGCACTTTTCCCCCTATAGAAAAACACGTCAAAAGTTAATTTACTTTTGACGTGCTGTATTTCATTTCTAAGCTTTCAATTGAGCAAACTGTATATGCTTACAATGTTTTTTCAAGATATCCAATACTTCATTTAAAAAACTAATTTCATCTTTTTCAACCATCCAGGCGTTTTCATCATGCTGAGCAACATAGGTACTGCTTACATATGGAGCATTTTCTGCTGTAATGAGACGCACATAGCCGAATGTCATACCGGCTTCCTTGTAATCGACTCTCAATATGTCATTGTATGAAATTGTTTTCATCCGAGGCTTTGATTTATTTATAAATAGAAACTTTTCGCCAGCATAGTCAATTGTTATATCCGTTTTATCAAGCGACACCTTATAGCCACCAAATAATTTAAAGCTAAATATTTTCATCGTTAACGACTCCATTTCAACTATCATTAGTTTTATTATACGGATTGTACCGATGAATTTCTAACTTTTACATAGATTACTGTGCTAAAAGATCCTCCACCGTAATTTTCCCATTGCTCGTTTTTAATTGAATTGTGTGTTCTTTAGTGCCATGGGAATAATGCGATGTTTTTTCATTATAAATGGATACGGATCCCCATGCTGTCCAACTATCAATTTCAATATTTTGAAGTTTTCCTTCTGTACTTAATATGATTTGCCCATTATCAGATACAAAATTTAATGGTGATTGAACAGATTTTAGCTGAGCAACAATTCGGCCATTTCGTGACTGCGCATGAATTTTGCCTACCACATTTTTAATCTCAACACGTCCGTTATCAGATTCCAACTGAAGCTCTTGACCCATTACATCCTCTGCGATAATCCGGCCATTATTGGAACTTGCTTTAACATGTTCAATGTTAGTTTCTGTGAGCACCACTCGCCCATTAGCCGAATGAGCATCAAGAACTTTCCCTTGAATATGGTCTGTTAAAATACGGCCGTTATCTGATTTTAAATAAAATTGCTGTGCGATAGTTTCAGACACCTTAATCCGTCCATTGTCATTATGAATCACAAGCTTTTCATACTGTTTTTTAGGCAGATAAACCACTGTATCTATTGTATTGATCGTCCCTATTATCGTAATAAACCAAAAACGGCGGACCTGCTCCTGACGCTTTATAGAGATGAAAAGTGTGTCATCTTTTATTAGCATGGACGCTTCAGTCAACTGGTCCTTATCCTTTGTCTCAATAAGTGCCTCGTCAGCGTCAGTTGGAACAATTACAACATTCACACCATTAGCCTCAATATCTACATTTCGATACGGAATTGGCTTATCATTTTTCATAACCGCCACATTTTCCATAAAGTCTTCTTCATCATATGAAACAAGGAGCTCTTCAGCCAGCTCTTCAATATTTCCGAATGATTTTATAATTTCTTCAGTTGTCTTTCCTTCTGCACGGCCATTTTCGAAGTATTCTTCAAAGTCTCTGCGTATGTCATCTCTTTCTTGCTGTTGTAATTTTACTAAATGGTTATCAAGTAAATCTAAAAACTGTTGTTCATTCATTTTTATTTGCTCCCTTGAATTAAAGTATTTACACCCGAAATAAAACTTTCCCATTCATTACGTAAGCTCTGTAGTTGTTCAATCCCTAGTTCGGTAATCTGATAATATTTACGCGGCGGGCCTTCTGTTGATTCCATTAAATATGTTGTAAAAAGACCGTCTTTTGTTAACCTGCGTAACAGCGGGTATACCGCTCCTTCTGATATTTCAATTTGTGTAGAAATTGCTTGCACAAGCTCATATCCATACATATCTTTCTTTTCCAGTAAGGCGAGGACACATAAATTCAACACGCCTTTTTTAAATTGAGGATTCATTATTTCACCTCACTACTATTTAATATATAATAGTGTAGCAAACACTACTGTTCATTGCAAGGTAGTGTACAAAAAATAATTGTGCTAAGATTTATCCTCAGCACAATTTTCGTTCGTTAAAACCTTCTATATGGTCTGTCGTTCGAATAATGGATTGCCGTCCACATTAACGTCGCGATTAATACTAACTCAAAGGCATTTGTAATCGCGTCACTACCAATATCAATCGGAACTGCACTACCGATTGTCATAACAATTGTACCGACAAGCATCCACCACCATTTTCTTTTCCGGGCAAGCATGATCGCAGCGATTAATAAGGCCACAAGAACAATCAAAATCATTGGGGGCGGTCCGGAAGCTGCTTCTGTTGTACTGTAGCTTATTACACCATACGATTCCTCCGGCGCTAGTTCCAGCCCACTCAGTTCCGCAAAATATTCAACAATCATTGCAACAACCCATAAAGCGCCAAATGTAAACGAAACCCATTCCTTATAGGCAAAATGAAGGTTTGCCTCTTTCATTATAAACAGGGAAAAAAGTATTAAAGTAGGTGTGAATATTGCATGGAGCCAAAATCTGCCATAACTTAGGTTTTCAAGCAGCTCTCCCTCTCCGATAACATGGCCTAAAGCTAATATTGCATTATCATAAATTAGGGCAGCAATAACTAAAAATAAAATGGCGGATGCAGTTTTTTTATGTTTTGCCATTCCCCAGACGAAGATGGCAATATAGGCAATCGTGAAAAGTCCGAATATATAAGGATCCATCATACCCCTCCTTTTAATTACTATTCTTTCCCCTTTACCCCAAAATTAAGTTATTAAATATTTCAAGATTAGAAAGGGGCACGAGCGGGAACTATTCTTTAGATGAATAAAGGGGGAACTATTTATGGAATTACACAATGGTTTATTATTTTGGCCGACTACACTTGTAAAAAAACCTCACACGAACCCACCAATTAAACCTCATTATGACGCGATTATCGTAGGTGCCGGAATGAGCGGGATATTGACGGCGAAAGCACTAATTGATGAAGGATTATCAGTAGCCGTTATAGAACGAAATGAACTCGGCTCAGGCAGTACTTCGGCCAATACAGGACTACTTCAATATTCAAATGATATTCAATTACACGAACTTTGCGATTTAATTGGAGAAGAGGATGCTGTACGTTTTTATAACCTATGCTTGGAGGCAGTTGACCAGCTTGAAAAAACTGCCCAGCCGTTAAAAGATCAGGCAGATTTCATTCGACGTCCGAGCATCTGTTTTGCCAGTGAAAAAAAAGATGTATCAAAACTTGAGCAGGAATGCGAGATTTTAGTAAAGCACGGATTCTCTGCTGAGTTTTGGAATGAACTTGTCGTAGAAAAGCGCTTACCATTTAAAGCACCTGCTGCTCTGTACACAAATAATGATGCGGAAATGAACCCTTACAAATTCGTTGTTTCGTTAACTGCACAGCTTATTACTAAAGGACTAGATTTATTTGAAAATACGTACGCCAATATTATAGAGGACGAAGGAAATGACATTATTTTGCACACAATGAACGGCATTTTTAAAACATCCCGTATTATATACACGACCGGATATGATCGTCTTCCTTATGGAAAAATGAAGGGGGCTGACATTAACCGTTCCTATGCGATTGTGACAGAGCAAAAACCAACCTTTGAGAGCTGGTATGAAAATGCACTCATTTGGGAAACTGCCCGCCCATATTTGTATATGCGAAAAACGGTAGATCACCGCATTATAATCGGAGGATTAGACGAAAAAAAAGCCAATCCTGCCAAGCATGAATCAAAAGTGGAAGCAATGGCAAATATGCTGCTTGATAAACTTCATGAATTAATACCTGGCGAAACCTTCCATGCACCGTATAAATATTGTGCTTCCTTCGGTGAGTCATTAGACCATCTACCATTCATCGGACAGCACCCAGAACAGCCAAATCACTATTACCTGCTTGGATTTGGAGGGAACGGCACGGTTTATAGCATGCTTGGCTCCCAAATAATTGCTGATTTAATCATGAATCGACCGAACGACGATGCACGTCTTGTGACATTGGACCGGAAATATGGAATTAAATAACCATAAAGTCCCCTATTGCTGGAATTCTATTTTTAATTCCGCTTCTTTGTTATAAGCTATTAAGTAAAAGGGGTGCTTTTTTATGGTTTTTAAATCAAAGGTGGATATTTGGATGGCGTTCATATTTATTCTTGTGCCATCCTCAATGATATACGGGGTCATTACCGAGCCAAGTGCTGTTTTACTGCTTGTTACGGCATTCATTATTGTTTTATTATGCATACTGTTTTTCGGTACCAAATACGTAATTGAAGCGGATGAACTCATCGTTTACGGCGGTATTTATAAGAAGCGGATTCCTATTAAGCAAATACGAAGCTTGCGTCCATCGAAAAATCCTCTATCGGCTCCGGCAATGTCGATCGACCGTATTGAAATTACATTTGATCCTCATATTCAGGTCATTCTTATATCCCCAAAAGAAAAGGAGCTGTTTGTAAAAAAGCTTCTTGAAATCAATCCAAGTATTACACTCAAGTCGTAAGAAGTCCACGCAAATTGTATCAGCAATCTGCGTGGATTTTTTACACGAGTATCCCTTTTTCACTTAAACGTTTTGAAAAATCATCAATTGTTAAAGGACGACTATAATAGTAACCCTGTACAAATTCACAATCAAATTCCCGTAAAAGGTGTAAATCTGCATGTTCCTCAACACCTTCTGCCACTACTTTTAAATTAAGTGCCCGTGCCAAAGAAATCATCGCGGAAACCATGGCAATGTCTGCGTTGTTCTTATACATTTCGTGAATGAACGTACGGTCGATTTTTAATAAATCTACCGGAAATTTCTTTAAATAGCTTAATGAGGAATAGCCAGTCCCAAAATCATCAATAGCTAACGTAATATCCATTTCACTTAATTGCTTGATCGTATGGAGCAAATCTGAATTTTGATCTAAGAAACTCATCTCTGTTATCTCGATTTCCAGTGCGCTTGGAGAAATTTCATGCTGCTGTAAAATTCGATTTAAGCGCACAATAAAGTTTTCTGCTTTTAAATGGTTCGGTGAAATATTAACAGCCACACGGAGGTTTAAATTATAT
Source organism: Solibacillus sp. FSL K6-1554 (assembly GCF_038005185.1). NCBI lineage: Bacteria > Bacillati > Bacillota > Bacilli > Caryophanales > Caryophanaceae > Solibacillus > Solibacillus sp. FSL K6-1554. The sequence goes on from NZ_JBBOSS010000001.1 coordinate 3,848,580, forward strand.
CGTTCATTCCATTCTGTTACTTGGCGACCTGCTTTAGCAATAACCCACTCACTAATATCACTGATCAAACCAAACTCTTCCGCAAATGGTATGAACTGATCCGGTGGTACGAAACCAAGCTCATCATCAAACCAGCGAATCAGGGCTTCCATACCTTCAATTTTATTTGTTTGCAAATTCACTTTCGGTTGATAATACAGTTCAAATGCCTCTTTTTTAATGGCATCATGTAACTTTGTTTCCAATGTTAGTAGTTGATTATACGAAAAACGCTGTTGCTTTTTATAAATGACAAAACCTTTGTTATTGCTTTTTTTCGCCTCATACATCGCAATATCAGCATATTTTAAAATGTCTTGTGCCGAATAGCCATGTTCCGGGTAACTTACCGCCCCGATACTGATCGAAGCATAAAAAGTATGGTTATTTAAATTAAATTGGCTTTTAAATAGTGCTTGTATATCCTCTGCAGCACTTTCCAGTAGATCTGAATTTCTTAAAATACAGATGAATTCATCTCCGCTCAAACGATAAAAAGATATAAACGGACTAGTCAATGTTTTTGTTCGCTCCGCAATTTCTGCTAAAAACATATCCCCGACATGGTGCCCTAAACCATCATTTATATTTTTAAACCGATTGACATCAAATAACATGAGTGAAAATGGCTGTTGTTCAACTTCGATTAGCGTTTTTAAATCATTAAGCAACATCCGGCGATTTGGCAGTCCTGTCAGATCATCATGGTGTGCAATATGTATCATTTCCCCAATCTTCTTTTGTGCGGTAATATCTGTACGAATCGAAATATACTGATAGGGCTTTCCTTTCGCATTCAAAAACGGTACAATCGTCGTCTGTACCCAATAGATTGAACCATCCTTTGCGCGGTTACACACTTCTCCGTTCCATGTCTTGCCTGAACTTATCGTACGCCACATTTCCTTAAAAAAAGTTTTGGGATGATAGCCTGAATTTAAAAGACGGTGATCTTTACCAATGAGTTCACAACGTTCGTATTTGGAAATTTTACAAAATCGGTCATTTACAATTGTGATAATGCCTTTTTGATCTGTAACTGCCAAAATGGACGATTCGTCTAATGCAACTTTAATATTTTGTAATTCTTCTACAGTCAATTGCATTGAACCTAGTACATTTGTATCTTCTATTTTTACCATCTACCCACCAACTTCTATTTAGTGATTCTTTTCTAGTGCATTTTCGGAAAATTTGCATTCTTTAATTCATAATTATAGTTCTTAGTTAATGATTTTGGTAGTTCTTTTAGATTATATCGCCTTTTTTTCATAATTTTTTATTTTTTCCATTTCATTTTGTAAATAAAAATAATAGTTATCTTTTTCCTAACTGTAAATTTCTAGAAATATTTCATGGGGATTCTCTATTAAATGTTCAAAAACCTCTTCTTTCGGTGGAATATTCTGATAAAATGATAGTAATTTCCAGTGAAAGGATTGATGAAAATGAAAATATTTATGAAGGTGATTGAAAAGTAATCTTTCGACTCTTTTCAATCAGATGAACATCAAATTATTTTGAAAAGAGGAAAACAATGTACACAGATCAGGAATTAACTATCCGACCAATAACAGAACAAGATATGGAACGCTTATGGGAACTGATATATAAAGATGAACAGCCCGAGTGGAAAAAGTGGGATGCGCCGTACTATCCGCATAGAGCGATTCCTTATGAACAATTTATCCAGACAAATCAGGATTGGATCGGGGATGAAAGCTTTTGGGTCATTGAAGTATCGGGAGTCGTTCGCGGAATTATCTCCTACTACTGGGAACACGAACCTTCAAAGTGGCTGGAGATGGGCATTATCCTGCATGAAGGGCATTTATGGGGAAAAGGCATCGGAACTCGAGCATTAAAATTATGGATTGCCCATTTATTTCATACAATGCCATTAGTGCGTGTTGGTTTTTCGACATGGTCAGGCAACGAACGCATGATTCGTGTTGGCGAAAAGCTCGGAATGCAGCTAGAAGCAAGAATTCGTAAAGTCCGCTATTACAAAGGGCATTATTATGACTCGATTCGCATGGGGTTACTTAGAGAAGAATGGGAAGCTTTGAATAACGACTAATTTTTCAGGGGTGGAGAAGATGAGCGTAAAAGAGAAACTGCAAGCAAACTATGAGAACATGGTTGAAATTCGAAGACATCTGCATATGTATCCGGAGCTTTCATTCAAAGAAGTTAATACACCAAAACTAATTGCTGAAAAGCTTCGTTCTTTTGGTATTGAGGTAAAAGAAAATGTTGGCGGAAATGGCGTCGTTGGCCGCTTAGAAGGCGCTTACGACGGACCGACAATTGCGTTCCGCGCCGATTTTGATGCACTTCCGATTCAAGATGAAAAAGAAGTACCTTACAAATCGAAAGTCGATGGAGTAAGCCATGCTTGTGGTCATGATATCCATACAGCCGCACTGCTCGGTTTAGCAAAATCACTTGCTGACAACCATGATGCGCTTCACGGCAATATTGTATTCATCCATCAATTTGCGGAAGAAGTCGTACCAGGCGGTGCAAAAGCTATGGTAGAAGCAGGTTGCCTGGAAGGCGTCGACTATGTGTACGGTTCACATGTATCTTCATGGAGCGAATTAGGTACTGTACTGTTTTGTGAAGGCTACGCAATGGCGGCTGCGGACTTCTTTGAGCTTACTATTCAAGGTAAAGGCGGACATGGCGCATCACCTCATGAAACAATAGACCCGATTGTTGCAGCGGCACAGTTTGTATTTGGAGTGCAGCCGATCGTCAGCCGAAATACAGATCCAATTGAATCTGCTGTTATTACAATCGGAAAAATTGAAAGTGGCACTGTCGGCAATGTCATTCCCGATAAGGCCCATTTAACGGGGACTGTTCGTACATTCAATCCAGCAATCCGCGATATGGTGGAGCAAAAGTTAAACAACTTATGCAAAGCGATTGAAATTCAGTACGGGGCCAAACTTGAATTTAACTATACACGTGGTTATGACGCTGTATATAATCACCCGGCAGAAACAGCTATGCTTCGAGAAGCTGTTTCAATCAACCTGCCAGATTTGCAAGTACTAAATGCCCCACCTCGCATGGGTGCAGAAGACTTCACCTATTATTTACAGGAAAAGCCGGGGACATTTTTCTTCACAGGTGGCGGCAATAAGGAAATTGAAGCTGTCTATCCGCATCACCATCCAAAATTCGATGTGGATGAACAGTCCATGCTGAATATTGCCGATGTGTTTGTGGAGGCATTGAAGCTTCATGGGGTTGTAAAATAAAATTAATTTTAATTTGAGCTATCATGTTCTAAAAGGAGGTTATAGAGATGAAAAAAGAAAAAAATGAGCTGCTGGAATGGATCAAAGTTATCGCCATAACCGCCTTGTTTGTTGTAGCAATCCGGACGTTTATTTTCACTCCGATCGATGTGAAAGGTGCTTCCATGATGCCGACATATGAAGACGGAGACCGGATTATCGTCAACAAAATCGGAAAGACGCTTCATGATTTTGAGCGATTTGATGTCATTGTATTCGATGGTTTAGAAAGTGAGTATTTTATTAAACGAATTATCGGCCTTCCAGGTGATCAAATCGAATATAAAGAGGATGTACTTTATATAAATGGTCAGAAAGTCGATGAGCCCTATTTGGATGAATACAAATCTTCTCTTAACGATACAGGTGATTTGACTCCTGACTTCACGCTGGAAGATCTGGCAGGTGTATCAGAAATTCCGAATGACTATTATTTTGTAATGGGCGACAATCGCCGCAAAAGTAGTGACAGCCGAGATCCACGCATTGGTCTTGTCTCAAAGGAACATATTCTTGGCTCTACATCTATCCGATTTTACCCGCTCGACTCATTAGGTTTGGTGAAATAATCCGAAAAACAGACTTGCCGTGATTGCTTTCTTTAGCAATTGCGGCTTTTTTGTATTTAATTAAGCATAAAATAAATTACATAATGACATATATAAATTGCATTTAGAATTATATATTGTATAATAAGCTTAACAATAAATTTGGGGAGGGAATATGATGGGATTTTGGAACAAAAAAGTGGTCGATGAGCGCGTGTACAACATGCAAAATAAAATTTACCGGGAAATATATTTACTCACGATGATGATTGTTCTCGTGTCGATTGGGGTTAAATTTTATCGCTTCGGAGTAAGTATGGAGTCAGTTACTACAGAGATAGTCATTTTAATAGGTGTCAGTTTATACTACGGCTTCCGTTCCTCACAACTTGGAGTATTTTCGGATGAAGTTGAACTTCATGATGCCAACAGCAAATTTTCATACAGCACAAAACAGCTAATCATCGGTATTGGCATGGGGCTGGTTATCGCACTTTTCATGGGGATTAATAGTGCGTACCAGTATGCAGACAGTTCATCTCAGGCTATTGAATATTTCTTTTTAGTATTTTTCGTTTCACTCATTATTTACGTTCCATTTTATTTACTGCTTTTATTTGCTGCCTATAAAAGTGCCTTGAAAAAAAGCCAAAAGGTAAACAGCAAAATGCTTGAAGAAGATGATGATGTGGGGCGATACCAATGAAAAATATCCGCTTAAAGATGGCCCGGATTGAACATGATCTATCACAGGATGAGCTCGCAAAAAAGGTTGGGGTCACACGCCAAACAATCGGACTCATTGAGCTTGGCAAATACAATCCGACATTAAGTGTATGTATCGCAATATGTAGAACATTGAATAGAACTTTGGATGAACTATTTTGGGATGAACAATCCGAATAAAAGCAATCATTATAAAAAGGAGCATAAAAGTTTTTTCACTTTTACGCTCCTTTTAATTTCCTATAATTCTAGCTTATACAATTGATCATCCTTTTCTTCTGGTGTACCTCGCCCGTCCGTATTATTCGTAATCCAGTACAATGTATTCTCTTCAATCCATACATCGCGGATTCTGCCTACATTATTGACGATTTCTTTTACTTCTTTTGACTTTAAATCGAATTCGAGCAATGCTGTCCCCCGGAGTGCCGCAACATATAGTTTGTTGTCATAGAATGCTATACCTGAAGGGGCCCATGTACTTTCACTCCCCGAGGTGAACAAAGGGGATATGAATCCTTCTTGCTCTTCCTCTCCTTCAATTATAGGCCAGCCGTAATTTTGTCCAGCTTCAATTTTATTAATTTCATCATGTGCGCTTTGCCCATGCTCACTTGCATACATTGTTCCATCAGTTGACCAGGTGATGCCTTGCGGGTTTCGGTGTCCGTAGCTGTACACGTATAAATGCGGAAAAGGATTATCGTCTGGAATGCTTCCGTCCAAATTCATGCGCAATATTTTCCCGCTAAGTGTAGTCAGGTCCTGTGCAGTTTGTGGATTCGATGCATCACCTGCTGTCACATAAAGCTTTTGATCCGGGCCGATCTTTACGCGTCCGCCGTGATGATATTTACCACTAGGTATTTGATCAAGAAGTAACCGCTTCTCCCGCCAGCTATCATTCTCCTGTTGAAGCACTACAATTCGATTATACTGCTCACTTGCTGTTTCATACGTATAATAAGCGTAGGCTTCATTTGACTGTACAAAATCCGGCGCCAGTACAAAGCCAAGCAGCCCTGCCTCAGATGCAGTGGAAAGTGTTTTTTCAAGTTTTACAGCCTGCCTTGTCATTTCCCCTTGCTCTACTTTTACAATATGCCCTGTTCGCTCCGTTATATAAAAAGTGTCTCCAAGTTTATTAATAGCCCATGGTGCTTCAAGATTGGTAGCGATTGTTTTGTATTGTTCTATACTTTGAGAGTTATTTGCGACGGTAGAGGGTTGTATTTCATTTGTGGAACATCCTGTTAAACATAACAACGTAATCCCTACTCCAACAAATGATTTCTTCAAAGAAAAACCTCCCTTTGCGATACATATTGTTTCGTCATTTCCTACACTAAAAGTCTATAAAAAATGGGTGTTTCGTTGCATCCAAGCAATATTCTATTCTTTGTCGAAAGTTTCCGGCTGTCACCATTTCAAGGGCCTCTTCAATCGGAAAATACCCAACTTCCAAACTTTCTGGAGAAGTTGTCGTTGTCCCCCCGATTGGTTTCGCTAAGAACAGCGTATTGCAAATACATTTCTCTACATTTTGAAAAATACCGCAGAATTTGAGTATCTCCACATCGATTCCCGATTCTTCTTTTGTTTCCCTAATCGCTGCAGCCGTCAAAGACTCGCCTTCTTCTACTTGACCACCCGGCATCTCCCAACCTCTTTTTGGTCCTTTAATAAGCAGAATCTCATTTTTACTGTTCAGTACAATCGTTGCTGCAGACAAAATATGTTTCGGGGTTGTATTTATTACTTGCTGAATTTGTTCCAATCTCATCAGTCCTTTTAAAAGTATCTATATCGCATATTTTAAAAGGTTCTATAGAGGAAATTTAAAACCCTGCCATTACGAGAATCTTTCTTTAATCCTGCATTTTCTAATTAACAAACAACGATACAAACGCAACGCCAAATATAATTACTGATACAACCCAAAAGAGAATTCCTGACTGTTTATTTTGAGTCCGGTCCGTCTGTATTCTCTAAATCCTATTATCCCAAACATCGCACTCATAAAGATAAACATAAGCGGCTGCAGGTGGAAGCGATCTGTAACCAAACTATAAATACAAATCAACGTTGCCATAAATGCAAAAGTTAGTTGAAAGGCAACAAGTATATCAACTTTCATATCCTTCATTTGTAACTCCCACCTCAATTCATGATATGAAACTAAATAAGTTTCCCCTTAAAATATTCTTCAGCTAAAATAGCTAAATAATCCATATCTTCATAAACATTCTCTTTTAAAAATTCCTGTCTGTGGCGGCCTTCCCATTCCATTCCGGACTTCTCCATCACTTTTCTTGAAGCGATATTTCTAACCATGCAGCGGCTGTAAATTCTATTTAACTGATGTTCCTGAAATCCGTAATCAATTATTTTTTTGCAAGCTTCTGTTGCATAGCCATTGCCCCACTCCGACACATCGATAAAATAGCCCACTTCTGCATTGCGGTGGTTTTTTGAAACCGTAACGAGCCCGCAATTCCCGATATAGCGGCCGCTCTCTTTTAAAAACACTGCAAATTCATAGGCCGTTCCTTGCTCAAAGCTTTTTTGCAAATAGGAAATCCACTGATCTACAACTTCACGTGGATACGGATGCGGAATCATGACCATTGTATCCGCAATCTCCCTATGCTTTACTACTTCAAAAATTGCATCTGCAACTTCAACTTCATATGGCTTTAATATGAGTCTGTCCGTTTCTAAAATCATTTCCTCATCCCCCTAAGTTATTGAATGAAATATTCCATGTAAATATCATTTTCCTTAAAACCGACTTTTTTGTATAACGGTTTTCCCATCGGCGAAGAAATTAAAAATATGTGTTGTACACTTCTTCCTTTTGCTTCTGCCAACAGTCGCTCAACCAATTGTTTGGCAAGCCCCCGACCTCTGCTTTCCGGCGTTGTGTACATATTTAAAATATACCCGCGAATGCCTGTAGGATTGAAATAACTAGGGGGAAAGGAAATAAACTGAATGCCCCCTGTAGCGATTACACTTTTCTCTTCCTCAATGATCCATTGAACAAATTGGTCAGCGTTCAATTGCTTCTCAAAAAAATTTCTTAATTGTTCATCGATATTGGGAGATACCGTTTGCCCTTCCTCCACTAATAATCGCTTACGTAAATCTATTAATAATTCCATATCATCTGTAGTAGCCAATCGATATTCCATTCAAATCCACCTTCCTAATTTTATTGCAAGCTCTTCTATTTCCTATCTATAATGACGAGCTTTTTCGTCTTGAACTTTTCTGAAACAGCATAAATAAGTGTAATTATAAGCGCTGTAATACACGGATAACCTACCATCACAACAATGTTTGTATGTTCGACTAAACTGAATTCTCCCCACTCAAGCCATAGACGCCAGCCCATTCCGAGAGCACTGAATATTAACGAAATGAAAAAAACCAGTACCGTTTTGTGAATAAAAATCCCAACGAAGACATTTGCAATAACAATATAGATAAGGAAAACAATAAATGAAGAGCCTAAATCAAATCCCTTTAAATTTGGAATCACATAAGTAAAGGATATTCCCGTAAAAAACAGAATCGTGATGAGATTGAAAATTATAAAATGTTTTCTATTCTTTTCTATTTTTTATAATCATCTGTACCGAACATTCAATTCACCTCTTTTACTTATTGTAACAATTAATGGAATATATAGGAGCAGCAAATCATTATTTGCACTCGGAAACTTTCCGAATTTTCTAACGTCTGTTTTTCATATATCTGAATGGAGGGGGATTAATATGCAGAAATTAAATTCAATCTTTTTAAGAACGTTTATTATTTCAACTGGTGTACTTGTATTATCATTATGTGTATTTATTTTACCGGGTGTGGCTCAGAAAACTGCGCATTTAAATCCGGAAGTCGCCTACCTGCAATATCCGATTTTGTTAGGTATGTATGCGACCGCAATTCCATTTTTCTATGCGCTTTATGAAACATTGAAGATGATTGCTATTATTGAGCGGGAATCTGTTTTTTCCAGTCGTCTTGAACAAGGATTAAACTATATAAAATATTGCGCCTATGTCATTCTCGTTTTGTACATTTCGGGCTTCTTCCTGCTCGATTATTCAAATGCACTGCCGCCATTAGTGGCAGTGATCGGTATTGTTATTATTATAATTACCACGCTTGTTGCTACAGGCGCGGCATTTTTAAAACATGTACTTATAAAAAGCCGGTTGAATGTGAATTAAAAACAACCACTCCGATCATCTTTCGGAGTGGTTGTTCTATCTCTATTATTTTATTTCACTAATATCCAATAGCTTTTCTGCGGTGCTGTTAACATTTCCGTAGGCATCGTTCAGTTCATGCATACTTGTGGCAAACTGTTCTGTAAATGCTGCGATTTGACTTGTCGATCCATTAACTTCCTCGATGGAAGTACGGATTTTATTAAGCTGCGCAGCAATTTTTTCTGCGCTATCTTTGCTATTCTGCGCCATTTTTTGAATTTCCTTCGCTACGACGGCAAATCCTCTTCCATGCTCGCCAGAACGAGCCGCTTCAATCGATGCATTTAATCCTAAAATTTGTGATTTTGATGCAATTCCTTTTACAAGTTCGACCATTTGGTTTATTTCCCCAATATCGGCCGTCATCATTTCTGTTGATGTGACAAGGCCATCCAAGCGGTTTGATACATCCATGCTCGCCGCCGTTAACTCTTCATTCGTTGCAGTCATTTCCTCTACCGCACTCGATAATTCTGTCGCTAATTGACGCATGGAATCCATTTTTTTGTTTGAGATAGTGGCACTTACTACACCTATTATGTCTGTTCCATCAAAAATTGGTTGTGCTGATGAAATATAAGCAAACCCAAATCTTTCCGGACCCTTTTCTTCTCTTATAAAACGCTTTGTCGTCAATGCACGCTCTGTAACGGTGCCGCGGAAATCTACCATTTTCAACCCTACATTAATTTTTAAATCAATAAACTTGCCTGGTAAGTATCCCACTACCTCTTCATTGCTTGCTACAATGATACAAGCATCTTCCGGAAAAGTTGCCTGATATAGCTCCATCGTATCTACTACGGCTTGTAATTTTGTATGCATGCCCATCTCCCCTTTGAATGTATTATATAATAGATAATAATACCTTAATATCGTAATCTTTCGAAATGTTCATGAATAAACTCTGCTATATGTTCTCATAAAAAAATCCCCTTCTCTATAAAAGAAGGGGGAATTACTATTGTTCTTCCATTGCTGCAGCTGCAGTCAGCATATTATCATAGTCTTCTTCATCATAGACTAGATTATAGATTTTCCACAGGCCGTCTTCTGTTTTCTTTAAGTAAGCTGTTCCGGATAAATCTAATGTCATTTCCAAATTGAAGTTGATTTCAGGGTCATTCATCTTAATATGAACTTTCAAATCATCAATTTTTACTGCGGCAAAACGTTTATTCAATGATATCAACTTACTTGAATACTCGCCTATTTTTTGAGATGAACTAGAACCAGTTGAGAAATCTGCGTCTTCCAATAGCAATTGGCTATCAAGTGAATAAGCTAAATAGTAGCCTGTTGTTGTTTCACGATAGAGCGCATCCATATCCTCTTCGTTTTCCGTATCTGATGAAAACTCAAACTCTTCATCAATATAACGATTCACTGTTGCAATGATTGAAGCTTCGTCTTCTGCTTCTCCACTTTCTAAATGTAAAGCACGGTCAATCATCAGTACTGCATGAGAACGCTTTGCAAAATCATTCGGTTTAAACGTTTCTCCATAGCCATTAACAATACCGGCACCTGCTGTTTTCACAATTGCTTCATAAGAATAGCTATTCGGATTAACATCGTTAAATATTTTTCCTGTTTTTGAAAAATCAACTGTCTCATTAAATGCACGATAAATCATCGCTGCCATTTGAGCACGTGTAATTTTATCGTTCGGTTTAAATGTACCGTCTTCTTTACCGGTAATAATGCCTTTACTGCTGGCAATCTGAACAAAGTCATAATACCATGCAGAAGATTTAACATCGGAAAATTCTTTTTTAATATCGCCACTCGTTAAATTCATTGCATTCACTAAAATTTTTGTAAACTGTGCACGTGTAATACTGTTTTCCGGCTTTAAAAGAATAGACGTAAATTCGTATACTTCGCCATCTTCTTCATATACTGTTGGCTCTTCATATCCGTCGATAATATTTGCATATAAGAAACGTTCCAACTGCTCGTATGCGCCATGTTCATAACTTACATCATCCATGTAATACTGATCGATCGTTTTTTCTGCTGCCGACGCTGGCGTTACAGTAATAAAACAAACTGTAAAAACTAATAAAATTGCTAATTGAAGTACCTTCAATCTAGTTAACCCCACTTCTCCAAATTCTATAATACCTTAACATATTACTTAAACAGAACTTATATGAATACAAGTATATTTTGGCAATATTTTTAAAAGAAAAATTAGTAGCCTAAATAGTAGTAAAAGATGAATGCAACTGCGAAGTTAGGAATTGCCATATTAAGAGAACACAATGCAATCGTATTTCTTTGAATCCAGCTTTCTTTCGTTTCCATTGCCGTGTTTGCCCGCATTCGGTCACCATTGACGAATGCCCCGGAAAAAATGCATGCCACAATAAAAAAGATAAAACCAATCCCGCTCGTTATAGTGGAAATCATATGAACATCCCAAATAATAATAGAAAGCAAAATTCCTATTAAAGACAACCCTGTACCGATTAGAAAAAATTTCATATTATTCCCCCTTTCCCTATATACCGCATTCTTTTGGAAATGGTTTCAAAATAAATCGATATAATGAGAATTTTGTCAGGCATCGTCTGGAACTAAGTAATAATGTACAATACTTAAAAATCCTTTCGCCGAGTTTTTCATTGCCTGTTCATCGATATTAAATTTTGGATGGTGATGAGGAAATTGTGTAGTAGGGACATCTGTAGCTGAACCAGTATAAAAATATACTCCGGGAACTTTTTGCAAATAATACGCAAAATCTTCACTTGCCATAATGGGGGGCATCTCAACGACATTTAAATGGTTAATATTATCAAGCAAATCTCTTACAACTTTTGTTTCTTTCTCGGTATTGACTAATTGCGGATATCCTCTTGTATATTCCATCTCATAAGTAGCACCATAAGTTACTGTGACATTATTAAGAATATGTGTTAAAAGTGTTTGGACATTTTCCTGTTGTTCCTGGTTAAATGTACGAACTGTCCCCTCAATTGCAGCTTCTTCGGGAATCACATTTATTGTACCCCCGGAGTTGAACACAGTAATTGCTGCCACTACCGGTTGTACCGGATCAAGTTTTTGACTCATTAACAAATGGATTTGAGTTATAATTTGTGCGCCAATCACAATTGGATTGACGGAAGTGTGAGGAGCGGAAGAATGTCCGCCTTTACCGATTAATCTAATTTTTACATAGTCACTGGAAGCGGTAGCACTCCCTTTTGGTACCGTAAAGTTTCCTAATGGGACGGAAGATAGGACATGATTTCCAAAGATTGCATCTACCCCTTCGAGCACACCCTCTTCTAACATTTGAATCGCTCCCCCCGGAAATTGCTCTTCCGCTGGTTGAAATATAAATTTAACCGTCCCATGGAGTTGATCTTTATATTTACTTAGTATTTTTGCTACCCCAAGCAATGTTGCTGTATGTGCGTCGTGACCGCATGCATGCATAACATTCGGGACCTGGGATTTATAGGGCACGTCATTTTTCTGTTGAATGGGTAACGCATCCATGTCAGCTCTTAATGCAATCGTCGGCCCTGTTTTTCCCCCTTTTAAAATTCCGACAACGCCATACCCGCCAATATTCCGTTGCACTTTAATTCCATAACCTGCTAAAATATCCCCTACCATTCTGGCCGTTTGTACCTCTTGAAATGGCAGTTCAGGGTTCTCATGCAAATGCCTTCTCCAAGCAACCATTTGATCGTACACTTCCTCCACTTCTGCATGCCACTCGTTAAGCACTTGAACACATCCTTTTCTCACTCGTTCTTATGCATCAAATTAGTATATACATTTGTTACATGAGATGTTCGGTAGAGGGATTTGTCCAAAAAAAAAAGAGCTTCGGTATGAATCCGAAACTCCTTTTTATTATTAATTTTCTTCATAATAGCCGCATACGACATGTCCGACCGCTTTAGCCGCGACCAGAAGCGCATCTTCGTCAATATCGAATTTTGGATGATGATTGTAATAAGGTTTTTCTACTCCTTTTGGTGAACAACCAATATAGAAGAAGCAAGACGGGAACTTCTCTGCATAATAGGCAAAGTCTTCAGATGGAGACATTGGCGGCACTTCCTTCACCTCTGTAATAATCGGATCATTCGCCCCTACTAAATATCCTGCTACTTTCGCTGTTAATTCAGGGTCATTGTATAATGGCGGATAGTCGTTTTCATACGTCAACTCACAAGTGACACCGAATTCTTCTTCCAAACCTCTTACTAATCTTTTTACTTCCACTTCAATTTTTTCCTTCGTTTCTATCGTCATATAGCGAATATCGCCTTCAAGTTCTACACTATCTTTAATCACATTAAATGTCCCTTTACCGTCGAAGGAACCAATTGTAATAACACCGATATCAAAGGGGCTTAAACGGCGGCTAATAATTGTTTGCACAGCAGTGACAAAGTGTGCACCGGCAACAATCGCATCGTTTGCCAAATGTGGTGAGGAGCCATGTCCGCCGCGTCCTTGAATTTTCAGTTTTAAGTACGCACGCCCGTTGAAGGCAAAACCTGAATTATAACCGACAAATCCTGAGGGGCCCATTGGCAGCAAGTGAATCCCGAAAACATTATCTAAATCATCGAGCAGCCCTGACTCTACGATACTTTTCGCACCGCCTGGCGGAACTTCTTCTGCATGCTGGTGAATAATTTTAATTGTCCCTGGTATCTCATCTTTCAATTCGATCAAACAATCGGCCAATACAAGTAAATATGCGGTATGTCCGTCATGGCCGCATGCGTGCATTACTCCTTCATTAACAGATTTGAATGGAACATCGGCTTCTTCGGTAATCGGCAATGCATCGAAGTCTGCGCGAAGCCCGATATTTTTGCCTGGCTTCCCGCCTTTAATCGTTACAATAATTCCGTAGCCATTTCCGACATTTGAATGAACTTCTACATCTTTTCCTTTATAAAAGCCGAGAATGTACTGTGCAGTTTTTTCTTCTTGAAACGATATTTCAGGATGCTGGTGTAAATGTCTCCGGATTTGAATCATTTCATCTTTACGAAGTTCCAGCATCTCCATTAGTTTTTGTTTCATGGTTACCACTCCTGAACTTAAATTTTGAAGAAAATAATGTAAACGCCTTTGACAAGGCGTTTACATCATTTAAATTAATCGACTGATTTCCCCGCGCTTTTTGGAACTAGGAATAAAACTGATAGGATGGAAAGGACACCGAATATGACGTTAATGATGATCCCTGTTGTTGCGGCCATTTCCAGATTGCCGTTTGCAGATGCCGCGCCGTATGCTGTCATGGAAATGGCTACACCGAACGCACTACCTAAAGAACTTGCCATTTTATATACACCTGCCGCTTCCCCAACTTTGTCAGAAGGTGCATTGGATACAGATGTATCTGTTGACGGTGTTGCATAAATACCTAAGCCAAGACCGAATAAAGCAAATCCTACGAATACCGCGATTGTATACGCTACATCCGGCAAGAATGTTAATCCCATTAATGCAACACCGACCGTAGTAATTATTCCACCCCAAATCATCGGTTTTTTAGCACCAACACGTTGAAGTATTTTCTCCCCTACACGGATCATTGCCAGTACCGTCACTAAATAGCCAAGGGAAAGTAAGCCTGATTGGAAAGCATTAAATCCACGTCCTACCTGCACATACGTATTGGCTACTACTAATGTACCCGCTATTGCATTAAGTAAAAAGTTCGATACCGTTGCACCTGTATAGGCTTTGTTTTTAAATACTGCAAAGTCGATTAGTACAACTTCTTTTTTCATCTCTACTCGAATGAATGTAATTAATCCAATTACTGTTACTGCCATTAAAATTAAGGAAATGCCGCTTGTCCAACCAAAGTCTGCACCATACGTAATTAAAATATTTAATGCAACCATTGTGACAATAAAAATGCCTAGACCGACGTAGTCAAAACGGAATTTTCCTGAAGACTCCTGTTTACTTTCAGGTGTGTCTTTTAATAAAAACAGACCAACTAGAGCGAATACAATCGAGAAGATGAAAATCCATCTCCATCCTAATGAAGTCGCAATGGCACCACCTGCAAATGATGCAACACCGGAACCTCCCCATGAACCAATTGACCAGTAGCTTAATGCTCTTTGACGGTCCGCGCCTTCAAAGTAAGCTTTGATTAAAGCAATTGTAGATGGCATAATGAATGCAGCTGAAAGACCGATAATAATTCGGCCGATTATTAATAAAACAGCACCTTGCGCCAATACTAAACAGAGTGAACCAAGAATACTTAGCCAATAACCGATGACCGCTATTTTTTTACGACCTATTTTGTCAGCAAGACCACCTGCCGCTACGATAAACATTCCTGAGAATAATGCCGATAAACTAATCGCTATATTAATCGTACCAAGCGAAATGCCTAAATCCTCTTGAACAGCTGGTACAACGTTTACCATTGCTTGAGCAAATAACCAAAATGTAATAACACCGAATACAATTCCGATGATCATTTTATTCGTACCTTTGTATGTGTTCATAATAATCCTCCTATAAAATTTCCCGCGTAATTATAATGTCTTCAAATCTCTTTTAATCATACTCCTTAGTATTAAAAGAAATATTTCAACAACGCTTTAACAATTAACAATAATGATTTATTTTCTCGAGAATATTCTTTAGCCGTTAAAGCCTGATCAATACTTCATGTCTTTAGTTTATACAGAAATCTATATGTCAAAAAGTTATTATTTGCGTATAACATGTATACGAGTCTGTATATTTTTTACGGAAACAATTGGAGTAGCAAAAATATACCGTCAATTTTTTACTTAAATAAAAAAAGACTGCTGCGTATCGTTCGCAACAATCTTTTTATAAAACAGCTTTTCTTATATCAAAAAAATGAATGGCATTCACCGTTAAGTATGAATAAAAAGACCAATCACTCATAATTTTTTCATCAAAAATTTCAAGTTGAGGATAGCTTGACCTGTTAATATAATCAATGACTTCCATATCCAATCCATAGCGGCTATTCAAATCAATCCAATTTGTATAAAGTGCGCCATGCTCACGGTCAAACGTGTATTTTCGCACTTGATATTCGCCAGGCTCCATTCCTTTAATTTTCACAAATAAGTCCTTATTGAACATTTGCAAAAACGTTTCCTCAATTAAATAATAAGGATTAACGGTTTTACTGTTCATGAGCACTAACTGATACCCACGTTCATTTTTTGTCATCATGTAATCAGGTCCTTGGGCAACAATCTTACCGTTTAGCCTTTTTGCAAACATTAACGCAAAATATGCCGGTCTTTTTCCATCAAAATAATGGAAAAGTTCTAGCCCTTCAATCCGGATACGTTGGCCGTCACTCTCACTTTCATGTACAACCGTATTAATCCAAAAACCTACTGATTCCACCTCATCTGATATGTCCAGCATATTTTCCAATACTAATGCTGCGCGGAAAAAGCGGCCGTTTGTCAGGCGTGTATTTCCGGAAAGAGTATTCCATGAAATGACATGAAGCGGCTTTTTAATTCCATTCTTCTTTAAATACGCTTTTATTTTTTCTGTTTTTTCTTTTAAATAATCTTTTGTCAGGAAAAAGCGGTCATCATTCAACTCTTTAAAATCTACAACATCATTTTGATTCGAATGATACCCTATAAAATCTACAAATTCCGCCTCTTTTAACAGCCATATATGCGCTTCGCTTGTCTTCTCCTTTTCAAAGGAAAAAGGTAAAAACATACCGACATGAATATCCGGTACAATGCCTTTTATCAAATGATATAACCTAAAATAAACCCGTTTTAGCTCATCTGCTGCCACGATAGTATTGTATGGTTCATAAAAGAGAAAATGCCAGGCGCTTAAATAGGAACCACCATATAATTGCAGACAATGCTTCAAAAAATGCTCCAGCTTTCTGAGATAATTTTCTTCATCCATCGTTAATTCCTGATAATCAATTCTTACGAAAAGTGCCAAGTTTTGCTGCTTTAAAAATTCCAGGGCAATATCGGTTTTAAAATATTGTGAACTTGTCGGGATAATTTCATCTGTTTCAATCTCAGCTGAAATCGCTTCTCCCTTTAGTAAATTACTGATTCCTACAAAATCTACCCCGATTTCTCTTTTCGCCATTAAAATTTGTGCACGGATATTTTCCTTTTGTAATTCCTTCAACTCATGCGCAATAACCATATGTTTGGGCCTTGAAATAGGAATATTGCCAGGTGCTGTTATATCCAATGACAATTCTTCAAATTTCGATTGTGTATTTTTATACGATTGATCAAGTGTATTTAAAATAACCCCTAACTTTCCTAAAATTTCAGGTGAATGTACTGGCTGTTCCGCATCTTCCAGCGGGTACTCTTTAAATGAATCCTTCTTCTCTACAGGATGTTTCTCCCGATAGACATGCGGTGTCATCCCATAGTTTTCTTTAAAAAGGGTCGTAAATGATTTCGTGTTGGGAAATCCATTATTCATCGAGATTTGTGATACCGTATCATTCGTATAGAGCAAATCTTTTACACTATGCTTTAGACGGATTGTCATTAAATAACGACTGAACCCCATATTCATCTTTTGTTTAAAATAACGGGATAAATAAGCTGTCGACAAATAGGATTTTCGGGCCATTTCCTCCAACGTAATCGGCTGATCATAATTTCTTTCCAAGTAATCAATAATTTGCATAAGCCGCTGATCATTTGTATCCAATTTTTCTGAGGAGCTCCCTTTTTTCTTAAAGCCGCGTATGAGCGTAAGCAAGATATCACATAAATATTTTTGAAACTCAATTTGGTGGCTTTCATCTTGACGGTAATAGGAAATAATTAACTTAATAAGCCACTTACGAAGATTATTAAGCATTTTTTCGCGCCCCATATGCACTTCCTTTGAGTAGCATTCAAAGCGATTATCACGGTAATTTTTATAAAATCGGTCGATAAATGTATCCGAAATTGTTAGACTGAGCACATAATTATCAGGATTTCCCTTTATCTGAAAGAGTTCGTTCCGATTAATAACCAATAAATCAAGTTCATTTAATTCATAAAAATGGCTATCTGTCTCAACAGTAATCTGCCCTTCAACAACAAATATTAACTCAAGCCCCTGATTTACTTTTGGTGATAAATAATGAATCTCCTTTAAGGAAATTTGAAATTCAGATAGCTGGTTACTCATCTGTTCACCTCACTATTTTTCTTTAAGTTAGTTTTCCTAATGTGGGAAGTTTTGTTTCTTTTATACGATTTGTCTATTATGTTGAATTGTTTCAATAAACTTTTCAATCGTTGCCGTCAAATAGGAATCCGCTCTCCTAATAAAGACCGTCTTTACTTTACTATACTCACTTGGCAATGAGTGACAATAAATAGTCCCGCTCTGCTCCAGGTGTGCAACAGCTGACTTTGGGACAAATGAAACCCCTAGTCCCATTGAAACACTGCGTATAATCGTTTCCAGTGTACCAAACTCCATCACTTTTTGAGGACTGATATTTTGATCCTGGTACCATATTTCCAGACGTGCCCGGTATCCGCAGCCTTTTCTGAAACATAGGAACGGGATGCCTTCTAATTCTCCCAACTTCAGATGAGGTGAGTTTGAAATTAATACAAGCTCTTCATCAAATACTTCATATGACTCAAGATCCGGATGAATATTCGATGCGGTTATAAACGCTCCATCCAATTTATAATCCAGTACTTTTTGCTCCAATTTCTCTGTTACCCCTGTTATTAATGACAAATCGACACTTTGATAACTTTTCATATAGGAAGTTAATATATTCGGTAAATGGTAGACCGTTTCAACCGTACCTATTTCAAGCTTTCCGATTGGTTCATTTTTATTAAGAACGGCTCTTTTCATTTCCTCCGTTAATAGCAATATTTTCTTACTATAAGATAACAAATTTTTTCCTTCAGGTGTCAAAGTCATCCCTCGTCTATGTCGGTTAAATAATGGCGTGTTCAATTCTACTTCAAGTTTTTGTATTCTTGATGTAATATTCGATTGGACATAATTTAATTCTTTCGCTACTTCCGTAACTGTTCCCTTCTCGGCAACAAGTTGGAAAATTTCCAAGTCTTTAAATTCCACGATGCATCCAGTCTCCTTTTCCTGTTCCTATTACTTTAACATGGTATCTCAAATACTGATATTAATGATAACTTTTATTCATTTTACGAGATAGTTATACAATTGTAAGATAGTAATCGTGACTATTTAGTGAAATGAGGTTAATAAAGGTTGAAAAATAATGTTCTAATCGGTTCTATTCTATGTTTTATAGCTGCAGTATCATGGGGGGCAATGTTTCCGGTAGCCCATGGTGCATTTAAACATATAGATCCATTCTACTTCACCATTTTTAGATATGGCGCAGTGACGATTATTTTAATTACACTGCTGTTATGGAAGGAAGGAAAGAGAGCTTTCCGTATGGAAGGAAAAGGCCTGCAGCTTTGGTTTTTCGGTACGATGGCCTTTACAGTTTATAATTTGCTTATTTTCTGGGGCGAGGATTTACTCGGACAATCCGGTGTTATGACGGCCTCTATTATGGAATCACTTATGCCGATGATTTCAATTGTCATCTCATGGATGATTTTTAAACACCGTCCATCGCTGTTTACATTACTATGTGTATTATTATCATTTATCGGTGCGGTATTAGTTATAACAAAAGGCGATCTTCAGGCATTTTTAGGCACGACAGGTCAGTTTATCCCTTCCCTTTTCATCTTTATCGCTGTCGTCGGATGGGTGATCTATACAATGGGCGCCAATGAGTTCAGTCATTGGTCTGCTTTGCGCTATTCTACATTGAGCTGTTTACTTGGAACCGTAACCGCATTATTCGTTACTTTAGGTGCGACAATGTTCGGCACTTTATCTGTGCCAGCTGTAAACGATGTAGTTGCAGTAGGTCCACACTTACTGTTTATGATTATTTTCCCGGGTGTCATTGCATTATTGGGCTGGAACATTGGCGTCAACTACTTGTCACCTTTAAATGCATTACTGTTCATCAATTTCGTTCCTGTCACAACACTATTCATTTCTATTATTCAGGGGAATGCGGTAACGGTGTTTGATATTGTCGGAACAGTGTTGATTATCATTGCGCTTTTATCAAATAATATATATGTAAGAATGCTGGACAAGAAAAAGGCCAATCATACGATGCAATCTACATGGAGTGAAGGGATTTCTTAACTATAATCTTTAGGCTTAATGCAAATAAGCGATTGGGACAGAAATAGAAATACCATTGGATAAGAAGAAAAACCTTATTAAGAAACGGATATTTTATAAAATTGATTTGATTGGAATGGAGGGCGAGTGTTCGTGCTGACGGTTTCACCTTTAGCACTGTGAAAACATTAGCTGACGGCTATGCCTTTCGCTACAAGCAAGCTTCCAACGGGAATAGCGAAATTTATTTTGCGACGAAAGCGAAGCGGCAGGAGCACTGACGCCTGAGACTAGGAACAAAAGCTAAGAACGCCACGTCCTGTGGCAACGCTTTTGTGACCAACATCCTGTTGGCCTCACGCCCGCGGAAAGCGTCCGACCTGGAATAGAAATCAATTTTTAACGCACAGCAAAAAATGCCTTTTTTCTCTCAGAGAAAAAAGGCATTTTTGGGTTATGTCCCACCCTCTATTAAAATCCCGCTACTTTTATAGTTCGTTGTAATAATTTCCTTATAATGTTATCTTTTAGGTTGAAATACTATAAATTTATTTAAAGGAGTTGAAAAAATGAGAAAAACGATTGCCTCCATTAGTATTGCACTAGGCTTGATGTTTGCGATCGGAACGAACGTCAATGCTGCGACTGTTCATTACAAAGACGTCAAAGAATCCGACAACTTTTATCCCTCTGTTCAGTATTTATTAGACCAAAAAGCAATTAGCCGGACATTGCCTCAATTTAGACCATATGAAAATATTACGCGTGGCCAAGTGGCAAGTATACTTGCAAAAGTATTGGATGACCGCTTAAAAGAGATTGAGTATACGGAATGGTATAGTGGTGCGAACTTTATTGATGTGCCAAAGACAGATCAATTTTATCCTTACATTAATAAGCTGGACTGGAACGGGATTATGCGCGGGTATTATGTGAATGATACTTCTTCCTCTGCGAGGGCATTCGGTATTAACCAACCTTTAACGCGTGGACAATTTGCCGGTGTAATTATAAAAGCATATGAAATTCCATTAATTCAATTGCAAAGCTACAAAGAAAGTGGCGCTTCCCCATCTGACATATTCGATGGAAAAAACTTTACGTATCCTTGGGGACAGGAAATTGCGACACTTCAAACAACCGGAATTTTAAGTGGTTACGACGACGGAAATTTCAAACCAAGTACACCGATTAAACGTTCTCAATTTGCAAATATGCTTGTGAAAGCTGCAAATGGCGAACTATATTTCTTTAACCAGAACAACCTGCTCAATGACTTTGAACAACTAGGTATTTCTAAAGAAACTTCAATGGAAAAAATCAAAACACTAACAAATAATACCACTGTTAAATATTTGGCTTCCTACAGAGATGTACGGTATTTAAATGCTGTGACTATTGCAATAATGATCTATAAAGAAGGAGTCATTTTGTTCGAAGATATTAACGTAAAAATGGCTGTTTCAAAAGACGCGAACGGAAAGTGGCAGTTGAACGTTGAGAAAATCAATTAACAGGGGATTAATTATAACCGGTATCAGCTGGACGGCTAATCTATTTGATTAGCCTTTTTTAATAACTTGAAGTTTATGTTTTTCTGATAGGCCGCTCTCTTGGTGTAATATTAATAATATAGTAACTAATAATTAAAATCAGGATTACCCCTGCAAAAATGAGTGTATCCATTGCCGAATCATGTTCGACAATAATGAGACGGAGCATGGCCGTAATTCCGATATACATAAAATAACGAAGCGGGAAATGATAGTCTTCTTTAAAGTATTTCACAATCATCGTGATAAACTCGAAATACAGGAAGAATACTAGAATTTTTGCCAGTAAGTATTTGTATTCATGCTTTTGCCCGTTAAATATAAACTTTAAAAGCTCGACCATTTCGATGATGAGCATGACACAAAGAGTTAACGCCAATACTGTTAAACCAATATTCAAGATCACTTGAAGCACTTTCGGAATAATTTCTTTAAATGGCTTAGGTTTGGATAAAAACTTCATTTATACACACCCCCAGACGTTATATTTTCAGATTATTCCATCATTAGGGGTATGTCAATTTTGTAAGCGATTACTATTTCAAAAAATTTTTTTACTTGTTTTTATTCTTAAAAAGAACCTTTTAAATTTCTAAATTGCCCAGATTCATTTTCAAATATTGAATAAACGGATGCTTCACCTTATCCACTTTTCTTGTACAGCAAAACAAGCTCTGGCTGATTTCCACTTGATTGACAAAGACGCGTGCAATGCTGCCTTGCAACAGTTTTTCCTTAACACTGCATGCTGGTGCGATTGCCATTCCATAACCGGCTTCCACAACTTTAATCGATTCCAGTACACCTTCTATTTGTAAGCCAAATCTCGGTAACGGGCAATTATGCGTATAAAAAATTGCCTCCATTAAATCCAGTGTTGAACTGCCTCGCTCCCTATAAATAAAATCATGCTCACTTAGCTCAAAAATCGATACTTTTTTATTTGCTAATGGATGTGCTGGATGGACAACAAACCAAAACGGAATATCCAGTATTTTCTCAAAGGACAAATCTTCATGGCCAATATTGCTTTGCACAACAAAACCAAAATCAACTTTATAATCAAGAACATGACGCTCCACAGACTGTACATTTCCAAGCGATACATACATATCGATATTTGGATTTTTTGATTTATATCCCGCAATGATTGGCGGCAAAATATAATTGGTTGAAATATAAGACGAAGCGATTTTTATATTCTCTTTCTTTTCCAAAAAGGATTTAAATTTATCATCAATCTGTTCTTCCAAATGAAATAACCGCAAGCCCTGCTCATAAAGAAATTCACCTTCATAAGTAAGCTGAATACCCCTTCCCTTTCCTTCTATAAGTTTCACTCCGATTTCTCGTTCAAGTTTGCGTATTTGTATAGTTACAGCCGGCTGACTGATATGCAAGAGTTTCGCTGCTTCAGTAATACTGCCCAGTTTTGCAACATTTGTGAAAATTCGTAGCGTATGTAAATTCATTTCCTCACCCACTCATAACTTAAATTTATGAATATACAAAATATATATATTTGTTTTATGAGTAGTATAGCAGTATTTTGTGAGTAGGGGGGATTTGTTTGGAGAACTTATTTATAGAGTGGCTATCCATAGATGGGCTCATTTTATTCGCAATCGGCATACTTGCTTCCATTGTAGGGGTCATGTTTGGGGCTGCAGGATTTGTATTGCTTCCTTCCTTATTGTTAGTCGGCATTCCGATTCATGCGACTGTCGCAATTAATAAATTTGCAACAGGCATATCTTCATTTTCGACGGTTATTGTTCTGACGTTGAAAAAAAGAGTACAACTGAAAAAAATGATTCCATTTATGCTGATTGCAGCAATTGGCGGTATAAGCGGGGCATTTTTAGCAACAAGATTGGCGGAACATACGATGAATATTGTTGCATGTATTGTTTTAATCGTAATGTTCTTTTTTCTTATTAAAAGTAAAAAGAAAGAAGTTATTAATGAGCAGCCCGACATCGAAAAGAAAACTAATTTAATTGCACCTTTTTTTATTAGTATTTATGATGGTGGGCTTGGAACAGGTTCTGCATTGCTAAACATTACATACTTTCTGAAGAAACAAGTCAGCTATGTAATGGCTGCAGAAATGACTCGTTTTTTAATGTTTTCAAGCTGCACAACTGCTTTTTTATTTTACCTGTTCTATGGCATCGTTAATTGGGGTGTTGCTGTTCCTGTAGCTGTCGGATCGATTGTTGGCTCCCATATCGGTCTAAAAATCATTCCTTATTTAAAAGGGAAATGGGTTGAGATTTTGCTTCCTATTATATTTTTCCTGTTAATTATCCAAGTAATATCGGATTTACTTTTCTAATATTGTGGCGGCTGGGACAAACTTAAAATGCATCTGTCCCAGCCAGTTTTATTTACTGGCCCTTTTCTTATGCACTACACCATTCAAAAATAAAATAACCATTAAAAGTATCGACAGATTAAATGTTGCCTTGGATATTTCGGTATTTAATACAAAGACCATTACATTATTTAATAAAATAACCGCGCAAATTGTAAACGATAAATTAGCAAGAGAATGATTGCTCAAGTTATGTGATACCCCTTAACTTTCATTCCAATCGGTAAATAATACGATAAATTGTTTGTGATCATCCCGCCAACACGCAACCCTATTGCTGCCGGCTTTCCGCTTATTAAAAAACTGCCGACCAGCAATTCACCTGTTTGTCTTCCCTTTTCGCTTCGGAAAGTTGTTTTCTGCTGCTCGATAAATTGCTGGTACACTTTCGGATAGTGATGATACGATTTTTGGATATCTTCTTTTATAAGCTGTCCATCTTCATCAAATATTTCTACCGTATCTCCCTCCCGGCCAAATACGGGTTTCTTTACATAGCGGATTCCTTTTTCGATAAACAGGCTATCTTCCAAATAGGTCGGCAAAAAATATTCGGCAATCCATTCATGCTCTTCCGTCGTAAAAAATGCATTTCGTTCTTCGTGCAAGCCCCAGATGATGGCTTGTACTGCTTTGTTTTGCAATAAAAATGCCGAGGGTGGGTTAAGGATTGTCAGCAAATCCTGCTCTACCAGTTCCATTAGCCACAATCCTATTCGATTCTGCGCATCATCTTCGTCCTGAATTAAATTTTCTATCGGAAATGTTGGACGATACAGCAAGTCGATCCGCTTTCCATCCTCATCGAACAACCCGACACCCTTTTGTATTTGCAATTGGTGTAAAGGAGTAAACTTTGCTCCGGGCACAAATTGCATTATGTAAAGCGTAGTATAATAATCTTCTATATTATCATCGTGTGCGGTAAAAACGATATGTGCATCAGGGGAAAATATGCTTTGGGCAACACTTTTCCTCACCATGCTTTTTAACATCTCTTCCATTTCATTATTCGGATTTTCCATGCCGAATGCTTTGCAGATTTGGCCGTTTACAACAAATAACTCCTTGATGAACGTAGGTGTATCAGCATTCATTTCAATACATTTATAGCCGCCATTATGAGCAATAAAATCAAAACGCGCAATAACACTTTCCGCTTCCAGTGTTTTCAGGCGCAGAATAGGAATCGTTTCTTCTGGATAGCCCATTTCAATCAGTGCTTCATCCGGAAGATTGCGTAATAAATGGGCTGTTTTAAAAAAGATTTTCCCTGCACATTCAGTAGCTATGCGAATTTTTTCTACTTCTTCTTCTGTTACTTCATAAACGTCATAGAGAGCATATTCCTCGTTATATAAATCGGCCCAAAACCGGTCAATACTTGCATAAAATTTCCTGCGCTCGCTGTTCGTCATGGATTGCTCAGCTCACTTTCATCTCGGTAACATAAATCACGTAGACACCACGATCTTCATCAATCTCTGTTGAAGTAACAAGCATTTGTCCAATCGATGGTATATCTACTACGTTTTTCAGTAAATAGCGGATCACTTCAAAATGCGTATCACAAGGAATACGTGACAACAGACGATAATTTTCACGTTCGTTTGGGCTTCTAAACTCGATATGTATACCCCGCTCACGAAAGTTTTTCTCATCCTCACCGGATAAATTGCGGCCCATCTCCTTTAGCACAAGGACTTCCACATCTTCTTCCATCTCATTCGATACAAGCTCATACTGTGTACCGCGCATAATAAAATACGTGCAAAGCTGCCTTGCGTAAAATTCATCGATCCCTACATTTGTTTCCGTATATTCATAAAACGGCTCATAATGACCATTTCCTTTTTCAACATAGTAAATTAACCGCTTCATCGTTTCCGCTCCTTAAATTAATAAGATATGCATTTCGCAACTATCAACCCGACTGCAATTGATAACGATAATAACATTGTTCCGACTGCACGGTTATCTTCCTCAATCGCCTTTTGAATGCTGAAGCGGATTGTTATAATTTCAGCCAGGAAAAACACTATTACCTGCGCTACAATTCCAATCACACCCCAAATAGCCATATCCATTAATGATATTGAATACTCTGCCGCTGCACCTAATACGATTGCCAGACCCACTACTTTACCGCCCATTAACATTGCGGCTGCGACATTCCTTTGTGCAATTAACTGAAACTCTTTAATTTTCGGTGTACTGAGCGCAAACAGCACCATACCGATAATTAATAAACCTAATGACACGCCCAGATATGATAAAAAATTCAAATACCCATTCATTCTATTTTGTCTCTCCTATCCCCCGAAGCTTTTAGCGCCACTGCCAAAACCTGAACTGGTCTTTGCGGCCTTAAAGCTATCGCTGTTTTTATAATTTATGTAGCTGCTGTCACTATTTAGTGCAGATCTATTATTGAAATATCTACCCCCATAATAGTAGGCGCCGTAATGTCCTGAACGGCTCTCGTCACATCGCCATACGCCTTCTTCTTCCGACCAGTCCCAATCCCGGCAGCTTTGGTCTGTAGGCTTTGGGGGTAAACTGCTTGAAGTACCGCAGCCAGCCAAACTTAATGTAAGCGCAGTTGCTGATACGCCGGCCATCAATTTTTTCGTCTTCTCCATCTTTCTTAGCCTCCATTTCCTTTCCTCTTTAATCGTACGTAACAACAGGAAAAAAAGATTCTATAAATTTAAAAAAATCCCGTACAGTAACAGGATTTGAAATAACCAGCACTTTTAATTTATTTATCTAAAAACAATAGAAGGTAGCTCCCCGCACATATATACAATGTGATTTGCGTAATCATGTAGATTACACGTTCAGTTGATGTTAACTTTTTTTCTTTCTTCATTTTCCTGAAATGCCAATAAAAATATATCCCACATAATAGGAGAATGGCTCCAGAAATTTGAAAAATATTTTCCAGTATACTAACCAAAAAATTCCTCCTACTCTTTCTTCAGCTTTTGCATTCAACTCATTTTACACAATGAAATATAAACGACTTTGCCTGATTTGTAGCTGTTTGAAACGTAAAGTCTTCATAAGCGTTCACAGTTGTAAAGCCTGCCTTTTTAAGTGCGGATGAAATTTCCTCTAGGCTTCGAAAAATTAACTGGACCTTTGCTTCGTGCGTAATACCTGTATTAACATTTTTAATCTTTTCATAAAACGTAAAAACATTTCGATCTAACCCTTCATATTCATCCCAATACAGCAACAGGTCTAAGGTATAGATATCTTGAAGCTGGTCTACTGTCTCATCTTTTTGCCACTCTTCCCATGCTCTTGCTTGGGGGTTCCGTGCATCAAAAATAAATTGTCCGCCAGGCTTTAAAGCTGTAAATACATCCTGTAAAACATTACTCCAGCTCTCTTCTGTAATAAAAACCTGTGCCACATTCGCTGTCATGATAACTGCATCATAGGAATTAATTGTTAAGCTCTTACTATCACCAATGATCCATGAAACCAATTCAGCATTTTCCTTACTTTGAGCTCTATGAACGGCTTCTTCATTAGGGTCGATTCCAGTCACTTCATAGCCGGTCTTTGCCAGTTCAATCGTTACCCGCCCAGTACCGCAGCCTAGATCGGCAATTTTTTTAGCTTTTGATAATTGTAGAAGCTCCATAAAGTATTCATCTTCTTTTCCCCATGTATGAAGCTGGTCGTAATAATAAGCAATCATTTAACTTCCCCTGCTTTCCTTTTGAGCATCCGTTCAGTTATTATTCCTACTGCTGCACCTACAAAGATTGGCAGTAAAGCAATCTCCGTATATGAGAGGGAAATTTTAAAAATCAGAAAATCTAAGTTAGCTACATAACCGATAAAATATAAAACAGCTATTGTTGCAAAAGAGGCAAGTAATGGAATCCAAAATTCTTTTCCCATCTTTTCATCTCCGTTCTATTCTTTTTACTGTCCATTAGCTTTTACGTTGTAAATCGACCGAATTTAATTCTCTTCTATACCAGGTCGGTACAGGATTGTTCATGCCATCAAACCATTGCAAAACGTTTTTTGCCTGATTTTTCATTATATTTAAATCATGTTCACTGTAATTTGCAGCCCAAGGAATGGATGACAGCATATTACTGCTAATATAAAAAGCAAGAAGCGAGAAAAATTCCATCGGCGGTGTTCCGTTAAAATATCCGTTAAGCTGCCCTGTAGCAAAAGATGGACTGGCAGTTGCACTCCATACAATCCGGTTAAATTCTTCCCACGGGTCTCCAAAATCACTGCGGTTAAAGTCAATTACATACAGCTCTTTCTGAGGAGAAATAACCATATTTCCAACATGGTAATCGCCATGATGGAAACTTTGCTCTCTGCCTTCAAGGAGGTGTCTGTTCTCTTCGATATATCGAATGATTTTATCGTCCCCCTCTATTTTTACATCACATTCCTGGTAAAGTCTGATTTTACTGTCTGCTTTACGGTTAAAGTGTGATCCCCAATCTTCCTGCTCTGCTGGTGCAGGAATACTGTGAATCTCTTTCAGTATTTGCCCTGATTTCACCCCTAGTGAATACTGTTCCACTTCTGTCAGGTTAGGTAATACTTTCTCCGCATCTTCACCGTCACACCATACGAAAATTGAGTAAACACTTTTACCGTTGTCACAAACTCCAAAATCGACAGGTCGTGAAACGGGCAAGCCCCGATCAGCTAAACGCTTTATGATTTCATATTCACTTTTCTTTTTATCATACTCCGCCATTTCACATATGCGCAGCAGCAATTTCCCATTTGTAACTGTTTCAATATAGAACTTTTTATCATCCGACCAGCCTTTATTGATTGCTTCAATTTTCTTGAAGGTATCGTAGTTTTTTATATCGAACATGGATAATCCCCCCTTTTGCTAGTAATTGCTTCTAGTATTTTAACATATAATTGTACATAATTTTCCAAATAAAGTGAAGGCAATGTTCCAATATTAAAACTTTAAAGTAAGTGAAGATAATATCCGATTACTCCAAAACCTATAAGTGTGCAGCATAAAATTTTGAATACGGATGAGTTATTGAGTGCCGGATATAAGATTTCCGATACGGTAACTATAAAAATCATCCCCATAGCAAAACTCATGAAGGCGGTGTTTAATAGCGGATGAACAATACTAAAAAAACTACCGATAAATACACCTAAAGCTACTGGCACCGATACGAGAAAGGAAATTAATAAAACTGTAAATATATTTAACCCTGCTAATATTAAAGGGATAAACAAAATTATTCCCTCGGGAATACTATGAAATAAAAGTGTTTGTAGTAAAGCCTTTGTAAGAACAGGTTCTTGGTTGGCCCCTAATGTTATTCCAATCGGAAAATTGTGAACCGCGAAACTAAGCATTAATAATAGGCCAGTACGAATATAGTATTTCTCTTTACTATAACTTTCCTTACCTTGTTTAAAGTGCGAACTACCATGCAGTACTGTGAATACCATCATCCCTATAACAAATCCAATAATCGTACTTAACCAACCGCCTGATTCAATCGCTTCAGGAAGAATTTCAAAACTGATCAAGCCCAGAATAACTCCTGTACAAAGCGCATAAATAATATTTGCCCTTTGCTTGATTCCTTTAAAAAGCCATGCGATCATGCCACCAATGAATATGCCTGAAGAAGTCCATAAAAAGCCTAGTAACCACATCGTTATCACCTTTCACTGAGTATAGTTAGTCGTATGGTTAATCTTCAGCATTTATGAAAATAAAAAAAACCGTATTTAAAGTATGAGTTTACTTTAAATACGGTTAAATATAATTTGATTATCCTTCCAGAGTTAACAGTCCATCTTCCATACGATACACTTTATCGCAAAACTCTAGCATACGTTCGTCATGGGTTACCATGACAGCAGCTTTGTTGCGTTCTTTAACTTCTTTTCGGATTTGCTTTACGACTTCGAATGCACGCTTAGAATCTAAGCTTGCTGTCGGTTCATCAGCTAAAATGATATTTGAATTATTCACAAATGCACGAGCGATCGCAACACGCTGACGTTCCCCACCAGATAACTCATTCGGGAATTTGTTGAACTTGTCACCTAATCCTAATTCCGTTAGTAATGTTTTCGCAAATTTCGTATCTTCTGCTGATACTTTGCCTTTCATTTTACGTACTAGTAATAACTGATCTAACACCGTTAAATACGGAATTAAGTTTGATGTTTGTAAAATGAATCCAACATCTGTTAAACGAAAAGCCGATAAATCTTTTTCCTTCATCTTGCCGATATTTGTACCATTAACAAGTACTTCACCTGTTGAAGGCTGAAGTAATGCCCCAGCAATCGATAAAAGCGTACTTTTCCCTGAACCTGATGGACCGATAATAGCGATGAACTCACCCGGGTTTACTGTAAGGGATACATTTTTAAGTGCATCCACTGTAGAGTCCCCTTCTTTAAATGATTTCGTTACATTTTTTAGTACTAAACCTGTCATTTATTCCACTCTCCCAATCGCTGTTAAAGGATCAATTTTTGTTACTTGGCGAGCTGAAATAACAGAACCTAAAACAGATACAATTAATAACACAAGCGCGTATAAAAGAACCATTTTAAAATCTAAGTTAAACGGCATTCCCTCTGGAAAAACAAGAGCAGTTAAATACGTTAATACAATGCCGGCAATAATGCTGATTAGTGATAACACGAATACTTGTGAAATAATCGATTTTTTAATAAAGCTATTTGATGCACCAATTGCTTTCATGACACCGAATTGCTGTGTTTTTTGCAAAATGAATACATAGAAGAATACCGCAATAATAACAGCTGAAATGATGAATAAGAAGGCAAGCATCATATAGATTGTTCCGCTTTCTTCTTTATAACCCGGCATTCCCATTACGGCTTCTGATTTTGTAAAAGTTTCAATCTCATCATAGTTGTTTTCGATTTTATCAGCATCAATGTTTGCACCTTGTAAAGCAATCATTGCTACTGGACTCTCTAAACCATTATCTGATCCTGGTGCTGCAAATGCATAGCTTTGCCAAACGTCTACGTTAACAAATACACTTGGTAAATGGTTAAACGTTTCACCTTTAGTAATGCCGACTACTGTTAATTCAATACTAGAGCTTGTTACTTCAATTGTATCGCCAATCTCGTAGCCTTTTTCTTGCAATGTTTCATCAATGATGACGCCCATCTTATCTTCTGCAGCCATTTGTTTACCTGCTACAACTTTTGGCTCGATAAATTTACCTGGTTCGATTCCAAGAAACGCTACGTCTACTTTTTCTTTCGCATCAGGCGATTTCACGATAACAGTTGATTGTCCGAACTTCGCTGCCTCTTTGACACCAAATTGACCCTCAACATCATCGGCAATCGTACCTGTTACCTTCGTTTTCATCATTGTTGCAGCAGAGCCTTCTTCATAAATAAAAAGATCTCCGTCAATATTTTTCATCGTCGCTGCAGCTAATGACGATAAGCCATTACCTAATCCTGATAAAATAAAAACAAGCCATGCGATAAGCATAATAATTGCGCCAATCATCATGAAACGTTTTTTCGCGTGTTTCATTTCTTTGATTGCTAAAAACATTGTAAATCCTCCTTAGTAATATATATC
This sequence comes from Solibacillus sp. FSL K6-1554, assembly GCF_038005185.1. Lineage (NCBI taxonomy): Bacteria > Bacillati > Bacillota > Bacilli > Caryophanales > Caryophanaceae > Solibacillus > Solibacillus sp. FSL K6-1554. The sequence goes on from NZ_JBBOSS010000001.1 coordinate 3,880,255, forward strand.
AACCGATCTTTTCAACTCTTCTAATTACTAGAAAATTGATCACCTCGAAATAAATTATCCGCCTTTTAATAACTATATTCAAATATCAAATTCTCCATTTGAACATAAATTATAACTATTAAAAAATGGATAAATATAATTTTTTTCCATGTTGCTTTTATAGTATAGGCGCCGAATATGAACTTTATATAAACTTTTTAAAATTTTATTTGAAAAATTATGTAAGTAGGTTCGTTATATTAATATATAAAAAACCGTTCGCTTATTTAATAGATAAGCGAACGGTTTTTAAAATCTTTATTATTCAACTGTAACTGATTTTGCCAGGTTACGAGGTTTATCAACGTCACAACGACGGTGAAGTGCAGCATAATAGCTGATTAATTGTAATGGTACAACAGATACTAGTGGTGTTAATAGTTCATGTACTGAAGGGATGACTAAACGGTCGCCTTCTTCTTCCATGCCTTCCATTGCAATAATACATGCGTTGGCACCGCGAGCCACTACTTCTTTCACGTTACCGCGAATGTTAAGCGCCACACCTTTTTGTGTTGCTAAAGCAAAGACTGGTGTACCTTCTTCGATTAATGCAATCGTACCGTGTTTTAACTCACCACCGGCAAAACCTTCTGCCTGAATGTATGAGATTTCTTTAAGTTTTAACGCACCTTCCAATGATACACAGAAGTCCATATTACGACCGATGAAGAACGCATTGCGTGCGATTTTTAAATAGTCTTCGGCAATCTGCTCCATTTCATCCTTAGAGTCGATAATTGTCTGGATGCCGTTTGCAACGATCGCCAGCTCCTGTTTTAAATCAAAGTCAAGCTCCATTCCTAATTGCTTAGCAACGGCATAGGCAGCTACTGCTAAAACAGCTACTTGAGCGACATATGCTTTTGTAGAAGCTACAGCAATTTCAGGTCCGGCATGTAATAGTAATGTATAATCCGCTTCACGTGAAAGTGTTGACCCTTGTACGTTCGTTACAGTTAACGCTTTGTAGCCAAGCTCTTTAATTTTTACTAATACTTGACGGCTATCCGCTGTTTCCCCTGATTGTGAAATGAAGATAAATAAAGGTTTCTTCGATAGTAACGGCATATTATAGCCAAACTCACTTGAAATGTGTACTTCTACTGGAATGCCTGCGATTTTTTCGAAGTACTGTTTCCCGATTAAGCCGGCATGGTAACTTGTACCTGCCGCAATAATATATAGACGGTCTGCTTCCGCTAATGCTTTTAGAATATCTGCATCAACCGTAACATCTTCACCTTGTTCATATGCTTGAATAATTTTACGGATCACAGTTGGCTGCTCATCCATTTCTTTTAACATGTAGTGAGGGTATGTTCCCTTTTCGATATCAGAAGCATCCAATTGTGCTGTATATGGTGCACGCTCAACAACGCGGCCATTTAATGTTGTAATTTCAACTTTATCTTTACGGACGATTACCACTTCTTTATCGTGCAATTCGATAAACTGGTCTGTTACTTGCAGCATCGCCATTGCATCTGAAGCGATTACGTTGAAGTCTTCACCTACACCTACTAATAACGGTGACTTGTTTTTCGCTACGTAAATCGTTTCCACATCTTCATTATCCAAAAGCGCTAATGCATAAGATCCGTGCACTAATGATAATGTCTTACGGAATGCTTCTAACGTAGATAAGCCCTCTTTAGCAAATAAATCGATTAACTGTACGATAACTTCTGTATCTGTATCAGAGCTCATCTGAATTCCTTTAAGATAAGCTTTTTGTAATAAATGATAGTTTTCGATAACGCCATTGTGTACAAGCGTATAGCGGCCTGAAGCACTTGTATGAGGGTGGGCATTTAAGCGGTTCGGTACACCGTGAGTTGCCCAACGTGTATGACCAATCCCTACAGCCGCTTCAACATCGCCATCAACTGCTTTTCGTAAATCCGCAATACGTCCCTTTTCTTTGAAAACTGTTACGCCTTCTTCATTGTGTACAGCAATCCCTGCAGAATCATAGCCTCGGTACTCTAGTTTCTCTAAACCTTTTAATAAAATCTCTTTAGCGTCCAATACGCCGTTATATCCTACAATTCCACACATAATCCGTTTCCTCCAATGTTATTGCTACATCGAAGCACATTTTGACAACACAAAAGCAGACTACGAAATCTACCATTTTTTGCCTAGTGCCTTTAGGGAAGTTAATTCGAAGGTGATGTTTGCTCTCGTTTAGCAAAGCCTGCACGCATCATTAACAATCCTGCTCTATTTAAAAAGGTGATGTAGCTAAATATTATTTTTAATTGTATGCCGTTTCGTTTTTCTGTCCAGAAAATCGCTTCTCTGTTTTAAAACGAAAGTTACAACCGGGCATGTGCGATCGGGAGGCATCCGCCGAAATTTCGATAAACCTCCACCTCGTCAACTAAGGATTATGTCCGCTCGATTTCCTTAGTTCTGGCGCTATAATTGTTTTCCGATTTTGTATGCGCGATTTCCTCTCCTTTTGCGCAACTCAGCCATATCCTTTTGCTGAGCATTTACATCATACACATAAACAATTTCACCGTCAATCCTACGCTTTCATTGTAAGCGCTTCATAGAAAAATTTTCTTTCCAAAGCTAGTGCGGCTGTTGCCTTACGTATGTGAATTCTTTCCCATAAGAAAATATCCCGTTTTGATTTAGGAGGTGAATTTTGTAACAGCAGAATCATTGTCATCCCACTGATTACAAGACTCACTCCTTACATGACATCAAAACGGGATATGCACTATTTTCTATCGTATGCAAAGAGCTCGATTAAAGCTCCTTCTCTTTTAATAAATTAACAATTTCTCGGTTAAAGGCAGGTAAATCATCCGGTGTACGGCTTGTAACAAGCTGTTTTTGACAAACAAATACTTCTTCATCATGGAAATTTACCCCTGCATATTCCATATCGACTTTAATCGATTTATAACCTGTCGCATCTCGTCCCTCTAATGACTTCGCCGTAATTAACAGCTGTGGTCCATGGCAAATTGCAAAGACAGGTTTCTTTTCATCCATAAAATGTTTTGCAAATGCTACAACGCGATCATCATCACGCAGTAAATCCGGTGAAAAACCACCCGGGATAAATAACGCATCAAAGTCCTGCGGGTTTGCCTCTGCTACCCCTTTATCAATCTGAACTGTTGCTTCACCATTTTTCCCTGTAATCGATTTATTGCCTTCTTTATCGATCGTTACAATTGTATGACCTGCAGCTTCAAGTGCTTCTTTCGGACTTGTGAACTCCACATCTTCAAACTTATCTGTAATTAATGTTGCAATTTTAGCCAATGTAAAACACTCCTTCGTCTTATTAGGTTACTTTATTTTGTTTCCCCGAATTCTTGAAAATGAAACATGTTATAGTGCATTTATTAGAACAAGTGTAGGTATTTTTAGAACGTTTTAGCCGGATGCTTGAACAGTTTAAGTATTCATTTGAATGGTTAAATTTATAACTGGGTTTAAGAGGTAAAAAACCGTTTTTGTATTGTTTAGATTTGATCTTGAATCGTTATATTAGAACAATTGGATGAGATTTTAGAAGAGTGACAGTCGTTATGAGAACATTCGACATGGGTATTTGAAAACTTAAACTACATATTAGAACATCGGGCACTTTTATTAGAAGAACAGCATTTTATTAGAACTCTTTCAGTTATATTAGATCTTCTAAGCAGGATATTAGAAAATCCGCATGCTGCCATTAAAAACGTGCCCACAAAAAAACACCGGAAGCAATGTTTCCATTACTCCCGGTGCCGTTATAAAATTTATTCAGCTAAACCCATTTCTGTACGTACTACATCTGCAATGCGTGCAACATAATTTTCACAAGCCTCTTCAGAAGCTGCTTCTACCATAACACGCACTAAAGGCTCTGTACCTGAAGGGCGTACTAATACACGACCATTGCCGGCCATTTCCGCTTCTACTTCAGCGATGACAGCTGCCACCTTTTCATTTTGAGTTACTGCATGTTTATCTGTTACACGTACGTTTACTAATTTTTGCGGGTAAATTGTCATTTCCCCTGCAAGTTCAGAAAGCTTTTTGCCTGTTGCTTTCATAATATTCACTAACTGAATACCTGTAAGCAGACCGTCGCCTGTTGTATTGTAATCTAAAAACACGATGTGACCTGATTGCTCGCCACCTAAGTTATAATCATTTGCACGCATTTCTTCCACAACATAGCGGTCACCAACCGCTGTCTTTACACTTGTCATTTCGTTTTCTTCAAGCGCTTTGTAGAAGCCCATATTACTCATAACCGTCGAAACTATCGTGCCTTTGTTTAAACGACCTTTCGCTTGTAAATATTTCCCGATGATGAACATAATTTGGTCACCGTCAACAATCGTACCGTTTTCATCTACAGCGATTAAACGGTCTCCATCTCCATCAAATGCTAAACCAACATCCGCCCCGCGCTCCGTGACAAATGCCGCTAACTTTTCAGGATGTGTTGAACCGACACCTTCATTAATGTTCAGTCCATCCGGTGAAGCACCCATCGTTGAAATGTCTGCCTCTAAATCTGCGAATAAATGTGTTGCTAGAGAAGAAGTCGCACCATGCGCACAGTCTAACGCCACATGTAATCCTTCAAAATCTTCTTCTACTGTTTGTTTTAAGTATGAAATATATTTTTGTCCACCTTCAAAGTAGTCTGTTACTGCACCAATAGCAGCACCTACTGGACGTGGTAATGTATCTTCTTCTGCATCAAGAATACGTTCAATCTCTTCTTCTTGTGCATCTGTTAATTTAAAGCCGTCTGGACCGAAAAATTTAATGCCGTTATCTGCAACAGGATTGTGAGATGCCGAGATCATAACACCCGCTTCAGCATTCATGACACGTGTAAGATACGCAACACCCGGTGTACTAATTACACCTAAACGCATAACTTCTGCTCCAATTGAAAGAAGACCTGCAACAAGTGCACCTTCCAACATTTCCCCAGATATACGTGTATCGCGTCCAATTAACACTTTCGGGCGATCTTTAGCATCCTTCGTCAGCACATAGCCGCCAATACGGCCTAGTTTAAATGCCAACTCTGGTGTTAGTTCACTATTAGCGACACCTCGAACGCCATCTGTTCCGAAATATTTACCCATTTACTTTTTCTCTCCTTCAACGCTTGAAATACCATACGTTTTTAAATTTACCACATAAAGTGGATTGCTTGTTTTATTGATAGCTAGTTTCCATCTGTATCTTCAACATTTGTATCTGCATCTTTATCTGTTTCACTTTTATTATCCTGTTCACGAACTGGCTCTCCACTCACACTAGCACGTACCGTTAGTTTATCTTGAGATAACTTGGTAGCACCTGTTGGAAGCTCAATCTTTAAATCGTACGGACCGGATTTTTTTATTTTTGAAAGGTCGACATTAACAACCACTTCTTTTAATGTATCCACTACAGATTTAGAACCATATACCGTTATGTTAGATTTTTCTGGGGATAAACTGTCAATTTTAAGCCCCTCTACTGGTTCCCCAATTTCGTTGATCTTAATCGGGACTTCTCTACTATATTCATTAATTTCTACTTTTACATTGACCTTATCCGGATTAATGCTGACATCGAGCTTATTCAGATCACGGTCGAGTACCTTTACAGCCGCTTCCTGCTCAAATGACTTATTTACATCTTTCTCGCCTGAAACCGTCGCCTTTACATAACTTATGTTATCAATGACACTCTTCGCTCCTGTTACCGCTACTTTTGACGGTTCTGCTGTCATCTCGTTCAGTACAAAGTTCTCCGCTAAAAGGCGGCTATTCATTTCCGGCTCTACACGAAACTGTTCAGTAACCTTTTCCTCTATTGTTACATTAATTATTCTTGGCTCAATTGATACATCAAGTTTTTCGGAAAAGTTTTCTTGATGTATTGTAACGCTATGTTCACCAATTAACAATGAGTTTAAATCGACAAAGAGTTTGAAATCCTTTTCCAGCTTTGTTTTCATTACAATTTGTTTCGGTCCTGAAATTTTCACATCGACCGTTTCAGGGAGCCCTGTCACAAATAAATTATCAGAATCATAGTAAACTTCCAATGGCACATTTGTGATGACATCTGTTTCATTGGATGAGCTCGATTCCGTTTCACGTTTTTCTTCTGTTTGAATATACAGGAAAAGTGCAACCGCTAAAAACAAAGCGGTTAAACGGAGCATCCATGAGCTATCAAATACCTTATCCATTCTTTTTCCCTCCCCAAGTCCACTTAGATGCTAAGTTAGAATCTTGCTCAGGACCAAACCACAGTTTACGCAGTAATTCTTCAAATTCTTTAATAGTGAGATTACGGTGTAAATTGCCGTTAGCTGTTATACTAATCGCACCTGTTTCTTCGGATACAACAATTGTAATTGCATCTGTTACTTCACTTAACCCAAGTGCAGCTCGGTGACGTGTACCAAGTTCTTTGGAAATAAATGCACTTTCCGATAATGGTAAATAACATGCCGAAGCGGCAATTTGGTTTTTCTGTATAATTACGGCCCCGTCATGAAGCGGTGTATTTGGGATGAAAATATTAATCATTAATTCAGAAGAAATTGCAGCATCCATCTTAATGCCTGTTTCTACATATTCATTTAAGCCTGTATCTTTTTCGATTGATATAAGTGCTCCAATTCGGCGCTTTGCCATATAACTTACGGATTTTTTCATCGCTTCGACTAAGCGTGTCTGTTCATCTTCCTGCTGGTTATTAGTGCGTTGGAAAATCTTCCCTCGCCCGATCTGCTCAAGGGCCCGGCGAATTTCCGGCTGGAATATTATAATAATGGCTAAGAAACCCCAATCAATTACTTCTTGCAGTAACCAATCAAGGGTGTCTAAACCGAAAACGTAGGTAGCAAATTTCGCTAACACAACAATTAATAACCCTTTTAATAATTGAACGGCTTTCGTTCCTTTAATGAGGGTCAATGCTTTATAAACTACGTACCATACAAGCAGTACGTCCAGTACTTTAAAAATCATATCTACAGCAGCAATGTCTGTAAATTGTTCAATTATTTGCATGTGGCATCCCCCACCTTTACTTGCTAATCCATATTGTTTTTAGTATAGCACAATTCTGTCAGGGATTAACTTTCCTAACAGAAAAAAGTCTACCCGAACGAGTAGACTTTTCTTTCTATACTAGAACGGCTTTTTTTTGAGAAAAGTTCCGATTTATTAAGAAAATATTATTTCTTATTATAATTGTCTTAGTGACAATTGTCCGATGTTACTTATCAAAGACAGCGATTGCTTTATTGAAGCCGTCTTTAATTTTGTACCAAAGCCATTCGAACATTTCATCGATTTCCTCTACTTGCCCTGTAACGACTGCCGTAGATGCCATGTAGTTGCCATTGATAACTGTAATATTGCCGTCCACTTCCCCTTCGACAATAATATCGCCATTTTTCACAACGATGTCACCTTTTACAACTTGACCGTCAGGCACTGTTACCGTTTGCCCCTCAACAACTAAATTAGGCTGTTTTGTCACAGAGAATTGATCATCATTAGGGAAGCTGCCTAACAATGTGGCACTCATACATAAAAAGAATACTGCTGCAGCTACAAGTACAGGATGCTGACGGAACCAACGTTTGATGCCGGCAGAACTTTTGCGTTTCGGTAAACGACTTATCACTTGATCCTCAAAGCGCGGAGGGGCAGTAATATGTGCTGCACTCTTGATAAACGCAACCGTGTCACTTAATTCATGCATATGTTGTTGGCAATCAGGGCATGTTTGTAAATGCTGCTTCAATAATTGTTCATGCTCACGACTAATATCACCATCTAAATATTCGTGCATATAATCCACGAATTCTGATGCACACGTTTTCATGCGTATCTTCCTCCTACAAATTGTTTAACTGCTTTCTTAATGCTTCACGGCCACGGTGAATCCGCGTTTTAACTGTTCCTAAAGGCATATCCAAAATTTCGCTAATTTCCTGAAGGGACAGTTCTTCTATATATTTTAAAACAATGACCGATCGATACTTGTCTGGGAGGCGGCTAATTTCATATTGTATGCGGTCCTGAAGCTCCATCTGCTCAACGGCCTCTTCCGGCAACTGCTCATCTGCAGCAATTTGAGAATACATATCCAGCCCTTCTGTCCCGGCTACCTCCGCATCTAAATAATAATCGGGCTTCTTTTTACGAATTCGGTCAATGCAAAGATTTGTTCCGATTCGGTAAAGCCATGTTGAAAATTTTCGATTTTGATCATACGAATGTAAATTAATATAGGCCCGTATGAATGCCTCCTGCGCGATATCTTCTGCTTCCTGTTTATTGCCAAGCATTCGATAGCACACTTGATACAGCTTGTGCTGGTAGAGGTTAACGATGTCGGCATATGCGTTTTGGTCACCTTTAAGCACTTGCTTTATTCTTTTATTAACTAACGCATCCATTTGTCTTTCCTCTCCACCTTTTCAGCTGTTCTATATATACGGATTGCTTATTAAAAGGTTTCACTTTCTATAAAAATATTTTCCCACCCATAAATATGTGCCCTTATTATAACAAACTTCATAACGACCAATCGAATTTTTTCGTAATTATCATACTAAAGTTTCGCCAAATAAAGAGCCAATTAATGCAACCGCTACATCTGCTGTTTTATTTCTCTCATCTAATATAGGGTTCACTTCTACAAACTCTGCTGATGTCATTAATCCGGATTCCTGTATCATTTCCATCGCTAAATGACTTTCTCTGTAAGTGATCCCACCTGCTACCGGTGTCCCCACTCCAGGAGTATATAAAGGATCTAATGCATCTAAATCAAGTGATAAATGAAGGCCGTCTATTTGCAATTGCTTAAAGTATTTTAGTGTTTCTTCCATTACATACGTCATTCCAAGCCGATCAATTTCGTGCATTGTGTATATTTTAATGCCTCGTGTCTTAATAAGTTCCCGTTCACCCTCATCGATAGAACGCCCCCCAATTATAACAATGTTTTCGGCTTTAATTTTTGGTTCTGCATGTAAAATTGACGTTAGCCTTTGATGTCCTAGCCCAATACTTGTTGCTAGCGGCATTCCATGAATATTTCCCGATGGTGTCGTTTCCGGTGTATTTAAATCTGCATGAGCATCAAACCAGATCACGCCCTGATTCTTATATTTCATCGATAGGCCAGCCAATGTACCAATTGCAATACTATGGTCGCCTCCTAAAACAAGCGGTATGTAATCCTTTTTTACGACGTTAAATACTTTTTCGGCAAGCGCTGTATTGACCTTAATTACTTCTTCCAGATTAAGCAGCTTTTCATCTTTCTGTGCAGCTGCATCCCCTTCAATTACTTGAATATTCCCTTCATCCTCAACTTCATATCCAAGATTAGTCAAACGTTGCTGCAACCCCGCATACCTAATTGCACTCGGTCCCATATCCACCCCACGGCGCTGTTGCCCATAATCACATGGTACCCCTACGATTGAAATTTTCTTATTCATCATTTCTGCATCCCCTAACATGTCATGTAGTTTTTCTATTCTATTCTATTCTCTGCTCATCCTCCTATAGAAGTTTCGAGCAACTAAACGATTTTCCCTTTTTATACGCAAAAAATCCTTTACTTATAAATAAGTAAAGGATTTTTATTTGATATTTAAGTACACTTCTAAGTTTATAAAATAAAAGTGAGCCATGAAGGACTCGAACCTTCGACCCTCTGATTAAAAGTCAGATGCTCTACCAACTGAGCTAATGGCTCATAAAAAATAAAAAAAATGGCTGGGGTACCTGGATTCGAACCAGGGCATGACGGAATCAAAATCCGTTGCCTTACCGCTTGGCTATACCCCAAACATTTTATAGATGGTGGAGGGGGACGGATTCGAACCGCCGAACCCTAAGGAGCGGATTTACAGTCCGCCGCGTTTAGCCACTTCGCTACCCCTCCGACAAATGATGCAACACTGTTAAAGTTGAATGGTGGAGGATGACGGGCTCGAACCGCCGACCCCCTGCTTGTAAGGCAGGTGCTCTCCCAGCTGAGCTAATCCTCCATACATAACAAGTGTTACTGTTTTATTTTTTTATGAAGCCTTAAATGGTGACCCGTACGGGATTCGAACCCGTGTTACCGCCGTGAAAGGGCGGTGTCTTAACCACTTGACCAACGGGCCGTTATAAGTTGTTCTCTTGAAGACAAGATTTATAATATCATCATTTTTTATATAGTGCAAGCCTTTTTTAAAAACTTTTTCGAAAAAGTTTTATTGCTTATTTTATAATAGTAAAAAGGCAAAAAAAATGGCTCCGAAGGCAGGACTCGAACCTGCGACCTGCCGGTTAACAGCCGGATGCTCTACCAACTGAGCTACTTCGGAACGCTACTATTATACAATGATGTACAAGCCATCTTTCGTACATTTATTATTATAGCAACGTTTAAAATTTATACAAGTAGTTTTTTGAAATAATTTGAACATTTTATTTTTTAGGCTTTTCTTCTATTATAAATACCTCATTATAATGAATTATTGTTTTCTAATACCGCTTTATAAACTCGACAATTTCATTGATTAAGCCATTTGCGAGTGGTAAATCGGGATTGGAATAGCTCGCAATATTTTGTTCTCGATCTCCTTCTATTTCTTTTAACACATGATTCATCTTACTGAAATAATGTATTATCGCTTGATCATTTGCTGCATATAAGTTTTCTGCATCTGTTACGGTTACTTGAATATCTTTTCTTCCTTGAAGAATGATAACCGGAACATTAACATTGCTTATTTCTTGTTGTGGATCGTATTTAAGCCATGAAATCATATATGGTTGAACAGATGGCCTAAATAGTGATTGGAGCTGTTCAGATACTGTCTCTACCTTTTTACCAGCTTTTAATTGCTGCAATGCTTTTTCGGATTCCATTAATAAATTCGGAGGTAAGCTTCCTGACAATTGTTCCATTAAAACTTCATCAGCCGGTCTGCCAATCCCTGCAATCGAAATAAGTGATGCTATATCATTTTGTTGAGCGGCAACCGTCATTATTAAAGCACCTTCGCTATGACCTAGTAAATGAATTTCATTAAAGCGGTCATCGTTTTTAGCATAGTCTACAATTGCCAGAACATCTTCAACATACAGATCAAATGTTAAATCATCTTCCTTTTTAATAAGTGCCGTATTATCACCAATTCCACGCTTATCGAAACGAATAGAAGCAATCCCTTTCTCCGCTAAGCTCTCTGCAATCATTTTTAAGCTATTATTCGCACCAGCCCCTATTGTGTTACCGTCTTTATTTGTAGGACCTGACCCTGCATGGATTATGACTAGCTCTCCCGTAGGTTTATCAGGCATCTGTAACGCTGCTTTAAGCTCTCCGCCGGCAACAGGAATCAATAGCTCTTTATACGTAACAGGCGTTTCTGTATATGGCTTTAACGTAATAGGATAGGACTGTCCGTTTTGCGTAAACGTTCCTTCTATAGTTTCGTTTTTCAGAGTTCCTGCAATCTTTATTAAAGATCCAGCTATGTTAATAGTGATAACCGCATCCGAGCCATTATATTCAATTGATTCAAATGCGAATTCAGTGATTCCTTGAACTGGTACAGAAATATTCCCACTTGCCTCCTCCAAATTTAAAATTATTTCAAGAGGTGACTGAGGAATTTCAATCATCCCCTGCCACTTTCCTATTAATGCTTCATCCACCTGCACAACCTCCTGCTTCGTCTGTTCTTCCACTGTTGAGTTATCACCCGTACTTTCACTATTACAAGCTGACAACAGTAATACAATAGCTAAACTATAAGCAATGTTTCGCATGTCTTTTTCCTCCCCATTCTATCTTAATTTCCTTTACGGTCAGAATAGGAAAAAGTTTCAAAATAAAAAAGCCATCAATGAAGATGACTTTTATTTTTATATTAAATTACGGGCAACAAATTCCTGAAGTTTATCATAATCACTTACCCTTTGATTACATAGTTGTGAGTCGTTGCAAATGTAATTACTATAAGATGTATAATTGTCACCGTTCCCCTTTACCGTAGCTGTAAACAGATGAACTACACTATGCTGGTTACAAATCGAACAGACACCTTTAATTGGGTTATGAGCATCTACAACTCCACGCAATGCCGTATATTCGCCTTCCTTTTCCAGTACAATGTATTGGCGGTTTGTTCCTTTATCCAACCATGATAGATAGCTGATTGCTTGCCAATCAATTGTCTCAAGTTTAGGTAGCTTCAGCTTTTTATCTTTTTTAAACAATTTTTGTAGACCTTGCTCTGAAATTGACTTAAATGGAATGGTATATGATTTTAAGCTTTGAAAAAATAGCTCTGCACCTATAGTATCTTCAATCGTTTCCACTTCTTTAATAATGTCTTCATCTACATGTGTCAATCTTTCTCTTAGCTCTGTAATTGCCAGTTCACGTACAGCCGCAACTATTTTCTGATCATTCGACGTTAGCTTTGCCTTCAATATTTTATTTAATTGTTGCTCGATTAAACGTAAGTCTACCACTGTTAAAAATGGTGCAGTCATGTTATTTCCTCCAATATTTTGCCTTGTAAGAACCTTTACATTTATTAATCGTATTTCTTTCTGCTTTATTGGTCAACTACTTCACCAATTCTCGTATTAGGCAAGCGAAACTTAAATAAAAGAAAAACCAAAGAAGGGGGTCTGTTTTTAGGACGCCTACTTTGGTTTAACTTATTATAAACTTCTATTGTATTTTATAGTACCCATACACTTAATTTTCAACATAAAAAAGCCACTACTGACTAAATCAGCAGCGACTTTTTGAGCGAAGCGACGTCCTACTCTCACAGGGGGAAGCCCCCAACTACCATCGGCGCTAAAGAGCTTAACTTCCGTGTTCGGTATGGGAACGGGTGTGACCTCTTTGCCATCATCACTTCACTATAATGGCTTTTAATAAGCCTATGTAAAAGAATTTTCATTCTTTCAAAACTGGATAAACGTTTCATTGAATTGAGCAATAAAATGTGGTTAAGTCCTCGACCGATTAGTATTCGTCAGCTGCATGCGTCACCGCACTTCCACCTCGAACCTATCTACCTGATCGTCTTTCAGGGGTCTTACTTACTTGCGTAATGGGAAATCTCATCTTGAGGGGGGCTTCATGCTTAGATGCTTTCAGCACTTATCCCGTCCATACATAGCTACCCAGCGATGCCTTTGGCAAGACAACTGGTACACCAGCGGTATGTCCATCCCGGTCCTCTCGTACTAAGGACAGCTCCTCTCAAATTTCCTACGCCCACGACGGATAGGGACCGAACTGTCTCACGACGTTCTGAACCCAGCTCGCGTACCGCTTTAATGGGCGAACAGCCCAACCCTTGGGACCGACTACAGCCCCAGGATGCGATGAGCCGACATCGAGGTGCCAAACCTCCCCGTCGATGTGGACTCTTGGGGGAGATAAGCCTGTTATCCCCGGGGTAGCTTTTATCCGTTGAGCGATGGCCCTTCCATGCGGAACCACCGGATCACTAAGCCCGTCTTTCGACCCTGCTCGACTTGTAGGTCTCGCAGTCAAGCTCCCTTATGCCTTTACACTCTACGAATGATTTCCAACCATTCTGAGGGAACCTTTGGGCGCCTCCGTTACTCTTTAGGAGGCGACCGCCCCAGTCAAACTGTCCGCCTGACACTGTCTCCTACCCCGCTAAGGGGCATGGGTTAGAAGTTCAATACAACCAGGGTAGTATCCCACCGACGCCTCCTTCGAAGCTGGCGCTCCGAGATCTCTGGCTCCTACCTATCCTGTACAAGTTGTACCAAAATTCAATATCAGGCTACAGTAAAGCTCCACGGGGTCTTTCCGTCCTGTCGCGGGTAACCTGCATCTTCACAGGTACTATAATTTCACCGAGTCTCTCGTTGAGACAGTGCCCAGATCGTTACGCCTTTCGTGCGGGTCGGAACTTACCCGACAAGGAATTTCGCTACCTTAGGACCGTTATAGTTACGGCCGCCGTTTACTGGGGCTTCAATTCACAGCTTCGCTTGCGCTAACCGCTCCTCTTAACCTTCCAGCACCGGGCAGGCGTCAGCCCCTATACGTCACCTTACGGTTTTGCAGAGACCTGTGTTTTTGCTAAACAGTCGCCTGGGCCTATTCACTGCGGCTTCTCTAGGCTATGCACCCAAAGAAGCACCCCTTCTCCCGAAGTTACGGGGTCATTTTGCCGAGTTCCTTAACGAGAGTTCTCTCGCACACCTTAGGATTCTCTCCTCGACTACCTGTGTCGGTTTGCGGTACGGGCACCTCTCACCTCGATAGAGGCTTTTCTTGGCAGTGTGAAATCAGGAACTTCGCTCATACGAGCTCGTCATCACAGCTCAACGTTAAAGTATGCGGATTTGCCTACATACACGCCTTACTGCTTGAACACGCGCAACCAACGGCGTGCTTACCCTATCCTACTGCGTCCCCCCATTTCTCAAACGGTGAGGAGGTGGTACAGGAATATCAACCTGTTGTCCATCGCCTACGCCTATCGGCCTCGGCTTAGGTCCCGACTAACCCTGAGCGGACGAGCCTTCCTCAGGAAACCTTAGTCATACGGTGCATGGGATTCTCACCCATGTTTCGCTACTCATACCGGCATTCTCACTTCTAACCGCTCCACCAGTCCTTCCGGTCTGACTTC
>NZ_JBBOSS010000001.1:3900000-4052092 GCF_038005185.1 Solibacillus sp. FSL K6-1554
GATAAGAATTTTCGGGAGTTGCTTATTTTAAATACCGAAGAAGTTAAAAAAGCGACTGAAGAGACAATGTTATCAAAAGATGCAATGGATTTTTGGATTAAAACATTCGAAGACCCGAAATTTAAAGAAACATTTGCAAAAAGTATGCAGGATCAGCAGGAAGATTTAATGAAAAACCTACTGAATGACGCGAGTTACCAAGAATCTCTAACGTCTTTCTTCGGTCAGCCGGATATGCAAAAGCAGCTTGAAAGCATCATGAAAGGTGCTGTTATGCGAAAAGAGCTGGAGAAAATCGTAATGGAAACAATCGAAAATCCGCTTATGCAGACAAAATGGCAGGAGCTCATTAAGAAAAGCGGTGAAGCTTCATCCGAGAAGGGTTCCGGTTCTGGTTCGGGGTCTGAATCCGGATCTGGCTCAGGGAAGGATAGCGGTGGCGGTAAAGACAGCGGTGGAGGCTCATAAAAAAACAACCAGTCGTCTCATTGGGACAACTGGTTGTTTTTTTGTTATTTATTTAATTCTGAAATAATTTCTTCAGCAATTTGTAAATAGATTTTACCTGTTGGATGCGATTCTGCATATACAGAAGGTGCGAAGTCTTCCTCTGTCCAATCTGGTTGTCCTAACGGAATTTGACCAAGTAATTTTGTGCGCAGTTCATCAGCTAGCTTCGGACCGCCGCCTTGACCAAATACAAATTCTTTTTCGCCTGATTTGCTTTCATACCAAGCCATATTCTCAATAACACCTAGGATTTCATGATTTGTTTGTAATGCCATCGCACCTGCACGGGCTGCTACGAAAGCGGCTGTCGGGTGAGGTGTTGTCACAACAATCTCTTTTGAAGATGGCAGCATTTGGTGAATATCCAGTGCTACGTCTCCCGTTCCTGGTGGTAAATCCAATAGTAGATAGTCTAAATCGCCCCACTCGACATCACGGAAGAACTGGTCCAATACTTTACCAAGCATCGGTCCGCGCCAAACGATTGGTGCATTGTTTTCAACAAAGAATCCCATTGAGATAACTTTTACACCAAGACGTTCCACCGGGTAAATACGGTCATCTTTTACGACCGGCATTTCTGTTACACCCATCATGTCCGGTACAGAGAAACCATAAATATCAGCATCGATTAAACCGACTTTTTTGCCTAGGCGTGCTAGTGCAACTGCCATATTTACAGATACCGTCGATTTCCCTACTCCACCTTTACCTGAGGCGATTGAAATAAATTGTACGCTTGATAAAGGTGATAAAATATCTTGTGCTTCTGCTTCGGTCGCTTGTCCACGGAATGATTGCAGTACTTCTGCCGGTAGCTCTTCAAAACGAATCCCAACGGAAGCCGCGCCATTTTCTTTTAACACTTCAACAATTTTCATTTGAAGTGTCATTTGTTCAGGCGTATTAGTTTTTGCAATCGCAATACGAACACTAACATGCGCTTTTTCTGCTTTAATCGAAACGTTTGTTACACCTTTTGTTTCTGCTAGTGATTTATGTAAAAACGGATCTTGTAGTTCTCCTAATAGTTCTCGGACTTGTTCCTCATTTAACATATCAAACACTCCCCTGAATGAAATTACATTTGTTAGTATATCATAATCGATTCGTATTGTTATTACATGTTGCCTACTCGTATTTTACATGAATATAATTTTCAATTCCGCGTGCAATCGCAAATGCCATTTTTTCCTGATAGCTGTCATTTGCCAGTAAATCACGCTCTTCCTCATTACTTAAAAATCCTGTTTCTACTAATACAGCCGGTTTTTCAATTTTCTTTAATAAATAAACATTTTTAATCGACAGTGCTTCGCGGTCCGTATTTTCCATCGTCTCTCGAATTGATTGTTGTACAGCCTGTGCGAGTGCCTGGCTTTTCTCGTGTCCAGTGTGATGGTAAAACACTTGCGCCCCTCGCCATTTACTATTTGGGATTGCATTTGCGTGAATCGTAACGAATAGATCCGGTTCATGTGAGTCCACTAACGTTTCACGTAAAAAAATGTCCTGCTTTTTACGCTCACGAAGTGTTGGAAATGTTTCACTTGGTGCATGTTCACTTAATACATCTCCATCCGTTGAACGTGTTAATACTACTTCCGCACCTAAACGTGTTAATTGACGAGCTACTTTTTTTGTAATTGCCAGTGTCACGTCTTTTTCAATTACCTCTCCATTTGAAGCACCACCATCAATTCCTCCATGACCAGCATCTAACACAATTTTTACCCCACCTAATGGCTCGGGTAAAAAAAATCGCCGGTCGGATGCGTTCGTTTCATATACAACGACAAGCATCGAACAAAAAATTACGAATATGAGTGCAAGCCAACGTTTCAAAAAAAACACCGTCCTTTTTGCCTACTATACGCAAAAGGACGGCGGAATATTCACCTTATCATTGAGACTGGAGCTGACGTTGTAATGTTGCATAAAAACCTTGTTCCTTCATTAAAGAATCATGATTTCCTTGTTCTAAAATTTGACCGTCCTTAATGACGAGGATCTGATCCGCATTTTCAATTGTTTTAAGACGGTGTGCAATGACAAAGCTTGTTCGCCCTTCCATCAAATTGTTCAAGCCTTTCTGAATATGCACTTCTGTCATCGTATCAACACTTGAAGTTGCTTCATCTAAAATTAAGATATCGGGATCCTCTAGAATTGCACGGGCAATCGCTATAAGCTGACGCTGCCCCTGACTTAAATTTAAGCCTCCGCTTGTCAGTACAGTATCGTACTGTTCAGGCAAATACTTTATAAAATTATGTGCATATGCAATTTTTGCTGCTTGTTCAACTTCATCATCTGTTGCATGGAGCTTACCGAAACGGATATTTTCACGCACCGTTCCTGAAAACAAATACGTATCCTGCAGAACGACACCGACATGGTCGCGCACATTCGTCATTTTGTAATGTTCAATTGGTTCGCCGTCCAATAAAATCCGGCCCCCTGTCGCATCATAAAATCGGGTTAATAGCTGAATGATTGTCGTCTTCCCTGAACCAGTAGGACCAACAATGGCAACTGTCTCTCCTGCTTTCGCTTCAAAATTAATTCCGTGTAATACAGGCTTGCCCGTTTCATAGGCAAATTGAACATTTTCGAACTTTACATCACCACTAAACTGTTCTTTCTCTTTTGCATTTTCAATGTCCGCTACTTCTTTTGTTTCATCTAACACTTCAAATACACGTTCGGAACCCGCAATGGCCGATTGGAACGTATTGAGAAGGTTCGATAGCTGGTTGATCGGCCGGAAAAACTGTCGGGTGTACGTAACGAATGATGCGATTACACCGATTGTCAGTCCGCTTGTTACAGCCATGATTGCACCTGCACCTATTACAAGACTTAAGCCTAAGTTGTTCATAAAGTTATTGATTGGACCCATGAAGCCAGAGATAATATCGGCTCGCATCGCTGAACCGCGCAATCGCTCATTGGCTTCTTTGAACTCAGCAAGCGTTGATTTTTCCTGACCGAAAAGCGTAATAATATCCGCGTTCGAAATGGTTTCTTCAATATAACCATTTAAATTGCCCAGATCCCGTTGACGTGCCTTGTAGTTCACGCTGCTTCGTTTAATAATCTGCTTTGTCGCATAAACGATGAGTGGAATAATAATGAGCGTTACTAGTGCTAATCGCCAATCTAAATAAAAGAGTGCAAAGGCCGTCCCGACAATCGTTAAAAAACTTGAAACAATTTGTATGACACTTTGGGACAATGCCGCATTTAAATTTTCGATATCATTGGTCATCCGGCTCATTAAATCGCCCTGCTGTTTTTTATCGTAAAATGCGAGCGGCAGTGACTGGTACTGCTCAAACAGGTGTTGACGCAACCGGCGAATGGTCTTCTGTGAAACACGAATCATGACAAATGTTTGAAGCCAAGTGAGTACGGACGATGCGATATAGACCCCTGCCAAAATAAGTGCCATGCGAATCGCCCCCGGCACATCGAGCTTCACAATATAATCATCAATCGTTTTCCCGATTAGAAATGGACCGACTAAACTTAACAGTGTACTAATAATAACGAAAATGACGACACTGATCAGCTCTACCTTTTGAACACGTAAATAGCTCCAAATCCGAAGCAGTGTTTCCTTTTGATTTTTTGGCTTCACAACTGGACCTGTAAAGCGCCCACCTGGATGCCTCATAGGTACAGGCGGTTCCCCTTGTTGTTTATTCACTTAAGGTCACCCCTTTTTCTGCCTGTGTTTTTGCCATTTCTTGATACAATATACTTTCCTGCAATAGTTGCTCATGTGTTCCTTGTGCAGCAATTTTCCCGTCGTCCATTACAAGTATTTGATCAGCATGGCGAATAGAAGAGATTTTAGACGAAACAATCACTTTTGTAGCATCACTGAACTGCTCTTCAATCGCACGTTGAATTGTTTTTTCAGAAATACTGTCAACCGCACTTGTCACATCATCCAAAACTAAAATACTCGGTTTCCGGATAAAGGACCTCGCCATTGCCAAACGCTGCTTTTGCCCACCGGACAAGTTTGTCGCCCCTTGTGTGAGCAAATGTTCTGTCGCTGCATCCAGTTTGTCGACAAATTCCTTTGCGTTTGCCGACTGTAATGCCTGTACAATGTCCTCTGACGTTGCATCGGATTTACCGTAGCGCAAGTTGTCGGCAATCGTTTTTGAGAACAATGTCGCTTTTTGCGGGGAAAAACCGATTGACTGGCGTAAAAGTTCCAATGAATAGCTGCCAATTGGCACTCCGTCTATTTTTACGCTGCCACTGTCAGGATCAAACAGGCGTGGAATCATTTTAACTAATGTCGATTTCCCGCTTCCTGTCATTCCGATAATGCCGACTGTTTCTCCCGCATTCACGTGGAAGCTAATATTTTTCAATACGGATTCTGTTTCTTTTAAATAGGAGAAGCTTACATTTTCGAAACTAATACTTCCCTTAATTTCTTTTATCTCTGGTTTTAAAGGGCTCGTTAAGTCTGTTTTCTCTTCCAGCACTTCTACAATTCGCCCAGCGCTTGGTATTGCACGTGCCAGCTGTACAAGT
Organism: Solibacillus sp. FSL K6-1554; assembly: GCF_038005185.1. Classification (NCBI taxonomy): domain Bacteria; kingdom Bacillati; phylum Bacillota; class Bacilli; order Caryophanales; family Caryophanaceae; genus Solibacillus; species Solibacillus sp. FSL K6-1554. The sequence goes on from NZ_JBBOSS010000001.1 coordinate 3,905,071, forward strand.
ACCATTGATGAACTCATCAGCCCCTGCATGACCATCATTAAATAGTTGATAAAGGCAAGTATAACCCCTACTTGCAACGTGTTGTTATCCACTTTGATCGCACCCATCCACAGTGCTGCTACAATACCTAAGTTCACGACAAACATTGTAAGGGGTGCCAGTACGCCTATAATTTGATCGGCTGCCATACTGCGTTTCATCAGCTGTGTATTCACTTCGGTAAACTGTTCAATTTGATGATTTTTCCTGTTGTATGCCTTAATGACACGAATACCAGCCAAGTTTTCTTGAACTTTTGTGTTTACCATATCGACAACCTTCTGCACTTTATGAAAAAGCTTTCCTGAAAGTGCCGTAAAATAATACATGCAAAATGCCAAAATCGGAACCACGACCAATAAAATCGGAAATAGCTCTCGCGCTGTAATAAAAACAATGACAATGGCCCCGATAAACATCATTGGTCCACGGACAAATACTTTCAATAACATCGTCAATGCCCGCTGTAGCATTTCCATATCACTCGTTAAATTTGTAACAAGCTTTCCGAGCGTAAATTTATCTTTACTGCTATTTGAAAAATACGTAATCGTTTCATATAAATCTTGCCGTAGATCGGTTGAAAAGTTTACGGCCGTCCGTGATGCATAAATGGAACACCCTATCCCGCCAATTAAACCGATTACGGATGTCGCTATCATTAAGCCAAACATTTTCACAATATATGACGTATCAGTTTGAGCGATCCCATCATCAATAATATGCTGTAATATTGTAGGTTGCAGCAAATCCATACTTACCTCTATAACCATCATTACAGGAGCGATGATCGCAAATAATATATATGGCTTAATATATTTTGAGAGTTTCCATACTGCTTGCATTAAACAAGTTCACTTCCTTATGTTGTGAAAAATTATTCCTCTTCTGTTGCTTGTGCTTCTTCCAACAATTCATTCAGCTGAAACAAGCCGACAAAATCATTCATAATTGCTTCAGTTGCTTTCAATTCCCCTGCAATAACAGGATGAATTGATTTCAATTCTGAAGACTCCAGTTGTTGTTTCAATGTTGAGCGCTTCATTTCGAGTTGACGATAAAACTCCAATGCACGCCCGCGCCGGAATGTTTGTGCACCCTTAGAACGGCGACTACCGTGTTCTCCTTCGCCTCGATGTCTCCCTCTGGTTTCAGACCTCATATTTTTAACCCCATCCTTTTTGAATACTATTGTATACTAATGTATACAAAAATACTACTCCTGCTAAAGTATTTAGGGAGAGTAATTTATTCAAATCCTTTTATTTTGTTTGTTCATTAAAAATCGTTACTATAAAAAAAAAAGATTCATTAAAGGAGTACATCATGAAAAACGTGACGAGCGATATTATCCAATTTAGAGGATCCCATTATGAGTTCGGTGTATATCAGGGAGAGCTCTTAAAAAATTCGCCTCTTTTTTATAATAGAGAAAAGCTTTATAAACAATTGGATGATAGGTTTTCTATAGATAAAATATATGTTAAGCAACTTTTAGCCCGGTTCGGTCCAGGAATTGAAGAGGAAATAGAAGGTCTTGCTCATGCACTTGGTTATAAGGAAGAACAGGCTTTACTGCATTATGGAGGCTATTATGCAGCACATAAAAAAAGCGGCTGCTCTATTACGACAAGGCCGTCTTATATGATCCGCAACTATGACAATGACCCCGAAAGCTATGATGGGCGTTTTGTGTTATATGAACCAACTGACGGTGGCTATGCGACACTCGGACCTTCCATGCAAATTACAGGACGGATGGATGGGATGAATGAAAAAGGACTCGTCGTCGGTTATAACTTTGTAAATACGAAAAACAGGGCGGATGGCTTTGTATGCAATATGATCGGGCGTCTGTTACTGGAGCGTTGCGCAACTGTTGAAGAGGGGATTTCATTACTAAAAAATATTCCCCATAAACATTCATTTAATTATGTATTACTAGATGCGGAGCAAACGATGGCGGCAGTAGAAGCATCTCCGCGCAATGTAGCTGTTCGGGACGCAACAGCCTGCACGAATCACTTTAAAGTTCTGACAGAAGAAAACCGTTACCGAACAGAGGATTCATTAGCGCGCGAACATATTATTTCGAATGCCCAAGCAACACCACTTACTTTTGAAAATGCGTTCAAATTAATGAATGGTATCGAAAATGGGGTCTTTGCGACAAAATACGGAGCATGGGATGGTACACTCCATACGGTTGGCTATGTACCAACTGAAGGTAAATGTACTATTGCTTTAGGTGGAGATGCATTGCCTATAGTTATCGATTTTAAATCGTGGCTAAGCGGAACTTATTTGCCTCTTTCGAAGATTAAAGGAAAACTTCATGCGACAAATGGCTTTGCGAATGAATAAAGAAAAAACCCTTTCTCGGAAAAATTCCAAGAAAGGGTTTTGTAATTTCGCAAAATAGTAATCGTAAAGATTAACGTTTTGAGAACTGAGGTGCACGACGAGCGCCGCGTAGACCTGGTTTTTTACGTTCTTTCATACGTGAATCACGAGTTAATAGACCCGCTGATTTTAAAGCTGGGCGGAAGTCTGGATCAACTTGTAATAATGCACGTGCGATACCGTGACGGATTGCTCCAGCTTGACCTGTGAATCCACCACCGTTTACGTTAACGTGAACGTCATATGAACCTTTAGTTTCTGTAGCTACTAATGGTTGGTTGATAATTAAGTGTAAAGTTTCGTATGGTAGGTAATCTGCAACATCACGGTTGTTGATTACTACTTTACCTTCGCCTGGTACTAAACGTACGCGAGCAGTTGAGCTTTTACGGCGACCTGTGCCGATGTATTGTACTTGTGCCAAAGTTATTTCCTCCTATTATAGTTTATTGATTAACCACGTAACTCGTAAGCTTCTGGTTTTTGTGCAGCATGTGGATGTTCAGAACCAGTGTAAACGTTCAATTTAGAGAACATTTGACGACCTAAAGAGTTCTTTGGAAGCATACCTTTAATTGCTAACTCAAGCATTTGAGTTGGGTATTTTTCCTTCATTTCACCAGCTGTACGTTGTTTTAAACCACCAGCGAACTGAGTGTGACGGTAGTAAATTTTCTTTTGTAATTTGTTACCTGTTAACTCAATTTTATCAGCGTTGATGATGATCACATGATCTCCTGTATCAACGTTTGGTGTGAAAGTTGGTTTATGTTTACCGCGTAAGATAGAAGCTACTTCAGAAGCTAAACGACCTAACGTTTGGCCTTCTGCGTCAACTACTAACCATTTACGTTCTACTTCTTGACCTTTAGCCATGAAAGTTGTGCGCATGTTTGTATCCTCCTAATCGATATGAATTACCGTTATTTTTCATTATATACACTTTATAAGTTTCGGGGCTTATTATTGTGGTGGTAATGAAAATACCATACATCATCATATACTGGATCGCGTTTAAAGTCAAGATATTTAATTGAACACCTGGAGAGGTTGTTAACCCTTTTCACAAGCCGATTTCTCTAGGATTTTATAGAGAAAAGGAAAACTTTTTCAAAAAAAAATCACAAATCTTGATAAAAAACTTGTTCTAAATATAGACCATGTGCTGGTGCTGTTTTACCTGCTTGTGCACGGTCCATCGAAGCAATCGTCTTTTCTAATGAAGAAGCTTCTCTTCGTCCAATGCCAACTTCCCATAATGTACCTGCAATAATCCGCACCATATTATATAAAAAGCCGTTGCCGCTAATTGTCATATGCAGCTCTTCCCCTTGCCAGACAAGTTCCAGCGTTTCAACCGTACGTACTTTGTCTACAACACTCGTATTCGCCGCGCAGAAACAGCTGAAGTCATGTGTCCCGACAATTGCTTTTGCGGCTTCACGCATTGCTTCTACATTCGGCTTTACTCCACCTGTCTCGACTGTATAGTGTCTTCTAAACGGGCTTTGAACAGTGCTGCAATCCCAAATATATCGGTAACGCTTGCCTGATACATCATAGCGGGCATGAAAGTCTTCCTTTACTTGCTCCATGTGGAGTACACGAATATCACGCGGCAATTGGACATTTAATGCCTTTTGAAATTTCTCGGGCGGAATCTCAAGAGCTGTATCAAAATGTATAACCTGACCCGTTGCATGGACACGCGCATCTGTACGGCCGCTTGCTGTAATTTTAACTTGTGTCCCTTTTTGCATTGTTGTTAATACTTTTTCGATTTCCAGCTGTACTGTACGTTCACCCGGCTGCACCTGATAGCCGGCAAAGCCGGTACCGTCATAGCTAATCGTTGTTTTTAATCTCACCATATCTTTACTCCTCTAACTGCGCAGCATCCATAACAGGACGCCCAATAATACAAGTACAACTAAAATAGCCGTATCTCTAACCATCCACTTTAGCTGACGGTATTTCGTACGCCCTTCTCCCCCACGGTAGCCGCGCACTTCCATTGCAGTCGCTAAATCTTCCGCTCGTTTAAATGCACTGACAAAGAGCGGTACTAACAATGGCACGACCGCCTTTAGACGATCTTTAATAGGTCCTGCACTTAAATCTGAACCACGAGCCATCTGTGCTTTCATAATTTTATCTGTCTCATCCATTAATGTTGGAATGAAACGTAAAGAAATCGACATCATTAGTGCAAGCTCATGAACAGGCAGCTTTACCTTTTTAAACGGATCGAGAAGTACTTCCAGACCGTCCGTAATTGAAATAGGAGAAGTCGTTAACGTTAAGATCGATGTCATAAATACTAGCATTAAAAAGCGCATTGATATGAACATCCCTTGTCGTAAGCCTTCTTCGTATATTTTTATAAAGCCAAGATCAACTAATACAGGTCCTTCCCTCGTCATAAACAAATGCAAAATCAAAGTGAAGAGCATTAAGAATATGACAGGTTTTAAGCCGTTGATTAAAAAATAAAGGCGTATTCTCGACAGTAAAATAACGAGTAATGTAAACGCCAAAAGCAGCGCATAGGTTACCACATTATTGGCAAAAAAGACTACGATAATAAATGCAAAAACAAAAAGCAGCTTTGAACGCGGATCGAGCTTATGCACAAATGAATTTCCTGGTATATAGCGCCCAAAAATCATTTTTTCCATCATTGCTGTTCACGCCCCTTTGGAATGGCCTGTCCTATTTCTACGGCAAGCTCTTCTTCAGTTAAGCATACTTTTTCTAACGTTTTACCCATCATCTTCTCTACCTGATGCTGAAAACGAACAATACGTGGCGGCTCCAGACGGAATTGGGCAAGCGTTTGCCGATCGCTGAAAATCGTACGCGGATCTCCAGTTAACACACACCGTCCTTCATGCATAATTGCAACCGAATCCGCATAACGTGCTGCATCTTCCATACTATGTGTTACAAGTATCGTTGTTAAACCGCGCTCTTTATGTAGCGTATAAAATAAGTCCATAATTTCCTTTTGACCACGTGGATCAAGACCCGCTGTTGGCTCATCCAACACAATCACTTCAGGATCCATTGCCAGTACACCCGCAATGGCAACACGGCGCATCTGTCCACCTGATAGGTCAAATGGGGATTTGTCCAATATTTCTTCCGGTAACCCTACTAACGAAATCAGCTCACGGGCACGTTTTTCCGCTTCTTCTTCAGACACCCCAAAATTCATCGGACCAAACATAATATCCTTTAATACGGTTTCCTCAAAAAGTTGGTGCTCAGGAAACTGGAACACGATGCCTACTTTTTGACGTACTGTTTTTAAGTCTTTTGCCTTTTTTCCGGCTTCAATGATTCGGTCCCCGATTTTCACTGTACCGCTCGAAGGTTTTAATAATCCATTAAAGTGAAGGAGGATTGTTGATTTCCCAGAACCTGTATGTCCGATAATCGCCTGAAATGTTCCACTTTTAATTGTTAAGTCAACCTCATGTAAAGCTTGCTTTTCAAATGGAGTGCCTTTTGCATAGGCATAGCTTACTTGTTGAAGTTGGATGTCCATAAGTCATTCACCAGCTCTTCTTCTGTCATATGTTGTCCTACAAGTTGTACACCTTGTGCTTGCAACAGCTTCGTCATTTTCATCGCAAACGGCATATCCAAACCAAACTGTACGAGATCATCACCTAAAGCAAAAATCTCTTCCGGCGTTCCCTCAGCGTATTTTTTGCCGGCATTCATAAAAATAATGCGATCGGCCAACAATGCTTCTTCGAGATCATGAGTTATCGCGAGTACCGTAAGATCAATTTCTTTACGCAATGCTTCCACGATTGTTAACACTTCTTCACGGCCTTGAGGATCCAGCATCGATGTCGCTTCATCCAATATTAATATTTGCGGATGCATCGCTAGTGCCCCTGCAATGGCAACACGCTGCTTTTGTCCGCCAGATAAATGATGAGGCTCGTGGTTGATAAAGTCTTCCATTTTTACTTGTCTCAGTGCATTGTGCACACGTTTAACCATTTCTTCATGCGGAACACCGTTGTTTTCCAACGAGAAAGCTACATCATCCTGCACAGTAGCCCCTACAAACTGATTGTCCGGATTTTGAAAGACAATACCAATCTGCGAACGAATATCCCATATATTTTCTTCTGTGAGGATTTCACGTTTAATCCGGATTTCCCCTTGCTGTGGCATTAGTAAGCCACTCATCAATTTAGCCATTGTCGATTTTCCGGAGCCATTATGGCCGACAATCGTAATCCATTCCCCTTTATTGATTGTAAAAGAAACATCCTCTACTGCATTGCGTGTATGAGGCTCTTCCGGTGTATAGGAGTAGGTTACTTGATTAAATGATAAAATTTCACTCATGCGCAGCTACTCTCCCCTCTGCTTCGCTATTGTATGACATATTAGTAGTCAGTTTAAATTTCCCAGGAAATGATACCTATATAAAAATAAAGCACGTTTTCAAACAAGTTTTGCGCGAACGGCCACCTATCTAAACGTACTTTATGTTTGCATATGTATTGGGAATTTAGGGGCTCAACCCTTCATTCCATAAATAAAAAAGCGCGCACCTCATTCAGAGAAATGCGCTTGTCGTTACATTTACAAAATTCGCGGGTGCTCAAGCCCGAGAATTCGTTGAATGAGGTGCGGAGAGCTAAACGAGACGCCAGTATTTACTACCCCGCTCATCATAACGCTCAGCTTAATTATGTCGTATAAATCAATTTTGTTTATATAAAAAAGGGGTGCGGGTTCAACCGGTGAACCGGACACCCCTTTTCCACCTGTATGTTATTAAGAATTAAACTAATTCGATAACTACTACTGGTGCGCCGTCTCCACGACGAGGACCTACTTTAAGAATACGAGTGTAACCACCTTGACGCTCCGCATAACGAGGTGCGATATCGTCAAATAATTTTTGAAGTGCAAAAACAGTTTTTTCTTCTTCGCCTTCTCCAACTGTTACTAGCTCACGACGGATGAATGCTGCTGCCTGACGACGAGCATGTAAATCTCCGCGTTTACCTAAAGTAATCATTTTCTCAACAGCTTTACGAGTTTCTTTAGCGCGCGCTTCAGTAGTTTCGATGCGCTCGTTGATGATTAAATCAGTAGCTAAGTCGCGTAATAATGCTTTACGTTGAGAACTTGTACGACCAAGTTTTCTGTAACCCATGGACGTTTCCCTCCTTTTAAATATATCTGATCTAGCTAAATTTTATAATTTTTCGCTTAGTCTTCTTTACGCAATCCTAAACCAAGCTCTTCTAACTTATGCTTAACTTCTTCAAGAGACTTACGACCAAGATTACGTACTTTCATCATATCGTCTTCTGACTTGTTAGCTAATTCTAGTACCGTATTGATACCAGCACGCTTCAAGCAGTTGTAAGAACGAACAGAAAGATCAAGTTCTTCGATAGTCATCTCTAATACTTTTTCTTTTTGGTCTTCTTCTTTTTCGACCATGATTTCAGCAGTCTGTGCCTCGTTCGTCATGCCAACGAAGATATTTAAGTGTTCAGTTAAAATTTTCGCTCCAAGTGAAATCGCCTCTTTAGGACCGATGCTTCCATCTGTCCATACATCAAGTGATAACTTGTCGTAGTCAGAATTTTGTCCAACACGAGTGTTCTCTACTTGGAAGTTGACGCGTGAAACTGGAGTGTAAATAGAGTCGATCGGGATCACGCCGATAGGAAGATCCTCACGTTTGTTTTGATCAGCAGGAGTATAACCACGGCCACGTTGTGCGTACATACGCATACGTAAATGACCGTTCTTAGCGATTGTTGCGATATATAGATCTGGGTTTAAAATTTCTACATCACTGTCATGTGTAATGTCAGCTGCAGTAACCGTTCCGTCACCTTTTACATCAATCTCAATAACTTTTTCTTCGTCAGAGTAGATTTTTAAAGCTAGCTTTTTCACGTTTAAGATAATCGAAGCGACATCTTCTACAACGCCTTCTACAGTTGAGAATTCGTGTAATACGCCGTCAATTTGAATTGACGTAACAGCAGCTCCAGGTAATGAAGACAGAAGGATACGACGTAGAGAATTCCCCAAAGTATTACCATAACCGCGTTCAAGCGGTTCTACAACAAACTTGCCGTATTTGGCATCTTCGCTAATCTCCACTGTTTCAATCTTCGGTTTTTCAATTTCGATCATTCCAATTTACCCTCCTTCAAAACATCTAATGTATAGGTTCTTATCATCAAGTTGTTAATCTGAGTTAGACTATAAAATGCACAAGACTTTTGTACAAAGTAACATGATGTACGTAGAAGTAATTATACTTCTAAGCTGCACCCATTACACACGACGACGTTTTGGCGGACGGCAACCGTTATGAGGAACTGGAGTAACGTCTTTAATAGCAGTTACTTCTAATCCAGCAGCTTGAAGTGCACGTACTGCAGCTTCACGACCTGAACCAGGACCTTTAACTGTTACTTCAATGTTTTTTAAACCATGTTCCATTGAAGTTTTTGCAGCTGTTTCAGCAGCCATTTGAGCTGCGAATGGAGTTGATTTACGTGAACCACGGAAACCTAAAGCACCAGCTGAAGACCAAGATAATGCGTTACCTTGCATATCAGTGATCGTTACGATTGTATTGTTGAATGTAGAACGGATGTGAGCAACACCAGATTCGATGTTCTTTTTCACACGACGTTTACGAGTTTGTTGTTTACGAGCCATGTTAAGAAGGAACCTCCTTTACTTAATTATTTTTTCTTGTTCGCTACAGTCTTACGTGGACCTTTACGCGTACGCGCATTGTTTTTTGTATTTTGACCACGAACAGGTAAACCACGACGGTGACGGATACCACGGTTTGAAGCAATTTCCATTAAACGTTTGATGTTTAAAGAAACTTCACGACGTAAGTCACCTTCAGTTTTGTATGAATCTAATTGTTCACGAATTTGGTTTAATTGATCTTCTGTTAAGTCTTTAACGCGAGTATTTTCGTCAATACCTGCACCTGCTAATACTTTTTGAGAAGTAGTTTTACCAATACCGTAAATGTATGTTAATGAAATTACAACGCGTTTGTCGCGAGGAATATCAACACCAGCAATACGTGCCATTCGTTAGTGCACCTCCTTGATTAATTATCCTTGTTTTTGTTTGTGTTTAGGATTTTCACAGATTACCATTACTTTACCGCGTCGGCGAATTACTTTACATTTTTCGCAGATCGGTTTCACAGATGGTCTCACTTTCATCTAACCTAACCTCCTTAATAGTCCGGAGTGCAAAAGATTATTTAAAACGGTATGTGATACGACCGCGAGTTAAATCATAAGGAGATAACTCAATAGTAACCTTATCTCCAGGTAGGATACGGATAAAGTGCATACGGATCTTTCCAGATACGTGTGCAAGCACAGTGTGCCCATTTTCTAATTCTACCTTAAACATCGCGTTTGGCAAAGTCTCAAGAACTGTCCCTTCGACTTCAATTACATCGTCTTTCGCCATCTTCTCGACTCCCTTCTATATGCTTATATCAAAAAACTCATGCGAGCTCTTGCAACTGTTTCTCCTAATTAAGAAGCAACTCGTTTCAACATATGGTTTGGATTGCATGAGAGATGTAGAATAAGACGCTCGTCTGGTTTCGCTTCACACAATCCATGGAAACAGTATCCTATAAGGAACCGCATCCTTATGTTAACACGATAGCCGGAATGTCTTGATGAGAGATTCATACCCGTTACACAGATGCTTCCACGAAACCCATTATACGTTACAAAGATGTCATCACACTATTTAAGTGCTCAACCTTTATAGTATATACCGGGCACAATATGCTTTTGCAACTCTCAAAAAATTATGTTTCGTTGTTGCCTCCGCATGACTACCGCGGAAGCTGTCTAGCGCCCGGACGGATATCAGCTGCGGCTGCCCTGCAATAGAGCATCAAGATCAGCAAATACTTTTGAAATTTCTTGCTGTCCATTAATATTTGTAAGTACTCCCTTTGCTTTATAGAAATCAAGTAAAGGTTGTGCTTGGTTCATATTTACTTCCAGACGGTTTGTAACAGTTTCAGGATTATCATCTGCACGCGTGTACAACTCGCCGCCATCTTTATCACAAATGCCATCCACTTTTGGAGGATTAAACACTAAATGATATGATGTACCACAAGTCTTACAAATACGACGACCACTTAAACGTGCGATTAATTCTTCTTTTTCAACTTGAACATTAATTGTATGCTCAACTGGGCGTCCCAATTCTTCAAGGATGCTGTCTAAAGCTTCAGCTTGAGGAACTGTACGCGGGAATCCGTCTAATAAGAAACCTTTTTCGCAGTCTGGTTGTGAAAGACGTTCACGAACAATACCAATCGTTACTTCATCAGGTACTAATGCACCTTGATCCATAAACGCTTTGGCCTGTAAACCTAATTCTGTACCTTCTTTAATAGCGGCACGGAACATATCGCCTGTAGAAATATGAGGGATTGCGTACTTCTCAACAATTTTGTCAGCCTGAGTACCTTTACCGGCTCCTGGAAGACCCATTAAAACGATATTCATACGTAATACTCCCCTTTATAGCATAAGCCGGTAAGGAAACGAGAATGTTTCCTAAACCTGCATTATTTCATAAAGCCTTTATAATGACGCTTCACTAATTGAGACTCTAACTGTTTCATTGTTTCAAGTGCAACACCGACTACGATAATCATACTTGTTCCCCCGATTTGAGCCGAAGCTGGCAGGTTCATGAAGTTAATGAATAAAATCGGCATTACTGAAATAACTACTAAGAATAAAGCACCAACTAATGTTAAACGATAAAGAACTTTTGTTAAGTAAGCTTGAGTGTCATTACCTGGGCGGATACCCGGGATATAGGCACCTTGCTTTTTCAAGTTATCTGCCACATTTTCCGGATTCACCTGAATGAAAGCATAGAAGTATGTGAAGGCGATAATTAAAGCAACATAGATTAACATACCAACAGGTTTAGTATAGTCAAACGTGTTCGTAATAAACGCTGTTACATTATTATCTCCAAAGAATGTTGCTAAAGTTTGAGGTGTAACAATAAACGCAACCGCAAAGATTACCGGAATAACCCCTGCAGCATTTACTTTTAACGGTAAATGCGTTTGCTGTGCACCAACTTTAGGTGAATTCCCAGCAACTCGTTTTGCATATTGGATTGGAATTTTACGCAACGCTTGTTGAATATAAATAACTCCAACGACAACAGCAAGCAGCACTAGAACTAATAGAACTAAAATGGCAATATTGATAAACAATTGATCGCCAGCCCCATCAATTTGTTGTGCATAGATTTGGTTTACTGCGTTAGGAATCGCAGCTACGATACCAGCGAAGATAATGATAGAAATACCATTACCAACACCATATGCAGTAATTTGTTCAGATAACCACAATATGAAAGCTGTACCTGCAGTTAATACGATTGAAATCGTTAAGTATGATTGAATACTAGTATCCGTAATCAATGATCCGCCATAAAATTGGTTAAACCCAAAGCTCATTGCGAAAGATTGAATGAATGCTAATACAATCGTGAAATAACGAGTGAATTGAGCCAACTTGCGTCGACCTACATCACCTTGTTTCGCCCATTCTGCAAACTTAGGTACTACATCCATTTGAAGTAACTGGACAATAATTGAGGCTGTGATGTACGGCATAATCCCCATCGCAAAGATTGAGAAGTTTGCCAATGCACCACCGCCAAACGTATTAAGGAAACCTACTAAGCTGAACTCATCAGTTGCCTTTAATACATCTGCGTTAACATTTGGTACCGGAATGAATGTTCCGAGACGAAAAATGATTAACATTAAAAGTGTGAAGATGATTTTATTTCGTATATCTCGAACGCGCATAAAGTTAGAGATTGTCTGAAACATTAGATCACCTCAGTTGTTCCGCCAGCGTTCTCAATTGCTTCTTTAGCAGAAGCAGAGAATTTGTGAGCCTTAACATTAAGCTTAACGCTTAATGTACCATGACCTAGAATTTTGATTCCAGCTTTTTCGTTGCTCACGATACCAGTTTCTAATAATAATGCAGGTGTTACTTCTGCACCATCTTCAAAACGGTTTAACGCGTCAAGGTTAACGATAGCGTATTCTTTACGGTTAATGTTCGTAAAGCCACGTTTAGGTAAACGACGGAAAAGTGGGTTTTGACCCCCCTCAAATCCTGGGCGAACGCCGCCGCCAGAACGAGCGTTTTGACCTTTATGACCTTTACCAGAAGTTTTACCGTTACCAGAACCGATACCACGACCAACGCGGTTACGTACTTTACGTGAACCTTCTGCTGGTTTTAACTCATGAAGTTTCATTTGGGTGGCACCTCCTTGTTCGTATAATTGAAATTAAATTTCTTTAACAGTAACTAAGTGAGCTACTTTTGTAATCATCCCGCGGATTGCAGCGTTATCAGCTTGTTCCACAGTTTGGTTTAATTTACGTAATCCTAAAGCCTCAACAACTTTACGTTGGTTTGGTTTAGTACCGATGACAGATTTATTAAGGGTAATTTGTAATTTAGCCATTATAATTCCCCCCCTTATCCTAATAACTCTTCCACTGATTTACCACGTAGTTTTGCAACTTCTTCTACGCGTTTTAATTCAGTTAAACCTGCTACAGTTGCACGCACCATGTTGATTGGTGTGTTTGAACCAAGAGATTTTGAAAGAATATCAGTAATACCAGCTAGTTCAAGTACGGCACGTACTGGACCACCAGCGATAACTCCTGTACCAGGAGCTGCAGGTTTGATTAAGATTGAACCTGCACCGAAGCGACCTTGCACTAAGTGTGGAGTAGTTCCACCCACGCGTGGTACTTCGATTAAGTTTTTCTTCGCGTCTTCAACAGCCTTACGGATTGCATCTGGAACCTCTTGGGCTTTACCAGTACCAAATCCTACATGACCATTTTTATCTCCTACTACTACTAGAGCAGAGAAGCGGAAGCGACGACCACCTTTAACAACTTTAGCAACACGGTTAATTGTAACTACGCGTTCTTCAAGTTCTAATTTGTTTGCGTCAATGCGACTCATGAAGTATGTCCCTCCTTCTTATTAAAATTCTAAGCCGTTTTCACGTGCAGCTTCTGCTAAAGCTTTTACACGTCCGTGATATAAGTAACCGCTACGGTCAAATACTACTGTAGTAATATTTTTTTCAGCAGCGCGTTTAGCGATTGTTTCACCGATTTTAGCAGCAGCTTCTACGTTTGCGCCCATACCTTCGAAAGCTTTTTCTTGAGTATTAGCAGAAACTAAAGTTACGCCAGCTACGTCATCGATTAGTTGTGCATAGATGTTCTTGTTAGAACGGAATACGTTTAAACGTGGACGTTGTGCAGTACCCGAAATTTTAGAACGAACACGCCCATGACGTTTTTTACGAACTTGATTTTTATCTTGTTTCGTAATCACAGTGGTCACTCCTTTCAAAAATTAATGCGGTTTATGCCGCATTATTTACCTGTTTTACCTTCTTTACGGCGAACGAATTCACCTTCGTAACGGATCCCTTTACCTTTGTAAGGCTCTGGTGGACGTACGTCACGGATGTTAGATGCTAATGCACCAACACGCTCTTTAGAAATACCTTTAACGATGATCTTCGTGTTCGAAGGAACTTCGACCTCTAAACCTTGCTCAGGCGTAAACTCAACTGGGTGAGAGTAACCAACGTTTAGTACAAGCTTAGTACCTTGTAACTGTGCACGGTAACCTACACCGATAAGTTCTAGAGTACGAGTGAAGCCTTCAGAAACACCTGTTACCATGTTAGCTAGTAACGCACGAGTTGTACCGTGGTTTGTACGGTGTTCTTTAGAATCAGAAGGACGAACAACTGATAAAGTGTTGCCTTCTTGCTCGATTTTCATATCTTGGTTGAATTGACGAGTTAATTCGCCTTTAGGACCTTTAACAGTAACAAGATTGTCGGCACCGACTTCGATTGTTACGTTAGCAGGTACCTCGATAACTTTTTTACCTACGCGAGACATTTATATTGCACCTCCGTTCTTTTCTTACTAATTACCAAATGTATGCTAAGATTTCTCCGCCAACTTGTTTAGCGCGAGCTTCTTTGTCAGTTAATAAACCGTTTGAAGTAGATACTAAAGCGATACCAAGACCGTTTAATACTTTAGGTACTTCGTTTGTTTTAGCATATACACGTAAACCTGGTTTAGAAATACGTTTAAGACCAGTGATAACACGCTCGTTCTCTTTACCATATTTTAAGAAAATACGGATGATACCTTGCTTGTTGTCTTCTACATATTCTACATCACGTACGAAACCTTCACGCTTTAAAATTTCAGCGATCTCTTTCTTAACGTTAGAAGCAGGAACTTCTAACTTCTCGTGACGTACCATGTTCGCATTACGAATGCGTGTAAGCATATCTGCAATCGGATCAGTCATTGTCATGAAAATTTACCTCCTTCCCAAATTAGGGGATTACCAGCTGGCTTTTTTAACGCCAGGAATTTGTCCCTTATATGCAAGTTCACGGAAACAAATACGGCAAAGTTTAAATTTGCGGTATACAGAGTGTGGACGGCCACAGCGTTCACAACGTGTATATTCTTGAACTTTAAATTTTTGCGTGCGTTGTTGTTTAACGATCATTGATTTTTTTGCCACGTCTTCGCCCTCCTTATTTTATTACTTTTGGAACGGCATACCGAACTGTGTTAATAACTCGCGAGCTTCTTCGTCAGAATTCGCAGTAGTTACGATCACGATGTCCATACCGCGTACTTTTGAAACTTTATCGTAATCGATTTCTGGGAAAATCAATTGCTCTTTAACACCTAATGTATAGTTACCGCGACCATCGAATGCTTTTTTAGAAACACCACGGAAGTCACGTACACGTGGAAGTGCGATAGAGATTAATTTATCCAGGAATTCATACATACGCTCACCGCGTAATGTAACTTTAGCACCGATCGCTTGACCTTCACGTAAACGGAAACCTGCGATAGATTTTTTCGCTTTAGTTACTACTGGTTTTTGTCCAGTAATTATTGTTAATTCTTCTACAGCTACATCAAGAGCTTTTGAGTTTTGAACAGCGTCACCAACACCCATGTTGATTACGATTTTCTCCACTTTTGGAACTTGCATTACTGATTTATATTCGAACTTGCTCATTAGAGCAGGTGAAACTTCATTTGAATACTTTTCTTTTAGGCGGCTCATGTGTGTACCTCCCTTCTCAATTTACTTATTAGTCGATTACTACACCTGATTTTTTTGCAACACGAACTTTTTTGCCATCCTTGATCTCAATACCTACACGAGTCGGCTCGCCAGATTTAGGATCGATTAGCATTACGTTCGAAATGTGGATTGCAGCTTCTTGAGATACAATTCCACCTTGTGGGTTAAGTTGGTTAGGTTTAACGTGTTTCTTAACGATGTTTACACCTTCAACAAGAACACGGTCTTGTTTAGGGAAAGCAGCTAAGATTACGCCTTCTTTACCTTTGTCTTTACCAGTAATTACTTTTACTTTGTCGCCCTTTTTAACATGCATTATGTGTCGCACCTCCTTGATTGGTACTGTCATGAAATTAAAGAACTTCTGGAGCTAAAGAAACGATTTTCATGAAGTTGCCATCACGTAATTCACGTGCAACTGGTCCGAAAATACGAGTTCCGCGTGGTGATTTATCATCTTTGATAATTACGCAAGCATTCTCATCAAATTTAATGTAAGTACCGTCTTTACGACGAGCACCTGATTTTGTGCGAACGATAACAGCCTTAACAACGTCACCTTTCTTGACAACGCCACCTGGTGTTGCTTTCTTAACTGTACAAACAACGATATCTCCGATGTTTGCAGTTTTACGACCAGAACCACCAAGTACTTTAATCGTTAAAACTTCACGTGCACCTGAGTTGTCAGCAACTTTCATACGACTTTCTTGTTGAATCACTTAGGTTACCTCCCTTCGGAAATATATTTTATTCCGAAATGTGTTATTAAATAATAACCGCTTTTTCTACAACTTCAACTAAACGGAAGCGTTTAGTAGCTGATAGCGGGCGAGTTTCCATGATACGTACGATATCACCGATATTCGCAGTGTTTAGCTCATCATGAGCTTTAAACTTTTTCGAGTATTTTACACGCTTGCCATAAAGCTTGTGCTTTTTATGAGTTTCAACTAATACAGAAATTGTCTTATCCATTTTGTCTGAAACAACACGGCCCGTGTAAACTTTGCGTTGGTTACGCTCAGTCATACTTAAAACCCTCCTTTATCAGTTATTTGCACTGATTTCTCTTTCACGAATCACAGTTTTCATACGTGCAATCGCTTTGCGAACTTCACGGATGCGAGCTGTGTTTTCTAATTGACCAGTCGCCAATTGGAAGCGAAGGTTGAAAAGCTCTTCTTTCAGTGATTTTACTTTTAATTCAATTTCATTAGTGGCAAGGTCACGGATTTCATTAGCTTTCATTAGATTCACCACCAGTTTCTTGACGTTTTACAATTTTACATTTAACAGGAAGTTTATGTGATGCTAAACGAAGTGCTTCACGTGCCACCTCTTCAGATACACCAGCAATTTCGAACATTACTTTTCCTGGTTTTACTACTGCTACCCAACCTTCAGGAGAACCTTTACCAGAACCCATTCGGACTTCTAGAGGCTTTTTCGTGTAAGGCTTATGTGGGAAGATTTTGATCCAAACTTTACCGCCACGTTTCATGTAACGAGTCATTGCGATACGAGCAGATTCGATTTGACGGTTTGTAATCCAAGATGCTGTTGTAGCTTGTAAGCCAAACTCACCAAAAGATACTTCTTTACCGCCCTTCGCTTCTCCACGCATGTTACCACGGTGTTCACGACGATATTTTACGCGTTTAGGTAATAACATATTATTTGCCTCCTTCCACAGAGTTCTTTTTAGTAGGAAGGACTTCACCACGGTAGATCCAAACTTTAACGCCTAGTTTACCGTAAGTAGTATCAGCTTCAGCATGTGCGTAATCAATGTCAGCACGTAATGTATGAAGCGGAACAGTTCCTTCACTATAGTGTTCAGCACGCGCGATATCAGCGCCACCTAAACGACCAGATACTTGTGTTTTAATACCTTTTGCACCAGCGCGCATTGTGCGTTGGATTGATTGTTTTTGAGCACGACGGAATGATACGCGGTTCTCAAGTTGACGAGCGATGTTTTCAGCTACTAATTTAGCGTCAAGATCTGCACGTTTGATTTCAATAATGTTGATATGCACACGTTTGCCAGTTACTTCAGTTAAGTGTTTACGTAAGTTTTCAACTTCCGTACCACCTTTACCGATAACCATACCTGGTTTCGCAGTGTGAATAGTGATGTTTACGCGATTTGCAGCGCGTTCGATTTCTACTTTAGATACAGATGCATCTTTAAGTTTAGTTTCGATATATTTACGTACTTTGATGTCTTCGTGTAATAAGTTAGCGTAGTCTTTCTCAGCGAACCACTTTGACTCCCAGTCACGAATAACACCAACACGTAGTCCTATTGGATGTACTTTTTGACCCACGGATTAAACCTCCTTCTTCTCAGATACCACGATTGTAATGTGGCTAGTACGTTTGTTGATTGCCGACGCACGACCTTGTGCACGTGGACGGAAACGTTTTAATGTTGGACCTTCATCAACAAAGATTTCAGATACAACTAAGTTATTAACATCTAACTCATAGTTATGTTCAGCGTTAGCAACTGCAGATTTTAATACTTTCTCAACGACTGGAGACGCCGCTTTTGGAGTATGACGTAAAATTGCAACTGCTTCACCAATTTGCTTGCCTCGGATTAAGTCTACTACTAGACGAACTTTACGAGGAGCGATACGAACTGTACGAGCGATAGCTTTAGCTTGTGTCATTAGGATTTACCTCCTCTCAAAATTAGCGTCTTGTTTTCTTGTCATCTGCACCGTGACCTTTATAAGTACGAGTTGGTGCGAACTCACCAAGTTTATGACCTACCATATCTTCAGTTACGTATACAGGAACGTGTTTACGTCCATCATATACAGCGATTGTTAAACCGATGAAGTTTGGGAAGATAGTAGAACGGCGAGACCAAGTTTTGATAACCTGTTTTTTCTCAGAAGCCTCTTGTGCTTCCACCTTTTTCATTAGGTGGTCATCAACAAAAGGTCCTTTCTTTAAGCTGCGACCCATTTAGGAACCTCCCTCCGTGATACGACCACGGCTCTCGAACTGAACCGTAGTTTTACCACATTATTTTTTACGTCCACGAATAATAAATTTAGATGATTTATTTTTCTTGCTACGAGTTTTGTAACCAAGAGCTGGTTTGCCCCATGGTGTCATTGGAGATTTACGTCCGATTGGAGAACGTCCTTCACCACCACCGTGTGGGTGATCGTTAGGGTTCATTACAGAACCACGTACTGTTGGGCGTTTACCTAACCAACGAGAACGACCTGCTTTACCGATGTTGATAAGTTCGTGTTGTTCGTTACCAACTTGACCGATTGTTGCACGGCAAGTAGCAAGGATTAAACGTACTTCACCAGATTGTAAGCGAACGATTACGTACTTGCCTTCACGACCTAATACTTGCGCAGAAGTACCAGCAGAACGTACTAATTGTCCACCTTTACCAGGTTTCATTTCGATGTTATGGATTGTAGTACCCATTGGAATGTTTGCTAATGGTAATGCGTTACCTACTTTGATATCCGCTTCTGGACCTGAATAAATAGTTTGACCTACTTCAAGACCTTTCGGAGCTAAGATGTAACGTTTTTCACCGTCAGCATAGTTAATTAAAGCGATGTTCGCAGAACGGTTTGGATCGTACTCGATTGTAGCAACGCGTCCTGGAATGCCGTCTTTAAGACGTTTAAAATCGATAACACGGTATTGTTTCTTGTGACCGCCACCGTGATGACGAACAGTAATTTTACCCTGGTTGTTACGACCAGCTTTGCGTTTAGTCGGTTCTAATAAAGACTTTTCAGGTTTATTAGTAGTGATTTCAGCAAAGTCAGAAGACGTCATGTTACGACGACCATTTGAGGTTGGCTTATACTTTTTAATCGCCATTTGTATTCCCTCCTTCTTTAAGGTTACTTATATAAATTTGAAATTAGATTTCGAATAACTCGATTTCTTTTGAATCAGCAGTTAATTTAACAATCGCTTTACGACGTTTGTTAGTGTATCCACCGAATTTACCAACGCGTTTGAACTTACCTTTGTAGTTCATTACGTTTACTTTCTCAACTTTAACACCGAAGATTTCTTCAACAGCGTCTTTAACTTGAGTTTTGTTAGCGCGAGTGTCTACTTCGAAAGTATACTTTTTCTCTGCCATAATTTCTGAAGAACGCTCAGTAATGACCGGACGTTTTAAGATATCACGTGCTTCCATTATCCAAGCACCTCCTCAACTTTTTTTACAGCATCTTGAGTGAATACAACTTTATCGTGACCTAATAGATCTAATACGTTGATTCCTTCAGCTGTTAACACTGTAACACCAGGGATGTTACGAGCAGATAAAATAGCGTTTTCGTTAACTTCAGCAGTTACGAATAATGCTTTTTTGCTGATTTCTAAAGCAGCTAATACTGATTTGAAATCTTTTGTTTTTGGTGCATCAAATGATAATGCATCAAGTACTACTAAGTTTTGCTCTAATACTTTTGCAGATAAAGCAGACTTAATCGCTAAGCGACGAACTTTCTTAGGTAGTTTGTAAGAGTAGCTACGTGGAGTAGGACCGAATACAACACCACCGCCACGCCATTGTGGAGAGCGGATCGAACCTTGACGAGCACGACCAGTTCCTTTTTGACGCCATGGCTTACGACCACCACCAGCAACTGCAGAACGGTTTTTAACTTTGTGATTACCTTGACGTAAAGAAGCACGTTGTGCAACTACAGCGTCGAATAATACAGCTTCGTTTGGCTCGATTCCGAAAATCGCATCGTTTAATTCGATTTCACCAACTGAAGCACCTGTTTGACTAAGTACTGAAACCTTTGTCATTCCTGTTTCCTCCTTTCTTTAAGAGAATTATTTTGATTTAATAGCAGTTTTAACTGTTACTAATGCTTTTTTAGAACCAGGAACATTACCTTTAACAAGTAGTAAGTTGCGCTCTACATCAACCTTAACGATTTCAAGGTTTTGAATAGTAACAACTGTGCCACCCATTTGACCAGGTAATTTCTTTTGTTTGAATACGCGGTTCGGAGCAACTGGACCCATTGAACCAGGACGACGGTGGTAACGAGAACCGTGAGACATAGGGCCGCGAGATTGACCATGACGTTTAATAACACCTTGGAAACCTTTACCTTTTGTTACACCTGTTACATCGATTACATCGCCTTCAGCGAAAATTTCAACCTTGACTTCTTGACCAACTTCGTAAGTCGCAGCTTCTAAGTTGCGGAACTCACGGATGAAGCGCTTAGGAGCAGTATTTGCTTTTGCTACGTGACCTTGTTCAGGTTTGTTTGAAAGCTTAACGCGCTTATCTTCAAAACCTAATTGGATCGCTTCGTAGCCATCAGTTTCAACAGATTTCTTTTGTAAAACTACGTTTGGAGTAGCTTCGATTACTGTTACTGGGATAAGATCTCCGTTTTCAGCGAAAACTTGAGTCATACCAATTTTTCTACCTAAGATTCCTTTAGTCATTTGTCACACCTCCTGTAAATTTTAAGAAAAAGTTTATATTTGTTTTTACCATTAAAGTTTGATTTCGATATCAACGCCAGATGGTAAATCAAGCTTCATTAACGCATCAACAGTTTGTGGTGTCGGGTTAACGATGTCGATAAGACGTTTATGTGTGCGCATTTCAAATTGCTCACGAGAATCTTTGTACTTATGAACCGCACGTAAGATCGTGTATACAGATCTTTCAGTTGGTAGTGGGATCGGACCCGATACTCCAGCACCTGAACGTTTCGCAGTTTCAACGATTTTCTCAGCAGATTGATCAAGGATACGGTGATCATATGCTTTTAAACGAATACGAATTTTTTGTTTTGCCATTACTTTCCCTCCTTCTCGCCTATTTTCTAGACATTCTCCACGAAAATTTCTCCTACACACCGCCATGGCAAAGCGGCCGGGTGTGTCGGCAACCTCTCGCTTCATCGCAGTCAAAGACCAACATTCAACATTATATACAATAAAAAAGAAGTTCGCAAGTCTTTTAGCAAAATTCTTTTCATAATGTTTTATTCTTTATAAATAGGTTCGCTCTTTTTGAGCCGTTTTCTAGTATATAAGTTTATGACGGTGAAAGCAACTGAAAAGGGAGTAATATGCTTTAAATATATTATTCTGAAAACAATTGCTACAGAAAATCAAAAAATCGTCGCTTTCTCTTTGCTGAAAGCGACGACTATATTATAGGAAGAAAACGACTGCAATCCAGCCGAAAATAATCTGTGGAATATTATAGAAGAGAAATGTCGGTACACAAGTATCCCAAATATGGTTGTGCTGTCCATCGACATTTAATCCTGCTGTCGGTCCTAATGTAGAATCGGATGCCGGTGAGCCAGCATCACCAAGTACACCGGCTGTTCCGATTAAACAGATGATCGCTAATTCGCTTAGTCCCAGTTCCATTGCAATTGGAACAAAGATTGCTGCAATGATTGGAATTGTTGCAAATGAAGAACCAATTCCCATTGTGACGATTAAACCGACAATTAACATAATTAAAACTGCAATACTTACATTCCCGTTAAAAATATCCATTGCACCGGATACTAATAACTCAACATCTCCTGTCGCATTAATGACAGCAGAGAACCCGTTTGCTGAAATCATAACGAAACCGACAAACGCCATCATACGCATTCCATCCGATAGGACTGCATCTGCTTCTTTTACTTTTAGCGTCCCTGTTATATACAAAATTATAATACCGGCAATTGATCCGACAATCATTGAATCTGTCATTACTTGTACTGCTATAGAAGTAACTAGTGCTACTGCAGCGAATATGATGTGCAGTTTATTTACTTCTTTATTTAAGTCATTCGTTGTTTCCAGTTCAATGTTTTCGTATTGTCTTGGTTTACGATAGGCGATAAAGGCACCTACAAGCCCTACAGCCATCCCTAACGCTACTATAGCCATCGCCTTTGGAACATCTCCCAAAGTAACGTCTAACCCTGCTAAGGCCATTTGATCGACTATAATCCCCTGATAGATCAAACCAAACCCTGCAGGAATGAACATATACGGCATTACTAACCCGAATGTTAAAATACTTGCGATTAAACGGCGGTCAATTTGCAGCATGTTCATAATTTTAATCATCGGCGGTACGATTAAAGGAATAAATGCAATATGCACCGGAATCAGGTTTTGCGACATGATCGCCATTGCCAGCAGCACTAAGAAGATTAACGCTTTGGCAGCACCTTTCTTTTGAGTATCGCCTTCACTCTGTACAATTTTTAAAATTGCTTTCACTAGTACTTCAGGTATACCAGTACGTGAGATTGCAAGTGCAAATCCACCAAGCAGTGCATAGCTTAGCGCAATTGTTGCACCACCGCCAAGACCGTCGACAAAGGCCTTGATTGTTTCTGTTATATTTAATCCGCCAGCAAGGCCACCAATAATCGCCCCGACCGTCAGAGATAAAACGACATTTATACGTAGTAGGCTTAAAATAAGCATAACCCCTACCGCTATTAAAACAGCATTCATGTTGTACACTTCACTTTCGTCTGCTAAATTACTAATGTGTTAAAGTTACAAGAAAAACGAACGCGAGTCAACGGATAAAGATAAAATAAAACCGTCAAATAAGAGAAAATTGACGGTTTGAAGTATTATAAAGCCTGTTTTATAATTTTTCTGTAATAATTGATGGTTAATGTTGCAAACACGATGTACATGACAATATATAAAGCCATTGTAACAAGAAGAGGCGTAGTCAATTCTGTGCCGAATAAAAACCAGCCGGATTTTACAGCAAAGTAGCTGTGGAGTAATCCGATAAGTAATGGTACACCAAAGTTAAATAACTGCTTCTTCATTATACCGCGCGTTAGTTCCTCTTCTGTAAAGCCAATCTTACGGAGAATCTTATAGGATTCCATTTCTTCATCCGCTTCAGACATTTGTTTAAAGTATAATATACTGCCCGTTGCCAGTAAAAAGGCTAAACCTAAAAACGCGGTTGTAAAAATTGTCGTTCCATATAGATTTAAATTATATTCAACCGTTGATCGCAGTGAGCTTAATTTATTTCCCCCACGGTCTATTTCATCATCTTCAAACACTATGTTGGCACCTGTTTGTTTGTAGAGCTTTTCAGCAGCTTCATATGTTTCATCATTCGCATCAATCAGGTTAATGGATGTTTGCTCTTTTGTTAGATAGCCAATTTCATGCTCGTTGTTA
Organism: Solibacillus sp. FSL K6-1554; assembly: GCF_038005185.1. Taxonomy (NCBI): domain Bacteria; kingdom Bacillati; phylum Bacillota; class Bacilli; order Caryophanales; family Caryophanaceae; genus Solibacillus; species Solibacillus sp. FSL K6-1554. Next base: position 3,929,028 of record NZ_JBBOSS010000001.1, read on the forward strand.
AATTGCTGGATCTGGTTAAACAGATTATCTTCAACGATAACTACAAAACCGCCTCCTGTAATACGCCATGCCACAATCGAAGTATCGTTCACTTCCTTAACTTTTAGCGGAAACTGGTGCTCTTGATGCAGGAATATAAAGTCGTGTGGTGCTTCTAGCGGCAATATATTTGCCTGGAACCCGTTATAGCCTGCAATAATTGCCTCCCCCTCCGAAAGCATGACATCAGGATCGAGCTGATGGTAGTCCGAAAGCGGAATCATTAGGACATCCGCTAACGTATCGCCTTGAAGCATTTCTACTATCTCACCAGAAAAAATTTCCGCCATATCAAATTGGGCGCTCGTTAACCTAAACTTATTTTCCTCAAATGCGATTCCTTCCCGCTCCAACGCTTCAATGAATGGCTCTCCACGGCCATCTACCATTATATAGTCTGCTGGTACAGAATTTTCTGCTGTACTGCCTGCTGAGTAGTAACTAATATAGGAAAGTGTCGTAATTGCAAGCGATACCGCCGTAATGACAGTAATGAGCGTCAGTGATTTAGCATTGCCCTTCATTCGGTGCATAATTGGTGTCAGCGCCAAAACATCGTTCAGATTTAAATGCCCTTTCTTTCTTAGGCGGAACATATTTAATATGAATGCAACCGAATAGCGGAAAACAAAGTAAGTCCCGCCAATTGTCGTTGCTAAAATAATAACCATGCTTAAAAATAGGTTTGTTGTTTGCCCTGAGAATAATAATGTACTTTTATAGTAGCCATAAATAATCAACGCTAACCCGATAGCCCCCATCACCATAGGGAATACACTAAAGCGTTTCACACGCTCGTCCGCCTGCTTGGAAGCGTTAAATAACGAGAGTAATGTAGTTCTGTGAACCATAAATGCCATTTGTGCTAAAAGAACTGCGAGCAAAATACCAAATACAATTAACGTATTCACAACCGCTACTTTGCTGATACTTAATGTTACGACCGCATCAAATTTTAGTAGCTTCAGTAAAATCATCGCAAACAGACGTGAACTTAAAAAACCGAGTAAAATTCCGATGCTTACCGCACCTATAAATAGCAGGATATTTTCAAAGGCAATCAGGCGTGTCACAAGCCCTTTTGTCATGCCGACCAATTGATACAACCCAATTTCCTTGCTGCGCCGTTTAATAAATAAGTGATTGGCATACAACACAAAGAACAGGACGATAAAATACAGCATATACGATGCCGCTTCAAACCCGGAAGCTGCCGTTCCGCTCGCTTTCGTCGCTTCAATGATCGATTCATTGTACTGCAATGTCACAAATGAGAAAAATAGCGTCACACTGAAAATGAGTGCGAAAAAGTATAAGTAATAGTGACGCATATTTTTTAGCATGCTTTTAAATACAAGCTGACTAAGCTTCACTCTGCTCACCGCCTAAAACACTTTGCGTATTCAAAATTTGCTGGAAAAACTCTTTGCGTGTCTTATCGCCCTTATACAGTTCCGTATAAATTTGGCCGTCTTTTAAAAACAGTACACGGGAACAGAAGCTGGCGGCAATGGCATCATGGGTAACCATCATGATCGTTGTATTTTTTGCTTTATTAATTTTTGCTAAATTATCGAGCAGTGCAGTAGCCGCTTTTGAATCAAGTGCCCCTGTTGGTTCATCTGCAAATACAAGGGATGGATTCGATATTAATGCTCTTGCTGCGGATGTACGCTGCTTTTGACCACCGGAAATTTCATTCGGGTATTTCGCTAAAATATCTGCTATCCCTAAAATCGATACAAGCTCCTTTAAACGTTGCTCTGCCGCTGCCTTTGGAATCGAACTTAGCGATAACGGCAGTAGAATGTTTTCCTTCACTGTCAAAGTGTCGAGTAAATTATAGTCCTGAAAAATAAAACCTAGCTCATCCCGGCGAAATTTTGCTAATGTACGTTCCTTCATCCCTTGAAGCTTTTGACCATTAATCTCGACAAATCCGTCTGTCACTTGATCTATGGAACAAAGTACATTTAATAACGTAGTTTTTCCGGAACCTGAAGCACCCATAATTCCGACAAATTCACCCTTTTCCACTTCTAAATCAATGCCCTTTAATACTTCTTGCGCAAGCGATCGCTTACCATATGTTTTACGAACTTTACGTGCGATTAAAATGCTCATTGTTCTCCATCCTTTCTTGTTATTTTCATTCTACATGTTCCGGTCATGTGAATCGTTTGATTTACATGACAAAAACGCTCGGTAAGTGACAAGTTCGTCACATTCCAAGCGTTTTTTGGTAATCATTCATTTTTGGGAAAGCAATTTTCACAGTAGTACCTACCCCTTCTTTTGATTCGATTGCCAGAAGAATATGCAGTGATTCTGCCGCCTGTTTAGCGAGATACAGCCCCATTCCTGTTGCAGCACTCGTTTCACGTCCAATTGTTCCAGTATAGGATTTGCGGAATACACGAGGCAAATCTTCACTCTTTATACCGATTCCCTCATCTTGAATGATGAGAACAGCTTGCTCGTTCGTCATATGAGCGGTTATTCTAACTTCTCCCCCGACATCACTATACTTTACCGCATTCGATAAAATTTGCCGTACGATAAAACCTAGCCACTTTGTATCTGAGTGTACAGTCAGATCGTCCACTTCCAGGTCGAAGGCAATTTTCTTTTCAAAACACCAGGTGCGCAGTGCTTTAATTTCTTGAATAAGTACATCTTTTACGTGTACTTTTTCAATTCGGTTATCAAGCTCGATCGTCATAAGACGTGTTGCATGAAGCTGCTGGTCTAATAATAAATAAAGACGCAGCCATTCATTTTCAATGCGTTCCTTTACTTCACTTTCCTCTACTTTTTCCAGCAACAGCTGCATTGCGGTTAATGGAGACTTCATTTCATGTACCCATGCTAAAAGCTCGTCCTGCCGTTCTAATACAATTTGCTTCTGTTCCTGTACTTTTGCATTCTTATTAGCCAACTGCTCTTTATAATCTTCATGAATAACATCAAAATAGTTCCCTTTAAACTTCACATACGGCTTCATCAATTTCCTGTCTTTCACATAACGTAAACTGAAATAACCGGCAACGAGTGTAAACCAAATGATGTTTAAATAGAGTAGCGAAACATCGTGGAAGCCTTTATCTAGAAATAGTATTAGATTCAATAGCAGCTGAAGAATGATGACAAACAGCATCATAGAAATATATTGTCTTATAAACAAGCGGATCATGCATCCACCGCCAAATAGCCAAGGCCTTTTTTCGTCATAATCACATTGATAAGACCAATATCCTCTAATCGTTGGCGTAAACGATTTACATTGACCGTTAATGTATTGTCATTTACGAAGCGTTCATCATCCCATAATTTACGCATTAGTTCATCACGGGAAACGATCTGTCCTTTCGCCTTTACGAGCACCTTTAAAATAAACAGCTCGTTTTTCGTTAACTCTATCTGCTGATCTTTAAAATGAACAATCGCGCGGTCATAATGAATTTCAGCTCCATTCCATTTTTCAATATCACTTTGCTGTGCTTCCTGATAATTATAAGCGCGTCGGAGCAATGCTTGTACTTTTGCAATTAATACCTCCGTATGGAAAGGTTTTTGCACAAAGTCATCTGCTCCCATTTGCATCGCCATAATCATATCCATCGGGTGATCGCGTGAGGAAAGAAATAAAATAGGGACATTCGATATTGCCCTTATTTCACGACACCAATGGAAGCCATCAAATGCTGGCAGCTGAATATCAATAATAACAAGCTGAGGTTCTTCTTCTTTAAACGTCACCATTATATGTTGAAAGTCTTCTGGTCCGATTACTTGTATATTCCACTGTGCTAATCGTTCGCCTATCAGTTCAAAAATGGAGACATCATCTTCTATTAATAACACCTTCAAAGAACATCACTCCTTCTATACTCCCATTATACAAAAAACTAACAGTCCAACACTTCCAAACTTTGCTATAATCAATTCAATCACAGGAATTAGAGAAGAGGTGGGGAAAGAAAAATGGATTTACGCCAAATCGAATACTTTGTTGAAGTGGCAAAGCATTTAAGTTTTACGAAAGCGGCAGCTACTTTGCATGTGTCACAGCCATCAATTAGTAAAGCAATTCAAAACTTTGAGTCGGAACTGGGTGTCCCGTTATTTTACCGGTCATCTAAACAGCTTGAACTAACAGATGCCGGTCATGCCGTTCTTGTGAATTCAATGCAAGTACTTGAATCATTTCAAAATTTACGTTCCGAGTTAACGGACTTAATGCAATTAAAAAAGGGACAAATCCGTATCGGCATTCCACCAATCGTTGGGGCCGAGTTTTTTTCGAAATTAATCAGCTATTATAAAGAGCTTAATCCATATATCGAAATTTTATTAACGGAAGTCGGAACGAAGCGCATACGCCACGAAATTGATGCAGGCGAGCTGGATGTTGGGTTAGTATGCAGTGTAACTTCCTCGAATGAATCTTTGGAAACAATACGATTTTTAAAAGACCCTTTAGTGTTAATCGTACATGAAAGCCATCCATTGGCAAAGAAGGAGTCGATCCAGCTAAGTGACTTAGCGATTGAAACTTTTATTATTTATCGGAAAGACTTTATTTTATATGATCGCATTATCGAGGAATGTTCCAAACACGGGTTTTTCCCTACGATTGCCTGTGAAACAACCCAGAAAGATTTATTTATCGAAATGGTTCAGGCAAAACTGGGGATTGCACTGCTTCCGGAAAAGCTTGCCGAGAAAATTCCTTACACTTCGATTAAATGCATCCCTTTTCAGGAAGAAGCCATTTATCTTGAACTGGGGGTTACGTGGAAGAAAAATAAATACTTGTCTTTTGCAGTACGGGAATTTATTAAACTTGCCCGTGAATTTGTTTCCCAATAAATAAGTTGCCTAGAAAATTTGAATCTCTAGGCAACCATTTATAATTTATTTGCATACTCATTTAACTGCGCAGACATTGTTTGAATTTCATTCACAAAGTCGGAAACTTGTTGAATAGATTCGCTTTGTGATGTTCCAATAGTGGAGATTTGAGCAATAGAGTTCGTAATGTTTTGTGTAGCCTCACTAATTTGGGCCATCGTTTCTCTAATTTTCTGTGTTGATTCAACTGTTTCCTTCGAAAATCTACGGATCTCCGTCGCTACGACTTCAAAGCCTTTCCCTTTTTCACCTGCACGGGCAGCTTCGATTGCCGAATTTAATCCTAACAAATTGGTTTGGTCCGCCATACGTTTCAACAACGTTAAAATGTCTGAAGTCTGTTGAACATTCACTTCAGCCTGCTTTGATTGTTTTAATAACTCATCTGCTGATTCTTTCAATTTTGTAGAACCACCTGCAATACTGCCAATCTGCTGGTTCGCATGTGATAGAGAACCCATTATTGCTTGGGAAATTTCTATTAACTCCGAGTGCTTTCTCAATTGAACAGCAATTCCTCCGACTGTTTTACCTGTTTTATCAAATAATGGCGTAGCTGTACCGATAAATTCAAAACCATAATAATCGGCTGGTACAATGGCCTCTAAACGGCGGTTTTTATTTAATGCCATCTTTAATGGCTCTTCCGGATTTAATTGTTGCCCAACACGTATTTTCAGGTCTAAACCTTCAGCAGGGAAATAGGCTACAAACTTTTCTAAATCACATATTGCAATTGATAAGTCTGCTGGAATTGCTTCTTTCACGATCGTTATCATGGAAATTAGCGCATCTAAAGATTCTATTTTATTAAGCATGTTTAACTCTCTTCTTTCCTGTTGCTATTACAATTTCGTTACTATTATACCATTTTTACACTTAATTGATTAAATTCCCATTAATTTTAGATACTTAAACGAAAAAGACTACTATTTCAGAAGAAATAGTAGTAGCTTAGTAAATCTTATGCGTTTACTTTTTGTTTTGCTTTCGCTTCAATACGCTTTTTGTGTAAAATCGGCTCTGTGTAACCATTTGGTTGATCATAGCCTTTAAATATAAGCTCACTTGCTGCTTGGAAAGCTACAGAATCCTCGTAGTTTGCTGACATTGGTAAATATTCGGGATCGTCTGCATTTTGCTCATCTACAATTTTTGCCATACGTTTCAATGATTCCTCTACTTGTTCTTTCGTACAAATACCGTGATGCAGCCAGTTTGCAACATGCTGACTTGAAATACGCAACGTTGCGCGGTCTTCCATTAAGCCGATATTATTAATATCCGGCACTTTTGAACAGCCCACACCATGTTCCACCCAACGGACTACGTAGCCAAGGATTCCTTGTGCATTATTATCAAGCTCATGTTGAATTTCTTCACGTGTCCAATCTGTATTTGCCGCTACCGGGATTTCCAAAATCGCATCTTGTAAATCTTCCGATGACACAATACCTTTTTGAACGTCTTTTACATTTACTTCATGATAATGTGTTGCATGTAATGTTGCGGCTGTCGGCGATGGTACCCAAGCAGTATTTGCCCCTGCTTTTGGATGATTGATTTTCTGCTCAATCATCTCTGCCATTAAGTCCGGCATAGCCCACATCCCTTTTCCAATTTGTGCACGGCCTTGCAAGCCTGCATTTAACCCAACGATGACATTGGATTTTTCATAAGATGTGAGCCATGTTGATGTTTTCATTTCGCCTTTGCGAATCATTGGGCCCGCTTCCATTGATGTATGGATTTCATCTCCTGTACGATCCAGGAATCCTGTATTAATAAAGACAATACGATTCTTCACTTCACGTATACATGCTTTTAAGTTAAGTGATGTACGTCGTTCCTCATCCATAACACCAATCTTTAACGTGAATCGTTCCAATCCGATTAAATCTTCTACACGCTCAAATAGTTTATTTGCAAACGCTACTTCCTTTGAGCCGTGCATTTTTGGTTTTACAATATAGATAGAGCCTTTTTGCGAATTTTTATACGAACCATTGCCAATTACTTCATGCTTCGCTATTAAGCTCGTTACGACACCATCCATAATTCCTTCAGGCACTTCGCTGCCATCTTGATCTAGAATTGCCGGATTTGTCATTAAGTGACCTACATTGCGAATAAACATTAAAGAGCGGCCATTTAATGTTACCGTATCACCATTAACTCCCGTATATACTCGGTCAGGATTTAATGTACGTGTTACCGTTTTCGATCCTTTTGCAAAAGTTGCCGTTAAGTCGCCTTTCATTAGCCCTAACCAGTTTGCATAAACTTCCACTTTATCTTCTGCATCTACTGCTGCTACCGAGTCCTCGCAGTCCATAATTGTCGTAATAGCAGACTCTAAATAAATATCTTTTACTCCAGCTGCATCATCTTTTCCAATTGGGTGATTTCGGTCAATTTGAATTTCAATGTGCAAATCATTATTTTTCAGTAAAATCGCAGTCGGCTGTTCTGTTGTTCCTTGGTAGCCTACTAACTTTTCCGGCTCTGCCAATGTCGTCGTTTCACCATTTACGAGCGTAATTACTAATTTACTTTCTGCAATTTTATAAGTTATTGCATCTTTATGTGAAGCTGCTTTTAAAGGAGCTGCTTGATCTAAAAACTTTTTCGCATAATCGATTACTTTGTTTCCACGAATCGGATTATAACCCTTGCCTGCTTCAGTACCGTCTTCGTCACTAATGACATCTGTACCGTATAGTGCATCATAGAAACTTCCCCAACGTGCATTTGCTGCATTAATTGCATAGCGTGCATTGCTGACAGGTACTACTAATTGCGGACCTGCCTGATATGCAATTTCTGCATCTACGTTTTCTGTTTCCACTTGGAAGTCTTCTGCTTTTGGTTCTACATAACCGATTTCTTCTAAAAACGCCTTATAGTCGGCAAATTGGAAATTCCCCTTATTTCCTTTATGCCACTCATTAATTTGTACTTGCAATGCATCACGTTGAGCAAGCAATGCTTTATTTTCAGGTGCCAACTCATGAACCAGCTTATCGAAGCCATCCCAAAATGCCGTTTGCTCTACTCCACTGTTTGGTAATACTTGCTCATTAATAAACTGAAATAATACTTCCGTTACTTGTAAGTTCCCCACTTGCACATAATTTGTCACCATTAAATCCCCCTTTTAAATGAACATTTCTAATAATGAATTAGAATCCCCTGTTCTTACGTTTCATTATACAAGAGTCATTAGATATAAATGAAATACATATATTGAATAAACATTATGCATTTACGTTATAAAGGGCACAAAAAAAACATCTTGCAAGCGTCCCTGCAAGATGTTTTTGAAAATTAGCAATAAGCTAAAATTATTTTTGGATAGATGCTACTACGCCAGCGCCTACAGTACGGCCACCTTCGCGGATAGAGAATTTAGTACCTTCTTCTAAAGCGATTGGAGCGATTAATTCAACAGTCATTTCGATGTTGTCGCCAGGCATTACCATTTCTACGCCTTCTGGTAACATGCAGATACCAGTTACGTCAGTTGTACGGAAGTAGAACTGAGGACGGTAGTTAGAGAAGAATGGAGTGTGACGTCCACCCTCTTCTTTTGATAAAACATAAACTTCAGCTTTGAAGTTAGTGTGTGGAGTGATTGAACCTGGTTTAGCTAATACTTGACCACGTTGGATGTCTTCACGAGCAACACCACGTAATAAAGCACCGATGTTGTCACCAGCTTCAGCATAGTCTAATAATTTACGGAACATTTCTACACCAGTTACAGTAGTTTGTTTCGCTTCTTCTTCGATACCTACGATTTCAACTACGTCACCAACTTTAACTTGACCACGTTCAACACGGCCAGTTGCAACTGTACCACGACCAGTGATAGAGAATACGTCCTCTACTGGCATCATGAATGGTTTGTCAGTTTGACGTTCTGGAGTTGGGATGTAAGAATCTACAGCGTCCATTAACTCAACGATTTTTTCTTCCCATTCTGCTTCGCCTTCTAAAGCTTTTAAAGCAGAACCTTTGATTACTGGAATGTCGTCGCCTGGGAAGTCGTACTCAGATAATAAGTCACGGATTTCCATTTCAACTAATTCTAATAATTCTTCGTCGTCTACCATATCACATTTGTTCATGAATACTACTAAGTAAGGAACACCTACTTGACGAGATAAAAGGATGTGCTCACGAGTTTGTGGCATTGGACCATCAGCAGCAGATACTACTAAGATACCGCCGTCCATTTGTGCAGCACCAGTGATCATGTTTTTAACATAGTCAGCGTGTCCTGGGCAGTCAACGTGTGCATAGTGGCGAGTTTCAGTTTCATACTCTACGTGAGAAGTATTGATTGTGATACCGCGCTCTTTTTCTTCTGGAGCATTATCGATGTCAGCGTAAGATTTAGCTGCACCACCCATTTTTTTAGAAAGAACTGTTGCGATAGCAGCAGTTAAAGTTGTTTTACCATGGTCAACGTGTCCGATTGTACCAATATTAGCATGCGTTTTAGAACGGTCAAATTTTTCTTTAGCCATTAGAAAATGCCTCCTCAGAGATATGTTTTATTTTTTAAAATTATTCTAAGATGCCGACTATAAACGGGCCCCATCTATAGTCAGTCAATCATAGCTTACAAATTATTTATACTTGATGCAAGGTGAAATTTCAATTATTCACCTTTATTTTTTTTGATGATATCTTCTGCAATTGATTTTGGTACTTCTTCATAGTGATCGAACGTCATTGAGAATACACCGCGACCTTGAGTTGCAGAACGTAAAGTTGTAGCATATCCGAACATTTCAGATAGTGGAACCATAGCACGTACTACTTGAGAGTTACCACGAGCTTCCATACCCTCTACGCGACCGCGACGAGCAGTAATGTTACCCATAATATCACCAAGGTACTCTTCTGGAATTACAACTTCTACTTTCATCATTGGCTCTAAGATAACTGGGTTACATTTTTTAGCTGCTTCTTTTAAAGCCATAGATGCAGCGATTTTGAACGCCATTTCACTTGAGTCAACGTCATGGTAAGAACCGAATACTAATTTCGCTTTGATGTCGATTAGTGGGTAACCAGCAACAACACCGCGGTCAAGAGAGTCACGTAGACCCGCTTCTACTGCAGGGATGTATTCACGAGGTACAACACCACCAACGATAGCGTTTTCGAATTCGAAACCTTTACCCTCTTCGTTTGGAGAGAACTCGATCGTTACGTCACCGTATTGACCGCGACCACCAGATTGACGAGAGAATTTACCTTGAACTTTAGCTTCGCTACGGAATGTTTCACGGTAAGATACCATTGGAGCACCCACGTTAGCTTCAACTTTAAATTCACGTTTCATACGGTCAACTAAGATATCAAGGTGAAGTTCACCCATACCAGAGATGATTGTTTGACCTGTTTCAGTGTCTGTATGTGCACGGAATGTTGGATCTTCTTCTTGTAGTTTTTGTAAAGCTTGACCCATTTTATCTTGGTCAGCTTTAGATTTTGGTTCTACAGAAAGAGAGATAACTGGCTCTGGGAATTCCATTGACTCTAAGATAACAAGGTTTTTCTCGTCACATAGAGTATCACCTGTTGTAGTATCTTTAAGACCTACTGCAGCAGCAATATCACCAGAGTATACTTTTGCAATCTCTTCACGAGAGTTAGCGTGCATTTGTAGGATACGTCCTACACGCTCACGTTTACCCTTAGAAGAGTTTTGTACGTAAGAACCAGCTTCTAATGTACCTGAGTACACACGGAAGAATGTTAACTTACCTACGAATGGGTCTGTCATTACTTTGAATGCAAGAGCTGAGAATGGCTCTTCATCAGAAGAATGGCGGATGATTTCTTCTTCACCGTCAACATCCGTACCTTTAATAGCTTCTACGTCTGTTGGAGCTGGAAGATAATCAACAGCAGCATCTAACATTTTACGAACACCTTTGTGTTTGAATGCTGTACCACAAAGTACTGGGTAGAATTCTACCGCGATAGTAGCTTTACGGATTGCTGCTTTTAATTCTTCTTTAGTAATTTCTTCGCCTTCTAAGTATTTCTCCATAAGTTCTTCATCAACACTTGCAACAGCGTCGATTAATTTCTCACGGTACTCTTCAGCTTGATCCATGAATTCTGCAGGGATTTCTCCTACAGTTACATCTGTACCTTCATCGTTACCGTAGAAAGTAGCGTTCATTTCGATTAAATCGATAATTCCGCGGAACTCGTCTTCAGCACCGATTGGTAATTGGATTGGGTGAGCATTAGCTTGTAAACGCTCATGTAATGTACCTACAGAATATAGGAAGTCAGCTCCCATTTTATCCATCTTGTTGATGAATACGATACGAGGAACTCCGTATGTTGTAGCTTGACGCCATACTGTTTCAGTTTGAGGCTCAACACCAGATTGAGCATCTAATACTGTTACAGCACCATCAAGTACGCGTAAAGAACGTTCAACTTCAACAGTGAAGTCTACGTGTCCTGGAGTATCGATGATGTTAATACGGTGACCGTTCCATTGAGCTGTTGTTGCAGCAGAAGTGATCGTGATACCACGCTCTTGTTCTTGCTCCATCCAGTCCATTTGAGAACCGCCATCATGAGTTTCACCGATTTTGTGAATCTTACCAGTGTAATAAAGGATACGCTCAGTAGTTGTTGTTTTACCAGCATCAATGTGAGCCATGATCCCAATATTACGAGTATTCTCTAGAGAGAATTCGCGTTTCATAGGAAATTTCTCCTTCCATATTGGGTTAACTGTATAGATGGTAAAAATCTTAGCCCCAGCAATGCTAGAGCAAAGATCAAATTACCAACGGTAGTGAGCGAATGCTTTGTTCGCTTCTGCCATTTTGTGCATATCTTCACGTTTCTTAACTGAAGCACCTGTGTTGTTAGATGCATCTAAGATTTCGTTAGCTAAGCGCTCTTCCATCGTTTTTTCTCCACGAAGACGAGCATAGTTTACTAAATAACGTAAACCTAAAGTTGTACGACGTTCTGGACGAACTTCTACTGGTACTTGGTAGTTAGAACCACCAACACGACGAGCACGTACTTCTAATACAGGCATTACGTTGTTTAATGCAGCTTCAAATACTTCTAAAGCATTTTGACCCGAACGCTCTTGAACTAATTCGAAAGCTCCGTATAAAATCTTTTGAGAAGTACCTCTTTTACCATCAATCATCATTTTGTTGATTAAACGAGTTACTAATTTTGAATTATAAAGTGGATCTGGTAACACGTCACGTTTGGAAACAGGACCTTTACGAGGCATGTGTTTTCCTCCTTTCAAATCGTTGTATATTTAAACTTAAATTATTTTTTTTCTTTAGGGCGTTTAGTACCGTATTTAGAACGAGATTGTAAACGACCGTTAACACCAGCTGTATCAAGTGCACCACGAACGATGTGGTAACGTACTCCAGCTAAGTCTTTTACGCGTCCGCCACGGATAAGAACTACACTGTGCTCTTGTAAGTTGTGACCTTCACCTGGGATATACGCAGTAACCTCAAGTTGGTTAGTTAAGCGTACACGAGCGTATTTACGTAAAGCCGAGTTCGGTTTACGTGGTGTCATTGTACCTACACGAGTACAAACTCCGCGTTTTTGAGGAGACTTAACGTCAGTTAAAGATTTTTTAAATGAGTTATATCCTTTGTTTAACGCTGGAGATTTTGATTTCGTGCTTTTAGATTGACGAGGCTTACGTACTAATTGGTTAATTGTAGGCATCGATTTGTCCTCCCTTCATTTTTTCCTTGTTTCAATACCACACATCCAGGTGGTTCATTTTTTGGGTAAAAACAAAGTCTTTGTGTACTTTACACAAAAACTACATCGCAGTAATCGCAACAACTGCAGCTCCAACATGAATGCCGCAAGCTTTACCAAGTTCTTTCTTTGAATCGACGTAATTAACTGGTACACCGATTTCTTTCGCGAGAAGAATGGCCGGATCGGTTACCCATTTGTCTGCATCGATTGCGACAAAAAGAGCTGTTACTTGTCCAGCATACATTGCTTTCACTGCTTGCTTTATACCTATGATTGTTTTACTGGCCTGTTTTACTTGATCGTAAGACATTTTCATATCCTCCTAAGTACAGACAGTTAACTATCAACCTTCAATATATTATCATTCCAAACTTACACTGTCAACAGATTTCTTATGAAAGTATGTTGGTTAATATTTATTTCAAGGAAGTTTTCAAGAAAATCTCCCGTCAGAGAATAAGTCTCTGACGGGGATCTCTTCATTAAATACTGCTATTCAGCTGTAGTTACTTCTGCTGATTCTTCTTGCTCCATACGGATTTGACGGTAACGTTGCATACCTGTACCAGCCGGAACTAGTTTACCGATAATTACGTTTTCCTTCAGACCTAGAAGCTCATCACGTTTACCTTTAATTGCAGCATCCGTTAACACACGTGTTGTTTCTTGGAATGATGCAGCTGATAAGAATGATTCTGTTTCAAGAGAAGCTTTTGTAATACCTAAAATGACAGGACGGCAAGTTGCTGGTGTTTTCCCGCTAAGTACGGCTTCAGCATTCGCCTCAGAGAATTGGTGAATATCAAGAAGTGAACCTGGTAATAACTCAGTGTCACCTGCTTCAATCACACGCACTTTACGAAGCATTTGGCGAACCATTACTTCGATGTGTTTGTCTCCGATTTCTACCCCTTGCATACGGTATACTTTCTGTACTTCTTTTAATAAATATTCTTGAACTGTCGATACATCTTTAACTTTTAATAATTGCTTCGGATCGATAGAACCTTCAGATAATGTTTGACCCGCTATAATTGTGTCGCCTTCTGCTACTTTTAGACGCGCGTTGTAAGGTGCTTGGTATTTACGTGTTTCCACATCACCTTGGATCGTTACTTCTTTAAGACCTTCACGAATTTCTTCAATTTCGATCACTGTACCAGTAATTTCAGAAATGACTGCTTGACCTTTAGGGTTACGCGCCTCGAAAATTTCCTGGATACGTGGAAGACCTTGTGTAATATCATTACCGGCTACCCCACCAGTATGGAATGTACGCATCGTTAACTGTGTACCTGGTTCACCGATAGATTGTGCAGCAATAATACCAACTGCTTCACCAACTTCTACCCCTTCACCAGTAGCTAAGTTCATACCGTAACATTTTTTACATACACCGTGTTTTGTATTACATGTAAATGCAGAACGGATTGTAATTTCTTTGATATTTGCATCATCGATTACGCGAGCAATATCTTGTGTAATTAAACCATCACGCTCTACAATAACCGCTCCTGTTTCTGGATGGCGAACTGTTTTCTTCACGTAACGACCAACAATACGTTCGTCTAACGCTTCAATCAATTCGTTTCCTTCCATTAATGAACCGATTAATAAACCGCGGTCAGTACCACAGTCGTCTTCACGAACGATAACATCTTGTGCTACGTCAACTAAACGACGAGTTAAGTAACCTGAATCGGCAGTTTTTAGTGCTGTATCGGCAAGACCTTTACGCGCACCGTGTGTAGAGATGAAGTACTCTAATACTGTTAAACCTTCACGGAATGAAGACTTGATTGGTAACTCGATGATACGACCAGCCGGGTTGGCCATCAGACCACGCATACCAGCTAACTGTGTAAAGTTCGATGCGTTACCACGGGCACCAGAGTCAGACATCATGAAGATCGGGTTAGTTTTTTGTAAAGATTTCATCAGCTTGCCTTGAATTTCATCTTTCGCAGCTGTCCATACGTTAATAACTCGGTTATAACGCTCTTCCTCAGTAATTAAACCACGGCGGAACTGGATCATTACTTTATCTACTTTGCTTTGGGCTTCCTCAAGGATTACGCCTTTATCCGGTAATACGACGATGTCAGATACACCTACTGTAATACCTGCACGAGTAGAATATTTGAAACCTAAGTTTTTCATGCGGTCAAGCATCTTAGAAGTTTCTGTAATGTGGAACTCTTTAAATACTTCAGCAATAACATTCCCTAAGAATTTTTTACGGAAAGGATCTACTACAGGCATATTTGTGAAGTGCTTCGCTAACATAGCACGGCGTTGTGCTTCAATTTTTTCTGATTCAGATAAATCAGCATAGCCTTCTGTTGCTTCGATTTCTTTCAGTAACTCTTCGTCAATTGTTAAGTTCACGAAGTACTTTTCAGGTGTTTTTTGCTCTAAGTTGACTGAAGTCGGCTCATTAATATAAGGGAATGAGCGTGGTAAAATTTCATTGAAGATTACTTTACCTACAGTCGATAATAGGAACATTTTATTTTGTTCTTCTGTAAATGTCGGGTTATTTAATGAGCTTGCTTTAATCGCAATACGAGAGTGTAAATGTACATGACCGTTTTGGTAGGCGATTAACACTTCGTTTGAATCATTAAATACAGCACCTTCACCACGAGCACCTTCACGCTCAAGTGTTAAGTAATAGTTACCTAATACCATATCCTGAGATGGAGTTACTACCGGTTTCCCGTCTTTCGGGTTAAGGATGTTTTGTGCCGCTAACATAAGTAAACGGGCTTCTGCTTGTGCCTCAGCTGATAATGGAACGTGAACCGCCATTTGGTCACCATCGAAGTCAGCGTTATAAGCTGTACATACTAATGGGTGAAGACGGATTGCACGGCCTTCTACTAGTGTAGGCTCGAATGCTTGGATACCAAGACGGTGTAATGTCGGTGCACGGTTAAGTAATACCGGATGCTCACGAATTACATCTTCTAATACGTCCCAAACTTCATTGTGTAAACGCTCAATTTTACGTTTTGCACTCTTGATGTTATGGGCAAGGCCACGTTCCACTAACTCTTTCATTACGAAAGGTTTGAACAGTTCGATTGCCATTTCTTTTGGAAGACCACATTGGTACATTTTTAAGTTAGGACCTACTACGATAACCGAACGACCAGAGTAGTCTACACGTTTACCAAGTAAGTTTTGACGGAAACGACCTTGTTTCCCTTTCAGCATATGTGAAAGTGATTTTAAAGGACGGTTACCAGGACCTGTTACAGGACGGCCACGACGACCATTATCGATTAATGCGTCAACCGCTTCTTGTAACATACGTTTCTCGTTTTGAACGATAATGCTTGGTGCACCAAGGTCAAGTAAACGTTTTAAACGGTTGTTACGGTTAATAACACGACGGTAAAGGTCATTTAAGTCAGATGTAGCAAAACGTCCACCATCTAATTGCACCATCGGACGAAGCTCTGGCGGAATTACCGGTAGTACATCTAAAATCATCCACTCTGGTTTGTTGCCTGAGTTACGGAATGACTCTACTACTTCTAAACGTTTAATCGCACGTGTACGGCGTTGGCCCTGTGCAGATTTTAACTCTTCTTTTAAAACTTGTGTTTCATCTTCTAAGTCAATTTTTTCTAAAAGACGTTTAATCGCTTCAGCACCCATTGCTGCTTCGAATTCACTGCCATACTTTTCACGGTATGCACGGTATTCTTTTTCAGAAAGTAAGTCTTTATAGCCTAAAGACGTTTGACCTGGCTCGATTACTACATATGAAGCAAAGTAAATTACTTCTTCCAATGCACGTGGAGACATATCTAAAATAAGACCCATACGGCTTGGAATACCTTTGAAGTACCAAATATGTGATACAGGTGCTGCTAGTTCGATATGTCCTTGACGTTCACGGCGAACTTTCGAACGCGTTACTTCTACGCCACAGCGGTCACAAACGACACCTTTATAACGTACGCGCTTATATTTACCACAGTGACATTCCCAGTCTTTAGTTGGTCCAAAAATACGTTCACAGAATAGACCATCTTTTTCTGGTTTTAATGTACGGTAGTTAATTGTTTCTGGTTTTTTTACTTCTCCGTATGACCAAGAACGGATCTTGTCAGGCGAAGCTAAACCAATTTTCATATATTCAAATTCATTAACATCGATCAAGGAGCCTACCTCCCTTTAGTTATAAGTCGTAAATGACTTTTAATGTAGCTCTACACTTACAAAATTTCATATTAGGCCATAATGAAACTTGCATCTAACATATAAGAAAAATCGGGCAGGGCATATACCTGCCCGATTCAATTGAAGTTATTCAAATGATTCTACTGGGTCTTCTTCTTTATCATTAGATCGTTCGACAGGTGCAGCTACTTCATCTTCATCGTCAAGGTCGCGTAATTCCACTTCCTCGTCGTTGATTGTAAGCATCTTCACATCCATACCTAATGATTGAAGTTCTTTAATTAATACTTTAAATGATTCTGGAACACCTGGTTCTGGAACACTTTCACCTTTTACGATTGCTTCGTATGTTTTCACACGACCTACAACGTCATCCGATTTTACAGTTAAAATCTCTTGTAACGTGTATGCTGCACCGTATGCTTCAAGTGCCCAAACCTCCATCTCACCAAAGCGCTGACCACCGAATTGTGCTTTACCACCAAGCGGCTGTTGCGTTACTAATGAGTAAGGTCCAGTTGAACGTGCATGAAGTTTATCGTCAACCATGTGCGCTAGTTTGATCATGTACATGATACCAACAGAAACACGGCTATCGAACGGCTCACCTGAACGTCCATCATAAAGAATTGTTTTACCATCACGGTTCATACCAGCTTCTTCCATCGTTTCCCAAACATCGGCTTCGTTGGCACCATCGAATACTGGTGAAGCCATATGAATACCTAAGTAACGTGAAGCCATACCTAAGTGTAGCTCAAGCACTTGTCCGATGTTCATACGTGAAGGTACCCCTAGTGGGTTAAGCATGATATCAACTGGAGTTCCGTCCGGCATGAACGGCATATCCTCTTCCGGTAAGATACGTGAAATTACACCTTTGTTACCGTGACGTCCGGCCATTTTGTCACCAACGCGGATTTTACGTTTTTGAACAATATAAGCACGAACTAGTTGGTTTACACCTGGTGGTAATTCATCGCCGTCTTCACGGTTGAATACTTTAACATCTAAAATGATACCGCCAGCTCCGTGTGGTACACGTAGAGACGTATCACGTACTTCACGAGCTTTTTCACCGAAGATAGCATGTAATAAACGCTCTTCCGCAGTTAACTCTGTAACTCCTTTAGGCGTAACTTTACCTACTAGAATATCACCATCGCGAACTTCTGCACCGATACGGATAATTCCGCGGTCGTCCAAGTTGCGAAGTGCATCTTCACCCACGTTTGGAATATCACGTGTGATTTCTTCAGGTCCAAGCTTTGTATCACGAGACTCTGATTCATATTCTTCAATATGAACAGAAGTATATACATCGTCTTTAACAAGGCGTTCGCTCATAATTACAGCATCCTCGTAGTTGAAGCCGTCCCATGTCATGAACGCAACAAGTACGTTTTGACCAAGTGCTAATTCGCCTTTTTCCATAGATGGACCATCAGCTAAAATATCACGAGGTTTTACACGGTCGCCAACTTTTACGATTGGACGTTGGTTATAAGAAGTACCTTGGTTAGAACGAATGAATTTTTGTAATTTATATTTTGTTAAATCGCCTTTAACTTCTTTGCCATCTACTACTTCAATACGACGTACGTGAATTGAACGTGCTTCTACATGTTCAACAATACCATCGAATTTGGCAACTACAGCAGCACCAGAATCACGTGCATCTACATGTTCCATACCCGTACCAACGAATGGTGCGTTTGGATATAGTAATGGAACAGCTTGACGTTGCATGTTCGCTCCCATTAACGCACGGTTTGAGTCGTCGTTTTCTAAGAACGGAATACATGCTGTCGCAGCAGATACTACTTGTTTAGGCGATACATCCATGTAGTCGATGCGGTCTTTAGAGAATACAGTGTTGTCACCACGGAAACGTCCAACAACTTCTTCATTCGCGAAAGTACCGTCTTCATTTAAGATTGAGTTCGCTTGTGCTACTACATAGTTATCTTCTTCATCAGCAGTTAAGTAATGGATTTCACTCGTTACAGCACCTGTTTCTGGATCAACACGGCGGTAAGGAGTTTCAATGAAGCCAAACTTGTTAACTTTTGCGAAAGAAGATAATGAGTTAATAAGACCGATGTTTGGTCCCTCAGGCGTCTCGATCGGACACATACGACCATAGTGAGAGTAGTGAACGTCACGTACTTCCATACCAGCACGCTCACGTGTTAAACCACCAGGCCCTAATGCAGATAGACGACGCTTATGCGTTAATTCTGCTAACGGGTTTGTTTGGTCCATGAATTGAGACAATTGAGAGCTACCGAAGAACTCTTTAATTGAAGCGATAACAGGACGGATATTGATTAATTGCTGTGGTACGATTGCTGCTGTGTCGTTAATTGACATACGCTCACGTACTACACGCTCCATACGAGATAAACCGATACGGAATTGGTTTTGTAGTAATTCGCCAACAGAACGTAAACGGCGGTTACCTAAATGGTCAATATCATCTGTGTTACCAACGTCATATAATAAGTTGAAGAAGTATGATACTGATGCCAATACATCGGCTGGAGTAATATTTTTCACTTCTTCATCTACATAGGCGTTTGAAATAACATTAATTTCTTTTTGCGCTTCATCATTTGGCGCAAATATTTTAACCGACTGAATTGTAATATCATCTTCCAATACACCACCAACTTGGTTTAATGTACGGAAACCGACACCACTTTCTAAATAAGGAATTAACTTATCCAAATTACGGCGGTCTAATAATGTACCTGCTTCTACGATAATTTCCCCTGTATCAGGATCCACTAACGTCTCTGCAATCGTTTGGTTGAATAAACGATTTTTGATATGAAGCTTTTTGTTCATTTTGTAACGACCAACATTCGCTAAATCATAGCGTTTTGCATCGAAGAAGCGAGAATATAATAAGTTCTTCGCAGACTCAACTGTTGGTGGTTCACCTGGACGTAAGCGTTCATAGATTTCAAGAAGGGCCTTTTCAGTACCTTCCGTGTTATCTTTTTCTAACGTATTACGTAAATATTCATTGTCGCCAATGATATCTAAAATTTCTTGATCCGAGCCAAAACCTAATGCACGTAAAAGCACCGTTACTGGTAATTTACGTGTACGATCGATACGTACATAAACAACGTCTTTAGCATCTGTTTCATATTCAAGCCATGCACCACGGTTTGGAATAACCGTTGCACCAAAGCCTTTTTTACCGTTTTTATCCGTTTTTTCGTGGAAGTATACACTTGGAGAACGAACTAACTGTGAAACAATAACACGCTCAGCACCGTTAATAATAAACGTACCTGTTTCCGTCATTAATGGGAAATCACCCATAAAGACGTCTTGCTCTTTCACTTCGTTTGTTTCTTTGTTGTGCAAACGTACTTTTACACGTAATGGTGCAGCATAAGTAACGTCACGCTCTTTACATTCATCCACATCATACTTAGGTTCTCCTAAAGTATAGTCGACGAATTCTAATGAAAGATTACCTGTAAAATCTTCGATTGGAGAAATGTCGTGGAACATCTCGCGCAACCCTTCTTCAAGGAACCACTCATAAGATGCTGTTTGGATTTCGATTAGATTCGGAAGTTCCAGCACCTCACTAATACGCGCAAAGCTTCTACGCTGGCGGTGTTGTCCGTACTGAACTAGTTGACCTGTCAACTCATTCACCCCTCAATAAAGCGATAATAGGTCTTTGCAAAAACATACAAATAGTGTATGATTTCGAAAGACAAAAAGAAAACGAGACTTTTTTTAAACCTCATTTTCGGTTAAACTTAACTTATTCTTAGCAGTATACCCGTAACTTTGAATATTTAATGCAAAAGGGCATACTACCTCAAAATAATAATTTTGCATTTTATTATGTTATCATATTCGATTTGTCAAGTCAATATTGGAAACTAATCTTACTTATTTTTTTGCACGAATAATCCAATATCCTTTTTTCTTCTCAACGACATCTACTTCTGAAAACATTCCTTCTAAATGACTCATAGTTGATGGAGCGCCTTGCTTCTTCTGAATAACAATCCACAGCTCACCATTTTCCTCCAACAATTCATATGCACCGTCATAAAACTTAAAGATCGTTTCTTTACCGGCACGAATCGGAGGATTTGTTAATACAGCAGCTACTTTCGTTTCAGGTTCTACAGCCGCTAATCCATCGCTTTCAAAAATACGTACATTTTGAACCCCGTTAAGCTGGGCATTTTTTTGAGACAAACTAACCGCTCGTGAATTTATATCCATCATGTAAACTTCACGATCAGGGTTGTTTTTTGCAATCGATAATCCGATTGGTCCATAGCCACAACCTACATCAAGCAAAACACCATCAATTTTAGGCATTTCAAACACATCGATTAGTACACGGGAACCAAAATCTACTTCGCTTTTACTGAATACACCCGTATCCGTTTCAAACGTAAATGTATTGCCTAATAAAGTGAATTTCCATTGGCGTGGTTTACTCTCAGTTTGAGGCTTATTTGAATAATAATGTTCAGACATGCAACACGCCTCCTTAGAAAAAATACATTTTGCGCTAATTTGTGCAAAATGATGTCTTTTCATGTGGGTTACTATAAAAATCAATATTTTCATATCCACAAAAGTTAATAAAGAAAAGCCCGCCGCAAAATTGTGACGAGCTTTCCTTATTAAACTAAGCTCATAGCTTAGCAATTAAAGTTAAACTAAAATTATTTAACTTCTACTGAAGCGCCAACTTCTTCAAGTTTAGCTTTGATAGCTTCAGCTTCGTCTTTAGAAACGCCTTCTTTAAGAGCTTTAGGAGCGTTATCAACAACTTCTTTAGCTTCTTTTAAGCCTAAACCAGTGATTTCACGAACCACTTTGATTACTTTGATTTTTTCTCCACCAGCAGAAGCTAATACTACGTCAAACTCAGTTTTTTCTTCAGCTGCAGCAGCACCGCCAGCAACTACTGCTACTGGAGCAGCAGCTGTTACACCGAATTCTTCTTCGATTGCTTTTACTAAATCGTTTAACTCTAGAACTGTCATAGCTTTGATAGCTTCTAAGATTTGTTCATTGTTCATTTTAATTTCCTCCTATGGAATGTTTATTAGTTTTAGGCAATTTGCCTGATTTTTGAAGTTATGAGGCTGCTATTAAGCGCCTTGCTCTTCTTTTTGTTCTGCAACAGCTTTTGTTGCAAGTGCGAAGTTGCGCACTGGAGCTTGAAGTACAGATAAAAGCATTGATAATAGACCTTCGCGAGATGGAAGTTCTGCAAGAGCTTTAACGTCTTCCACTGATGCCACAGTACCTTCGATAATACCAGCTTTAATTTCTAACGCTTCGTTTTTCTTAGCGAATTCGTTAATAATTTTAGCAGGAGCTACTACGTCCTCGTTAGAGAATGCGATAGCGTTTGGACCAGTTAAGAATTCATTGATTCCTTCTAAACCGGCAGTTTCAGCAGCACGGCGAGTTAAAGTGTTTTTGTATACTTTGAACTCAACACCAGCTTCACGTAATTGCTTACGTAATTCTGTTACTTGCGCTACAGTTAAACCACGGTAATCTACTACTACGATAGAAGCAGCAGCTGAGAATTTTTCAGCGATTTCTTGAACGTGAACTTTTTTAGTTTCGATTGCTTTGCTCATGATGACACCTCCTATTAGAATGAGTCATTTATACCGACAAAGAAAAGCCTCTACATCAAAATAGACATAGAGGCTGAAAGTACATCATCTTAAAAAGAATCCGAACTCCTATGTCCTCGGTAGGATCATTAAGTGCATATGGCACCCCTACTGTCTACGGTACAAATGGATGATTCACAACAGCACTCATCTTACCAAGTAAGAAGCGCGTTGTCAACAAATTTTATTTTACGAATTTTATAAAATCGGAAATTATTTAACTGTTACGTTAGCAGCGTCAACTTTTACAGCAGGACCCATTGTAGTTGTAACGTTTACAGACTTCATGTAAGTTCCTTTTGCTGCAGCTGGCTTAGCTTTTTGAACTACTTCAAATACAGCTAAGAAGTTTTCTACTAATTTTTCTGTATCGAAAGAAACTTTACCGATTGGTGCGTGGATAATACCAGACTTTTCAGCACGGTACTCTACTTTACCAGCTTTGATTTCTTCGATTGCTTTTGTTACGTCAAATGTAACTGTACCTGTTTTAGGGTTTGGCATTAAACCTTTAGGACCTAATACACGACCTAATTTACCAACTTCACCCATCATGTCAGGAGTTGCAACGATTACATCGAAATCAAACCAACCTTGTTGGATTTTTTGGATGTATTCTGCATCGCCTACATAGTCTGCGCCAGCAGCTTCTGCTTCTTTAAGTTTTTCGCCTTTAGCGAAAACTAATACGCGTTGAGTTTTACCAGTACCGTGTGGTAATACTACCGCACCACGGATTTGTTGGTCGTTTTTACGAGTATCGATACCTAATTTGAATGCTACTTCTACAGTTGCATCAAAGTTTACTGTGCTTGTTTTTTGCGCTAATGCTACTGCTTCTTCTACAGAGTATAAAGTAGCGCGGTCGATTAATTTAGCTGCTTCTTGCAGTTTTTTACCTTTTTTAGCCATTATAATTTCCTCCTTGATTGTGGTTGTAACGGATTTGACCTCCCACGAATAAAGGTTGCGCACTCATCAAACAAGTATCCGAGTGCAGCAACCTTCCAAAAACAAAAACATCATCAAGTGTTGAAGATGGGATTAGTCTTCGATCGTAATACCCATGCTTCGCGCAGTACCTTCAACCATTAACATAGCAGCTTCAACTGAAGCAGCGTTAAGGTCTGGCATTTTTTGTTCAGCGATTTCGCGAACTTTATCACGTTTAACCGTTGCAACTTTTTTACGATTTGGTTCACCAGATCCAGATTGGATACCAGCAGCTACTTTAAGTAATACTGCAGCTGGCGGAGTTTTCGTAATAAAAGTGAATGAACGGTCTTCAAATACTGAAATTTCAACTGGAATGATAAGACCAGCTTGATCAGCAGTACGAGCGTTAAATTCTTTACAGAATCCCATAATGTTTACACCTGCTTGACCTAATGCAGGACCAACCGGTGGCGCTGGGTTTGCTTTACCAGCAGGGATTTGAAGTTTTACAACTTTAATAACTTTTTTAGCCACGAGACACACCTCCTTAAGTCCGTGATGTGGTAATTGGGTTGCCCCTCCCACTCAAATATCTGTTCGTCAGCTAACTTGCCGATAACATTAAAACTAATTATAATCACACGCCCAAAACTTGGACAGTCTGACCTTTGAAATGATAACACTTTTAAATTGCTTAATCAAGTATAAATAATTCTATATTTTTTGAACTTGGTTAAAGTCTAGCTCCATTACTGTTTCGCGACCGAACATATCAACAAGAACTTTTAATTTTGCTTTGTCCACATCTACTTCTTCTACGCGACCTTGGAAATGTGCAAATGGTCCTTCTAGAACTTCTACAACTTCACCAACAGAAATCTCAACTTCACCTAATAAGGATTCGTTCATACCCATTTGTGCAAGCAGACGTTCTGCTTCTTCCGGTAATAAAGGAGTTGGTTTTACACCGCCGCCCGAAGAACCGATAAATCCTGTCACACCAGGTGTATTACGAACGACATACCAAGCGTCATCTGTCATAATCAATTCTACTAAAACGTAACCCGGGAAGATTTTACGCATTACTGCTTTTTTCTTGCCGTCTTCTTTTACATCGATTTCTTCATGCTCAGCTACGATTACACGGAAAATTTTATCTTGCATCCCCATCGTTTCCACGCGTTTTTCAAGATTTGCTTTTACTCGGTTTTCATAACCGGAATACGTATGAACTACATACCAATTTTTCTCCATATAGGTAGGACTAAATCGTCCGTCCCTCCTTTACATTAAGTGTGTTAGGGTATATATTTCCCTGTTCACAAAACTTCAATAATCTATTTCTTTAAATATAAGCTGTCAGCATTTTTTAACAAATGAAAAAACCCGTTATATGGCATGGACGGGCTATTTCGAAATATTAACATGATATAGCTTACAGAGACAAGAACCAACGGAATAATTCTGAGATTCCTAAATCTATTGCTGTAAAGAATAACGCCATTACGATAACTGTAGAAACTACTACTACCGTATACTTCGTTAACTCTTTACTTTTCGGCCAACTTGTTTTGCGCATTTCTGAGCCGACTTCTTGTAGAAAGTTTGTTACTTTACTCATCTTTGCCTAACCTCCGAACAACGAATTAATCTATTTTCATTTATAACGTTTGTTTATGCATTGTATGCTCATTACAGTGAGAGCAAAATTTCTTCAGTTCTAAACGCTCGCTTGCCCCTTCTTTTTTCGGGACACTGTAGTTTCTCGAACCACATTTTTCACAACTTAAAACGACTTTCTTTGCCATGTTTATCACCTTTTCGGCAGTTTGTCCTTTAAAGACTAACACCTAAATTTCCCACTGTCAATAAAGGCTCGTGGTGTTTAAGTCATTTCTTTTAGTTCAAGATGACGCTCCAATTTGCGCTTCACCCGCTGTAATGCATTATCAATGGATTTTACATGTCGATCCAATTCTTCAGAAATTTCATTATAGGATTGTCCTTCCAAATAACGTACCAACACCTGCTGTTCGAGTTCGCTTAATACTTCACCCATCTTCTCTTCCAAATAAAGATAATCTTCGCGATTAATCATCAAATACTCAGGATCGTCCGAAATAGGACTCGTAATAATATCCATCAGTGTGCGCTCTGATTCTTCATCATAAATTGGCTTATCTAAAGAAACATATGAATTTAGCGGAATATGCTTTTGTCTAGTAGCTGTTTTAATTGCCGTAATAATTTGCCGTGTAATGCAAAGTTCTGCAAAGGCACGGAATGACGCAAGCTTGTCCTCTTTAAAATCCCGAATCGCTTTATATAAGCCAATCATTCCTTCTTGAATTATATCTTCTTTGTCCGCACCAATTAAAAAATACGACCGCGCTTTCGCCTTAACAAACAATCGGTATTTTGAAATTAAAAAATCTAACGCATCTGTATTGCCTAGATGCACTTGTTCTACAAGCTCTTCATCTGTCAAATGTTCAAAACGTAGTACCATTTGTAACTTCTCACTTTTAAGCAATGAAAATCACCTCAGTTACGCTAGAATAATTAGGAATAGTATAACTTAATTGGAAATAACGGGCAATCTATTACTTGAGCCCTCTTCTCCATTTTTCAAACTGTAGTTCCACTTCTTTTGATAGCTTGATTCTTGAGGCCGGTTTTTCGTCGGTCGATTCTTTTACTTTGGATGAAATTTTAGATTGAATAATTTGCATTTCAATTTCAAGCTCACGTGCCGATTTTCTTAATGCACCATGACCAAATACAACATTTTGTTCAGTCATATCGGATGTTGCGACGTGTATTTGGATTTTTCGCCCTTTTAATTCGTTCGATAATTTTTCAATGCGCTCGTCCGCTGTTTCGTTTTTACGTGTATAAAGCACTTCCACGGCATGCTGAATATAAAGTTGTTCAGTGCCCGGAACAAGATGCGCGTCAAATACAACAATAACACGCCAGCCTGTATGCGCTTTATACTCCGCCATTCGTTCAATTAACCGATCACGTGCATCTTCGAAGTGAGGCTCGCGTAACGGACGAAGCTCACTCCATGCACCGATCATGTTATAGCCGTCTACTAGCAATATGTTCTGCATGACCTCATCCGTTAGCTTCTTGTCGTTTGCGGTACACTTCATACATAAGTAATGCCGCTGCTACGGAAGCATTCAATGATGTTACATGACCAACCATTGGTAAGTGATATAAGAAGTCACATTTATCTTTTAAAAGACGGCTCATTCCCTTACCTTCACTACCAATAATTAATGCAAGCGGTAATGTTGCATCCATTTTACGATAATCTGCCGAACCTTTTGCATCTGTTCCGGCAATCCATACACCGCGGTCTTTTAGCTCATCCACCGTTTGGGCCAAATTGGTCACACGCACAACAGGTACATGCTCGATAGCACCTGTGGAAGCTTTAGCAACTACTGCTGTTAAACCTACTGCACGACGCTTCGGAATAATGATACCGTGTGCACCGATCGCATCTGCCGTACGCATAATCGATCCTAGGTTATGCGGATCTTCCAACTCGTCCAATATTAAAAAGAACGGGTCTTCATTTTTTGCCTTCGCTACGTTAAATAAATCATCCAATTCTGCATAGTCATATGCCGCGACCGATGCCACAATCCCCTGATGATTTTCTGCAAGCTTATCGACTTTTTGCTTTGGTACAAACTGCACGAGGACACCTTGCTCTTTCGCTAAGTCCATTAACTCCTGTACACCCGTTTTCTTAACGCCTTCAGCAATCCATAACTTATTGATTTCACGGCCGGAGCGAAGTGCTTCAAGTACTGGGTTTTTTCCTGCAATCATTTCTCCTGTTACTTCTTCCTGAGCAGATTGCGGTTTTTCTTGTTGCTTTTTCTCATGAGTTTTAAAAGTATCTGCTTTTTTATCGCGCCCTTTAAAATCTCTTGGTTTACGACTTGGCTGTCTTTTCTCTGCCATAGTTACACTCCTTTTGCCTGTTCGACAATTTCGATTGCGTAATCGATTATTTCATTTGCGCGATGATGTTCATTGCTGAGGAATAGGAAGCCTAAAACCGCTTCAAATCCTGAGCTATTACGATATGTGCGTACATCTGTGTTTTTCGGAACAGATCCTGATTTGGCATTGCGTCCTCTGCGGAAAACAGCTTGCTCTTCTTCTGTTAAATAATTTTCTTCGATCATACGATGTACAATATTGGACTGGGACTTGGCCGAAACATATTTCGTCGCCTCTTTATGCAATGTGTTAGGCTTTGCGCGGCCCGACAATATTAAATGTTCCCGAATTCTTTGTTCCAGCACGGCGTCGCCCATATAAGCGAGCGCCAGTGCATTTAGCTGTATGACATCATGTGGTGTTAAATTTTGCATTTACTGTCCTCGTTTCCAGCGTGTACCTTGACGAGTGTCTTCAAGCACAATATCCATGCCCAGCAGCTGGTCACGGATTTCATCTGAACGAGCGAAATCACGGTTTTTGCGGGCTTGGTTACGTTCCTCAATTAATGCCTCGATTTCTTCATCGAGTAAGCCTGCTTCTACTTTTATATGAATACCTAGTACATTTCCAATTGTATCAAACATCGTTAAAATTGCCTGCAATACTTCTTTATCCGTATTTGCTTCGTTTAAATACACATTGGCAATATGAGAAAGTTCAAATAGCGCCGAAACCGCATTTGCTGTATTAAAGTCATCATTCATCGCGTTTTCGAAATCAACTTTAATCTGACCAATTTTTTCAAGCCATTGTTCACTGTTATCCCCTAAACTTGCAGAAGATGTGAGACGGTGCTCCACATTCGTATAAGATGTACGAATACGGTCTAAACCATTTTTCGCTGCTTCCACTAAGTCCTGAGCGAAGTTGATCGGATTACGGTAATGAACAGACAGCATAAAGAAACGCAACACTTGCGGGTCAATTTGCTGGCGGATATCATTCACTAATATAAAGTTGCCCAGTGATTTTGACATTTTTTCATTATCAATATTAATATAGCCGTTATGCATCCAATAACGCGCGAATGTTTTATCATTATGCGCTTCAGATTGGGCAATTTCGTTTTCATGGTGAGGGAATGTTAAATCCTGTCCGCCTGCGTGAATATCGATTGTATCACCTAAATGCTCGCGTGCCATTACAGAACACTCAATATGCCATCCTGGACGTCCTTCTCCCCATGGTGATGCCCACTTAATTTCGCCTGCTTTCGCCGCTTTCCATAATGCGAAATCCAACGGGTCTTCCTTTTTCTCGCCGGCTTCAATACGTGCTCCTACTTTTAAATCATCGATAGATTGGTGACTTAACTTACCGTAGCCATTGAATTTACGTGTACGATAATAAACATCGCCTTGGGATTCATATGCGTAGCCTTTGTCGATCAGCACTTTTATAAACTCGATAATATCATCCATATGCTCTGTTACACGTGGATGGGCATCCGCCTTTTGGCATCCAAGCGCCGTAATATCTTCAAAGTAAGCAGCGATAAAGCGATCTGTTAAGACAGAAGTTTCTTCACCTAATTCATTTGCTGCTTTAATAATTTTGTCATCCACATCGGTAAAGTTCGAAACGAATTTCACCTCATAGCCTGCATACTGTAAATAGCGGCGTACTGTATCATAGACAATTACCGGACGGGAATTCCCAATATGAATGTAATTGTATACAGTCGGTCCGCATACATACATTTTTACTTTGCCTTCCTCCAACGGAATAAATGGTTCTTTTTGTCTTGTCAACGAATTGAAGATTTGAATCGTCATATTGCCTCTCCTTTTTCATAGTGCTCTTTTCGATGTTTATTGGATTAATTTGTCATTCCAATGAAAAAAGCGTCTCCATCACCTAAAGAAGGTGACAGAGACGCTAGATGCGCGGTTCCACTCTGGTTGAAAAAGTAGCCATACTTTTTCCGCTTAAAGTCCTGTAACGTGGACAAATCGATTTAACCTACTGCAAATTCAGTTAAATACTCAAAGGTGCATTTCAGCTTTGCCTTAACCTGGATCACTTTCAGCCGGTGGTGATCCTCTCTAATAAGGGGTGCGCAGCGTACTTCTCCTTCTCAACGTGCTATCACTTATAGAATTATATTCATTTTACATCTATTTTCAGAGAAATCAATCATTTTATCCATTCTAGAGAACTGTTAAGTAAGCTCCCTAGATACAAAATGGATTACTTTGCAAATTTTTCAACACGTGCAATTGTTTTTTCCTTGCCGATTAAAGCAATGGCATTCGGTAATTCCGGACCATGTGTTTGACCAGTCGTCACAACACGGATTGGCATAAACAGATTTTTACCTTTTACACCCGTTTCTTTTTGCACAGCTTTAATCGCCGCTTTAATTGAAGCGGCATCAAAAGTTTCTAAAGCTTCTAATTGAGTTTTAAATGAAGCCATAACAGCCGGCACAGTTTCACCCGCTAACACTTCATTTGCTTCTTCATCATATGCAATTTCTTCTGTGAAAAATTGGCTCGATAATTCTACGATTTCTGCACCGAAGCTCATTTGCTCATGGTAAAGCGCGATTAAATCAGAAGCCCATGCATGTTGCTCTTCTGACAGCTCTTCTGGAAGTAAGCCTGCTTTTTGCAAGTGTGGCAATGCTAAAGCAACTACCTCTTCATGAGACATTTTTTTAATATATTGGTTGTTCATCCATGTTAGTTTTGTTTTATCGAACATAGATGGTGATTTTGATAAGCGTTTTTCATCAAACAGCTTTACAAATTCGTCATGTGAGAAGATTTCCTCTTCTCCTTCCGGTGACCAGCCAAGCAATGCAAAGAAGTTAAACATCGCTTCCGGTAAGTAACCAAGGTCCTTGTATTGTGTAACGAACTGGATGATTGATTCATCACGTTTCGATAATTTCTTGCGCTCTTCATTTACGATTAATGTCATATGACCATATTGCGGATATTCCCATCCGAATGCGTCAAAAATCATCATTTGTTTTGGTGTGTTTGATAAATGCTCTTCCCCACGGAATACATGTGTAATTTCCATGAAGTGGTCATCCAGAACTACGGCATAATTATACGTTGGAATACCGTTTGCTTTTACAAGTACCCAGTCGCCGATATCTTTTGATTCGAACGATACTTCGCCGCGAACTAAATCAGTGAACTTATACGTAACATTTTCCGGAACACGCATACGAATTGTGTGCGGGATACCAGCAGCCTCTTTTTCTGCAACTTCCTCTGCTGTTAAATGACGGCATTTCCCATCATATGCAGGTGCTGCAACACCTTGTGCTTTTTGTTTTTCGCGTGATGCTTCAAGCTCTTCTGAAGTACAGAAACATTTATACGCTTGTCCGTTTTCCAGCATTTTTTCTGCATGCTCTTTATAAATATCAAGACGTTCCATTTGACGGTAAGGTGCATATGGGCCACCGATATCAACGGACTCATCTGGAGTAATGCCTAACCAGCGTAAGTTATCAAGTTGAGAAGCTTCCCCGCCCTCTACATTACGCTCAATATCTGTATCTTCAATACGTACTACAAAAGTACCGTTGTGATGTTTTGCATATAAATAATTGAATAAAGCTGTACGTGCGCCACCGATATGTAAGAATCCTGTTGGCGATGGTGCATAACGAACGCGAACTGTTTTCGTCATAATATTGCCTCCTAATTTTAGCGTCAAAACGCTCTACCTTTTCCGCATATAAAAAGTTTACTTTTATATGGATATGAACGGACATTATATTGTCCAATATCGGCACAATAGATGTCTTTTAAACTTTAACCATTCTACCACTGTAAGTTATTAAATTAAAGTAGCGTGTGCCGATTTTTGACACACGCCCTCAATTTTATCGCACTTTATGCTTTTACTAAAAGAATCGTTGCCATTGCTGCAATTCCTTCTTCACGGCCAACAAAACCTAACTTCTCTGTTGTTGTCGCTTTTACATTAACTTGCGAAGGTTCCGCATTCAGTAGTTGTGCGATACGGTTTTGCATCTGTGAAATATATGGGGCCATTTTCGGACGCTGTGCCATAATCGTACAATCCACATTGCCTAATTTATATCCGCGCTCTTCAACCATCTTCCAGATGTGTTCAAGTAACTTCGCTGAATCTGCATCTTTCCACTCCGGATCTGTATCAGGGAAGTGACGGCCGATATCCCCCTCACCAATTGCACCTAATGCCGCGTCTGTTACTGTATGTAAAAGTACATCGGCATCTGAATGACCTACTAAACCGCGCTCATGTGGAATTGTAATACCACCTAAAATTAATGGACGTCCTTCTGCAAATTCGTGAACGTCAAACCCTTGTCCAATTCGAAACATATCGTTGCTAGCCTACAAAGTAAGCTAGCCTTCACCTTCTTTCTGGTAATCTCATTATCATTAGTATAATCAACTTGTCCGAAAAAAGCCTCGCAAACCTATTTTCTTTTCAAGGTATCTTCTATTTTCGTTGTTTTAAAATAGCTTCCCCAAAAATCAGATCTTCCTGCGTTGTCATTTTTACATTTTCATAACTGCATTCCACAATATGAATATCATGTCCTAAACGCTCCACGAGCATCGCTTCATCCGTTCCTAAAAAACCCACCTTTTCAGCTACATCCTCAGCTTCTGCCAGTAAATCATAACGGAACGCTTGTGGTGTTTGAACCATCCATAAAGACTCCCGGTCAACGGTTTCTTTAATAAGACCGTTATGGACGACCTTCATCGTATCTTTCGCACGAACTCCTGCAATAGCCGCTCCTTTTTCATAAGCGACTTTTGCAAGTTCGGTAATTTTCGGAATAGTAATAAAAGGTCTTGCAGCATCATGAACAAGGACAACATCCACTGCACTCATTTCTTTTATGCACGAATGCACTGAATGTTGGCGTTCTTCACCACCTGTCGGCAGGCCTTTTACTTTTGTAATATTATGTTTATCAATGAGCGCCTGGATAAATGGCCGTTCCTCATCTTTTACGGCAAGCCAAATTCCTGTACAGTTTTCATCATGTTCAAAAACAAGAAGTGTATGAACTAAAATCGGTTTATCCGCTAAGTTTAAAAATAATTTATTTTGCCCGGCACCCATGCGCTTTCCGCTTCCTGCTGCCGGCAAAACGACTTCATAACGCAAAATGCTTCACATCCTAATCCTCTTTTGGCTTGGCGAAAATCATACGCCCTGCCGATGTTTGAAGTACGCTCGTTACCGTCACTGTAATTGCCTGGCCAATATAGCTTCGGCCGCCTTCTACTACAATCATTGTACCGTCATCTAAATAGGCCACACCTTGATTGTGTTCTTTCCCGTCTTTAATGACTACGACTTGCATATCTTCACCCGGAATTACGACCGGTTTCACCGCATTTGCCAAATCATTAATATTCAATACTTGTACACGGTGCAGTTCACAGACCTTATTTAAGTTGAAATCATTCGTCAGTATTTGGGCACTCATGTTTTTGGCTAATCGAACCAACTTTAAATCCACTTCAGACACATCTTCAAAATCAACTTCCGTAATAAGTACCTTCGACGCACGTTCGTCCTGAAGCCGTTTTAAAATATCTAGACCCCTGCGACCACGCGTACGCTTCAATGTATCAGATGAATCCGCGATATGCTGTAGTTCCGTCAATACAAACTGAGGTACAACTAAAACCCCTTCAACAAACCCTGTTGCTGAAATATCAGCAATACGGCCATCAATAATGACACTTGTATCAAGTAATTTATACTGCTCCTGATCCTGAACTTCCTTGACAGAACCGTCACTCTGACGCTTTTTCGTCGATTTCCCGGAAAAAATCTGCAACAGCTCATCCCGTTTACTAAAGCCTAACCGGAAACCAAGATAACCAAGAACAATGGATAAAATAGCAGGAACAACAGCGGTAATAACCGGAATGTTCATTTGATTGATCGCGACACCGACCAATGTTGCTACACATAATCCTACGATTAAACCGAGCGTACCAAATAATAAATCCGCTGCAGGCAATTTGAATAATACTTCCTCTAACCAAGTAATTAATTTCACAAAGTAATCAGATAATGCAAACGATAAAACGAATAACAAAGCAGCACCTATCGCAACACTGAAATATGGATTATTAAGCCAAGGATTGGATGATAAGTTCATGAATGCATATAATGGCGGTAAGAAAATGAGGCCTAATGCTCCACCGATAAATAAAAATGCTACTTGAATTATTTTCTTCAACATTTGTTTCACCTCCAATTAATAATTATACATCTAAAGTTTCATTCATGCGAAGCCCAGGTACCAAAAGCAAGGGTAAATAAACAACAAACGCCAATTGCATTCCAATATTAGGATTTTACCCATTTTTTTAGATTATTCCCTATTTTTTTTAGTTAGATTTGCGCGATATAAATTCAATAATGAAGTACCTCATTCTAAATTCCCGTTCCCTGTAGTTTAAACAAACTAATGAATATATTATATTAATATAATATTTAAACCTAGAAGAGGAGAATACGTTTTGAATACTGCAAAAGAAGTAAAAATTACTACTGTTGATCCGTCTGCAATCGGTCTATTCGGTTTGGCGATTGTAACATTTGTTGCTTCTACTCAAAAGTTAGGCTGGACAGAGGGCTTAGGTTTGGTTATTCCTTGGGCAATATTTTTAGGTGGTATTGCGCAATTTTACGCATCTGTCTTAGACTCAAAACATAATAATACATTCGGTACGACTGCGTTCGGCGCATACGGTTTATTCTGGATGGGTGTAGGTATGAGCTGGTTCGTTCAAGCCGGTGTATTTGGTGCAACATTACAGGCATCTGTATACATCTCAGCTCGGTGTTGTGTATTTAGGTTATTTAATCTTTACCCTATTTATGACGATTGGTGCAGCTGAAACAAATAAAGTTCTATTCGCGATCTTTGTAATGATCGACTTCTTATTTATTGGTCTGGCATTAAGTTCATTTGGAATTATGGAGCACGGTATGCATTTATTAGCAGCCAACTCTGAATTAATCATTGCTCTTTTATCACTTTACGGTGCAGGTGCTAATGTATTGAACAAGCATTTCGGCTTCAATTTCTTACCGATCGGAAAGCCTTTTGGTATTTTCACAAGAGACGCATTTTTAAAGAAGGAAAAAACAGTAAAGCATAATTTAAAAAAGGCATGAAAAGTTTTGACTTTCCATGCCTCTTTTTTGTACGAGTTACTGGAAACCCGTTCCCTATAAATTTTGGAAAGATTCCCGCAGTGCATCACTGATTGTTTCGACACCGACGACTTGTATGTCCGGTGGGAATTCCCATCCCCCAATATTAGAAGCTGGAATAAAGGCGCGTTTAAACCCTAACTTTGCCGCCTCCTGTACACGTTGCTCAATTCTGGAAACACGACGTACTTCACCCGTTAAACCCACTTCACCGATAAAGCAATCTGTCGGACGTACTGTCTGATCTTTAAAGCTTGAAACTATACTTGTTAAGACAGCTAAATCAATCGCAGGCTCATCCAGTTTCACACCACCCGCAACTTTAATATACGCATCCTGTGCCTGAAGCATCATGCCCATACGTTTTTCCAATACCGCCATTAAAAGCTGAACACGGTTTTGATCAACCCCGGTTGCCATACGCTTCGGATAATTAAAACTGGTTGGTGTAACAAGCGACTGTATTTCTACCAAAATTGGGCGTGTCCCTTCCATCGATGCAACGATTGTTGAACCAGGGGCACCTTGTGAACGTTCCTGTAAGAACAGCTCGGACGGATTCAATACTTCCTTTAATCCCCCATGGAGCATTTCAAAAATTGCAATTTCATTTGTAGAACCAAAACGGTTTTTCTGACTGCGTAATATCCGGTGGTTATGGTGACGTTCCCCTTCAAAGTAAAGCACCGTATCTACCATATGTTCTAAAATACGCGGACCGGCAATCTGCCCTTCTTTTGTAACGTGACCAACAAGGAAAATAGCGATATTTTTTGTTTTTGCAATACGCATTAATTCTGCTGTACATTCACGTACTTGTGACACACTGCCCGGTGCACTAGTAACTTCCGGATGGTGCACCGTTTGAATCGAATCGACAATGACAAATTTCGGTTGGACTTCATCGATTGTTTGATTTAAAAATTCCAGATTCGTTTCCGAGTAAATATAAAGCTCCGGCGTATGTACACCTAAACGTTCAGCACGCAGCTTTGTCTGACGTACAGATTCTTCACCGGATATATATAAAACACGTTTTCCCTGATTGGAAAGAAGCGCTGATACTTGCAGTAGTAATGTCGATTTCCCGATACCCGGATCACCGCCTATCAGCACGAGTGAACCTGGTACAATACCGCCTCCGAGTACACGGTTAAATTCATTCATTTCAGTAGCGATACGTGTTTCTTCTTGTACTTCCACATGAATAATAGGGGTTGCTTTTGTAGCCGTTGTAGAATGCTGGAACGCCCCACGTGGCCCTTTTGAGATGACTTCGACTTCTTCATTCATCGTATTCCATTCGCCACAGCCAGGACAGCGCCCCATCCATTTTGCTGCTTCATAGCCACAGCTGCTGCACATAAATTTAGATTTCTTTTTTGCCATTTTGCTAGCTCCTTCGAATGTTTGTTCCTATAATTGTACACGAAACAAAATTGAATACCCACTATTCCGTCGCAAGTTTCTTTTTCGGTTAGCTTTTCATACATATAGCAATTCCTGTAGATTCCGTTTAATTGCGTATGTGTGACCGGCGACCCAGCAACTTCAGTCTGCATAAAAAAGACGAGGCAGGAACTATCCCGACTCGTCTGGTTTTGTTAATTTGTTGCTACTTTTTCTTGTGTACGTACGACAAACTCATCATTTTCATAGTCAAGTACGACTGTTTGTGTTTTATCTAAAGTACCTTTTAACAGTTCTTCGGATAAACGGTCTTCCACATGTTTTTGTAATGCACGACGTAATGGACGCGCACCATATTGTGGATCATAACCTTCTTCTGAAATTTTCTCAAGCGCTGCATCTGTAAGCTGCAGTTCGATATCCTGCTCTTTTAGACGTTTCTTTAATGAATTCGCCATTAATGATACGATTTCTTTTAAGTGATCCTTTTCTAATGAATGGAATACGATCATTTCATCAATACGGTTTAAGAACTCTGGACGGAACGCCTTTTTCAGTTCTTCCAGCATTGTGCTCTTCATGTCTTTATCTTTCGATGCATTTAAACCGGCACCGAATCCAACATGTTTGCGGTATTTCAGTGCATCTGCCCCAACATTCGATGTCATAATGACAACTGTGTTACGGAAATCAACTACACGACCTTTTGAGTCAGTTAAGCGGCCGTCTTCCAACACTTGTAATAAGATGTTGAATACATCCGGGTGCGCTTTTTCGATTTCATCCAGCAGTACAACTGAATATGGTTTACGACGAACTTTTTCTGTTAATTGACCGCCATCATCAAATCCTACATAGCCTGGAGGTGAACCGACTAAACGAGAAGTCGAATGTTTCTCCATATACTCGGACATATCTACACGGATCATTGCATCTTCATCACCGAACATTACTTCAGCAAGTGCTCGTGCAAGTTCCGTTTTTCCGACACCAGTAGGTCCAAGGAAGATAAATGAACCGATTGGACGTTTTGGATCTTTTAAGCCGGCACGGGCACGACGGATTGCACGGGAAATTGCTTCTACTGCTTCACCTTGACCAACTACGCGTTTGTGTAATTCTTCTTCAAGATTTAATAACTTCGCAGATTCAGCCTGAGCAATTTTCGAAACAGGAATTCCCGTCCACATCGCTACCACTTGTGCAATATCGTCTACATATACTGTAGATTCTTCTTTGCCTTGTTTTTCTTTCCACTCTTTTTTCAGTTGTTCAAGCTCTTGTTTCAGCTTCTGCTCCGTATCACGCAATGCAGCAGCTTTTTCAAATTCCTGTCCTGAAACAGCAGCATTCTTTTCAGACTTAATGCCTTCCAGCTTATCTTCTAACTCTTTTAAATTAGGTGGAACAGTATAAGAGCGTAAGCGCACTTTTGAACCAGCCTCATCAATTAGGTCAATTGCTTTATCCGGTAAGAAACGATCCGAAATATAACGATCTGATAATTTTGCTGCTGCTTCTACCGCTTCATCCGAAATTTTCACACGGTGATGTGCTTCATAACGGTCACGCAAGCCATTAATAATTTGGATTGTTTCTTCAACAGATGGCTCATCAACTTGAATCGGTTGGAAACGACGCTCTAATGCTGCGTCTTTTTCAATATATTTACGGTACTCATCCAATGTAGTTGCACCGATACATTGCAGTTCGCCTCGTGCCAATGATGGTTTTAAAATATTCGATGCATCAATCGCACCTTCTGCACCACCTGCACCGATCAATGTATGAAGCTCATCGATGAATAAAATAATATTGCCGGCCTGACGAATTTCATCCATCACCTTTTTAAGACGGTCTTCAAATTCTCCACGATATTTTGTACCTGCAACAACTGTTCCCATATCGAGCGTCATAACACGTTTATCGCGTAATGTTTCAGGTACTTCATTATTGATGATTTGCTGTGCCAATCCTTCTGCAATGGCCGTTTTACCTACACCCGGCTCCCCGATTAGTACCGGGTTGTTTTTTGTACGACGTGACAGTACTTCTACAACACGTGTAATTTCTTTAGAGCGGCCGATAACCGGATCAAGTGAACCTTCACGCGCCACCGCTGTTAAATCGCGGGCTAAACTATCAAGTGTTGGTGTATTTACTGTTTGCGTCATACTGGAATTACCGCTAGTGTTTGAGTCATTGTTACCTAATAACAGTAAAACTTGTTGGCGGGCTTTATTGATACTTACACCTGTATTCGCCAATACGCGGGCAGCAACGCCTTCACCTTCACGAATTAAAGCTAATAAAATATGCTCTGTTCCGACATATGCATGCCCTAATTTACGCGATTCATCCAATGAAAGTTCGATTACTTTTTTAGCACGTGGTGTGTAGTGAACGATAGGACCTACATCTTCTGTGCCTTTCCCAACAAGTTCCTCAATGCCGGTTTCGATCATTTGAGGGCTAATATTAATTGCTTCCAAAGCTTTAGCGGCAATTCCGCCACCTTCACGAATTAAGCCAAGTAAAATATGTTCTGTTCCGATTTCTTTATGCTTAAGACGAATTGCCTCTTCTTGAGCAAGTTGTAATACCTTTTGAGCACGTTGTGTGAATCGATTAAACATCATAGAAAATCCTCTCCTTTTTCCCCATTGTTTGTAGCTTCATCTTGCTCGTTTAACTTTTCTTGCAACAGCTTCGCACGATACATGTCGCGTTCTGCTGGTTGTAACGTAGTACCAATATATTGCTGAATGAGTCCAGGTTGCATAATAAGCATGCACTCATTTAGTTTACGCTGTGAAATTGCTTCTAATAATCCTAAACTTACCCCAAGACGCACATTTGATAAACAGCTTGCCGCTTCTTCACTCGTTAAAATTTTTGCGTACTTTAACGTACCGAGGGAACGGCTTAAACGGTCTTCCAACGCGGAGGGGGCACGCATCAATAAATTTTTGCGTGCAAGCTCTTCCTTTTTGATAACTTGCTCGACAACATCCTGAAGCTCCTGTAAAATTGTTTCTTCTGATTTACCTAATGTAATCTGGTTCGAGATTTGATAAATATTGCCTAAATTTTCACTGCCTTCCCCATATATACCCCGCACAACCATTCCTAATCGTGTCATCATCTGAATTAATGGATTCATCTGTTTCATCATTGTGAGTGCAGGTAAATGGAGCATGACAGATGCTCGAAGCCCTGTTCCGACATTTGTTGGGCAACTTGTCAAATAACCATAGCGGTCTTCATATGCGTAATTAATTGACTTACTTAAGTAGCGGTCAATATTACGAGCCTTATCAAATGCTTCTTTTAAATTCATTCCTTGCGTAAGACTCTGTATACGAATATGATCCTCTTCATTTACTAATATGCTAATGGATTCATCTTTTGTTAAAAAAAATGATCCAATTTTTTTTCTTCGTGCCAAATTCGGACTGATCAAATGCTTCTCCACTAAAATTTGGCGTTGTAAAACGGGCATATCTTTTATTTGGAAATAAGAAAACTGATACGGATTGTCATCTAAAGATAATAATGACTGCATCATTTTTTCTTCGATCATTTGTGCTTCCTGTTCTGTAAAACTAATCGGAAATCGAGTATTGGCAATATTACGAGCAAGCCGAATGCGCGTGCTAATGACGATATCTGAATCGCTTTCGTGCTGCATCCAGCTGGGACTGGCATTCGTTAAAAAATGCTCGATGTTCATGCGTTCCCCTCACCTTCCTGTTTTATTTTACTTTCCAATTCCCTAACTTCATCACGTATGGAAGCTGCATCTTCAAAACGCTCTTCCTCAATTGCTTGCTGCAGTGATGAACGGAGCTCTTGGATTTGTTGTTCCACTTTTTCTTTTGAAGGTCCTTCTTCCACATATCCTACATGCTGAGTACCTGCCTGCAGACGTTCAAGTAGCTGTGGTAATTGCTCACTAAATGTTTCGTAACATTGACCGCATCCAAATTTGCCTTGCTTTAAAAACTGTCGGTACGTAAACCCACAGGATGGGCAGGATTTTGGGCTGGCAGTATTTGTTGTCGTGCTTTCTTTCTTTGCATTCACAGGTACGAAATTAAACCAATTTGAAATAAGCTGCTGAAGTGATGCAGGCTCTTCATTTACGTCAAATTGAAATGGATGAAATTGAGTTGCACATACTTCACAGTAGTGACGCTCGACTTTTTGACCATTGTGAACTTGAGTAACGGTAACATTGGCATGACGCTGTTTACAATGCTCACATATC
The DNA here is from genome assembly GCF_038005185.1 of Solibacillus sp. FSL K6-1554. NCBI lineage: Bacteria > Bacillati > Bacillota > Bacilli > Caryophanales > Caryophanaceae > Solibacillus > Solibacillus sp. FSL K6-1554. The sequence goes on from NZ_JBBOSS010000001.1 coordinate 3,969,519, forward strand.
ATAATAATCCACCTCTACTTTTCAAAAGAAATCGTTTGTAGCATTGCGTGCATAATCCGCGCTCTTAGCTGATCACGCAGTGGTAAAGCTACCTGTAATGTGACACGATCTAAAGCGGCCTTCATAATGCTTGCTTCTCGCTCTGTAACGATATCCTCTTCCAATAAACGGAAAATAATACGCTCAGCATTAGTTTGGGCTATGGCGTTACCTATTTGTGTTTCCATTTCGTCCAGTAAATTTTTCTTAGAGTGGATTGTTACACGCAAAATCCGAATATAACCGCCACCACCCCGCTTACTCTCTACATAGTAGCCATGCTCGGTCGTGAAACGCGTATTGATAACGTAATTGATTTGGGAAGGAGCACAGGCAAATTGCTTTGCTAATTCATTTCGCTTTATTTCAATATGTCCCTGTCCCTCTAATTCAATAACTTCCTTCAAATACCCTTCAATTATGTCAGATATATTCCTCATGCTGTCTCTCACCTCTCATCAACTGACTTTGACTATCTTTGACTTAAATATACAATATTTATTTTTCGAAATGCAACTAATCACTCTTGTTTTAGGTTTCCCTATTTTCACATTAATAAATCCCTATTTATGTAAAAAAGCGGTAAGGTGTTTTTTAAACAAACCTTACCGCTTTTATAAACTTTGCCAAGACGAGGATAAATTATACCCAGCGTCCGACGATTGGATAATTCCAGTGCTGATCAGACAATGCTTTAACAATACCGATGATCGGTGCAATCCAGAAGATGGCTAAAAATACCAACAGGAATGGTAAACCAATTAATATAACTGAAAGGACACCTGCAATCGCTATGAAGATACCGAATACGATTTGGAAAAGCAATGCTTGAATCGCTGTACGCTTTACTTCATCTTCAGAACTTATTAAGAAAAACAGAATCGGTACTAAGAACGGCGCAAAGAATGCACTGGCATGAATGATGATTTTCGACCATTTAGATTCCATTTGTTATCAACCTCACTTTAGTTTATTAGCTTATTTACGGATAATATTCGTAAAAGTTTCATAGAGAGGGCAAAAAATCCCGAATTTTTATTTCGAGATTTCCGGTGATGTCTGTAATTGGTCAATATGGGCCTCTATCTTTCGGGTTGTCCCCTTCTTGCGGAAATAAGAAGTAGGAAATAATCGCCGTTAAGATGGTTGCTCCAATAACTATTAATATCCGGTCGCGGCCGCCTACTTCTGCATAATTGTTTACAAGCATAATATACGATGCGATCGCCACCCCAAGTGACAATGGTATAACAAATTTCAAACGCCCTTTATGAAACTTCATTAATACAACGCCTTTCACTATTTACTGCATCCATTTTAATTAGTTATTATATTACCTCATATACAAATTACTGTAAATTTTTTATCCTTATAGAATAATTCTGATATTATCCGATATAAGCAGTAAGATAGTATTATTCTATAAATACACGAAACGAGGAAGAACATGGGTATTCTGTTTTCAAGAGCGACAAAAGTTTCAAACAAGCCATATTTTGATATAGCTAATTATGCACAGCAAGTAAATTTGGATGTTTCAAACTATCCTAACTTACATAAACAGCTTCAGTTGCTAAAATTAACGAAAGAGGATTTAGCTGTTATTAAACAGTTAGAACCTTTTGCACAACAGGTTGTCCCGGATATGGTGGAAAAGTTTTACGGTGCAATCAGTTTAAGTCCGGAACTCGTAGATGTTATTGGGAGTTCAGCTCGAATGGATCGGCTAAAAGGTACATTAACGAAGCATTTAGAAGCGATGTTCAACTGTAATATCGATTCACAATATATAGAGGAGCGACAAACGATTGCGCATGTCCATGTCAAAATCGGACTTCAATCCAAGTGGTATATCGCTTCATTCCAATCGCTAATGACAACGTTTATCGACTTCATCAGTAAAATAGAAATGTCGAATGTTGACATGGCTAAAGCAGTTGATGCTTTTTCAAAACTCATTAACTTCGAGCAACAGCTTGTGATTGAAGCATATGAAAAAGAAGAGCAACGAATACGTACTGAAAGTTTAGATGTAAAATACAGAATTGTAGAGCGAATTCAACATACTGCACAAGAGTTAACACATATTAGTGATCAAACTAATGCATCATTACAGGAAATCGCGAGCCAATCAGAAGAAATTGCTTCCAATACAAAACAAGGTTTAAATTTAGTAGCGGAAACAGAAAACAAATCAACAACAGGCACTACATATTTAATTAACCAGACAGCAATTATGACCAACATTTTGGATCGTGTGGATACACTTGAATCGTCAATGGTTAAACTCCGTCAATCGTCTAAAAAAATTGCTGAAATTGTAGGATTGGTAACAGGTATTGCTGATCAGACAAACTTGCTTGCATTAAATGCATCGATTGAAGCAGCACGTGCAGGTGAACACGGGAAAGGGTTTGCCGTAGTAGCTGATGAAGTCCGAAAGCTTGCTGAAGAAACTAAAAATGCGGTTCAAAACGTCTCTCATTTAATTAAAGAAACCGAACTCAGTATTTCACAAATGTCCGACTCTGTTTCAAGTGTTGATGAGCAAGTAAAAATGAGCGTAGATACGCAAAAAAGCTTGGCGGATTCCTTTACATCGATTACAGAAGCGGTACATGGAATTAAAACGCAATATGAAAACACGAATGAGGACATTCATGCCATTTCTTCTGTTATTACCGGTTTGACACATACAACAAATGATGTCATGACATCATCCGATTCATTGCTGCACATTGTCCAGGAACTGCATGATTAATTTTGCTTAATTACAAAGGGGATATCAACTGGCATTTTGCCTTTGATATCCCCTTTTTTTATGCACGGCGTTTTTTTGATAATGCACGCTTTTGTTTTCGATGTTCCTGACGAATTGGGCCTGTTTCAAATAAATGACGTTCGAAATCCGTCTCCGGTTCAACTCCCGGCACTTCTTTCGGCTTGCCATATTCGTCAATCGCGACCATCGTTACGAAAGATTCCGTCGTTAATTTCTTTGCACCTGTTTTAATATTTCTTGATACAACCCGTACATATACTTCCATCGAAGTACGACCTGTTCCAGATACAACAGCTTCCAGTTCAATCATATCGCCTGCATAGGCAGAGGATACGAAGTCTACTGAGTCAAAAGAAGCAGTAACAACTTCACCTTGGCAATGTTTCATTGCTGCAATCGCAGCAATTTCATCAATATATGCTAACACTTTCCCTCCAAATATCGACTGATGATGATTTGTATCAGGAGGCAGTACTAATCGTGTTTGGATAGATTTTGAAAAGCTCATTGGCAGAGTATTTTTCATAATCTTCCTCCTTTCTAGACTACACTCCATGTTACTATTCGGAAGATGGAAGTGCTAGTACAAACTATTCATAATTCAACTTCATCGTAATAAATTTTAAATCGGTCATTTCTTCCACTGCATACTTAATGCCTTCTTTACCATATCCGCTCATTTTGACGCCCCCATACGGCATATTATCTACACGGAATGTTGGAATATCGTTAATGATGACCGCACCTGCTTCAATTTCTTCCGCGGCTTTCATTGCATCTGTTAATACATTTGTGTAAATACCGGCATTTAACGCAAGCTCCGATTCATTTACAAGTGCAATTGCTTCGTCCAGCGTCTCATATGGCACAATGGATACAATCGGCGCAAAAGTCTCTTGGCAAACAATTTTCATATCGGGCTTCACATTCGTCATGACAGTTGGGGAGCAAGTACGCTCTGTAAATTCAGCTCCCGTTGCAACCGTTGCACCTTGCTGTTTTGCCTGTTCAATCCATTCTTTTATACGGCTAACTTCATCCGGGTGAATCATTGCACTCACATCCGTTTTTTCATTATGCGGATCACCGACAACTAGTTTCTTTGTCTCTTCTACAAATGCCTTTGTAAATGCTTCATAAATTGAAGAATGAACATAAATTCGTTGCAATGAAATACATACTTGTCCAGCAAATCCAAATGCACCGCCTACACAGCGTTTCATAATTTTTTCAAGCGGTGTTGAAGGCTCAACAATGAGTGCCGCATTTGATCCGAGCTCTAGTGTAATTTTCCGCAAGCCGACTTTTTCTTTAATCTTCAAGCCAACCGCACCACTACCCGTAAACGTCACTTTTTTCACAAGTGGATGTGTTACGAGTGTCTCGCTCAATTCCCCGCCGCTACCTGTCACGATTTGCAATGCGCCGTCCGGTAAACCTGCTTCTTTGAAAATTTCCGCCATCGCAAGTGCACTTAACGGGGTTTGAGATGCAGGCTTTAGTACAACTGTGTTCCCTACAGCAAAGGCTGGACCTAATTTATGCGCTACGAGATTAAATGGAAAATTAAATGGTGTAATTGCTGAAACTACGCCTAAAGGTACTCGCTTTGTATAACCGATTCGATCTTTTACACCTGGTGCTGCATCCATCGGAATCGTTTCGCCTGTACTTTGTTTAGCCGCCTCTGCAGCAAATTGATACGTTGCAATAGTACGATCCAATTCAGTAAGCCCTGCAGAGATTGGTTTTGCCGCTTCATCTGCTAAAATTTCTGCAAGCTCGTTTTTACGTTCACGCATGATTTCCACGACTTTGTATAAAATTTCTGCGCGCTCATAAGCAGTCGTATTTTTGAATGATTTGAATGCTTGATGTGCGCCTTCGATTGCGCGCTCCACGTCCCCTGCCGATGCTTTTGCTACATTTGCAAGCACTTCTCCTGTATAAGGTGCCGTTAACTTACTTGTTTCATTTGTACTTTCCCAAATGCCGTTAATCCACAATTTTGTCTGTTTCATTTTATTCACTCCTTACTATTGTTTACCCAAATTAAAAAAATATATCGAGAATATCGATGGCAAGTAAAATTGGGATATCATCTATATAATCGCTCATCTCAAGAGCCTGCAAAAATAATAAACTATCATTGAAATGAGATAACAGTTCGTTTTCAATTAACCTTTTCAGCACATACTGGGCAGCGGTCATTAAAGCATACGCTTGCATCCCAGTAAACATCGGGAGCTTAACGAGTGCTCGTTCCATTTCAACAATTTCATCGACAACTTCCGATGTAGCCCCTACTAACGCCATCAAAGCTAAATATGGATATGACCTTTTCTTCACTTTCACACCATTATTTAAAAATGACTGCTTCATCGCGACTACATACTCAACTAATACCGGCTGAAACTCCTCGTTATACAATGGCAATAGCTGTGTCATTGCTTGCAAGGCATCCCCATTTTTAAAACCTTTGCCGTGCAAGGCATCATAGTATTTCCGCATTGTTTGAGCTAGCTTAACCGGATTATTTTTCTTTTTTGTCAGTAAAACTGCATATGGAATATCATCTTTACCGGTCAGGAAAAAATGATGCTTTTTCATTTCATCATGTAATGCTTTTGCTTTTCCAGCATGTGCTTCATCCACTAAGAAAAGGGCCGCAATTTTTTGATAGCTGCTGTATTTAAACCCTGCATTCAATAATGCCTTTTCATTTAACTTTATACGATGAAGCTCCTGTTCAGGTTGTGGGTGCAAAGCGAAATGGGCTAAAATTTTATATGTTAAAACTGAATTATTTGATGGTGTAGAGAAAAACTCGAAAAATGATTGCCTTGATTTTTGATTATGTATTTCTTTTACATTTTTCTCAAATGCAGGGCCATTAAATGTTTCACGTGAAAATGTAAATTGTACTGCTAATGGTATCCTGGCAGCACTTTGTACGTCCGCACCGAAAAAAAGCTCCATCCGCTCATTATTATTTTTAAGTAATTGTATAAAAGCTGTTTGATCCATCAGTACACCCTCCTTACCTTGATTATACGCCTAAAATTTTAGAGTGAAAAAAATTTGATTTTTTCTCCACAAAAAAGAGGAATGCTGATTGTTGAACCAGCATTCCCTTTTACAACTTTATACTTGAAGCTCATCAAGCTCTTCTTTTGTGAAAGCCCGTGATCTAGATAAAAAGCGTTTTCCTTCGACGCCCTCTAACGAAAACATTCCGCCACGCCCATCGACGACATCAATAATAATCTGTGTATGCTTCCAATAATCATATTGGTTTTTGTGCATATAAAATGGACTTCCGCCAATATGACCGAGCAATATATCTTGGTTGCCGATAATTAAATCGCCATCCGGATAGCACATTGGAGACGAACCATCACAGCAGCCCCCCGATTGATGGAACATAACCGGGCCGTGGCGCCCTTTCAATTTCTCGATCAACTGTAGTGCTGCTTCGGTTGCTATAACGCGATCAACCAAATTCTGCACCCCCTCTCTTAGAAGAAGCCTAAGCGGTTTTCATCATAACTTACTAGCAAGTTTTTCGTTTGTTGATAGTGGCTTAACATCATTTTATGGTTTTCGCGACCAACACCACTCATTTTGTAGCCCCCAAATGCCGCATGTGCCGGATATGCATGATAGCAGTTCGTCCATACACGTCCCGCCTGAATACCACGGCCAAAGCGGTAAGCAGTATTCATATCACGTGTCCATACACCTGATCCTAATCCATATAATGTATCATTTGCGATTTCCAACGCTTCTTCTTTCGTTTTAAATGTTGTTACAGCAACAACCGGGCCGAAAATTTCTTCCTGGAAAATACGCATTTTATTATGACCTTTAAATACAGTCGGTTTAATATAGTAGCCGTCTGCATAATCACCGCCTAAATCATTTTTCTCGCCGCCGATTAAGCATTCCGCGCCTTCCTCTTTACCAATTTGTAAATAGGATTGGATTTTTTCCATTTGTTCCGATGATGCCTGTGCACCCATCATTGTATCTGTATCTAAAGGGTTGCCTGTTTTAATTGCTTCAACACGCTTTAATACGCGCTCCATAAATTTCTCGTAGATTGATTCCTGAATAAGTGCACGAGAAGGACATGTACATACTTCACCTTGGTTTAAAGCAAATAATACGAAGCCTTCAACCGCTTTATCCAAAAATGCATCATCTGCATCCATAATATCTTCAAAGAAAATGTTCGGTGATTTACCGCCCAATTCCAGAGTAACCGGAATCAGATTTTGAGATGCATATTGCATAATAAGGCGACCTGTCGTCGTCTCACCTGTAAATGCTATTTTACCGATGCGCGGATTCGATGCTAACGGCTTTCCTGCTTCTAAACCGAAGCCATTTACAACATTCAGCACACCTGGTGGAAGTAAATCTTCAATCAGCTCAACAAGCACTAAAATTGATGCTGGTGTTTGCTCAGCCGGCTTTAATACGACACAGTTTCCTGCAGCAAGTGCAGGCGCCAGTTTCCATACAGCCATTAATAGTGGGAAATTCCATGGAATAATTTGTCCAACTACACCAATCGGCTCATGGAAGTGATAGGCCACTGTATTTTCATCAATCTGACTAAGAGATCCTTCCTGTGCACGTAAAGCACCCGCAAAATATCGGAAGTGATCAATACCCAAAGGTAAATCTGCATTCAAAGTTTCACGTACCGCCTTACCGTTATCCCATGTTTCTGCAACGGCCAGCATTTCTAAATTTTGTTCCATACGATCTGCAATTTTCAGTAAAATATTCGAGCGTTCAGTTGCCGATGTCTTACCCCAGGCATCCTTTGCCGCATGGGCTGCATCTAAAGCAAGCTCGATATCTTCTTCCGTAGAACGCGCGACCTGGGTAAATACTTTCCCCGTAACAGGAGTAATATTGTCGAAGTACTCCCCCTTTACTGGCGGTGTCCATTTACCACCGATAAAGTTGTCATAACGCTCCTTGAAATTTACTAATGCGCCATCCGTGTTTGGATTTTGATACACTGCTGCCATTGAAATCTCTCCCCTTTGCACAAATTGTGGTGACCATACCTTCTCATAAAAAGGCAGTGCTGACATCCATGCTGTAAAGCTCACTTTTCTGTGAGAGGTATCTTCATCTATTATATTGTCAGAAAAGTTGAATCATTTCAAATATTAAACTACAATTTCCAGATTATTTTATTATTCCCTATTCTGTTATACTGAAAATGAAGAGATTACTATAATAAAAATGTATAAAATGGGTAAATTCCAGTAAAGATAAGTTTATCCATCCATTGGATAATCAACTGTCATTTCGAACGAAGTATTACAAGTACAGATAGACTCCTGTATACTGAAGATATTCTATTAGTAGGTGAAAAATTATGAGAATCAATAAGTTTTTAGCAGAAACCGGCATCGTGTCCCGTCGCGGTGCAGATAAATGGGTAGAAGATGGCCGTGTAAAAATCAATGGGGTTGTTGCGACAAACGGCAGCCAAGTTGAAACAGGCGATGAAGTATTAGTTGACGGTAAGCCTGTAAAAAGACAGGAAGAATTAGTTTACATTGTACTGAACAAGCCTGTTGGGATTACAAGTACAACAGAAAAACAAATTGAAGGAAATGTTGTGGATTTTGTAAATCATCGGCTTCGTATTTTCCATATCGGACGTTTGGATAAAGATTCAGAAGGTTTACTGCTTCTTACAAATGACGGAGATATCGTCAATGAAATTTTAAGAGCAGAAAACCATCATGAAAAGGAATATGTCGTACAGGTAGACAAGCCGATTACCGATCAATTTATTCACGATATGAGCTCGGGAGTGGAAATTTTAGATACAACGACATTACCTTGTCGAGTAGAGAAGGTGTCTTCTAAAGTGTTTAAGATTATTTTAGAACAAGGATTAAATCGCCAAATTCGCCGAATGTGTTCTGCACTTGGCTATTCTGTACAGCGATTACAGCGCATTCGTATTATGAATATTCATATCGGCAATTTAAAGGTCGGACAGTGGCGTGACCTTACAGATAAAGAAAGAAATGAACTATTTCAGTTACTGAACTACACACCAAAGCAATAAGAAATGTTCAAATATCCAGATAACGAATGCATTATTTGGTAGTATTTGTTAGAGTCTTTATAGAACAAGTCCGCTATTTTCGATAGGAAAGTAGCGGACTTGTTATTTTATAATCCGCCTAAATAAGCGGCTCTTACTTCATCGCTCTCCTGCAGTTCTTTTGCTGAACCTGTTAGGACGATTTTGCCTGTTTCCAAAACGTAGGCGCGGTGGGCAACCGATAATGCCATATGTGCGTTTTGCTCTACAAGCAATACTGTCACACCTTCTTTGTTGACCATTTCAATAATGTTGAAGATGTTTTTTACCATAAGAGGGGCTAGACCCATTGATGGCTCATCCATAATGATCAGCTTCGGCTTAGCCATTAAAGCACGGCCCATCGCAAGCATTTGCTGTTCTCCGCCTGATAAAGTCCCTGAAAGCTGCTTGCGTCGTTCCAACAGACGAGGGAACAACTCAAACACATGATTTAAATCCTTTTTTATAGCCTCTCGGTCATTCCGTAAATAGGCACCCAATTCCAGATTTTCTTCCACTGTCATGTTCGAAAATACGCGACGTCCTTCCGGTACATGGGAAAGCCCTGCCTTTACGATCGTTTGTGCCGGCTTTCCATCGATTGCCGCACCTAAATATTCAATCGAACCCCGCTTTGGCTTCAGTAAACCTGAAATTGTTTTTAGCAATGTACTTTTCCCTGCTCCATTGGCACCGATCAGTGTTACAATTTCGCCTTCTTTTACTTCGAGGGAGATTCCTTTCAATGCTTGGATATTACCATAAAATACATCGATATCATTAATTATTAGCATATTATTCTGTAACCTCCTCACCTAAGTAAGCCTCAATTACTTTCGGGTTTGAACGGATTTCTTCAGGTGTCCCATCGGCAATTAACTGTCCGTGGTCAAGTACGTAGATTCGCTCACAAATACCCATAACTAAGTTCATATCATGTTCGATCAATAAAATCGTTAAATCAAATTCCTTACGAATAAAAGCAATTAGCTCCATTAAATCATGCGTTTCCTTTGCATTCATCCCGGCTGCCGGTTCATCCAATAATAATAGCTTTGGTGCAGCAGCCAACGCTCGGGCTATTTCCAGGCGTCGCTGCATTCCGTACGGCAAATTTTTCGCAAGCTCGTCACGGTATACATCAAGCCCGAATATTTTCAAGAATGCTAATGACTCCTGTTCCATTTTCTCTTCGCCTTTAAAGTGACTTGGCAACCTGAAAATGCTCGAAACTAAATTATGTTTTGCCAAACCATGGTTAGCGACCTTTACATTATCCAGTACAGACAACTCTTTAAATAGGCGAATATTTTGGAATGTCCGGCTAATACCTTGGCGTGTCACCTTATATGGATCCAGGCCGCCAATTGCTTTTCCGTTGAATATAATTGTCCCTTCCGTTGGTGTATATACCCCTGTGAGCATATTAAATGTGGTTGTTTTCCCTGCACCATTCGGGCCGATTAAACCTATCAACTCTCCTTGATTCAAATGCATTTCTACATTTTGAACAGCCTTTAAACCCCCAAACTGAATACCTAGCTTTTCTACTTTTAGAAGTGCACTGCTCATACGCGTGTACCTCCTTTTTTACCAAACTTGAAGTATGCTGTGATCTCTTTTGAACCTAATAAACCTGTAGGTCGATAAAGCATAACTAATATTAAAATCAGTGAGTAAATAATCATCCGCGTTTCCGGGAAGTCCTGTAAATACGTAGAGACGAATGTCAGTAATACTGCTGCAATAACAGAACCGGATAAACTGCCTAATCCGCCCAATACGACGAATATTAAAATATCAAATGACTTTAAAAACCCGAATGCTGTCGGCTGAATAATATAATAATTATGGGCATAGATGGCACCCGCCACTCCAGCGAAGAACGAACCGATTGCAAATGCGACAACTTTGTAATAGGTTGTGTTAATGCCCATTGCGTCAGCCGCAATTTCATCTTCACGTATGGAAATACACGCACGACCATGACGAGAATTTGTAAAGTTCGAGATGACGAGAATTGTAATGAATGTCGCAAAAAAGGCATATGTCCATGTTGACTGATGGGCAACTTGCAAGCCTGCTGCACCACCTACATAGTCAGTATTCACAAATACAATTCGAATAATTTCAGCAAACCCTAGCGTAGCAATCGCCAAGTAGTCGCCTTTTAAACGAAGTGAAGGAATTCCTACAAGCAATCCGGCAAGTGCTGCGACAATAGCGCCAATTAAAATGGCTGTAATAAATGGCATGCCAAATTTCATTGTACAAATAGCCGATATGTAAGCTCCGACAGCTAGAAAACCTGCATGCCCTATCGAGAACTGACCTGTAACCCCGATAATGACATGTAAACTTACCGCCAAAATAACATTAATACACATTGCTATGAACATGTTTTGATAGTAGAACTGGATAACACCGTTGGAAATCAATAATTGAACAACTGCATAAATCACAAGTGCTAGGACGGCATAACCCCAAAAGATTTTCGATTTTTTCATGCTGTTCACCTACACTTTCTCGCGCGTATTTTTACCGAAAATACCCGCTGGACGTAATATTAGAATTAAAATCAGGATGACAAATGCGGCTGCATCTCGCCATAATGAATATCCAAGTGCCGAAACAACTGTTTCAACAACCCCTAGTACAAGACCGCCTACCATTGCCCCCGGAATAATGCCAATACCACCTAACACAGCGGCAATGAATGCTTTAATACCAGGCATAATCCCCATTAACGGATCAATACGTGTATAGTAAATACCAAAAATTACGCCTGCAGCTCCTGCCAGTGCGGAACCAATTGCAAATGTGGCTGAAATCGTATTATCTACGTTAATGCCCATTAAACGAGCTGCATCTGCATCATGGGATACGGCGCGCATTGCTTTACCGATCTTTGTTTTATGAACAATGAATTGTAATAAGATCATTAAGAAAATCGAAACAGATAAGATGAATATCGCCAGTGTACTGATTTGTGCACCGAAAATTTCAATATTTTTCGTTGCAAATACAGACGGATACGCCTCTGGTGACGGACCTCTAAAGAAAATTACCGTATATTCAATTAACAGTGAGACACCGATTGCCGTAATAAGGGCTGCGATTCGCGTTGCATTACGCAGTCGCTTATAGGCGACACGCTCGATTATTACTCCAATAACGGCACATAATATCATCGCGATAATAAGGGCTAAAAAGACATTCATTTCCCAACGTGCAATGGCATAAAAGCCGATAAAAGCACCAAGCATGAAAACATCACCATGGGCAAAGTTGATGAGCTTAATAATTCCGTATACCATCGTATAGCCTAGTGCGATTAGTGCATAAATACTACCTAGCGAAATACCATTCACTAATTGTTGGATCCATTCCATACAGTTCACTCCTTTTTTCTCTATTAATGTATGAAAAAAAAAGGGAGGCTAGTTCCGCCCCCCTTACTCGTAAAAAATTAAGGATTAACTTTAGAGTTGAACTGTTGTTTGCCGTCTACGAATTCTAGAACTGTTGCAGATTTTACTGGGTTGTGGTTTTCGTCAACTGTGAAAGTACCTGTTACTAAGCTTAAATCTTTCGTTGATGCAAGCTGCTTTTGAATTGCTTCGCCTGTAATGTCTCCATCTACACGCTTAATCGCATCAACGATAAAGTAAATCGAATCATAACCTAATGCATGGAAAGCATTCGGTGATTTGCTGTACTCATCATTAAATGCTGTAACGAAGTCCTGAATTTTTGAATCCGGATCTTCAGATGAGTAGTGGTTAGTAATAAAGGTATTATTTAACGCATCAGCACCCGCTAATTCAATTAGTGTTGGCGAATCCCAACCATCAGCACCCATAAGCGGTACGGTAATACCTAATTCCCGTGCTTGTTTTACGATAATCCCTACTTCTTCATAGTAGCCAGGGATGAAAATGAAATCAGGATTTTTCCCTTTAATATTAGTTAATTGAGATTTAAAGTCTACGTCCTTTGCAACATACGCCTCTTCTGCGACTACCGAACCGCCATTTGCAGAAATAGTTTCCTTAAATGATGCGGCTAAACCTTTCGCGTAATCTGAAGCATTATCCGCGAAAATTGCCACATTTTTAGCTTGTAGTTCATTTGTCGCAAAGTTTGCTGCTACCGTCCCTTGGAATGGGTCGATGAAACAAGTACGGAATGCATATTCATTTACTGTTCCGTCATCGTTTACTGTTACATTTGGTGCAGTACCTGACCCTGTCACCATCGGAACTTTATGCTGACTTGCGATTTGTACTGTTGCAACGGAGTTCCCTGAAGTAGCCGGCGCTAACATTGCCACTACTTTTTCTTGTTCTGCTAATTTCATGGCAGCAGAAGTTGCTTCCGCTGTTTCTGATTTATTGTCGACTGGAATGTACTCCAGTTTTTTTCCATCTATACCGCCTGCTGCATTAATTTCTTCAATCGCCAATTTTGCTCCATCATTAATCGATGATCCGTATGAAGCTACAGCACCTGATAATTCTAAGTTGGCTCCGATTTTAATCGTGTCGCCAGCTGCATTGCCGCCGTCTCCTGATCCAGAAGAACTAGAGTCATCTGTACCACAACCAGCTAACACCCCTGTTAATAAAGCTGTTGCCATGAATAATGAACCATACTTTTTTGTCTTTTTGTGATTTGTCATCATCATTTCCCCCTTAGTCATACTACAAATGTTAGATATTTCTGATAATTATAACCAATACCCTACATTCGCACAATCTAATTTTTCAATATTCAGAATAAATCCACGAGAATAATATAAACAATTATTCCAACTTCTGTATTGTAATCGAATACTAATTATTAGTCTAGTATGATTATTCTGTTAATTTTATGTATTCTAAATTTACAGTCTACTATTTTCTGATAATAAAAAAACGCCGTTTATTGTTTCGGAATACGAAAAACGACGATACGTTCATTTTCATTTTTTTCATGGCGTAATTTTATATCTAAATAGCAATGTAGTGACTGCTCTTGTTGCAGGAAATCCATATAGTCAGGGGATGGATAATATAAAATAATATCTACTATTCGCGGGTATAACGTGATGGAATCCATAACATGCTTTATAAACTCACGAAATACATGTACTGAAAAGGGGTTGAAGAAGAAAAAGACATTATCGTGCTTTTTAATTTCATATGTCTCGGCGATGATGTTCAAAAATTGAATCGGTGCTTGTTTCTTCTTTACCTTTTTTAAATATTGCTCTGCATTATGTTCCGCTTCTGTAAAAAACTTCTGATCCATTTCAATGCCAATAACGGGAATATGGAAGCGATGATATATATAAATAGGAACACGCCCTTTTCCGCAGCCGATATCCAGAAAATGTGCTTTAGGGGGTAGCTCGTAGGATTCGAATAATTGCTCCAGTCCGCTATAGGGTGTAGGTTCATAGCGATGGTATTTTGCTAATTTGGGAAAACCGTATTGATAGCCGGTTGTTTCGATATTTAGCATATGATCATATTGCTGCTCGTTCATTCATTCACCTCACTAACTAGTTTAAAAAAATATATTTCTATAACGTTAATCTAAATTGAAGCTATATTTAAGCTCATGTTCAAGCAGCCACTGTTTTCTCCATAAACCGCCTGCATACCCTGTAAGTTTACCATTTTTGCCGATAATCCGGTGGCATGGGACGATAATACTTATCACATTTTTGCTATTTGTCATTCCAACAGCGCGGACAGCTTTTTCATTTTCAATCTGTTGGGCAATTTCTTTATAGGAAGCGGTTTTGCCATAAGGAACTGTTGTTAATGCTTGCCATACCGTTGTTTGAAACATTGTTCCTTGCAATTTATAAAGTATCGAAAAATCTTTGCGTCGGCCTTTAAAATATTCATCCAGCTCTGTACTGCAGTCCAATAAAAGCTGAGGGGTATCATTAGCTGGGAAGTTTATAATTTCTTCTCGCTCTGCAAATAATACCGATGCTATAAAATGTTCAGTTCCTGCAATCTCAATAACGCCAATTGGTGAAGCATAATCTAATTTATACATTGTACTCCTCCTTCCCTTCTCCAAATTTACTATAGCGTAATTTCTTTATTAAAAAAAGAACCTTTAATCCGACAATGATTAAAGGTTCTTTCTATTAACAATTATGCTTTGTTTAAACCTAAAGCTTTCGTTGTTGTTTCATGTACTTCTTTAAGAAGTTCTGTATTTTCAACTAAGTTTTCACCGTAAGATGGAATCATTTCCTTAATCTTTGGTTCCCAAGCTTTCATCTCTTCTGGGAAGCATTGGTTGATTACTTTTAACATAACAGATACAGCTGTAGAAGCACCTGGAGATGCACCTAATAATGCTGCGATAGATCCGTCGTGTGCAGTTACAACTTCAGTACCGAATTGTAATGTCCCTTTACCAGCGTCTGTGTCTTTAATTACTTGTACACGCTGACCTGCAACACTAACTTCCCAGTCTTCTGACTTAGCAGTTGGAATGAATTGACGTAATTCCTCCATACGTGCTTCTTTTGAAAGAACTAATTGAGAAACTAAATATTTGCTCAACGACATTTCTTTCACACCACAAGCTAGTAAAGTTAATAAGTTATGTGGTTTAATCGATGCAAATAAGTCCATATTTGAACCTGTTTTTAAGAACTTCGGAGAGAAGCCTGCGAATGGTCCGAATAATAATGATTTTTTACCATCGATATAACGAGTGTCTAAGTGTGGTACCGACATCGGTGGCGCACCAACCGCTGCTTTACCATATACTTTTGCGTGGTGTTGATTCACTACTTCTTCATTGTTACACACTAAGAATAAACCAGAAATCGGGAATCCACCGATATGTTTTGATTCAGGGATACCAGATTTTTGGAGTAACTCAAGGCTACCACCACCAGCTCCAAGGAATACAAA
The DNA here is from genome assembly GCF_038005185.1 of Solibacillus sp. FSL K6-1554. Lineage (NCBI taxonomy): Bacteria > Bacillati > Bacillota > Bacilli > Caryophanales > Caryophanaceae > Solibacillus > Solibacillus sp. FSL K6-1554. The sequence continues at coordinate 3,985,396 of NZ_JBBOSS010000001.1, forward strand.
TTTCGCAATGTGGTATTCGACTTTACCGTTTTCTTTGTTATGAACTTTTACTTCCCAAGAACCATCTTTTAAACGTTTTACATCTAAAACATTATGGTTGTAGTTTACATCTACATCTTGCTTTTGTAAGTTCGTGATTAACGTACGAGTTAACGCCCCAAAGTTAACATCCGTACCAGAATCGATTTTTGTTGCAGCAATTGGTTCACTTGATTTACGTTCATTCATAATTAAAGGAATCCATTGTTTTAGTGTTTCAGGATCATCCGAGAATTCCATACCTTCGAATAATGGATTTGCTGTCATTGCTGCATGACGCTTTTTAAGATACTCAACATTGCTAGCACCTTGTACCATACTCATATGTGGTAATGGCATAATGAATTCTTCAGGTTTCTCGATTTGCTTTGTGTTAACTAAATGTGTCCAAAATTGTAGTGAATCTTGGAATTGTGTGTTAACGTTAATCGCTTTTGTAATATCAATTGTTCCGTCTTTTTTCTCGCTTGTGTAGTTAAGCTCACATAAAGCAGCATGCCCAGTTCCGGCATTATTTAATTCGTGAGAGCTCTCTTCACCCGCTTTAGCTAGGTTCTCAAATACTTTGATCTTCCAATCCGGTGCTAATTCTTTAAGCATTGTACCTAAAGTAGCACTCATAATTCCGGCACCAATTAAGATAACGTCTGATTTGATATGCTTGTTACTCATTTTTACCTTCCCTTACATATATATTAAGATTTTTAGAATAATGTAAGCGCTCTATTTTACTATCGACAACCCTTTATAGGAGACGATTCCATTGATTCTATATCATTTATTACCTTATTGTAGTGTAACACAATTGTGAAAAGATTAAAATATATACAAACCGAGACAATGCAAGCAAGTGAAAAGGTTGTCTTTTGCGAGAATAGGCTAAACATTTATGAGCATATTTTGTAGAAGCTTAAAATTATTCGTTTATGTTTTCTTTATTTTCTAACAACTTTTTTCTAACTATTTTGTCTATTTTACGTTATGCTACAATGAGAAGCTTATACTTTTCATTAAATGGAATTTCTATAAATATCAACTTGAAATATCGTCAATATTTTGTAAGAATAGTAGGCATCGCTCTGTGCATAAACTATATAATAAATACAGTTATCATAGGAAAAACATGACAAATGTAAATAGTTCATAATTTAAATTAAACTAAAATCTGAGTGAGATAAGGGGGATGTTTATGAAAATTTATACGGATAGTGGTTCTGACTTACCGAAATCATTTTTTGATAACGAAGAAGTACATCTTTTTCCGTTACGCGTGTTAGTGAAAGGTGTTGAGTATGATGACATTATTGGCATCACAACAGACCAGGTATACGCGGCAATTGCTGAAGGTGAGCAACTTAAAACATCACAAGTTTCATTAGAAGTATTTATCAACGCTTTTGAAGAATTAGCAAAATCCGGTGAAGAAGGAGTTTATATTGCCTTTTCATCTGAACTGTCTGGTACATGCCAAACAGCAATTTTAGCAAAAAATCAGGTATTAGAAAGTTATCCGAACTTGAAATTAGAAATTATTGATACGAAATGTGCTTCTTTCGGGCAAGGCTTAGTTGTGAAAGAAGCCGTACGTTTAAATAAATTTGGCATTGAGTTTAATGAAGCCGTTGAAAAACTAACAACAATGGCTAATTCAATGGAACATCTATTTACAGTTGGCGATTTAAACCACTTAGCAAAAGGCGGTCGTGTATCAAAAGCGAGTGCTTTTATGGGTGGATTACTTAATATTAAGCCTATTTTAAATATGGATGATGGTAAGCTTGTACCAATAGAAAAAACACGTGGATTTAAAAAGGCTACCCAACGTATGATTGCCCTTATGAAAGAACGTGGAGGAGACTTTTCGAATAAAGTTGTCGGTATTTCCCACAGTAATGATGAGGAATTAATGCTAGAAATAAAAGCCGCAATTGCAGATTCATTACACCCGAAGGCAATTGAAACCACAACAATTGGTGCGGTGATCGGTGCACATGTCGGTCGAGGCACAATTGCTATTTTCTTTACGGGACAATAAGTATACATTGTAAAAGCTGCCTAGAAAATTACTTTCTAGACAGCTTTTTTTACTTAAATGAAAAAAAGCCCTGCAAGTGCAATACCGGTAATCGCTCCTAAAGCAATGCCATAACCAAATCCAGCCCCGCCAAAGCCCCAAAATCCAATACCATAACCATTTCTATCGGGCATAATCCATACTTGGCGATTATCGACTTGTGTAATTCTGCCTACATGCAGATTACCTTGATTATCTGTAATCCTTACCCGCTTCCCTTGATATTTGCAGCATAAATCATACGCCTCTTTTGGATGCATCTATTTCACTCCTTTCCTTACTTTTTTCTACTATATGTTCAAGCAATTCGCACATACGAGCGCTTCGTCTAATTCATACACTAAGAAAAAGGAGAAAATTATGCCCATTCTGGACACAAAATTATTGTTTGAAAAAACGGAGCATCGTGAGCTGGCAGCCTATCCAATCATCCAATCCATTTTCCCTCGATTTCCACCTGAGGCCGTTCAATTTGAACTTTTACAGCAGGGGCTGCTTCAACATGAGGAACTCCGCTTAACATTGGATGTTTGGCAAATATCAAAAAGACTTTTAGAGGAATTAATACTTTTATGGAACGGTCCGGATATACCTGTTGCCATTTTGCCAATAAAAAACGGATTTGTAAAAAATGGTGTTGCCTATCCTAATGGCATTTGTTTGTATGTATCCCCTCGCGTCACAATAAAAGAACTTCATGCACTGTTTACCCATGAATATCATCATATTTGCAGGCGCAGGTTTTTAATAGAACCCCCTACATTACTTGACTCATTGCTTATGGAGGGACTGGCCGAGCATGCGGTGGAAAGCTTATATGGAGAGTATGCATTAAGTTCATGGACGAAACGGTATTCCATGGAGGAAGTATTAAGTTATTGGGATACTCATTTCACCCAAGCATTGCATGTGTCAGGTTTGCATGAACATCAAGCCTTTTTATTCGGGGACTCGGCATTAAATTTACCCCCTTGGATTGGGTATTGTACCGGGTATCGATTAGTTGAAGCCTTTTTACAAAAGAAAGGTCCTTATGATGTAAAACAACTCCTCTCCATGCCTTCACTTTATTTATTAGAGGGTGCAGGATGGAAAAAGGGAGCAACCGAATAATTATTTACGGTTGCTCCCTTACATATTTATTTTTGAACGACTGGCTCCGGATAATCAAAGCCTTTCGTGTCAACTTCAACTGTTTTTATCTTTTGATCTTCCAGCGGTTTATCATTTTCCGCGCGTTCAGCAGCAACAATCTCATCGACTGTTTCCATTCCTTCAGTTACCTTGCCGAATGCTGCATAGTCACCATCCAAATGCGTTGCTTGCTCCGTCATTATAAAGAATTGTGAGCCCGCCGAATCCGGATCTTGGGAACGAGCCATCGAGATTACACCTCGCTCATGTGTTAACGTATTTTCAAATCCGTTTGAGGTAAATTCCCCTTTAATTGCATAATCAGGTCCACCCATACCTGTACCATCCGGGTCTCCACCTTGGATCATGAAACCGGGAATGACACGATGGAAAATTAATCCATCATAAAACCCATCTTCTACAAGGGAGATAAAATTGGCCACTGTATTAGGAGCTGTTTTTGGCTCTAGCTCAATAACGATCTTTTCATCATTTTCCATTGTGATCGTAACAATTGGATTTTCTGTAACTTCTTCAGCATAATTTACAGTGGTTTCCTGTTCTTTGTTTTCCGCCGTTTCCTTACCGCATGCAGCTAAAATGACGATTAGCACGGTAAATAAAACTATTTGATAATACTTCTTCATTCACATTCATCTCCTTTTTCCAACTTAATTCCATCATACTACGGATATATATATTAGAGCATCAATTGGGAGCAGCGTTTTCATTAAAAAACATCTAAAACTTTGCAGCTGCAAGGTTTTAGATGTTATATAAAATGCTTTTATTTAAATTCGACAGAAAAAACTATGGTTTTAAAATAAATTTAATACTTTGATCTTCATGGTCATGGAATTTCTTATATGCCTCACTAGCCTCAGACAGCGGCACTTTATGGGTAATGATTTCTGTTGGATCAATCTTCCCTTCAGCAACCATTTCATAAAGCATTGGACTATAATGAATAGCCGGTGCTTGTCCCGTTTTCACTGTTACATTGCGCTCGAAAATATTGCCTAATGGGAACATATTGTATTTTGAACCATATACACCTGTCAGCTGAATTGTACCAAATTTTCTGACAGCCTTAATTCCAACATCAATCGCACTCAATGTTCCACCTTGAAGCTTTAGTTTTTGCTGTGCCTTTTCTACAAGGGACATTTTACCATCCATACCTACACAGTCGATTACTACATCGGCACCTCCATGTGTAAGCTCATGAAGATGATTTCCTACATCATCGAAATCATCAAAGTTAAATATTTCTACATTGTTTGTACGTTTTGCATGTTCTAAACGATAGTTTAAAGGGTCTACTACCATTACACGCTTCGCACCTTTCATCCATGCGAATTTTTGTACCATTAAGCCGATGGGGCCAGAGCCTAATACAATAACCGTATCTCCCTTTTTAACTCCCGAATGTTCCACACTCCAATAGGCAGTCGGCAATACATCAGATATAAACAGCAATGCCTCATCTTCTAGTTCACAGTTGTCAGGTACTTTAAATGGTATGAAGTTCCCGTACGGTACACGCAAGTATTCTGCCTGTCCTCCCGGGAAGTTACCATAGCGCTCTGTATATCCAAAATAGGCACCCGAATCAATCGCCGGATTTTCGTTGGCATTGTCACATTGGCTTTCCAATTGATTTTGACAGTAAAAGCATTCTCCGCAAGCAACATTAAAAGGAATAACAACGCGGTCCCCTTTTTTAACTTTTGTCACATCAGGTCCGACTTCTTCCACGATTCCCATAGGTTCATGTCCAATAACAAAATCTTCTCGTGCCGGAACAGCCCCGCGATAAATATGGAGATCTGACCCGCAAATTGCCGTTGAGGTAATACGTACAATAATGTCATCTGGCTTTTCAATTTTTGCATCCGGAACTTCTTTTACTTCTACTTTTTTGGCACCTTGATATGTTACTGCTTTCAATAAGACCCCTCCTGTTGGATAAAGTATTAGAATTAAACTTCGGTAAAGTCATTCTGTAAGTTATATACCCTCCAGATAAGAAAATATACATAAAAACTGCCATTGTGTATTCTATTTACAGCTAAAAAAAACACTGATCCTTAAATAAAAGGCTCAGTGTTTTTATTTATGGCTGCTTAACATTATTACGTTCCAAATAGGCAGTATAGTTCGTCCCTTCTTTTAACGCTTTTTCCTCCAGTGGAATACGAATAGAAAGGATAATGAAATTTAAAATTGTGAAACAGATAGCTGTAAAATATGCCTGGAACATAAGTGGCAATACAGCAATCTCTAAACATACAACCAAATAGTTTGGGTGACGGATAAAAGAATACGGCCCCTTCGCTACTACATTTGCTCCTGGTAAAATAATAATTTTTGTATTCCAGAAAGATCCTAATGAAACTAGACACCATACTCTTAACATCTGCAACAATAAAAATAAAATGAGCCATATATAATGCGGCGCAAACTGTCCACTGAAAAATAAGACTTCAATAAGAAGGCTTACAAAAAAGCCAGTATGCAGTACAATCATGAATGGATAATGAGAGGCACCTACTTCATATGCTCCTTTAGCAAGCATTAATTTTTCATTTCTTTTTGCTATAACCAGCTCTACTAATCTTTGAATAATTACAAAAGCTAGTACAATATAAAAAATCAGCTTACTCCCTCCATTCCAATAATACGACTTCTCCGCTAAAACCTGGCCCTAGAGCAACTAATAAACCTAAAGTATCCGCTCTTTTTTCATTTAACATAAATTGCTCCAAAACATACAGAACTGTAGGAGAAGACATGTTTCCATTTTTTTGAAGTATTTCACGTGAAACATCTGTATGTTCCGTTGTTAAATTCAGTGTTTCCTCGTATGCTTGCAATACTTTTTTTCCACCAGGATGTGCTACAAAGTTTACAATTTGTTCAGGTAAAACATCGTACTTATTTAAAAACTCATGGATAAATGGTCCAAGCCACTTTGAAATAATGACCGGTATGCTTTTTGAAAATACTACATGCAAACCGCTATTTTTTACATCCCAGCCCATTACATCTTCAGAATCCGGCATCCACTTTGAGCCACTTCCCTTAATATAGGGGATTGGTACATTTTGCTCTAGCTCAACATCATCGCCGCACACGAGGGCACAAGCCGCTCCATCAGCAAATAATGAAGTACCTACGAGATTACTTTTAGAATAATCATCTTTTTGGAATGTAAGGCTGCATAGTTCCACACAAACGACAAGTACCTTTGCCTTTGGGTGCGCTTTGCAATAGTCAGAAGCCCTACTAATACCTGCCGCTCCCCCTGCACAGCCTAGCCCCCATAACGGGATTCTGACTAGTTCATTTGAAAAAGGTAGAATATTCATAACACGTGCATCAATACTTGGTGTTGAAATGCCTGTACTACTAATAAAAATAATAGCATCTATATCTTCAGTAGAGATGTCCTGTTGTAAAAAGGTACGATTTGTTAAACATTTTTGAATGACTTCAACACTATACTCAGTAGCCAGTTTTATATAAAGTTCATTGCGTTCTTCAAATGTATGATCTTCACGATACCAGTCAGGTGAAACACATAAATTTCTTGTTTTTATTTCACCATTCTCAAAAACTTTTAATAACCGTTCTAACTTTGGAATTTTATGTTGGAAAAGCTCTTTCGTCAATTGCTCAATATTCGACTGAGCTAATGAAAAAGGCGGTGTATGCGTACTTACTGAAGCGATTTTTGGAATAGTAATTTCTCCTTATATGAGTTATTTTCTTTCAATGTATTGATAAAACCAAAAAAATATACAGAAATAGATGGAATATTTATGTTATTTTTCATGAATAATAGCACTATCCATTAACAGGACGGTGCTATTATCTTTTTTATTAATTTTTAGATGCAATTGTTGAAGAACGACTACCAGCCTCTTCGTTTTGAACAACCACAGTCACCATGTGGTCTAAACGGTGTTCCACACATTGTATTAGTTTCGAAACACTCATTCACAACAGATTGTGTATGAGGGAAATAGTGTTGGTTGTTAATATAATGTTGGTTGACCGTTGTTAAATGTGATGGATGAACGTGTGGCACCACCGTGTTCGATATATTTCTTTGAACATATTGTCTCGTTGGCGATACTTGCGGTGATGCATACTGAGTTGGTCCTGTTTGCGTTGGTAATTGCTGTGCATTATTGAAAAACGATTGACCTCTTTCATCATTAAAAGAATTAAACCAGTTTCTATTAACCAATTTTATCCTCCTTCCTTCATCTTGATGTATCTTTACTAACGTATGAAAGGAATTCGGAATAACCTATTTACTTGCCTATTGTTTAGAAACAAATTTTAAAGAATAGGCTGTAATCTGCAAAAATAGTGAAGTAAAGTCAAAAAATATTTGTCTAGTAAAAACCTATTGAATCTTTTGTGATAATGGCGTGTAAAGTTTTTCCCATATTTCTTTTACACCGGCTGATGCGTGCCCTTTTGCATAATGAATATGGTCATTTTGCGATATTGCTAATATGGCGTCACATGCGTTTCCAACTGCAATTGCAGGATAGCCGAGATTGAAAAGACTGAGATCATTTTCCGAATCCCCCGCTACAACTACCTCGCCATCATAGTTACACTTATTAAGTACATATTTCAGAGCAGCACCTTTATTAATATTTGCAGGGAGAATATCTACATCTCTTTCACTGCTAAAAATAAGATCAACTGCTAAATTATGCTGCTTGATCGCTTTCTTAAGTATTTGAACCTGCAGTTCACTCGCAAAATAGGCCAATCGCCAAGGAGTATCAATTGGCTGTCTGGCGATGTCAATGGATTTTGCAATCGTATTAACCTGTTCAAAGTCTTCCTGCTTAATATTGCTCGCCCATTCCTTATCAAGCTCATATGAAGGACCAAGGTAGATCGAAGCTCCAACGTCACATATTAAAATGTCCGGCTTTGGCAGTTGTTCGCGTTCAATTAAATCAATCGCAGACTGCCTGTATCTTCCTGTAATGTATATAAGAGATGTGTTTTCAAGTGCCAGCGTTTCCCACAAATCGGTATGTGGAACCTTATCGCTAACAATCGTATTATCTAAATCTGTTGCTAAAACACGAGGTTTAAGGTAAGGAAATGTAAGCATTTTTTCGTTCATACAGCTCCTTTACTTTGCGGGAAATGAGAGACCAGTTAAATTCTTTCATTGCATATTGTTTTGCATTACGACGCATTTTTAATAGTTTAGGCGAGCTCTTTAAGAAATACGCCATGCTTTCGCTCAATTTTTGCACATTTGCTTTTGGTATATGAAGCCCAGTCACTCCGGATTTGACGACATCTTTTAGTCCGCCTACATGTGTCGCAATTACAGGACAGCCACAAGCCTGCGCTTCTGCAGCTACCATACCAAATGATTCATAATGTGAAGGCATAATGGTTGCTAAGGCACCACCGTAAAGGTTCTTTAACTGTTTTTCATTTTTGGGGCCGAGGAATAATACACGATCTTCCATTCCTTTAATTGCTTCTTTTAGCGGTTCGCTTTTTGGGCAATAGTTTTTAATATCAATTGATTCCGGACAGCCACCTGCAATAAGCAGTTTCACGTTATCCGGGACATCATACTTTTTCAGCATATGTCTGAATCCTTCTAAAAGATCAAAAATCCCTTTTGAAGTTTCTAAACGGCCGGCATAAAAATAGTATGGAAATGCAAACTGGTCCACTTCCTCAGGGGATGTCAGATACACTGGTGAAACTCCTACCGGCACAACAGATACTGCACTTTTTTTCTTTGTAAAAACTTCAATCTGTTGCTTTTCATTTGGAGTAGTCGCAATAACTACATCCGCTTGCTCCATAATTAGTTTTTCAAAGTGCTTACGCTTACTTTCTATAAAGCCTGTACCTTGCTCTTTTGCAATGGCAAGGGAGTGATTTGTATGGCACCAGTAAAATGAATATTCTTTTTGCAGATTATATGCAAGTACTCCTGATAACCAGTAATGGGTATGAACAACATCATAGCTGCTTATATCCAGTGTTTCGGTCATTTCTTCGTATAAACGAGGAAGTAAAGTAAACATCTGACGCTTATCAACAAAGCCTTTTTGACCACCTGCAAAGCGGTAAACTTTACTGCGCTCACCCAGCTGTTCAACTGCCGGCTTTTGTTCACTACTCCAATGGGTAACAATATCAACACTGTACCCAAGCCCATCAAGCTGCAGGGCTAAATGTTTTACATAATTGTTTTGTCCACCTGCTTGTTTACTTCCAAGTGGAATTAAAGGGTCGCCATGATCGGAAATAAATAATATCTTTCTCAAATGAAATCTCATCCTTTCGTTCTTAAGCAGCGAATCATAGCTGTAAAAATTTACTGCTGTCTTGCTGATTTTTAATGAAATGATGGTAACTTTTCATAAAATTACTCTTCATTAGCTAGGTAGAATTTATAACTTCTTATGCTGTCCTTTATTCTCAATTGATTTAAACACCCTCACACTACCTAGCAAATATTAGAAGAGAGATTAAGGGTGTTGGAATTTAATATTTTATCAATTAGGTTCAATTGATACGTACCCCACTCAGTAAAAATTAAACAAAATATTCTAAAAAATAGTAAAAACAAAACTTTATTAGTACACTATTTTTTCAAAATAGGTTAAAAGTACCTGCATTTGGTAATCTTTATAAGCCAGCACACTTTATTTAAATCACTTCAAGCGTGATCTCAATATTGCCTCTTGTTGCTTTTGAGTAAGGACATACTTCATGTGCTTTATGCACCAGTTCTTCTAATTGATCACGCTCTATATCTGTGCCTTTCACCTGAAGCACAACACCAAGCTTAAACCCCTGATCTTGTTCATCTTTCAATAAGCTGACATTAGCTGTTACTTCAGAAGTGAATTTAATACGGGCTTTACTTGCCGTTAATTGGAGAGCGCTATCAAAGCAAGCAGCATAACCTGAAGCAAATAATTGTTCCGGGTTTGTTGCATTTTCAAGTTTTTTCGCTCGCGGTGTTCCTGGCATTGCTGTTTCAAATTGAATTACCCCATCATCCGACTGTACTTTCCCTTCACGTCCTCCTGAAGCAGTTGCAATAGCAGTAAATAATTTTTCAGACATTCCACTTCCACACCTTTCATTTTTAAATACAACTTATCCTTACCCGTTTTTTTCTTTTTCCAAAAGTGTTTTTGTTAATTAATTGTTAAATTCATGATGAAGTAGCAATAAATTATTCAGCAAAAAATTTTTATAGGTCGATATAATCGCCAAAATGCGTGATGAGGGCTTGTATTTCTTTATTGGATTTATACAGTCCAATACTTTTTTACTATTTCTCTATACTATTTTTTCCCCAAACAAATTGGATGCAAGTGTTGTTAATCAAGCGATTGCTTATGTTTTGAATTGATAATCGGGGGTATCAACTTACAAGTATTCGTTGGGAGGGGATAGTAATATGTTTGGCATATCCGATCTCATTTCACTTGTCATTTCTGCATTTATTATCCTGCCTGCTGTTGTATTTATTCGGGAGATGGGATACGTAATAGTCAGTTGGCTTTTCGGAGTAATTAAACCAAGAGTAACGATCGGATCCGGGCGTAGAGTTTTTAAGTTTGGTATGTTCGATATCCGCAGTTGCTATCATTTTTATAGCTGGTTTTCGTATGACAAATTAAAACATGAAAATAAGTTTGCCTATATTAGCATTTATTCGGGACCTATTTTAATCAATCTTGTATTCGGTCTTACGATTAATTTTCTAATTGCTAATGGGGTGATTGAAGAATATAAAACATTTTGGGATCGCTTTGTTTTTTATGCATTTTATTATGTATTATTCGATGCAGTTCCAATGACCACATTTAACGGAAAACCAAATAACGGGATGATAATTTATAAGATGATTCGTTATGGAAAGCGGATCGACTCATCTAAGGAACACATTCTCCCCTCAACATCGGAAGTGGAGAAAGAATACCAGGAATACATGAAAGAAATTGACGAAAATGAAAAGAAGGTAAATAAGGAAAATCATTACTAAATCAATCAGCTTGTAATTGCCGAACCAAAATGTTAAATGATATAACCTGTTTGCAATATGAAAAGTAACTTTCAATAAAAAAGAACCAAGGCTTATGCCTTAGTTCTTTAATTCAATGTACAAAATAGATGTCAAATATAAATTAGTTCCAGGCAGTTCGTTCACTTTCAGCCTCGTTCATGCCTGTTTTATTTCTTTTAGCAGGAACATTGCTTTCTTTTGCTGGAGCTGCATTAAAAATAAAATCAAGTTCTGATACAAACTCTTCTTGCTTGGAGTTTTTACGATTTTGATTTACTTCTAGCTTATTCGCACTTTGCTTACGACTTGCTTTTGCATAGTTGCGTTTAAAATCCATATTTGACATAGCCATCCTCCATTGATTTTTATTTGAAAAGTATAAAAATCTTTTCCCCTTTATACTTTTCATTTTAAAGTTTAACCACTCTTACTTCCTTTTATTAAAAATATATACAATCTCCTTTCCCAAATTAGTGAATTAGTTCCCACCTTTTTTTATCTCTCGTATGAAAGTTCTACTATTTTACCAAATTACTAGGAAGATAGATTTACCCTATATTTACCATACTGATACTATTTATCAATCTTTTGGAAAATACAGAAATTTCGATATTCGGATAAATTCAATTGTGATAAATTGGTAATACCGCATTAAACAGAATAGTGCGAAAATTTAATACAAAGGGGAAATGAGGATTGAAAAAGTTTAAATTTACGAGATTCTTTAGCAGTATTCTAGCTTTCGTTATGGTGCTCTCTTTATTAGTTCCATTCTCGAATGCAAGTGCTGAGGAATTAAAACCATTCAAGCAGGATGGACAGAGTGAAAGTACCCTCCAGCTAAAAGCGGCGATTGCTGAACAGCTAAGCTTGTCTAAAGATGGTCCAACTCTTCATGAAAGCCTGCAAAATATTTCAGGCAATCAAGAGGTTGCAGTTATCGTTCATTTATCTGAAAAACCGGTAGCTTTAGAGCAAGGAATCAGCCAAATTAAAGGCAAAAAATTTTCTAATGCCCGCGCAAATGAAGTTCGCGCAAATGTAAAAGCACAACAGGCAAAAGTAAAAAAAGAGTTAACTGCCAAACAGGTGCAAATGACTCAAGGATACACTTTTGATACGGTACTAAACGGGTTTGCAGCAACAATTAAAGCAAATGACATTCCAAAACTGCTATCAGTAGAAGGAATCACTTTAATTGAACCGGATGCAACGGTATACGCATCAGAAGAAATTACAACAAAATCGAAATCATCAGAACTTATTAAAGATGAGCAATTGGAAGCACAAATGAATACAAGTATTTCTTTCCTTGGTATTGAAAATCTTTGGAATGAAGGAATTGAAGGACAAGGGATAAAAGTGGCAGTACTTGATACAGGTATTGATGCAGACCACCCTGAATTTGCTGATATTTATAAAGGCGGGAAGAACTTTATTCCTAACTCTTCAACTTACGCTAAACCACGTGCAGATGACGATGCATCGGAAACATTACCTTCAGAGCGCCCAGCAGGTACTCCTGAATTCAATGCAAACGGAAGCTCGTTCTATACTTCTCATGGAACGCATGTTGCCGGGACAATAGCGGCAATTGGCGCTAACGAATTCGGCATTAAAGGAATTGCTCCAAAAGTAGACCTTTATGCTTACCGCGTTCTTGGAGCATACGGAAGCGGTGCGACATCAGGTATTGTTAAAGCAATTGAAACAGCTGTTATAGAAGAAATGGATGTTATTAACCTTTCACTTGGTGGTGGTGCTAACACTGAAACGGATGCAGGATCATTTGCGATCAATAACGCAATGATGGCTGGAACAATCGGTGTTGTTGCAACAGGAAATTCAGGTCCAAACCGTGGAACAATGGGCACACCTGCAACTGCCCGCTTAGGGATTGCAGTCGGTAACACAACAAATCCGGAAACAATGTATAACGGAGAGGTTAATATTACAGTTGGCGACTATAACTTTACAAAACAGCTTCCATTAATGGGAACAACTTTTGGTAAAAACTTAGCAGCTCAGCTTCAAGGTGAGTTTGATCTAGTTGCGATTCCTGGAAACGGGGAAGTGAAAGATTATGAAGGAATTGATGTTGAAGGTAAAGTGGCATTAATTTCGCGCGGAAGTATTGCATTTGTTGATAAAATTGCAAATGCTAAAGCAAACGGTGCAGTCGCTACAATTATCCATAACTTTACCGGTGGAACGAATGCACCGGACATTTCAGGCACATTCCTTGGTGACTCTTTTGAGTTCCTGCCAACATTCGATATGTCAGTAACAGACGGTAATGCAATTCGCACTGCATTGACAGGTGGAACAGGGAAAGTAAGCTTCGGCAAGTTTGCTTCAACTACGACAACTGGAGATGATGTAAACTCTTCCAGTTCACGTGGACCTTCTACACCAAACTTCGATATTAAACCAGATGTCACGGCACCAGGGACAAATATTATGTCAACGATTCCTATGTATAAAGTGGACTTCCCTGAAGCAGTTTACAACGAAGCGTATGCTCGTAAAACAGGAACTTCTATGGCAACACCGCATATTGCAGGTATTGCAGCATTAGTAAAACAAGCAAATCCAGATTGGGATGCTTTCGATGTAAAAGTTGCCCTTTCGAATACAGCAAAAGTGCTGGATACAGCAAAATATGATGTGTTCTCTCAAGGTGCGGGACGCGTAAATGCCTATGCAGCGGCTCACCCGGAAATTCTTGCGTATGCACTTGATACAGCAGTTTTAGATGCTACAGGTGCTGTTGTAGACAACAAAAAAGGGACGGTTACTTTTGGTCCTCAATCATTGAAAGACGGAAATATTTCTGTAACGAAACAAGTATTAGTAAAAGATATGAAAGGAAATGGCGGCAGTTACAACGTATCCGTTGATGTGACAAAAACATTTGGCGATGCAGCTGTTACAGTCGATCAGTCTACCTTTAATTTAGCTGGTGAGCAGCTGTTAAACATTACATTAACTGCTTCACAAGCTGTGGCACCAAATGGCTCTGAAATTTTAGGCTTTATCCATATAAACGGTGGATCTACAGAAGCTTCATTACCTTTCGCAGCTGACTTTGGCAGCGCGGCAGCTACTGAAATTAAAGATTTCAACATTACAGAAACAGACCTGTCCTTTAACGGTGATGGCATCAAAGATTCAGCGGTACTTTCATTTACCCTGACTGGTGATGTTACAACAAACTATATCGAGCTTTGGGACATTATGAATCCTGAAGGCGGAGAATATGGGGACGGTTATATCGGATATCTGCATGCAGGTTCTGCACTAGGAAAAGGATCTTATACGCTGAATGTTGGCGGGCAGTACAAACCTTGGGGCAGTGCACCTTCAACTACGATTCCGGATGGTCTATATACAATTGACTTTACTGGTATGGCAGCTACAGGAACAGTTTCTGATTATGTGGGACCGATTGTTGTAAAAACGACAAAACCGAAAATTGCAGGTTCAGAGGCTGAAGGTATTGTTTCAGGACAAGTAACAGATAAGTATATCGACTACAATGAAGAATTATATTTATACGGCTTAGATTACAATTTAAATGATAAATTAAAAGCTTCATATGTTGCGACTGTAAACGGCGAAGTACAAGCACCGGTTGCATTCGATTTAAATGAGAATGGTAGCTTTACATTCCCGGTAACAGCAGAAACAAATGCTGTAACAGTAGTCATTACAGATGCTGCCGGAAATGTCGGCGAAGCAGTAATTTTTGAAAAAGAATTAGTAGAACCAATTGTCACTCTTTCTGTAAGTCCAACAGAGCTTGATTTAACAGCTGGTGAAACAGCACAGCTTGCGGTAACGGAAACAACAACACCTGCTGAAGGCGATGCAACAGAAAAAGACGTAACTTCACAAGCTACGTATGGTGTGGCAGACGAAAATGTTGCTACAGTTGTAAACGGTTTAGTAACTGCAGTAGCGGAAGGCACAACGACAATTACTGTTAAACATGGTGAAAATGAAGCAACAGTAACTGTAACAGTTAAAGCTCCTGTAATAGAAGAGCCAGTTGTAACACTAGAAGTCGACCAAACTCAAGTTGAGACAAGCATCGGTAAAGAAGTTAAGGTTAAGATTACTGAAGTATCAACATTGAACGGTGAAACAACAGAAAAAGATGTTACAAACCTTGCAAACTACCAAGTTGAAAACGAGAAGATTGCTACTGTTAAAGCAGGCACTGTAAAAGGAAAAGGTCAAGGTACTACTTCTGTTACAGTAACATATGGTGAGCATACATTAACGTTTGACGTGACTGTTGTAAAGCCTGGTAACGGCAATGGCAACGGCAACGGCAATGGCAATGGCAATGGCAACGGCAACGGTAAAGGTCCTAAAAAGAACAATGAAGTTACCGAATTTGAAATTTAATTAAATTAAATGAGAGAAATTGAAATGCAACTTTGCATTTGCAATTTCTCTTTTTATATTTTGATAATTATTAGTGGTCAACAGTATTTTTCCCTTTTTTTCTTAAATTAGTATATTATTAATAGAATAACTTCTCAGAAAAGGAGATTAAAAGAATGAGGATTTTCAAACAACTATGGCCTGTATTTTTCCTAGTTTTATCTTTTGTACTTATTCCATTAACAATTGTTAATGCAACAGCTTTAACAGACAAAGTTACTAACGTGCCTGTTGATAAGGTATGGATGATTACATTTAATCATCCTGTTATAGAATCCAGCATTACACCAAATTCTATTTATATAGTGAATAGTGACAATGTCAAACAAACAGTCAAAATGGTGGTTGAAGACGATATTGTCAAAATCGAGCCCCCTGCTAAAGGCTACGAGTTCAATCAAACTTATACTTTAAAAATCGAAGCTGATGTATCTGGAAAAATAGGCAACAGGGCTGAAAAATTAAACCAGACTATCGCTAAATCGTTTACTACTGTAAATGGCTATGCTGTAGTCAATATTAAGATAGATGGTTCATCTTCACCAATTGCTTACTACCCTACTTTCGAAGAAGCGAATGCCAACTTACAAGAAAGCCAAGGAATCATGCTAGGTAACAAATATATAAAAATACCGTCAGGGGTTATAGCAACAAATTTGAAGGATGTCACTATTATTTACAAACAACCGACTTTTACTACAGCATTATATGAATATGCGGGTGTTAGTACGGATACTGAACTTTTATATGTTGATGCAACAGCTGAGTATGTAAAAGTAAATGCCGCAGGACAGGATATGTACGTAAAACACGGAGATGTCACTCTTATTCCTGCAGCCGCTGCAAAAGGGCAGTCATATTACATTGCAAATGAAAAGGGATTATGGCACCATATTTATCATCATCACCGTGGGAAGTATGACAGCGCCTATTTAGTCGGTAATAAACCCGCCTTTTTAAATGACGGCGTAAAGTATTATAGTACTGACGGAGTGAAGTTTTACAATGCAAACGGTACATTCGTCGGAGAAAGCTATGCCTACTTCCAATACGTTACGCCACGAGTACCGACTACTTACAGTGCAGAACAGTTAGATCAGTACATTGCAAGAGAACTCGAAGCAAAAGAACTATCAGGCAATGTACGTTATATAAACGCGTCCGCAAAAAGTCCGCTCCAAGGATTAGGTACTACACTAAAAACAATTGAAAAAGAGCAGCGAATCAATGCATTGTTTATTTTATCTCTCGCTATCCATGAAAGCGATTACGGTATGAGCTGTCACGCACAAAATTACAACAATTTATTCGGCTTAAATGTGACAGACAGCAATGATGAATGTTTGACAGAAACAGATGTGAATACCGAGTCTAATAAATATTTCCCATCAATTGAAAAAAATATTTCAGATTTCGTTAAACGATTAAATACGAGTTATTTAGATCCACTTAACATGCAAGACTATCGTTACAATGGGCTTGCACTTGGCAATAAAATGATTGGACTCAATGTACGCTACGCTTCCGATCCATACTGGGGAGCTAAAACAGCAGGTCATATGTATCGTATTGATCAAGCATTAGGCAGTCAAGATTACAAGGAATATAAAGTAGGCATTACGGCAAGTTCGCAAGTGAGCGTTCGATATGAACCTATTGTAAAAATAGGTGATGAAGAAAACAGAGCTTATCAGTATAAACTTCCCTGGACGATTAAACGTCTTGATATGATGCCAATTACGTTAGCAAATATGCCCTTAGAAAATAGTGACTGGTTACAAGTCATATCCGAGTTGCCATCTTACGGAAAAGACTTATACACAGTACGTGAAAATGTCCATATTATAACAACACATTAATAATAAAATTAAGCTAAGTTCATACTACATCCTTGATGGAAGATGAACTTAGCTTCTTTTTTTATCCTATTACTATTTCTTTTTTCTTATTAAACTCTTCGTTTTCCAAGTTCACTTTTTCAGGTTTAACAACGAATATACTAATTAAAGTAGCAAGCGTAAACAAAGCTGCAATTACGTATAATACCATGTCATAAGATTGGGTTTTTTCAAGAATAATGGCACTTAGCTGGTTGCCTGTCAATCCTGCAAACGCCCATGCAGATAAGGCTAAGCCATGCACAGTTGAGATACTGTCGATACCAAAGCGGTCTGATAACAGTGGCGGCAACGATGAGAATCCTCCCCCGTAACCTGCATTCACAATACAAAGTAAGGCAATGATAAGAATAGCCATGGAATTATTTATTCCATCAAATATAACGGTACATAAAATAATGACAATGGAAGAAATGAAAATAATTTTATAAATGGAGTTCCGATCTTTTAAACGGTCCCCCCAAGAAGAAAATGCAATTCGTCCGCCTGCATTAAAAATAGCTGTGAGCGAACTAACTAAACCAATCGCTCCAAATCCAATGAAAGATAAAATGCCTTTTTCCTGTGAAATTAACGCTAAGCCACATGTAATGTTAATATAGAACATCAGCCAAATACCGATAAATGTCTTATTCGTTAATACTTTTCTATAACTAAAGCTTTGCATTTGTAAACTTTCTTCTTCATATCCAGCCGGTTTCTTTAAAATTAAGTGTCCGACAACCATCATTACTAAATAGATTGCTGCCAAAATATAAAACATAGTATAGATATTTGTCGGATTCACTAAAATACCTTCACTATTGCGATCACCAAGTAACTTTTCCATTAATGGACTTGCAATAACTTTTGCTAAGCCAAATCCTGCAACAGCAAGACCCGTTGCTAATCCCTTTTGTTCTTTAAACCAAAGCAGCAGTGTTTTTACAGGTGTTAAATAGCCGATTCCAAGCCCAATCCCCATAACAACCCCATATGAAATATAAATTCCGATTAAGGATTTTTGATAAATAAAGAATCCTGTTGCTGCCATCCCTACAACAAAAAATATGGCCGCAAGCAAGGATGACTTATGAATATCTTTTTCAACAAATTTCCCGCCAAAAGCAGCAGACATACCAAGAACAAAAATAGCTATACTGAATGCCCATTCCACTTCACTGACAGGTTTTCCGATGTAAGAGGCAATATCACCCTTAAATAATGACCAGCAATAAACTGTACCAATACTACAGTGAATCAATAAAGCCGGAATGACAGCACGCATCCACTTGTTTTCAAACTTCCCCACATTAAAACTCCTCATTATTCATTTAACCAAAAACACGAACTTTAATTAAAAATAAATAAATATAGTTCGTATATAAACTATATTATTAATTATAATAAGTGTTTTATAGGTTAAATATTTTATTTTCACGAACATTAACAAAGTGATTATATAATAATATTCATGATAAATGAATAATAATTTTAATATAATTTTTAAATTGCGAGAAATGATTCATATATTATTCAAATTATTCTGTACTTAAGAAAATAAAAAACAGCCTAATTTAGTAATTAGACTGTTTGAAGCAGCAAAATATATCTTCTTGTTTAATCGGGTATAATTAAAATCTATTTAAATGTTATTTTCACAGCATAGCCTAGATTTCGGAAAAAACCTGCGAGAACTTTCTCCGCACTTTTTTCTGCTGATTCCAGCAACCCGATTTCAATAGCTTCATCTTTAATTTGCTTTTGCGCTACTGCTGCCAGATTATATCCCTCATCCCACTTCACTTCCCCACGGAATAATCCTTCGTCCGAGAAAGTTTTGACATCTTCCATTTGAATAGCAGGATCCTGTATCAGTGTTGCTCGTGGCAGGACAATCTCTAACTCTTTATCATCTTCGTTGATTTTGATATCATCCGAAGTTATTCCTTTAAGATCAACACCTGCAATGACTGTGGCAGGGACAATTAATAATAGCTCCCTTTTTGTACCTGGTAAATTAACCGAAATATCATTTCCGAACAGCTTATTATCCTTTTGTTCAATGACTACTTTCACATGTGCTTCAGCCGTTGCGAGCGTTGCTAATTCCTGAACCTGTTCTACAAATACTGTACTATCTTTTTTCAATGTATTTCCGAAAAATAACCAAGTACCTCCAAAGGTAATGAGGATTAGGAGCAGTGCAATTAATAAAATCTTAAATCCCCAAAATTTAAATATAACCTTAAATATTGCTCCGGAAATATTGGCGTTTCCTCTGTGCTGTCCTATAACCGCTGTAGCAGCACTTTCTTCCTCACCGTTTTTCAATTCCTTCAATACTTGTTCAATTTGTGTTAATGCTTCTTCTTTTTTACTCATGGCATCTTCCCCCTTCCCGATATCTTGTTAAGGAAAATTAAATTATAGTTTCCAGATTTATACTTGAATATCATATCAAATTATTTACCTTTATTAGTACTAAAAAAGGTGACTACGAGATATAACTCAGAAGGTGTAATCGTTTTTCATTTTTTTCAAATCTTGTTAATAGCAATTTTCATAAAATACATTTAAACTATCGAATGGAATTATATTAAGAGAGGTTACAAAATGAAAAAACAATCGTTGTTTATACGAGGAACTCTATTTGCAGCAATTTTAACAGGTTTATTCTTTGCACTTTACAAAAGCGGTATTTCTGTTTCCGATCTGTCACCCCAGCTTATTTTAGAGCTTGCTCATAATAATCTAACTATCGTTATTTTAATAATGATGTTATTAATGCTCCTGCAAAACTTATTTACATTTATTCCGTTAATTTTAGTTATCACAATTAATATTGCATTGTTCGGGTTTTGGCGTGGTTATTTTTTTAGTACATTCAGCAGTGTTATTGGAAGTACATCGATTTTCATTTCCATCCGCTATTTTTTTGCAAATTTAATTACTTCGGAAAAACTAAAAAAATATGAGCAGAAAATCAATCAAAACAGCTTTCTATTTGTTCTGTCAGGCCGTATTTTGCCATTCCTTCCTACGAATCTAATTAACATCGTATCCGGCTTAAGCAAAATGAAAATATCGTATTTTATCTCAGCTACTACAATTGGTAACATGATTTATGGACTTGTATTAGCCTCTATTTCTTTTGGAATTATCTCTGTCTCACAGCAATATAGACAACTATTTTATGTGATTATTGCAATTGCCGCCATTATCGTTGCGGTTCGATTCATTAAAAAGCAACGTACAAGCAGTATTTAAAAAAGAAGGTATTATACCTTCTTTTTTTATTGCGCTAATTACACAACAGCCTAATTATTTTTCTTTTGGATAAAGGAAATTATATCAATATACAATGCAGTCATCTCTTCAGGAGTCTTGTCTAAATTATTTTGAACCCATTGTTCAATTAATCCTAAAAAAGCAGATGTGATAAAGGCTAAAAAGTACTCCACCGGGACCTTTAAATTTGCATTAAAGCTTTCATTCCCCTCCAAGTTTACACGCACTTTTTCTGAAAAGGCTGCTCTAAACCGAAGATGAAAACCCGCTCTTCCATGTTCACTTAAAAAGATTTTTAAAAATGGTGCCTGCATTTTTATCGAATTAAATAATGCAGAAGCTAATTGCTCTTGTCCTTTTTCAAACGTATGTGTAGATGAGTAGTTTAATTGCAATTCATCAATATGATCCCCTAGCTCTTCAAACAGTTGTAATTCAATCTGATCTAGCAAATCAAACTTATCGATAAAGTGTAAATAAAACGTTCCACGATTAATCTTGGCTGTTTTCGCAATATCCCCTACTGTAATTGAATCGAAAGTTTTCTTTTCCAGCATCTCCATAAATGATTTTTGAATAAGCTCTTTTGTTCTTCGATTTTTTTCTGTATAAACGCTCAAAAAAACACCCTCTTTCACCAAAAATGAACAATCTGTTTATTTTGTTGATTGCTTTGATTTCCCCTTAAATTATAAAATAAACGAGTAATAATAAACAACATGTTGAAATTTGAGAAAGGATGAAATTCATTTGAGATTATTTAAAGAAAAATTAGCATGGGCTGCTCCTATTGCTGTTATATTAATCATTGCACTATTTTCGGTAAACTTATTCGCACAAGGAAATCCACAAGTAAAAAATCTGCCGGTTGCTCTTATTGTTAACGATGAGGGGCAACACGTTGAAACTGTTCGCGCGGCTGTTGAACAAATGAGTAAAGGTATAGACGGTGCAGAACCCGTTATAGCATTTACAAATGAGAATGAAGAAAATATCAAGGCACTTTTTGCAGATAAAAAGTATTATGCAGCACTTGTCATTCCTGAAGGCTACAATGACACATTACAAAATGCACTAACAAAAAATGAAGCGGCAAAACTTCAAATATATATTAACCAAGGCTTTAATATGACAGGTGCAAACTTTGCAAAAACTGCTTTAAACGGTTTTGTAAATGAGGTAAATAGTCAATATTCCGCCAATTTCCTAGCTCAGCTTGGCACTGAAAAAATTGATGCTGCACAGGCTTCTGTTTTAGTAAATCCAATTGTTCCGGAAGAAAAAATATACAATGCTATTACAGCTTCTACTGCAAATGGTAGTGCTCCAACTTTATTGGCAGTACCTGCATGGGTAGGTGCGTTAATCGGTGGATTCATTGTATTTTTAGCAACATCAGGCATCTTTAAGAAAGAACTGTTAACACGTAAACAAACATTAGGCCTTATCGGTGGGCAAGTATTATTCGGCATTATTATCGCCCTATTCTCAGGCTTTACTGTTGCAACACTTGCACAGATCGCCGGTATTAACATGCCAAGCTACTTCCTAGTTGCCTTCTTTGTATCATTTGCGGCATTCTGTTTCTACTTATTAGTATCAGCAATTACCGCATGGATCGGCAAACCGGCCATTACATTATTCATGGTTGTCATGCTTTTAGGTATGGGTGTTCTTATGACACCACAGGAAATGCTTCCAAGTTTCTTCGTAAACTTCATTCGTCCTTGGGTACCAATTCGCTTTGCTTCTGAAGGTTTACGAGAAATTTTCTACTTTGGCAGCGGATTTTACACAGGCGCATCCTTTATCACAATTTTAGGAATTGGTATTGCAGGTTTGGTTATTTTCTTACTGTCTATTTTCAAACCGGTAAAAGTTAAAGAACAACAGAACTAACATATTAAAAAACGTTATTTTGCATTCAGCGCAAAATAACGTTTTTTATTTATTATTTAATTTCTTTGTACATTAAACTGCGCTCTGGATTCTTTATTCTTTCGATGACCCGTCATTTAAATAAACTTCGCCGTCTTTATAAACCATTTGTTCTGGATAACGCAGGTTTATAACTGCATCTTGAAGTTCTTGTGAAGGAGCCCGTGTTGACAGCGAAACAATAATATTAGTAGCGAAGGCTGCAATTGCTCCGAAAACACCAGCACCAGTATCAATAATGCCTAATACCGTAAAGCCACCATACTTCGCGCTAAAGATATAAATAAGTGTTACCGCTAAGCCGACAAGCATCCCCGCTATTGTTCCTTTTGCATTAGCACGCTTCCACCAGACACCTAAAACGAGTGCCGGGAAGAAGGTACCTGTTGCAAGCGCAAATGCCCATGCAACAATTTGAGTAATGGCACCAGGAGGGTTTAATGCAATAATCCCAGCTAATAGTGTTGCAACAACAATTGAAATACGTCCTATTAACAGGCGTTTTTGCTCAGATGCTTGTGGATTGATGATGCGGTAATAAATATCATGTGCAAATGATGAGGATATAGAAATCATTAAACCACCAGCTGTAGATAACGCTGCCGCCATTGCGCCTGCCGCCACGAGTCCAATAACGAATACACCTAGATTTGCGATTTCAGGTGTAGCCATTACGACAATATCGTTGGCAATTTGCAGTTCTGGCCATTGAAGAATGCCATCACCATTCGCATCGGCTATTCCCAATTTTCCAGTATCAATCCATGATTGAGTCCAAGCAGGTAGTTCAGCAATTTTATTACCAGCAACTTCCGTCATTAATATAAAACGAGCAAAAGCTGCATAAGCTGGTGCGCTAAAATATAAAAGTCCGATAAAAACCAATGCCCATGCACCTGACCAACGAGCCGCCTTCATAGTACCTACTGTATAAAAACGTACGATTACATGTGGAAGTCCAGCTGTACCACACATTAATGTAAACATAAGAGCTAAAAACTGCCACTTGGTTCCGTTGGTGAAAGGTGCAAAATACTCAGAAATTCCAAGTTCCCGGTCGAGTTCACCCATTTTCGTTAAAATTTCACCATACGAAATCCATGGTAAGGGATTACTAGTCAAATGTAATGACATAAAAATTACAGGTACCAAATATGCAATAATTAAAATGATGTATTGTGCTACTTGAGTCCAAGTGATACCTTTCATACCACCAAATGCAGCATAAAATGCAATAAGTACAACGCCGATCATTGTTCCTATTTTCGCATCAATTTCAAAGAGGCGCCCGATTACTACACCAGAACCCGATAGCTGACCGATTGAATACGTGAAGCTTATTATAATTGTACATAAAGCTGCTATTATTAGTGCTGCTTTACTATTAAAACGGTCTCCGATAAATTCAGGCACGGTATAACGGCCAAATTTACGCAGCTGCGGTGCAAGTAATATCGTTAAAAATAAATATCCGCCAGTCCATCCCATAATATAAGCCAATCCATCATAGCCAAGTAACATGATCGTACCAGCCATCCCGATAAAGGATGCTGCACTCATCCAGTCTGCCCCAATTGCCATCCCATTAAAAATTGGTGGCACTCCACGACCAGCAACATAGAAGTCCGATGTTTGTTTAGCAGTGTTATAAACTGCAATCCAAATATATAAAGCAAATGTAGCCAGTATAATTAACATTGACACTATAAATTGAGTATCCATAAATTACCTCCCTTCATTAGTGATTCATCATATTGTTTGCGCCTATCTCTTCATTTCGCGCTTCACTAATTCCATACTTTTTATCAATTTTGTCTCCAACAATTGCATTTACAAAAAGTAAAATAATGAAAGTAAGTAAAGCTCCAATTGCCCCCATAAAATAGTGGAATGGGAACCCTAAAAATTGAACTTCAGTTAATGAGTCTGCAAGCGCTACCATAACAAAAGACACTAAAAACCAAATAACAAAATAAATAGCCATGTACGTATTTTTCTCACGGAAATAGGCATCAGCAACTTTTTTGTCAATTTTTTTCATCTAGACCTTCTTTCTTCAAATTTTTATCGTAAATCAAAAATAAAAAGAATTGTTTCCTTTAACGGAAGCGGTACTAAAATCACCTTAACAACCATTAAAATAATAAGTCCTATTACTGGAAAGGTGAGAGCGATGAAACGTTTTTTTATTAGTCCATAAGCAAGACAGCAAATGGAGAAAAGAATAATGAACAGCAGCAACTAATTCCCCCTTTGTCTCCAAGTTTTTTTTAATGTATGTTGAAAATGTCCAGGATAAAACGACTATAGAATAAAAAATCCAGTTGAGTACGAATATTAAAACAGACAAGCATGAAAAATTAAAACCACCTGGAACGATGACAAATCAACGTTCCAGGTGGTATTTATTTAAAACTGCCCCTACTTATAATATGGTTTGTTTCCTCTTTTATCGAATATGATTTTTCTTATAAACTTAAACACAGAATACATAATTATTAATGATTCCACGGTTTACTATGTTATATTGAAATAGTAGTATTTTTGACATCGAAAATGTTAATTTAAGATTGTTAAATCTGCATTATTGGGTGCCAAACCCATTAGAGTTCTTCAGGAACAAAGAATTCTACCGCAGCATCTCCAAGTGGGATGCTGCTTTTTTGTTTGTTTCCGAAACAAGTTAATCTCCTCTAAGCTTTTTCATATCTGTTTTCTTACAGTCCAATAATGGTTCTGAATTTTTAAGATTGCGGCAACCAAATTGTAAAGATTGTGCCTTTTTCCTTCTCACTTTTTACTTTCATTCTTCCTCTATGCAACTCAATAATGTGATAGCTCATCGATAATCCCAGTCCCAACCCGCTTTCTTTCGTTGAATGAAAAGGAGTGGATAGTTTTTCTAACGTATCTTTATCCATTCCAGATCCATCATCTCTGATTGTAATTTCAACCTCACCATCAGATTGATTTTGATCGACAGTAATTGATATATTGCCTTCAAAGTCAATGGCTTCAAAGGAATTTCGTAGGACGTTTAGAAAAACTTGCTTGATTTTATCCTTATCTACACTAATTTTATTTTTAAAAGTAGCCTGATAATGGACCTTTATATTTTTATTTTTAAAATCATTTTCCATTAACGTTAAAATATCTTCTATAATTTCATGTATACTCAATCTGGATTTAGAGACTTCTTTTGCATCTGGTTTAGCCATCATTACAAATTGCTGAACAAGATTTTTTATTCTTTCTAATTCACTGAAGATGATTCTAAAATATTCTTTTTGCTTGTCATTATCTGTTTTTAAATTCACCTTAAAGACTTCTAATAAACCTATGATTGAAGTAAGAGGATTTCTAATCTCATGAGCAAGTCCGGCACTGATCTTTCCTATTGCTGACAATTTCTCACTTAGCATAAGTTGCCTTTCTAATACGAGTCTTTCTGTAATATCTCTAAACTGGCCAAATACTCCGATTATTTGGTTGGATTCATTATAAATTGGAAATGAGTCAAATAAATACGTTTTATTGGATATAGATATTTCAATATCTTCGTACTTTTTACTCCCTTTCAAAACATTTTCCATGTACCCGCCAATTACTGCGATTTCTATAATAGGGCGATTGCATATTTCTTCTTTATTGCAAGATAATACTTTCTCAGCAAAAGGATTTATCTCAATTATTTTTCCGTCCTCATTGGTCATAATGACCCCGTTTCGACTGTTTTCCATCAGCACTTGATTTAAGATTAATAATTTCTTATTCTGCTGCTTTACTTTAACCTCTCGTTCTATAGAATCCACCGCAGACTGGAGTAATCCTGAATGGAACGAACTTGCATGATGAGCAGCCATCATCACCGAAATAGTGCCGCCTATTTTACCTAAAGAATTGAATGGTACAGAGAAACAAGCACTTTCATGTAAACAATGGAAGAAATGGTCTGATCCAATGAGTTGGACAGATTCCCCTAATTTTAGTGCCATTTCAATACTATTCGTTCCCGCATCTTCTTCCTTTAACCTGATTCCGGTAGATAAACCTAACGATTCACTTTGGCACTTAATCATTTCATCTCCGTACAACTCAATAATGTATCCTTCATGATCAGTGATAACGATTAAAACAGCTGTCCCATCAAGTTCAGCTATTAACTTCGTCATAAATTTTCTCGCCACTGTAATGGTATCATCAAGAATCCTCTTCTTTTGTACCAACTCACTTTTTGACAATTCCCCTCCAGGAATAGGAAGTTTATAAGGATCCAATTTCCTATCAAGACATCTTTGATGCGAATTATATATATATTCATTTCTAGTTTCCATTTTTTTAAAGCCACCATTTGCAATTTATTTGTTATTCCATCCAATCTATTAAGAATACCATTACTTGTACATTTAGGTAGATATGCTTATAAAAATATAATACTAGAAACTCTATTAATTATATTTCCAGTTATATCATTGAATAATCTATTAATGCCTTAACTATATAACTTCCCGTAATTGTTCTATTCTTGGTATGATGTTAAGGTTGTGTAATTACTATGTCACACATTTACATTCATCTAAGAAAGAGGTATTTATGCACTCCACAGAATTATCAAAGCAACATTGGTTGCTGATCTTAACACTTTCTTTATTAACATTTGTTCTCGGGACAAGTGAATTTGTTATTGTCGGAATCTTAACAGATATTTCTTCAAGTCTTAATATGACTAATGTAAAAACCGGCACACTCGTTTCTGCGTTTGCAATTACGTTTGCCATCGCTACACCACTGGTGATGTCAGTAACAAGTCATTTACCAAAGCGAAAATGGATGTTATTTTTAATAGCATCTTTCATCATTCTAAATGCTTTGTGCGTAATTTCGACAAGCTATATCATGCTCCTTACACTACGGATTATGACAGCGATTGTAACAGGAGTTTTAATCTCTCTAGCCATGATTGTAGCAAGTGAAATCATACCGATTAAAAAACGCGGACTTGCTATTTCATTCGTTTTCGGTGGTTTCACACTTGCAAATGTCGTTGGAGTGCCAATTGGTATTGTTATCGCCGAAGAGTACAGCTGGAATGCCACTTTCATGTTAACCACTTTCCTAGGAGGATTGGCGTTTTTGGCATCCTTTTTTGTCTTACCTCATAGACTCAGCCAAGTACGCAGTTCGATACGTGATCAGTTTTCTTTATTGACCAAGCCTCGTATATTGATGGCTTTTTTCATTCCTGCGCTCGGATTTGGCGCAACTTATGCAGTCTTTACATACCTTGTACCCATCTTGAAAGAAATGGGAGCACCAAATAAGTCAATTAGTATAATCTTATTTAGTTATGGGTTTATTTCGATTTTCAGCAACATCCTTGCTGGTAAAATTGCTAGCCAAAATGCAATCGGTCGCCTTCGGTTTGTTTTTCTCGTGCAAGCAGTTGTTCTAACAAGTTTATTTTGGACTACCAATCAATTTGTTTTAGGATTAATAAATATTGGATTAATGTCGTTAATGGCTATCCTTTTAACAACATCTACTCAGCTATATTTAATTGACCTTGCAGGAATTTATCAGCCAAAAGCAACAGGACTCGCCGCTTCACTAATGCCAGTGGCAAGCAACGTAGGCATCGCTTTTGGTTCTGCATTAGGTGGAATTGTGTACCATCAAGGAAATTTAATGAATGTAGCTTGGGTCGGTGGGATAATTGCCGTCTGTGCAAGTCTGCTAACTTTCTTTAGTCATCAATTAGACCAAAAACAAAATACATCAGAATAGAAATGATCAATTAAACAAAAGTTAAATTAATTCTACATCGATCATTGCTACCGGTTTATATTTTTCGGCAGATAGAGATGAATTTTCAGAAACAGTTGCCAATTAAAGTGCTTACTTAGTTACAACCTATACTTTAGTAGAAAAACAGGCACAATCGCATGAAGCGAATGTGCCTGTTTTAAAAACCGCACTTACTTATGATACGGTTCACCCTTAATTATTCTAAAACTGCGGTATATTTGTTCTACTAGCACGAGTTTCATCAACTGGTGAGGCAGCGTCATTTTTCCGAAGCACAGCTTTTCATCCGCGCGCTGAAGTACATCCGTATGCAACCCTAATGACCCGCCTATAACAAACGCAACTTTGCTCTTCCCGTAAGTCATCAGCGCCTCTAAATCTGCCGCCATTTCTTCGCTCGTTTTCATTTTACCGTCGAGTGCCAAAGCAATGACATATGTACCATCATTAATTTTCGCAAGGATACGGTCACCTTCTTTTCGTTTGACGATTTCCATATCGGCATCGCTTAACTGTTCAGGTGCTTTTTCATCCGGGACTTCTACTAAATCGATTTTTACATAGCCGCCTAATCGCTTCACATATTCCTCGATGCCCATTTTTAAATACTTTTCTTTTAATTTACCAACCGAGACGATAGTAATATTCACAACTTATCCACCTTTACGTTCCATTTACAAACAAGTTATCCACAAAAGTTATGCACATATCCACAAATAAAAACTATATATTGTGTAAAGTTATTTACTTGATACAACATATGTTGCTGACTGTTCACAGTAAGAACAAGTTGTTGATAACTTTTCCTCTTCCGATAAAAAATCCATCATAGGGAATTTTTCCGTTTCTGCCACATGCATATCTAACGCATGATCTATATGGGTTTCACAGCTGTATGTCTTCATTTTTAAACCTTCTTTCTTTTCTGAAATTTCCACAAACTTATTCACAATTTTTGAAATGTTATCCACAACCCATTGTAACAGACAAAAAACGAGTAGAAAAGACAAGCCTTTTTCTTCTCTACCCGTTGTGTACAATTTCACTCTTTAATTAAGTTATCCACATTTACAATTGTGCATTTTCCACTAACTCTAAATTAGCTTCTACTATTTTACCGTTACGATATACTTTAATTTTTAGTGTATCGCCAATGGATTTTTCATTATATAAATGTTTGCGAAGCTCAATTGCATTTTCAATTTTTTCGCCATCCATCTCCACAATGACATCGTACTGTTGCAAACCAGCTTTATCAGCAGCTGAACCTCGTACAACTTGAGAAATGACAACGCCATTTGTTACTTCTTCAGGCAATTTTAATGTTTGCTGTTGATAATAAGCCGGTACTTCCGTTAAATCGACTAAGGAAATTCCCATTGTTGGGCGTTGTACTTCACCATGCTTTTCGAGTTGTTCAATAATCGGAATTGCTGAATTGATCGGAATCGCAAATCCTAAGCCTTCAACTGAAGACTGGGCAATTTTCATTGAATTTATACCGATTAATTCTCCGGCAATATTGACTAAAGCGCCACCAGAGTTCCCTGAATTGATCGCTGCATCAGTCTGTAATACTTCTGTTGACCAGTCTTCCGCACCATCTTCATTTAAGTCGACTGGTACAGACCGATCTTTCCCTGAAATTACACCTGTTGTTACCGAACCATAAAAATCTAAGCCTAATGGATTTCCGATGGCGATTACCGTTTCACCTTGTTTTAATACATCCGAATCTCCGAAGTTAGCTACTGTTTCAATTCCTTCACTTGGTATTGAAAGTATTGCTAAGTCTGTCCAAATATCAGAACCAATAAGCTCTGCTTTTACTTTCTCACCATCGTCTAAAGTTACTTCAATTTGTTCTGCACCATCCACAACATGGTGATTTGTAACGATAAAGGCAAAGTTCCCTTCTTTTTTATATACAACGCCTGAACCGCTACCTACCGCTTGAGCTTCTCCTGTACTTTGATTCCAGAAGTTCGGTGCTACATTTTGAATATTTGTAATCCCAACAACGGCACTTGATACTTTTTCCACCGCATCTGTTACATTTGTAGTTACCTCTGTAGCAGTTTGACTAATCGTTGAGTTTGGGGAGTCCTTTGTAATCGAGTTTACTTCATTGCCCCCTGGCAACTGATTTGCCAAGGAGGGAAGCAGGAGCCATAATAATAAAGCACCAACGACAACACCGCTCAAGCCAGATAAAAAGTACCCGCCTTTACTGCCGCCTTTTTTTTCTTTTCTATTCTGCCGCTGTTTTTTTTCTTCTTCTTCTCTTTTTAAACGAGCCTCAAGCTCTGCAATACGATCATTTTGGGTTTCTTTCTTATCGTCTTCAGGATAGTATCCCATATCGCTCATCCTTCCTTATTTCTTCTTACTGATAGCATACACACTTAACATTAAAATTAGATGAAAATCTCATAAAACCTAATTAAAAATTGTCAATAAAATTAAAAAGGTATGCTAAAAGTAGAAACTTTTAACACACCTATCTTTTACCCATATTTACTTCAATTATGCCTTGCTGAAATTAAACTGTCACAAGCCTTGTCGGCTCATTTGCATCGGTATCATGCAGATGCAGATATTCCCCTGCCATAATCCCGCAAGACTGCAATGTCTGTTCTACGCTCATCCGCGCCAGATCTTTCATATTGTTGTCTTTACTTAAATGCGCCAAATAAACTTGCGTCGGTTTTTCTGCTACAACATCAGCCATTGCCACTGCAGCATCTTCATTCGATACATGTCCTACATCCGATAATATACGGCGTTTAATACTCCAAGGGTATTTGCCCATTTGAAGCATACTCACATCGTGATTACTTTCAAATACATAGGCATCTGCTGCTGAAATATATCCTTTCATCCGGTCGCTGACATAGCCCGTATCTGTAATGACAACAAGCTTCCGTCCGTTTTCATAGAATGTATAGAACATTGGTTCAGCAGCATCATGAGACACGGCAAACGATTGAATATCCAGTCCGCCAAACGTTTTTACTGTTTCCATATCAAAATCGAAACATAAATCTGTTGGAATTGTTCCTACGAGCCCGTCCATCGCTGTCCATGTTTTTGCATTTGCAAAGACAGGAATATTATATTTACGTGCAATGACACCAAGCCCTTTAATATGGTCACTATGCTCATGAGTTACTAAAATACCTGATAAATTTTTCATATCACGATCTATATTAGCAAACAGTTGCTCCATTTTCTTTCCGCTTAAGCCTGCATCAATCAAAAATGAATGTTCATCATTTTCTACGTAGACTGCGTTTCCTGTACTGCCACTTGCTAAAACGCTAAATCGCATTTTTAAAACTCCCTACTCTTCCAAATCCTCTGTCTGCTCAACAATTTCGGATAAGTCATTTTGGATCTCCACAATTCGTCCTTGTACCGCATTCACAAAATGTATTTCTTCTGTGTCATCAGTCAGCTTTACCCGTACTTCCCATGTCGGTGCAAATACTTGTGTTTGCGTTAATTGAACAATTGTAGAGTAGCCTAGATTCATTTCCGTAATCTGAGAATCCGGTTTTAATAAATTCTTTCCATATAGAATCTGCAATACTTGTCTTGCAGTTAATAGATTTTGCTGTTTATCTAACTTTTCATGCTTTTCCAGCATTGTTTGCTCATAGGAAACAATGCGGTTTTCATCATCCCAATAAAGTTTTACATAACCACGCACATTATAATACAGTGTTACGTCATTCACCTTCTGGAAAAATGTCGCTTCTTTTTTCTCTTTATCGATATCCCAAAGCACATAGGAATCACCTTCATATACATTGTTGTGGACAAAGTCAGTATAGGAATCTCGGGTATCGCTTTTCTGAAGCTTTACAGGCTTGTCCATCGTCACAATCAGCTTATTGTTATTTTCTATCTTTGCGCTTTGATTCTTAAAGTATGGCACTTCAGATGGAGAGAAATTTTTAATTTGTCCGGAATAATATGCTGCACTTTCCTTATTGTTCGGAAGGGCAATATACGTTATATTATCTCCCTTCAAACGTGCTTCAATTTCCATCGTTTCCCCTAAAACATCTATTTCCTGGCCTTCGTTATAGCTCTCTAAATACTGCGTATATAAAAAGATATTCAATACTAGAAAAACCCATATAAAAATAGTTTTCGTTCTACTCCAATCCAACTTCATCACCCCCTATTTCCTCGGGTGAAAGGCGTGTCCATACATTGTTTGTTACGGCAAACCATTTTGGCTCCAATACGAGGACTAAATCCGTATCCTGCTCTGATTCTTCAAGCGTTAATTCGTACCCAACAACGATTTCCTCTGTTTCATTAAATAATTTATTATCATTGGTACGAAGCAACTCAACTATTTGTTCCCCTGATTCCAGATCTCTCTGTACCTTTTCAATATTAGTACCCATTGAATAATAAGGGCGGCGGTAACGGAAAATACGGTTTTCACCCCAAGTAGTTACGAGACGCGTTGCCGTAACATTACTGTATACAGGAAGACCCTGTACAAATAGCTGATATTCTGTAATATGCCTATCAATGTCCATAGAAGACAGGCGGTAATCCATTGTAAATCCACCATGGTCATTTATAAAATTATAACTGTCTATAAATAATCTTGTGGAAGGAATCGGTGCAATACTTTCTGCAGTCGGGTATACATAATTTATAATCCGATTTTGGCTATCAACTGTCATTAACGATGTCCCATCAGTAAACCTTTCAGATTGGGAACTTTCAATATTCCGTTGTACAATTTTTAAATCGGTGAACAGAATCTTTTTAAATAAATCAGGTTTAATCTCTTCAGTTAAATATCTGTACCTTGCTGATTGTATAGGATCTTTGGCCACATATAAAGAGCTTAGAGCATCCCGTTCAACTTCAACATATTGGCTATAATCATTTGCTGGTTCAATTACTTTCTCCATGAAATAATCTTTATCCGGCACGCTCGCATACGCTCTATATAATAATCGCTTTTCTGTGTTTAGGAAAAGCAACTGTAGCTGATCGCTATTCTCTACATTTGACCAGTCTACAATAAGACGTGTAAAGCTTACATCTGGTATTTCATTATCATTAAATGACAAGATATTTGAAAAAACGCGCAAAGGAATTTCTTCTTTAAAAAACATGGTTATACGATTATTCTTCCGCAGCATTTCGTTCATTTTACTGTCTGAAAGGTCACTGTTAATTACATCCATCTCGTAAACTTGCCATGAACGTAAGTGGCTGTATAATTCTTTCAAAGGTGTTGAAGAAACAGTCCCGTAAAATTGCTCATTTTGGCGATACAACAATCTGTATGGTTTTATTACTTCCTGTAAGTCCTTTGGTTTGCCGACAAGTACTTCCTCAATCTGGGTCTCCTTTATCGTTTCATATTCCGGTTTATAATTCCAAATAAGAAGTGTGAACACAATGCTGAGTAAAACGAGGAATGCTAATAAAAGAGATTTTATCTGTTCAACATATTTCATTCCCAATCCCCCGCTTCATCCAATTCATATGGCAATGTGAAGAATATCGTAGTGCCCTGGCCTTCCTCACTTTCTGCCCAAATTTTCCCGCCGTGTGCTTCAATCATTTCACGAGCAATTGCAAGACCTAAACCTGTTCCACCCATCGACCTTGCTCTTGCTCGGTCTACACGATAGAAGCGATCGAAAATTCGCGTCACATTTTCTTTCGGAATTCCCATACCATCATCTGAAATCATAACGCGAATCATATTATCATGAACGGTAAAACCAAAACGAATATTGCCGCCATCCGGAGAATATTTCAATGCATTTGAAATAATATTATCGATCACCTGTGTAAGCTTATCGGTATCAATATCAACAAAATAGCTCTTTTCTGGAAGCAATCGGATAAATTCTACATTCTGTGACTTCGACATTTCAAAACGGTCAATAATTTGCGTGAAAAACTTATTAAATTCAACAAACTCCAGATTCAGTTCATATTCCTGGCTGTCCATTTTTGATAATTGTAGCAAATCATTTACAAGGCGTATCATACGCTCTGTTTCAGTTTGCGTGACGTTTAAAAATGTCGGCGCTATATTTTCATCTTTCCATGCACCTTCTGCAAGTGCTTCTAAATAACTCCGCATCGTCGTTAACGGCGTACGCAATTCATGGGAAACATTCGCAACAAATTCACGACGCTCCATATCAATTTTTTCCTGTTCGGTAATATCATGCAATACCGTAATCAGACCATTTACAAAACCTGTTTCCTTTTGAATTACAGAAAAGTTTGCACGTAACACATACGGTGCATCATTCATACTAAAATCAAGATTCACAGGATCTTTCATATGAATCAAGTCCTCAAAACTATACTCCTGGTCTAAGCGTAATACCGAAGCAATCGGGCGGTTTAACGTTGTTTCACGTGAATCATGAAGCAATTCCAATGCCGGATCATTAATCAATATAATTTTCCCTTTGCGGTCTGTGGCTATTACACCATCTGTCATGTTACTAAGTACACTTGCCAGTTTTCGGCGTTCAGCCTCTGTCGTGGATTGTGCTTCCTGCAGACGATTGGTTAAATGATTGAAGGCAATGGCTAACTGACCTATTTCATCTGTTCCGTATACACGCACTTTCCTTGCATAATTTCCTTTTGACATTGCCTGCGCCTGTTTTCGCATATCGGAAATAGGGCGAGTAATAGTTCGCGCAACTAAAATTCCTAATATAATGGTTATAGCAAGCGATACTGCAATACCTGCCGCAAAAATCCGGTTAATTTCATTTAGTTGCTCGTATACCTTTTCAATATTCGATTGAACGTAAATGACGCCTTTCAAATCCTCTTTAGATCCCACATTATCCATAATAGGAACAGCTAATATCCATATGCGCTGTCCTGTATCCCGATCCAATGAAATCTTATCCAACAGTGTTTCGGAAGACGCGGCCTGTTGTATAATTTCCTCATTTATACGCTGACCAACAATTGCCTGGTCATCTTCGGAAGTAGCCAATATACGGTCGTGACGGTCCACTACATTGATTTTGTTAATATCTTCTGTAGAAAACCCCTGCAAAATCGGTTTTAAACTATCCTCTAATGAAGGCGGGGTATTTTCATCGCGTATCTTTAACATTTCTTCACGTACACTATAATGCACAAGCTCTATTCTTTGGCGAATCGAATCTTGGAAATTCGTTTTTAAATTCGTCTCCAGCTGCTTTGAGAAATAAATACCTATAATTTGAAGAGCAATAATAATTAATAGGACATAAATCAATACAAGCTTTACATGGATGGACTTAAAAAAGCTCACTTTTTGCATGTATTTTACTCCTGTTCAGGGTTTCGTAAGTAATAGCCTACTCCTCGTCTCGTAACAATCCATAAAGGGTGACTTGGATTATCTTCAATTTTTTCACGTAAACGGCGGATTGTTACATCCACTGTTCGTACATCACCGAAATAATCATAACCCCATACTGTTTGCAGCAAATGCTCACGCGTCATTACTTGACCAATATGTTTTGCTAAATAATGCAGTAATTCAAATTCGCGGTGTGTTAATTCAATTGACTCGTCACGCTTTAATACTAAATAGGCATCTGGCTGAATTGTTAAAGAGCCTACTACAATATCATTCGTTTCCGCCTGTGCTTCTTCTATTTGAGCAGGCACATTTAATCTGCGCATATTCGCTTTTACACGGGCGATTAGTTCACGTGTACTGAACGGCTTTGTTACATAATCGTCAGCACCCATTTCCAGTCCTAGCACTTTATCGATTTCCGACCCTTTTGCCGTTAGCATAATAATTGGGAAATCATATTTTTTGCGCACTTCACGACATACTTCCATGCCGTCACGTTTAGGTAACATAATATCCAGCAACATTAAATCCGGCTGTTCCTCTTCTACTCTTTGAAGCGCTTCGTCCCCATCGTATGCACAAATGACGCGATAACCTTCTTTTATTAAATTAAACTGCAAAATATCTGCAATCGGTTTTTCATCGTCTACAACTAATATCGTTTTATCCATCATCTAATTCCTCTTTTCTCATAAATTCTCTATATAATTATGAAAGGTTATCTTTTATTTTTACTATAACTACTCTATCATGCTTTGCAATTTGGTGCATTATACAGCTATATTGCTATGATTATTTTCCGGGAAATATTCCACCCATATAAGAATTTTCTTTGAATTTTACCCATTAAATTAATTAATGACCTTATTATAGAAAAAGCAGCCCAAAACTCCGCTTGGACTGCTAAAAATTAATTTAAATATGATAACGGGTTTACTTCTGTACCGTTCTTATGAATTTCGAAATGTAAATGTGTACCTGTTGAACGTCCTGTTGAACCCATTTGCCCTAAAGCGGAACCTTGTTCAACTACTTGTCCAACTTCTACGTCAATACGAGATAAATGAGCATATAACGATTCAAAACCGTTTTTATGGTTAACCACAACATAATTTCCGTATGTTGAATGCTTACCTGCAGTTTTAACAACACCGTTATCCGATGCTTTTATCGTATAGTTTGATGGTCGGGCAATATCGATTCCGTAGTGGTAACGTCCCCAACGCTCTCCCATATTACTTGATATATAGCCACCAACTGCAGGCCAAGCAAAGGTACCTGTACCAACAGAAGGGATTACTTTAGTTCCGACAACAACAACACGATCTTCAGGCTCGGCTACTACATTTGCCTCTGATTGTATTCTTTCCGTTCGGACACCATTCTCTTCAGTAATTAAGTAGGAAACTTCCTTTTTGCCCTTTTCGCCTTCCTGCTTAACTACTTTTTTGCCTTTAAGCATTGTTTCATCTTCTTTAACGATTTTCGCAAAGTCGATTCCCTCTACTTTTTTCTTTTCATAAACTGCCTTTACCGTAACAAACGGTTTTTGTACTGTTACGTTAACTTGTTCGCCTATACGCAGGACAGTGTCTGCTTTAAGTGTGGGATTGATTTTTAATAAGTCAGCAGTTGTTAAATTGTGAGCTTTTGCAATCGAACCTAACACATCTCCTGCTTTTACCGTATATACTTTTTGCTCTAATGCACCTGTTTGTAAAAGCTGTACCGCTTGTTTGGCTGAGACAATCTCCGCCGGCTCGGCTAACACTTCATCTCCTGTAACCGGAGCTGATAATGTAAGATCAACCAGGCGTGTTTCATCATCCTTCAATTCGGGTATAGAATCTTTAGTAGCATTGTTTTGTAATTCTTTTAAATCGTTTTGTGACACAAACTGAAGCTTTAATCCGTCAATTACAGCTTCGAACTCTTCTCTATCCTTCACTGATGCAACGACTGTTTCCCCTACTTTTAGGGAATGGGCTTTTGCCTGAACAGTTATTGCTTCCTGAAGGTTTTTTAATGTCTGCTCTTCATTAGCTTCGACTGTAAATACTTGCTCTGGGATGATTGAGATATCGGCGCCAGCGTCAATTGTTAAATCTTCATATTGTTCGCTTGCCTCTTGCTCTTTTTGCTCGACAATCTCATTTACTGTTGCTTCATCTGCAACAGAACCTACGTATGTATCAGCTACATAAACGTGGAAAACTTTAGCGAATTTTTCTTTATCTGTTTCATTCGCGAAACCTATATTGAATGTCACTGTAGAAACAAGTAATGCAAATAATGTTGCCATTTTAA
Source organism: Solibacillus sp. FSL K6-1554 (assembly GCF_038005185.1). NCBI lineage: Bacteria > Bacillati > Bacillota > Bacilli > Caryophanales > Caryophanaceae > Solibacillus > Solibacillus sp. FSL K6-1554. The sequence continues at coordinate 4,023,780 of NZ_JBBOSS010000001.1, forward strand.
GTTTTCTATTATGACGATTCATTAGACTTAGATTACGTTTTTTTAAGTCTAACTTGTTTCCTTTTGAACTCATGATAAAGCTCCTTTCGACTAGATCTGTTCTATAAAAAAATGTTTGTATATTCTTTTAATAACTCGCAATGGTCAAAAAACACACTTCGCTAATGTATCATATTTCACATTTCAAATGAACCGCTCCAGTCTTTTTGTAATGTAAATGTATTATTATCTAAAAATTTGTTACATTTTTATTAGTTAAAATAGTATATTCACCCTCTTAGTATCCTCTTTTTCATTTTATTAGAAATAATAAAAAAGTGTATTAAAAGCCTGTTAGACTTTTAATACACTTTTTTATTCAAACCGGTTATTTCCAGATTTCACTTACGATATTCGTTTGCTCACGTGAAGGGCCAACTGAGAATGTCATTAATGAAATACCTGTAAGCTCAACAATGCGGTGTATATAATTTTTCGCATTATCAGGCAGCTCGTCAAATGTCCGAACGTTCGTCACATCTTCTGACCAACCTGGCAGTTCTTCATAAACAGGTTTGCACTGTTTAATGATTTCCAGGTTCGCCGGGTATTCTGTAATTTGTTCTCCGTTATATTCATACGCTGTACAAATTTTGACCGTTTCAAGACCTGATAATACATCAATAGAATTTAATGCTAAATCCGTAATTCCCGAAACTCGGCGTGAATGGCGAACAACGACCGAGTCAAACCAACCAACACGACGTGGGCGGCCCGTTGTTGTACCATATTCACGGCCTACTTCCCGAATTTGCTGACCAATTTCATCATGAAGTTCAGAAGGAAATGGACCATCTCCAACACGAGATGTATATGCCTTACAAACGCCAACGACGCGTTCTACTGCTGTTGGACCAACTCCTGATCCAATTGCTATCCCGCCTGCCACTGGATTTGAAGAAGTTACATATGGATAAGTACCTTGATCGACATCAAGCATAATCCCTTGGGCCCCTTCAAACAGCACTTTACCGCCTTCTTCAATAACATCATTCAGCACTTTCGATGTATCCGTTACATATTGGGCAATTTCCTGCCCATAAGCAAAGTATTCCTCGAAGATATCATCAAATTGTAATCCTTCTACTTCATAGAACTTTGTAAATAAGCGATTTTTTAATGTTAAATTTGCGCGTAATTTCTTTTCAAATGTTTCTTTATCTAATAGGTCTGCTACACGAATCCCGATCCGGGCAACTTTATCTTGGTAGCATGGGCCAATTCCTTTTGCTGTTGTGCCTATTTTTTCATCACCACGTGCCTGTTCCTCTGCAATATCCTGATAAATGTGATACGGCAAAATTACATGTGCACGATTGGAAATTCTTAAATTCGATGTATCAATTCCTCTAGCTTGCAGTCCTTTTAATTCCGTTACTATTGATTTCGGATTAAGAACAACACCATTTCCTATAACCGAAAGCTTCTCCGGATAAAAAATTCCTGAAGGGATTAAATGCAATTTATATGTTTCTTCACCAATCTTTATTGTGTGACCCGCGTTATCCCCACCAGCATAACGTGCGATTGCATCTGCTCTTTTTGAAAGGAAATCTGTAATTTTACCTTTTCCTTCGTCTCCCCATTGCGTACCTACTACAACTACAGCTGTCATCTATGTGCACCTCCGACGAATGATTCACCTAATGAAAATTATATATTAAGTATTTCATTCTTTTTCATAAGAATTTACCTTTTAATTCCTTAATGATGAAACATGAACATTTTAACAATTCCAAATCCTAAATGTCAACAAAAAACACGAACGTACACATTCAACTAATGTGAAACGTTCGTGTTTAAGGGTTATTCCTCTCGTGGAGGTGGGGTAAATTCTAGATTTAAGAACTTATTGTACTCTTTACGGAATGCCAAGCTTACCGTGCCTGTTGGACCGTTACGTTGTTTTGCAATAATGATTTCGATAATATCCTTACTTTCCGATTCTTTATCGTAGTAATCATCACGGTATAAGAAGGCTACGATATCGGCATCTTGCTCAATCGAACCAGATTCACGCAAGTCACTCATCATCGGTCGTTTATCTTGACGTTGCTCTACACCACGCGACAGCTGTGATAGGGCAATTATAGGTACCTTTAGTTCACGCGCTAAACCTTTTAATGAACGGGAAATTTCCGATACTTCCTGCTGACGGTTCTCTCCTGGTTTACCGCTACCTAAAATAAGCTGCAAGTAATCGATCATAATCATTCCTAAACCGTTTTCCTTAGCTAATCTTCGGCATTTGGCACGTATATCTGTCATGCGCACACCCGGAGAGTCATCGATGTAAATACCGGAATTTGATAAACTTCCCATAGCCATTGTCAGCTTGCTCCAGTCCTCTGTTTCTAAAGCGCCTGTACGCAAGCGTTGTGCATCGATATTACCTTCTGCACATAACATACGCATGACAAGCTGGTCTGCTCCCATTTCAAGAGAGAAAATCGCTACATTTTCACGGGCCTTTACAGCAACACTTTGGGCTACGTTTAAGGCAAAGGCTGTTTTACCAACCGATGGACGGGCTGCCACAATAATTAAATCGTTGCGTTGGAAACCGGCCGTCATCTTGTCCAAATCACGGAAACCGGTAGGAATACCTGTCACATCCCCCTCACGTGACTGGAGCTGTTCAATATTATCAAATGTTTGAACGAGTACATCTTTTACGTGCTTAAAATCGCCCGCATTTTTACGGTTCGAAACTTCAAGCATTTTCTTTTCAGCTTCTGCTAAAAGAATTTCTACCTCATCTTCGCGCGTATATCCATCATCTGCAATTTTAGATGCAACGCGAATAAGGCGACGTAAAATCGCCTTTTCCTCTACTATCTTAGCGTAATGTGCAATATTGGCAGCCGTCGGAACAGCACTCGCCAATTCCGTAATATAGCTTAATCCGCCGATATCCTCGAGCTCTTTTTTTGCTGATAATTCTTCCGTTACAGTGACAAGATCAATTGCTTTTCCCTGATCGCTCAAGTTCAGCATCGTTTGGAAAATCTTTTGATGGGCAATATGATAAAAATCATCTGCTATAACAATTTCGGATGCTGTTATTAGAGCTTGTGGTTCAAGGAAAACGGCTCCAATGACCGATTGTTCCGCTTCACTATTATGTGGAGGAACACGGTCCATCATGGATTCGTTCATTGTTGTCGCTCCTTACTCTTCAATTACATGTACCTTTAAAGTAGCCTTTACATCTTGATGTAACTTCACTGGTACATTGGCAAAACCTAATGAACGAAGTCCTTCATTACAATCCATTTTACGTTTGTCTACTTTAAAACCATGTTTCTTTTGTAGTGCATCTGCAATTTGCTTTGTAGATACCGAACCGAATAGGCGACCACCTTCACCTGATTTCGCTTTTACTTCTACTGTAATTGCTTCTAATTGCTCTTTTAAATCTTTTGCTGCCTGCAACTCTGCTGCCGCATTTTTTTCTTCTAATCGCTTTTGACCTTGCAGTTCGCTAATTGCTTGGTTATTAGCTTCTTTTGCATAACCGTTTTTAATTAAAAAGTTGCGTGCATAACCTTCTGCTACTTCTTTAATTTCACCTTTTTTGCCTTTACCTTTTACGTCTTTTAAAAATACTACTTTCATGATTCTTTACTCCCTTCAATTACTTCATTAATTGCTTCATATAAATACTTTTTCACTTCGTCAATGGATTGTGCTTCCATTTGGGTAGCGGCATTTGTTAAATGACCTCCACCGCCAAGCCTTTCCATGACAAGCTGGACATTTACTTCTCCTAATGAACGTGCACTAATACCAATTAATCCATCATTGCGATGAGCAATGACAAACGAGGCACCGACATCCTTCATTGTAAGTAAAATATCTGCCGTTTGTGCGATTAGTACGGAATCGTATATTTTTGAATCTTCACCATTTGCAATCGCAATTCCTGCAAACGGAAATTCAACAGTTTGAATAATTTTTGAACGGGCGACATATGTTTCTACATCTTCTTTTAACAGACGTTGAATCAGCACGGTATCAGCACCAAATGTTCGTAAATACGAAGCGGCTTCAAATGTACGCGCCCCTGTTCTTAATGTAAAGCTTTTTGTATCGACTATAATACCAGACAATAATGCTGTTGCTTCAAGCGGCAATAACTTTTCATTTTGAGGCTGGTATTCTAGCAGCTCCGTAACGAGTTCTGCTGTAGATGATGCATATGGCTCCATATATACTAACGTCGGATTATTGATGAATTCTTCTCCGCGACGGTGATGATCGATGACAACAACCTTATCTGTTCTGCTTAATATTCGGCTATCAATTACCATGCTCGGCTTATGTGTATCGACAATGACTACAAGTGATTTTGGAGTTATTTTAGATAAAGCTTCGTCCGGTGTAATAAAGCGATCGTAAAAATCGGTTTTTTGCTCCAACTCGGTCATTAAGCGGTCTACACTTCCTCGAACTTCATCAAAATTGACTACGACAAAGCCTTCAATCCCGTTCATCGCAACCATTTTGCGTACACCGACAGAGGCTCCTATCGAGTCCATATCCGGGCTTTTATGACCCATCACGAAAACACGGTCACTATCTTGTATTAAATCACTTAGCGCATGTGATATTACACGTGCACGTACTCTTGTGCGCTTTTCAACAGGGTTTGTTTTGCCCCCATAAAAGCGAATCTTACCATTGGACTGCTTAATGGCAACTTGGTCACCACCACGACCTAGAACTAGATCAAGTCCCGACTGTGCTAATTGCCCAAGCTCTACAAGTGATTGGGAACCTGCTCCAATTCCGATACTTAATGTTAGTGATAAATTTTTCTGCATCAACGTTCGTTCCCGGATGACGTCTAAAATTGAAAATCGCTTCTGCTCAAGCTCCGATAAAATCGATTCATTTAACACAGCCATGTAACGGTCCGATGCAATTCTTTTAACAAAAATATCATAATGTGCTGCCCATTCATTAATAATCGAGGTCATCATCGTGTTGGTGACGCTTCGTGCCTGGTCATCCATGCCCGAAGTAAGCTCATCATAATTATCGATAAATAAAATTGCAAGTACTGTACGGTCCGCCATATATTGCTTTTCAATCTGTACTTGTTTTGTAATATCAAAGAAGTAAAAAAGTTTCTCTTCTTCTTTGTAATAAATATGATATTTGCGATCATTAATAGCAATGACCGTTTCATTTTTTTGTTCCTGATTAACAAGTATAGGCAGCTCTTCTGATATCATTTCCAGTTCATATCCGACTAGCGATTCTTGCTGTAGGACGCGAAGCATAAACGGATTCGCCCATTCCACCGTCATTTCATCATTCATTAAAAGGATTCCGAATGGCATTTCCAGAAATGCCTCTTTTCCAACATCCTCCATCCGGTAAGAAAGTGTTTGAATATGCTTTTCAGTTTCTACATATGTTAATAATTCAACTTTTACCGTGTAGTAAGCTGCTACTGCATAAATAGCTATAAAGGCTATTCCCACCCATACATTCCACATCATAATAAGGATAGCTGCTACTGCACCAAGTAAAAATAATACTAATAGTGGATATCGAATTGGTCTTTTACGAAAAATCCCCATTCCCATCAGCTCCTCATTTCTGACTCTTTTCTTGAATGTAATTACGTGCATTAAAGCCTAAATCAACAATACCTACTAAAATGACAAACGAATAGAGAGGTATTGCCAAAATTGTACTTAAAACTTTTATAAACTTCGGATAGCCAAAAGCATCAATGACAAAATGAATAAATGAGATACCTTGTATTGTTAATAATACCCATAATACCATCGAAATATTTAGGATGATAATAGCCAATGACGAATCCGCCTCTGGACGAATGAATAAATTCACCGATAAAACGATTAAATAATACCATAATACCGCTCGGGGTAAACGTAATTCACTAAACTTCGCAAATTTTGGAACGTCTACTTTTAAACGCTTTAAAATCGGTAAATTAACGGTAATAATAATAAATGCCAAAAATAACATGGCAAATGTAATGGAAGCCGGAATTGTCATTTCCAACGTATCTAACATAGTATTCGCCAGATCCATTGTTTCTTTGGGCACAGGTTGTCCAGTCAGATTTTCGGTCATTTTAATCGACTCCATATAGCTCGTCTTCATGAGCGCGATAGAATCTCGAATAAAATCTACTTCAAACAAACGCAAAGAAATTAAATACTGAATTGCAAATGTGAACAGCAGGACGATACTCGTTGAGATAAACATAAATACTTTACTTTTTTTATGATAAATAGCATCCCCTATCGCTACACCTGCTGCTGCAAAGATTAATGAAGCGGGTAGTAAAAGCAGTCCACCTATAAAAAAGGTAATAAATACAGCAATCACTGCGACTAAAAGCGATGACTTTCGATTATAGTTTGCGCTATACCAAATCATCGGTAATGGAGCAATAATCGCCGCGATGATATTCGCCAATGGAATATAAAATACGATTGCCATCAGCACAGTGAACAGCGCAATCATCATCGCACCATGTGCCAGCTTTCTTGTTTGATTATTTTGCATGGAGAACCTTCCTTATCTGTTGTTCGTAAGACTTTATAATGCAACGGTTATTTAAACCTAGTTATTACATTTGGTCGGCTTTTTGACCAGTCTACTTTCAACTTTTCTCACGTTTCTATTGTACCATTTTTGCATGCCCAAACAAAATAACCGTCATGACAAGAAGAATGATTAAACGTATAGATGATGATATCCCCTTTGACTTCTCCTCTACTTACCAAATCTGTATCCATCCAAAACTGTGCGGGAGCATGTAAATACTGGAATACCACCAATAAATAGGATTGAAATCCATAGGCTAAAATGCAAAAGAAACCAATAGTATGTCATTATAATTTTTTTAGTATAACTTAATATGGGGTAATTTTCGTTTGAATAACTAGATTCTACGTATAAAAAGCATTTTTTCTGTTCTTTATGTCATCTATTTCGTTGACAATTTGTATTGTATAGCATATATTATGTAACCGGTAACACATTTTGTTTTAGGGGGGCGGATAAATGGTTAACATTAAAGATGTAGCAAAGGTTGCAAATCTTTCTGTAGCAACAGTATCACGCTACTTAAACCAAAATGGTTATGTCAGTAAAAATTCATCAGAACGTATTGAACAGGCGATTCGTGAGCTGGATTATAAACCAAGCAGCGTTGCACGTTCATTAAGTAAAAAACAATCCAATATTATTGGCCTTATAGTTCCTGATATAAAAAATCCGTATTTTCCAGAATTGGCGCGTGCTGTGGAAGACATGGCATGGTCTTATGGCTATACAGTTGTTCTTTGTAATTCAGACGACCAAATGGAAAAGGAATTGTTATATTTAGAGCGCTTATCACAAACTTATGTTGCCGGCTTAATTGTGGCAACAAGCTTATTAGATCCCTCTGTATATCTATCCATCAATACACCAATTGTTGCCCTTGACCGAATAATCGATGCAACTGTCCCGACCGTGGCAACCGATAACCAAAAAGGAGCAAGGCTTGGGGGTGAGTACTTACTCACAAATGGTGCGAGAAATTTATTATGTATAGGTGGTCCACACGGTTTAAAAACGGCGGATGACCGTCTTACAGGGTTTCTAGAAGCAACGGATAAACATGGATTAGATCCAATAGTTATAACATCGTCATTTGATTTTAAAGTTGCTGCTAAAGCGATTGAACAGTGTTTAGCAATAAATCCGCAGATTGATGGTATTTTTGCAAGCAGCGATACATTAGCCATTGCTGCACTTCACATTGCACATAAGCTTGGCAAGCGCGTACCAGAAGAACTGCAAATTGTTGGCTTTGATGGTATTGCGCTCGGTGAGATGGTATCACCGCCTTTAACAACGGTCGGTCAGGATTTATACAAGATGGGTACTGCAGCCGCAACAATGTTAATCGAACAGATTGAAGGCAAAGAAATAAAACAAACGGTATTAAATATAGATCCGCAATTAATTGTGCGAGGGACGACAAGAAAGGAAGCTGCAAAATGATAACGGTAATAGGAAGTATCAATATGGACTTAGTCGTTCAAATGGATGTATTCCCTAAAAAAGGGGAAACCGTTTTAGGGAGCTTATTTACAACGGTTCCAGGCGGAAAAGGTGCGAATCAGGCAGTAGCAGCTGCACGTTTAGGCAGCCAAGTAAAAATGTTAGGCGCTGTCGGCTCGGATAGCTTCGGTACGGAACTCCGTGCGAACCTGAATGAAGAAAATATAGATACGAGCTTAGTTATGAATACAAGTGGTGCTACAGGCATTGCAAATATTTTACTCCACGAATCGGACAACCGTATTGTCGTTGTACCAGGCGCCAACTCTAAAGTATCTCCAGAAGTGATCGCTTCTGCAAAAACTGTTATTGAAAATAGTCAGTTAGTTGTAATGCAGCTTGAAATTCCAGTAGAAACGATAAAGTATAGCCTGAATTTATGTAAAGAGCTTCAAGTACCAGTACTATTTAATCCTGCTCCAGCAGCAAACTTCGACATTGAATGGATGCCGTATATTAAGTACTTAACACCGAACGAAACTGAATGTGCCCTACTATTTGGAGATGATGTTGAAGCAGCATTGGAAAAATATCCGAATCAGTTAATTGTGACATTAGGTGAAGATGGTGCACGCTACTTTGATGGGACAAAACATGTACATGTAAAAGGGTTCAACACAACAGCTGTCGATACGACAGGTGCCGGTGATACATTTAACGGTGCCTTTGCACATGCTATTACAAACGGTCAATCGATTGAAGAAGCAGTATTTTTTGCGAATATAGCAGCGTCATTGTCCGTTGAAAAATTTGGAGCCCAAGGTGGGATGCCAAAATTAGAAGATGTAATTGTTCGAAAGGAAGGCGCAAAATGAAAAAACAAGGCATTTTAAACCGGGAATTAGCCGGTATATTTGCACGTTTAGGTCATACTGACAAAATTGTTATTGCCGATTGCGGCTTACCAATTCCGGACGGTGTTACATGTATCGATTTAGCATACAAACTGGGAGAACCAGGATTTAACGCGATTTTAGAAGTTGTTCTAGAAGATTTAAAAGTAGAACATAGTTACTTAGCCGAAGAAATAAAAACTGCTAACGAAACTATTCATTCTTCTATATTGCAAAAAGTGGAACCGGTTACATATATATCCCACGAACAATTCAAGAAGATGTCGAGCGAAGCAAAGGTCATTATTCGTACAGGTGAAATAACACCATACGCCAATATCATGCTACAAAGCGGCGTAATTTTTTAAGGTAGGTGACGGAACATGATTGAAATGAAGGGCATAAGAAAAGCATTCAATGGAAACGTCGTTTTAAACAATGTTGAGTTCACCCTGTTAAATGGGGAAATCCATGCCTTAATGGGTGAGAATGGTGCCGGTAAATCAACAATGATGAAAATTTTGGCCGGCATCTACTCGCGTGATAATGGTGAAGTGCTAGTTGACGGTCAGTCGTATACATTTACTTCAGCAAAAGACGCAGAAAGTTTAGGCATTCACGTAATTCACCAAGAATTAAATATTCTGCCGCATTTATCGGTAGCGGAAAACTTATTTTTAGGGAAAGAAAAAACAGTCGGTCGTACAGGATTACTGCGTACCCGTGAAATGAATAAAGAAGCACAGACACTATTAGCAAAACTCGGTTTGCATATTGATGTTCGCCAGCCTGCCGGTTCGCTATCTGTCGGAAAACAACAGCTGATTGAAATTGCCAAAGCAATTAATTCAGAAGCAAAATATATCGTAATGGATGAACCGACAGCTGCCCTTACAGATCGTGAAATTGAAACACTTTTTGAAACGATTAGAGAACTAAAAGCAAAAGGTATTTCGTTTGTCTATATTTCACATCGTATGGAAGAGATTTTTGCAATTTGTGATCGTATTACAATTTTACGTGATGGTGAGTATGTTGGTGTTCGTGAAATTCCAAAAACAACTTTTGATGAAATTGTAAAAATGATGGTCGGACGTGAACTTGGTGAACGTTATCCAAGCCGTAATGCAAAAATTGGGGACATTGCTTTAGAAGTAAAAGGGCTAACATGTCCCGCGGTATGCAAAGATATTAACTTCCAGATTCGTAAAGGGGAAATCTTAGCGTTTGCAGGTTTAATGGGCGCAGGCCGTACAGAAGTGGCACAGGCCATTTTCGGTAACCTTAAAAAGTCCAAAGGTGATATTTTCATCCATGGGGAAAAGGTGTCGATTAAAAACCCGATTCAAGCAATGAAATACGGAATTGGCTTTGTAACGGAAGACCGTAAAACAGAAGGTCTTGTACTAGATTTTTCAATTAAGGAAAATATGTTTTTAACAAACTTGAAAACAATTGCAAAAAGCGGCTTTATTCAACCACAACAAGAGGAATCACATGCTGCAAAATATATTGAGCAGTTAAATATTCGCTGCAGTGATGCAACACAGGCTGTCGGCTCACTAAGCGGCGGTAATCAGCAGAAAGTAGTTATTGCGAAATGGTTAAGTACAAAACCGGATATTTTAATCTTGGACGAACCGACTCGTGGTGTTGATATCGGTGCAAAAAAAGAAATCTACTCGATTATGAATCAGTTAGCCGAGCAAGGTGTAGCCATTTTAATGATTTCCTCAGAGCTAACGGAAGTGTTAGGTATGGCGGACCGTGTAATGATCATGCACGAAGGACGTCAAACAGCTATTTTAGACAACGTTGACTTAACACAAGAAACTATTATGCATTACGCAACAGGAGGAGAAGAAGTTGTTAAAAACTAGCTCAAAAGAAATGTTAGGAAAGCTAGGTCCTCTCTTAGGATTATTTCTAATTGTAATTGTCATTACGATTTTAAATCCAAGCTTTATGACAACAGATAATATTTTAAATATTTTACGTCAAGTATCGATTAGTGCGCTCATTGCATTCGGTATGACTTTTGTTATTTTAACCGGCGGCATCGATTTATCGGTTGGCTCGACATTAGCCCTTACAGGTGCAGTTGCTGCCACAATGCTTGCTTCAGGAATAGATCCTGTGTTAACGATTCTTGCAGCCTTATTATTAGGGGCCATTCTTGGTGCTGTAAATGGTGTCATCATTGCAAAGGGTAAAGTAGCACCATTCATCGCAACATTGGCAACCATGACAATTTACCGTGGATTAACGTTAGTGTATACGGATGGTCGCCCTGTTTCTGACTTAGGAAATGAAATTACATTCCAGATGTTAGGTAAAGGATACTTCTTCGGTATTCCAGTTCCAGTATGTACAATGATTCTAGCTTTCATTGTGTTATATGTAATTATGCATAAAACAACATTCGGTCGCCGTGTTTATGCAGTAGGCGGCAATGAAGCGGCTTCTAAATTATCAGGAATCAATGTGGACCGTGTAAAAATTGCTGTATACTCATTAACTGGTATGTTAGCAGCTTTATCCGCACTGATTTTAACATCTCGTCTAAACTCTGCACAGCCAACAGCAGGTACATCTTATGAGTTGGATGCAATTGCAGCAGTTGTTTTAGGTGGGACAAGTTTAACAGGCGGTAAAGGCTGGATTTTCGGTACATTAGTAGGTGCCTTAATTATCGGAGTATTGAATAACGGATTGAACTTAATCGGCGTTTCTTCATTCTTCCAGCAAGTTGTAAAAGGGATTGTTATTTTAATCGCGGTGTTAATTGACCGTAAAAAAACAGCGTAGATGGAGGTCATAAGCGTGAAAAAACAATTAATATTATTAATGGCACTTTTGGCCACTGTGATGCTATCGGCTTGTTCGGTAAAACCTGGCTTCTCTTTGGAACCTTCTTTCGGAACATCTGCCACATCTACAAAAGGCAGTAGTGATACATTGACAATCGGTTTATCGATTTCAACTTTAAATAATCCATTTTTCGTGACGCTAAGTGAAAATGCGGAAGCAAAAGCAAGAGAACTTGGTGTAAATACAACGATTGTAGATGCCCAAGATAATGCGTCTAAACAAGCTTCCGATATTGAAGATTTAATCCAGCAAAATGTTGATTTGATCATTATTAATCCTGTAGATTCTGTTGCTGTTGCAACTGCTGTTGAATCTGCTAATGCTTTAAATATTCCCGTCATTACGGTAGACCGTTCTTCTGAAGGTGGAGAAGTCGTATCGCATATCGCCTCTGATAACGTAGCTGGCGGAAAACTGGCAGGAGAATATATTACAGAGTTGGTTGGTGAAGGTGCCAAAGTCGTCGAGTTGGAAGGTGTCGCAGGTTCATCTGCTGCACGTGATCGTGGACAGGGGTTCAATGAAGCTGTAACAGGCATCTTAGACGTCGTTGCAAAGCAAACAGCGAACTTTAACCGTTCAGAGGGCTTAACAGTCATGGAGAATATTCTGCAGTCTAATCCGGATGTTACAGCAGTATTTGCACACAATGACGAAATGGCATTAGGTGCGCAGGAAGCAATTTCAGCTTCAGGTAAGAAAATTGTAGTAGTCGGCTTTGATGCAACAGACGATGCGGTGGCTGCTGTAAAAGCAGGAAATCTAGCTGCAACCGTTGCACAAAAACCTGATGAGATTGGAAAGATCGCGATGGAAACAGCGATTGCTTATTTAAACGGTGAAACGGTTGAAGAAGTTATTCCAGTCAATCTTGATTTAATTACAAAATAATAATGTATGCAACAGCCTGCAAATGGGCTGTTGCACTTCTCAGGCTGTCACAAGTTGTTTTGTGGCAGCCTTTGTTTATGGATCTATAAAAAAACTTTATACAATAAAAAAAGTACAGCAGAAGACAATTAAGCCTTTGCTGTACATTTTAAGAAATTATTTTTCTTCAGCTACGAATGGTAATAATGCCATAATACGTGAAACTTTGATTGCAGATGTAAGTTTACGTTGGTATTTAGCAGAAGTACCAGTTACGCGACGTGGTAAAATTTTACCGCGCTCAGAGATGAATTTCTTTAAAAGATCTACATCTTTGTAGTCGATGTGCGTAATGTTATTTGAAGTGAAGTAGCAAACTTTACGGCGTTTGCGGCCTCCGCGACGTGGTGCCATTATCGTGTTCCTCCTTTTAATTTTTAATTATAGATGTGAAATTCTTAGAACGGTAAATCGTCTTCAGAAACTTCAATCGGTCCTTTACTGTTTGCAAATGGATCTTCATCTACACGTGTATAGTTTTGCTGATTTTGAGCTGGCTGTTGATAAGAACCGTAAGAATCCTGTGATTGCGCGCCTCCAAATTGTTGGTTAGGCTGATTATAAGATGGCTGACCACCATAATTCTGCCCTCCACTGTATTGTTGGCTTGGTGCACCTTGTGATGCATTAGCTCCTCCACGTGGTTCTAAGAACTGCACTGAATCAGCAACGACATCTGTTGTATACACACGCTTTCCATCTTGTCCTTCAAAGCTACCTGTTTGAATACGACCCTCTACACCAATCAAACTCCCTTTTCTCATGAAGTTTGCTAAGTTTTCAGCTTGTTTTCTCCAGGCGATACAGCCTATGAAATCTGCTTCGCGTTCACCCGACTGGCTCGAAAATGTACGGTTTACGGCAATCGTAAAACGTGCCATTGGAACTCCACTCGGTGTGTAACGAAGCTCTGGATCCTTTGTAAGCCTTCCGACTAATACGACACGGTTAATCATCAATGCACCCTCCTTTTTTCAGCATTTAAGTTTAAAAATTATTTGTCTTCTTCGCGTACTGCGATGTGACGGATGATGTCTTCGCTGATGTTAGCTAGACGAGTGTATTCGTTGATAGCTTCAGTACCAGCGTTAACTTTCACGATTTGGTAGAAACCTTCGCGGAAGTCATTGATTTCGTAAGCTAAACGACGCTTACCCCAATCTTTTGCTTCTGTGATCTCTGCACCATTTGAAGTTAAGATTTCTTGGAAACGCTCTACTAAAGCTTTCTTCGCTTCTTCTTCAATGTTTGGGCGGATGATGTACATTAATTCGTACTTTCTCATTTGTGTTTGCACCTCCTTATGGACTTGGGCTCTCCTACTAAATAGGGAGCAAGGAGCAAGTAACTTCTATTACTCACATCAATGAATTGTATCATAGTTGTTATTTCTATGCAACTGGCTACGTCTTTTAATATTAAGGAAATAGCTTATTTTCATATATAAATAAACGCTTTGTGAGGATATATTTATACTCACAAAGCGTCTACTAATTATACGTTAAATAAGAACTCTAATACATCGCCGTCTTGTACAACATACTCTTTACCTTCAGCGCGTACTCGGCCTGCTTCTTTTGCGGCTGGCTTTGAACCGTATTCTACTAAATCCGTATATGCCACTGTTTCAGCACGGATAAAGCCGCGTTCAAAGTCAGAGTGAATAATACCAGCACATTGTGGTGCTTTCATGCCTTTACGGAATGTCCATGCACGAACTTCCTGCACACCAGCTGTAAAGTAAGTAGCCAAACCTAATAGGCTGTACGAAGCTTTAATCAATTGGTCTAATCCTGATTCAGCAATTCCTAATTCAGCTAAAAATTCTTTTTTCTCATCGTCTTCCAACTCAGAAATTTCTTCCTCAATTTTCGCGCAAACAGTAATTACTTGTGCGCCTTCAGCTGCTGCGTATTCTTGTACCATTTTTACATACTTGTTTTCAGATGGATCTGCTACCTCGTCCTCAGAAACGTTCGCAACATAAAGCATTGGTTTAATCGTTAATAGATGTAAACCTTTGATCACTTTTTTCTCGTCATCGGATAGATCTGCCGCGCGAGCAGGTTTTTCAGCTTCTAATACGTCTTTAAGCTTTTGAAGAATTGGCTCTTCTACCATTGCTTCTTTATCTTTTTGCTTTGCCATTTTTGCTACACGTGCAATACGTTTATCTACTGATTCCATATCCGCTAAAATTAATTCTAAATTAATTACTTCAATGTCATCGATAGGATTTACTGTGCCTGAAACGTGCGTAATATTTTCATCTTCAAAACAACGTACAACTTGGCAAATTGCATCCACTTCACGAATGTGGGCAAGGAATTTGTTTCCTAAACCTTCACCAGTAGAAGCACCTTTTACGATACCCGCGATATCAGTAAACTCAAAAGTTGTCGGAACTGTTTTCTTTGGTACTACTAATTCTGTTAATTTGTCTAAACGCTCATCCGGAACAGTTACGCTGCCAACATTCGGTTCGATTGTTGCGAACGGATAGTTAGCCGCAAGTGCACCTGCTTTTGTAATTGCGTTGAATAAAGTCGATTTTCCTACGTTAGGTAAACCAACAATACCAGCTGTTAATGCCATATTGACACAACCTTTCTATGTTCAGTTCATTTAAATTTATGATTAATTCTTTTATGGATTTTTCTGTCCATTAAATTTTACAACCTTGTCTATTATATTGATTGCGCGCATAAAAGTCTATTTTGCTTTTAGACTTCTTCTGCCTGGCGTAAAATTTTCTTCATTTTCTTCTCAAACTCGCGGCGTGGAATCATAACGCTATGTCCGCAACCTTCACATTTTATACGAATATCGGCACCTAATCGAATTACTTTCCATTCGTTCGTGCCACAAGGATGTTGCTTTTTCATTTCCACAACGTCATTAAGACTGTACTGCTTTGCTTCCATCTATTATTCTCCTCCCTGATTTCGCTCATAAAACATCATTTTCGGTACAGCAAGAGGAATGCCGTTACGAGTCAGGATATCCATTACATCTTTTCGGATAATACGGGAAATGGAATACTGCTGTAAAGGCAATGTTTCCAGCGTAATACCAATTGTCGCTTCTGTGCTTGTCGTATTTGTTACGCCTAGAAAAACCGGAGCAGTGACAAGCTCCTCATACTTTTCCGGTAATGTATCCAGATAGCTTTGTATAACCATTTGGACTTTTTCAATATTGACATCAAGCGGAATTTGCATATTAATCGTAGCTTTTGAGTTGTTGATAGAATAGTTGATAACATCTACAATACTGCCGTTTGGAATAATAAATTGCTCTCCTGTTATCCCTTTCACTTTCGTTGTACGAAGACCAATCTCCATCACGGTACCTTCTGCCGTATTAATTTTCACAAAATCCCCTACTCCAAACTGATCCTCTAAAATAATGAAGAACCCTGTAATAACATCCTTCACTAAGTTTTGCGCACCAAAGGCAATGGCCACAGAAGCAATACCTGCCCCTGCCAGTAACCCGGCAATTTGTATATTCATAGCCGATAAAATTCCCATAATGGCAGAGAAGTACACTAAATAGCTCAATACGCTTTGCAGCAGCTTTACAATCGTAAGCTGTCGACGCTCATTATTCCTTACACGTAGCATAAACACTCGGTGAATAATCTTCTTGCCGATAAAAACGACAAGATATGAAATAACGATAATCGCCAGAATCTTCGCGCTGGCTGCAATAATCTTTACCAAAAACTCCGCACTTGTGACGTATTCCCAAAGTTCTGTCGTATAGTGTGCAAGCCCTTTAATATCCGTTTCAGCAAATTCCTCTAAATCTAATTTCAAATCTTTTTCCAAATTTACCACCTCTTGTATAACAAACTTTAAAATTGAATATACTGCATAAATATATCGTATTTTAGCTTATTTCTCGAGTAATCTATTTAAATTTAAAAATTAAAGGAGTGATAATATGACACAAGCCTGTCCTCAAAATTATAGTGTACATTACGAACAGACGAGCGCTGTTTGGGAGCTGAGCGAAATCTTTTTAAAAACGATTCCGTTTGATCATGAAGAACTTATCTTTTGCTGTATCGGTACAGACCGATCTACAGGAGATGCATTAGGCCCGATTATCGGCAGCCAGCTGCACCAAACTTTCTCATTTCCATTTCCGGTTGTTGGAACTTTGCAGGCACCACTTCATGCCCTCAATATTGTAGAGCGTTACGAGCAGTTGATTAATGAAAAAGAGCAACCTTTTATTATTGCCATTGATGCTTGTTTAGGTGAATCAAATGCGATTGGTTCTATTCTAATCCAACAGGGCCCTCTTTATCCCGGAAAGGCCGTGAAAAAAGAGTTGCCCCCTATCGGTAATATTTCTGTAAAAGGAATTGTTAACGTCGGAGGCTTTATGGAAGCTAAAGTATTACAAAATACGAGACTGCATGTTACGTATTCTATGAGTGATAAAATTGTTCGAGCACTTGTTTTGGCATGGCAGCGTCACTTACTGAAACGGAAAAATAATCGCAACGAGTATCCCGACCATCAAAATCGCTGGCAGCAAATTGGCTATACGGATTTTCGTTAATCCGGCAATATTCAAACCGATTGCCATAATCATAATACCGCCCGTTGCTGTCATTTCTGTGATAAATAGATCCAGTGCTTCACTAGGAATATATGTACTAATAACACCTGCAAATAATGCAATCGAGCCTTGATATAAAAGTACAGGAATTGCTGATAATATGACACCGATCCCTAAAGTTGAACTTAATATAATGGACATAAATCCATCAATAATCCCTTTAGTGATGAGTATATTGTGATCGTTGCGCAAGCCACTATCAAGAGCACCTAGAATTCCCATTGAACCAATAACAAAAATGAGCGTTGCAGTAACAAACCCCTCTGCAATCGTTCCTTTTTGTGCACGTTTTCCAAAAAGGGACTCAATCCATTGACCGAAGCGATTAAACTTTCCTTCAAGGTCGAGCCATTCACCGATGACCGCACCAATGATTAAACTGACTATAAGCAGAATAAAATTCGTACTCTCCAGTCCCATTTGGATTCCTAATAGCGCAACAACTAACCCGATAATGGATAACACTGTCTGCTGCATGGATTCTGGAATATTTTTAAAAATACGGCCGACCAATGCACCGATTACGATAAATAATGCATTTAACAGAGAACCTAGTAATACCATGAAATTTTCCTCTTTCTATTTGCTGTCCTACAAATTCAATTTTAACACTTATAACGGATAGTAATTTGACTGCATCTGAAGAATTGAGGCAGGGGTAAGACTCCCTTTATGTATTAGGTAAGTATTAGTCTTTTTTATATTATAACTGTTCATAAAAAAAGTGCTGAAACTTTTCGCTCAGCACCTTTTTATTGTTGTTCCATATTTAATATTTCCAAAATGCGATGCAGATCATCATCTGAATAAAATTCGATTTCAATTTTACCTTTGTTCTTAGCTTTTTTGATTTGTACTTGTGTTCCAAAATAATCGCGTAGTTGGGACTCTGTTGCCTGGGTATGAATATCCTTTTTGGTAGGCTTTGTTTCACGTGAAACAGCTTCATTTAAATCTTGAATATACTTTTCCAACTGACGGACATTAAGGTGGTCTTTTATAACTTTTTGAGCTACTTCAGGTATACGTCGTTTATTTTTTAAACCAAGCAATGCTCGTCCATGCCCCATTGTAAGCTTTCCTTCGTTGACAAGGTCCCGAATATCTTCCGGTAACTGCAACAGACGAATTAAGTTGGCAATATGTGGACGACTTTTCCCTAATCGTTTCGCTAAATCATCTTGTGTAAAATTCAGTTTCACAATTAAACTGTTGTATGCTTCTGCTTCTTCAATTGGTGTTAAATCTTCGCGTTGCAAGTTTTCCAATATAGCAACTTCCATCATTTGCTGCTCATTGAAATCTTTTACAATGACAGGGACTTCTGTCAAACCTGCACTAACCGCCGCACGATAACGGCGTTCACCTGCTACAATTTCATATTTCCTTCCGTTTTTACGGACGACAATCGGTTGAATAATACCATGTTCATGAATAGAGCTAGCTAATTCTTCGATTGCAGTTTCATCAAAAATTTTACGTGGCTGAAATGGGTTTGCTAAAATTTTTCCGACTGCAATTTGCTGTACCTGGTCTTCTTTATGTACGGCCTCTTCACGAAAAAGCGCATCAATCCCTTTACCTAAACCTTTAACCATTTTTAATCACTTCCCTTGCAAACTCTAAATAAATTTCTGCCCCGCGCGATTTTGCATCATATAAAATTACCGGTTTCCCATGACTCGGTGCCTCACTTAACCGCACATTACGCGGAATAATTGAGCGATATACTTTATCCTGGAAATAGCGCTTTACTTCGTCAATTACTTGAAGCCCTAAATTCGTACGGGCATCCAGCATTGTGAGTAGCACTCCATCAATCATTAACTCCTTGTTCAAATGCTTTTGGACAAGGCGGACGGTGGAAAGCAACTGACTCAGCCCTTCTAATGCATAATATTCACATTGTACCGGGATAATCAGTGCATCGGAGGCAGTCAGCGCATTAATAGTTAATAAGCCAAGTGATGGCGGACAATCAATAATAATGAAATCAAAGTTATTTTTAATCTCCTGTAATGACTTTTTCAGTCGAACTTCACGGGAGATTGTGGAAACAAGCTCAATTTCAGCACCTGCCAATGAGATTGTAGCAGGGACAATATATAAGTTTTCTACATCTGTTTGTTGAATAACGCCTTTAATATCTTCATCATTAATTAATACATCGTATATACAGCTTTCCAAATCACCTTTTCGAACACCTAATCCGCTTGAAGCGTTACCTTGTGGGTCGATATCGATTATTAATACTTTCTTTCCTAAAAAAGCTAAACATGCACTTAAGTTAACAGAGGTTGTCGTTTTTCCAACGCCACCTTTTTGATTGGCTATCGCAATAATACGTCCCAATATCCGCACCTGCTTTCATCACTTCAATTTAGGTATATTTTTAAAGTCTAAAAATCTTGGATGATTAAATCTTCCTTTTATAATACTGTTTCTTTTATCTTAACAAAAAATGTTAGAAAACGATGCTATGAAACTAAATTTATTTTCAAAAAACTTACTGCTTCTACTAATCTACTAAAAAAACTGCCTAGAAAGTCGTTATCTTTCGGGCAGTTCACTAATTTATTTTTTCTTCGGAATTTTTACAGTGATTTGGTAGTAATCATCTGTATCTTCTTCCTCCGTTTTAACATTAATTCCACTTTTCGTCACCATTGATAACGACTGCTTGATCGTATTAAGGGCAATACGTACATCTTTGCTAATCGCTTTTCTGCTTGGTTTACGTTTTTTTATCTCAGGTTCATCGGGATTTAGAATTTTTTGAATTTGTTCTTCAAGCTGTCTAACATTCCAATCAAACTCTTTTGTCGCTGCAATGAGCTGCATTTGTAATTGCTCATCTTTGATTACAATTAAAGCTCGGGCATGACGTTCCGAAATTTCACGATTTAAAATAGCATCCTGAACAAATTGAGGCAACTTTAATAAACGCAATTTATTAGCAACTGTTGATTGTCCTTTACCAAGACGTTGTGCAAGCGCTTCTTGTGTAAGCTGATGCAATCCTAATAATTGTTGATAAGCAAGCGCTTCTTCAATTGCTGTTAATTCCTCACGTTGAAGGTTTTCAATAAGGGCAATAGACGCCGTTTCTCGATCATTTAAATTACGTACAATAGCAGGTACTTCTGTCCATTGTAGGGATTTCATCGCTCGATAACGTCGCTCACCGGCAATTATTTCATATTTATCCGCGTCATCATTTATTGGACGAATCACAATTGGTTGAATGACGCCGTGTGTATGAATCGTTCTTGCTAATTCTTCAATCTTCTCATCATCAAAAACTGTACGTGGCTGATAACGGTTCGGAATGATTTTGTCTATTGGAATTTTAACTACTTCTTCTGAAGCCATCGAGATATTCTCTATTACTTCTACTTCACTTTTTACTTCTGGCTCTTTGCTCCCGCCTCCGAAAAAACGTGAAAAAGTACTTTTCATCCGTGTGGCACCACCTTTAGGAAACTGTCTACCTCATATACAATATTATTTCTGATTCAATCAAAAATGTACAGTGTTCAATGAATAGTAATTTAGGTGATAGACTGAATTCGCCTAAAATAGGACAAAATAGTGTCTATACCCATTTGTATTTCAAAATAAACTTATATTTTTCTATCCACTAAAAAAACATAAATATAAATATATATGCAGCAAAAGACGGATATATTTCAAATTTGGCAAATTTATTTATTTAATTGGTGTTTTATTCGGAACACCTGGTTTACGCGGGTATTTTTTCGGTGTCGATTTTACTTTATCAAATACATAAAGTGAACGTTCGCTTTCCTCAACCGGTAAATGGAATGCAAACTCCTCTATTAATTTTCCGCCTAACGTAGAAATGGCTTTTGTCGCATCTTTTAATTCCTCTGCACCTGCTGCAGCTTTTAATGCAACAAAATAACCGCCTTCTTTTGCTAAAGGAATACATAACTCTGATAAAACAGAAAGACGTGCTACCGCGCGGGCTGTTACAACATCAAACTTTTCACGATATGCTGCATTTTGACCGAACTCTTCAGCACGGGCATGAACAAATGTCATATGATCCAAGTTTAACTCATTTGTTAAATGATTTAAAAATGTAATTCGTTTGTTAAGTGAATCGACAATCGTAATTTGTAAGTGAGGGAAGCAAATTTTAATCGGAATACTTGGGAAGCCTGCACCTGCACCAACGTCGCATACCGTTGTCACTTTTGTAAAATCAAAATAAAAAGACGCACTGATTGAATCATAGAAGTGCTTTAAATAAACACCTTCCAAATCCGTAATTGCCGTTAAATTCATTTTTTCATTCCACTCAACCAATAGCTCAAAATATTTTTTAAACTGCGCAATCTGGTGTTCTGATAGCTCAATACCCTTTTCCTTCAATGCTTCGATAAACTGCTTTTCGTTCATAAAATGATTCCTCCATATTAAAGAATGAGCGTCTTTCTGGTTAAAG
This sequence comes from Solibacillus sp. FSL K6-1554, assembly GCF_038005185.1. NCBI lineage: Bacteria > Bacillati > Bacillota > Bacilli > Caryophanales > Caryophanaceae > Solibacillus > Solibacillus sp. FSL K6-1554. The sequence goes on from NZ_JBBOSS010000001.1 coordinate 4,045,659, forward strand.
ACGCTCACATCATTCAGTTCGTAGTTACTTTTGCAATTTTACCTTGCTCAATATAGACAAGTAAAATTGAAACATCTGCAGGGTTAACACCTGAAATACGCGATGCTTGAGCAATAGAAAGCGGCTGAACACTTTTCAGTTTCATACGTGCTTCTGTTGCTAAGCTTGGAATGGCATCATAATCGATATTTTCAGGGATTTTCTTATCCTCAAGCTTCTTCATTTTCTCTACTTGCTGAAGCGCTTTTTGAATATACCCTTCATATTTTAATTGAATTTCAATTTGCTCTTTTACATCATCCGAAAGTTCGATTTCCGATGGAGTAAGGGAAGCAACTAAATCATACGTCATTTCTGTTCGTTTTAAAAGGTCTGCTCCGCGGATACCATCTTTTAGCTCCGCGCCGCCAGCATTACGGATTACTTCCTGCGTTGTCGCATTTGGTTTAATAATAATTTCACGCAGACGGGCAATTTCCTGCTCAATCTGTGCTTTTTTATGCTGGAATTTCACATAACGCTCTTCCGTAATCATCCCTGCTTTATAACCGATTTCCGTTAAACGTAAATCTGCATTGTCATGACGTAACAGAAGACGGTACTCTGCACGAGATGTTAATAAACGGTAAGGCTCATTTGTACCTTTTGTAACTAGATCGTCGATTAATACACCGATATAAGCATCTGAACGGTCTAAAATGATTTCTTCACGGCCTAAAACTTTTGCTGCTGCATTCATCCCGGCCATTAAACCTTGGCCTGCTGCTTCTTCATAACCTGAAGTACCATTAATTTGACCTGCTGTATAAAGACCTTGAATTTTTTTCGTTTCTAATGTTGGCCATAATTGTGTAGGAATGACTGAATCATACTCAATGGCATAACCAGCACGCATCATTTCCGCATTTTCCAACCCTGGAATAGAAGCAATTAATTTCTTTTGAACATGCTCAGGTAAGCTTGTCGATAAACCTTGGACATATACTTCACGTGTATTGCGTCCTTCTGGCTCAAGGAAAATCTGGTGACGCGGCTTATCGTTAAAGCGTGTTACTTTATCTTCAATGGATGGGCAGTAACGTGGACCTGTCCCTTTAATCATCCCTGAAAACATTGGGGATAGGTGCAGATTTTCCTCAATTGTACGATGTGTTTCTTCTGTTGTATAAGTTAACCAGCAAGGTAGCTGATCCATAATATATTCTGTTGTTTCAAAACTGAATGCACGGGGTACATCATCACCAGGTTGAATTTCCGTTTTAGAATAATCAATTGTACGGTTGTTTACACGTGGTGGTGTCCCTGTTTTAAATCGGATTAAGTCGAATCCTAATTCTTTTAAATTATCCGCTAATTTGATTGATGGCTGCTGGTTGTTTGGACCTGAAGAATATTTCAGATTTCCTAAAATAATTTCCCCACGTAAAAACGTACCTGTAGTAATGATGACAGCCGGTGCACGGTAAATTGCTCCAACTTGTGTAATAACACCCTTTACTTCGCCATCCTCTACAATTAGTTCATCGACCATTGCCTGATGAATTTGAAGGTTTTCTTCTTCTTCCAAAACCCGTTTCATTTCATGCTGATACTGGAATTTATCGGCTTGTGCACGTAAAGCACGTACTGCTGGACCTTTCCCGGTATTTAACATGCGCATTTGAATATGTGTTTTATCGATAATGCGTCCCATTAAACCGCCAAGTGCATCAATTTCGCGAACAACGATTCCTTTTGCAGGTCCGCCGACTGATGGATTACAAGGCATAAACGCAATCATATCTAAGTTAATTGTAAGCATGAGTGTTTTAGCACCCATTTTCGCAGCTGCATAGGCAGATTCCACACCTGCATGTCCTGCACCAACAACGATTACGTCAAAATTACCTGCTTCGTATTGTATTGACATGTTGTTCTTCCTCTCTTTTATTCCGATTTATTTCCCTAAACAGAACTGCGAGAATAGCTGATTGATCAAGCTTTCCTGTACAGTATCTCCAATAATTTCACCAAGAATTTCCCATGTACGTGTCACATCGATTTGAATCATATCGACAGGTACACCTGACTCAGCTGCAGCAAGCGCATCCTCAATCACCTGTTGAGCTTGATGCAATAGCGCAATATGTCGCGCATTTGATACATATGTTAAATCATTCGCTTCTACTTGCCCTTCAAAGAACAATGCTGCAATCGCTTCTTCCAGCTCGATTACACCTTCTTCTTTCAATAACGAAGTCGTTACGACACGATGTTTTCCAGCCAATTCATGAACACGGTTTAAATCGATTTTGCGTTCGATATCTGTCTTGTTGACAACGACAATATAATCCATCGCCTGAATCGTTTCAAAAAGGCGTTCATCTTCTTCTGTAAGCTCTTCTCCGTAATTTAATACAAGCAATATTAAATCGGCATCTTTTAGTGCCTCTCTCGAACGTTCAACTCCGATTCGTTCAACAATATCTTCTGTTTCCCGAATACCTGCTGTATCAACTAAACGTAAAGGAACTCCACGTACATTTACGTATTCTTCAATAATATCACGAGTTGTACCTGCAATGTCGGTTACAATCGCTTTATTTTCTTGAACTAAACTATTTAAAAGAGATGATTTACCTACGTTTGGACGTCCTAAAATAACGGTAGATAAACCTTCACGTAAAATTTTACCTTGGGATGATGTTTGAAGTAATTTAATAATTTCCTCTCGTACCCAACCGCATTTTTCAAGAAGTACAGGAATCGTCATTTCTTCTACATCGTCATATTCAGGATAATCAATATTTACTTCCACTTGTGCCAACGTCTCTAATAATGCCTGGCGTAAAGATGTAATGAGACGAGAAAGCTTTCCATCCATCTGGCCAAGCGCAACGTTCATCGCGCGGTCAGTTTTCGCACGAATTAAATCCATTACAGCTTCTGCCTGTGATAAGTCGATACGGCCATTTAAAAATGCACGTTTCGTAAATTCCCCAGGCTCTGCTAAACGTGCACCGTAACGTAAGACAAGCTGTAATACTCGGTTAACAGACACAATACCGCCATGACAATTGATTTCGACAACATCTTCTCGCGTAAATGTTTTCGGTCCGCGCATTAAGCTCAACATAACTTCCTCTACCACTTCATCCGTTTTCGGGTCGATCAGATGTCCGTAATGGATCGTATGTGTCGCAACTTCCGTCAAACGCTTATGATTTGGTGATTTAAATATTTTATCTGCAATCGCTACCGCCTCATCGCCGCTCAGACGAACAATCGCAATAGCTCCTTCTCCCATTGGAGTGGAAATCGCAGCAATCGTATCGAATTCCATTTATATCCTCCTATTTCAGTGTTATCCACATGTGGATAAATCACATCCGTGCTATACTAACTAACAATTTAGACTAACATATTTTAATTAAAATCTAAAGTAATGTAGATTTGGTTCCATCTTTCATTAAAAAAACGACCTATCCAAAAGAATAGGTCGAAAACTGTCTGTATATTATTTTACTGGCTCTATGACTAAATATCGATTTGGTTCGACACCTTCTGAGTGCGTTTCAATATCTATACGATTTGCCAGGGCATTATGAATAATTTTTCGTTCATAAGATGCCATCGGTTCAAATGATACGGGTTTTCGTGTTCGAAGAGCCTTGTCCGCCATGCGTAATGCCAGCTGTTCAAGGGCAACTTGACGTCGCTCACGATAATCTTCCACATCCATTTGTAAAATCATAAACGATTTGGCTGTTTTATTAAGAATGAGCTGAGTTAAATGTTGAAGCGCATTTAATGTAAGACCACGCTTCCCAATTAATAATGCTGCTTTCTCGCTCGATAACTTAAATGAAACATGTTTACCATCTGTTTCATGGTCGATTGTTAAATCTGTAATTCCCATTCCTAAAGCAATATTCGTTAAATACTCTTTTGCTTCTTCAATAGGATCCACTTGTTGTTGTTCATGGTGAATTGGTTGATCTTCATTAGCTAAAACCGGCTCATTCTCGATTGTTTTCTCGACAATTGGTTGTTCTTCCACATCAGGTGCAGAATCTGAAGTCGTCTCTTGATCCACTTGCTGCTGAACAATTTCCTTTACAGTTACACGAACTTCAGCATTTCGTGCTCCAAAACCTAAAAATCCTTTTTTACCCTCTTGTAAAACTTCCACATCAACTTGTTCACGAGTATGGCCAAGCTTTTGTAACGCTAATGAGATCGCTTCTTCTACTGTTGCGCCTATTTGCGTAGTTTGTTTCACTTATTTCGCTCCTTTTGCATCGGTAGCATCCGGTTTATTTTTATTCCAAGGTTTGTAAATAACAAGGTTTTGTAATACAGATACAAAGTTTCCAACTACCCAATATAATGATAAAGCGGCAGGTAAAATAATACCGAAACCAACAATCATTAATGGCATGATGTACATCATAATTTTCATTTGCGGATTATCTACAGCGGGACCAGTCATTAATACAACATACTGGATCAGACCTGCGATTACAGCAAATACAATACTTGGCTCCGCTAATGGAACCGCTAAAAATGTCCCTAGTTCAAATGCATCCGGTGTTGCATTCATACGGCTAATTGCATGATAGAAACCGATTAAGATCGGCATTTGAATAAGAATCGGTAAACATCCAGCTAATGGGTTAACACCTGAAGTCTGCATTAACTGCATCATTTCCTGCTGGTATTTTTGCTGAGTTGCCGCGTCTTTTGAGCTGTATTTTGCTTGCAGCTCTTTTAACTTCGGTTGCATTTCCTGCATTTTCTTAGAACTTTTTACTTGTTTAATAGTTAAAGGCAGAATGATTAGACGAATAATAACAGTTACGATAATAATTGCAAATGCATAATTCGCGGCATTACCTTCAAACATATCAGCAAAAAGCTTGATAAATGATACTAATGGCCAAACAATATATTCATTCCAAAAGCCATTACTTTCAGATGAAATTGGTTGGTCAAATTCTGTACAGCCTGATAGCAGTAATACTACTGAAACAAGTGACAGCATTATCCATAGATTTTTCTTCAACCTTCTTCCTCCTAAAGCAAACCTATTCAATTTTTATGACAATATTTTACCATGTACGGACGTTCGTACACTACTAATTGTTCTGTATATTCAAAGTTTCAAGTAATGAATGATAAACAATTAATTATGGAACTATCCTTTATATACTCTTGCAACCTTTAAAACATGCTGCAAGCTTTTTTTTGTTTCGTGAAAATCCAGTGTGGCCGCCTGCGTTCTGGCGATAATAACATAATCCATATCTTGTTTTACTTCATCTTTTAATTCCAGAAAAGCTTGGCGAATATAGCGTTTCACTTGAACCCGAGTGACCGCATTTCCTACTTTTTTGCTCACTGATAAGCCAATACGAAACGCCTGTTGTTCTTCCTTCTTCAAGCAATATACAACAAATTGGCGATTCGCAAACGACTTACCTTTTTTAAACACCTTTTGAAAATCTTCATTTTTCTTTATACGTTGGCGTTTATTCATGATCCATTCACCTGCTCCATCTAATCATTGGTACTTTTTTTGCTCATTCAACAACGATAAAAGAAAAAAAAGACCACTGATGTGGCTCAGTGGACTTATGCTGATAATACTTTTCTTCCTTTTTTACGACGGCGAGCTAATACGTTACGGCCGTTTTTAGTGCTCATACGAGCGCGGAAACCGTGAACTTTAGAGTGCTTACGTTTTTTAGGTTGGTACGTGCGTTTCATTTATATACACCTCCTGAATTCGAGCGTTACTATATCTATCTCTACATACAGACCATGATATTATATAAAGAATAAAACCTGTTTGTCAATGCCTCATTATAATTTTTCTCTTTTTCTATATAAACCTCATATAAATCCCTTTCCTGATTCACACTCTCAGTTATCCACAATTTATAAAATTAATTTACGTTTATGCTGTGAATAGTATTTTTGCTCTTAAAAATTATCCACAACGCTTATCTACAGGTTTTTCACATATAACAAACCTGTGGACAACTGTTATGTATATAACATATGATTATGTGGATAAGATCGTTTAAGTATTGAAATACCTAACTTTATTTGATACGATAACTGTGTTTTACTTTGTGGAATTCTTTTCTGGGAAATATATTATCCACAATTGTTGATAATCTGTGGACAAAGATTTCCCATACTCTAGAACAACCTTTATCCACAACTTGTGGTTATGTGTATGAACTCCTTTTTAATTATAAAATATATATTTTATAGCTCTGTTTACTATTAATCATTTAACAGAGCCTTTCTTTTTTCGTAAGCAAGAAAGTTTGCATTGTAAGGAAATTCACATAAAAAAGACTCTCATCTAATTTTCGTTAGTATGAGCCTTGTCATTTAAATATACGAATCGAATGTGAAATGAATTAATGAAAGGAAGAAAGAGC
>NZ_JBBOSS010000002.1:0-13497 GCF_038005185.1 Solibacillus sp. FSL K6-1554
TACCAAAAATATATGGCTTATTTGAACGAAAAAGGGCTTTCCAAAGGGCATATGCGTAATGTAGAGACTTCCTTAAGATTTTTACAAGAAGGCTTTAAAACGCGTTCTGAACGTTTTGAGGGAGGGTCTGAACACTTTAAAGGATTTTGTCCTGAAAAACGTATTGTAAGCTATCAAATTAATGAAAATATCCAAAATCGTGCCTATACACTACAAGAAATGGATGCCATCAAAAAAAACTGTTCAAATGAAGTACAAAATGCAGTGGATTTGATGTACGGTTTAGGTTTGCGTGTAAAAGAAGCAGCAAATATACAAGCAGGCCATTTTCATAAAGATGAAGATGGCTGGCGATTACAAATCGCTCGAGGGGCTGGGATTACAAAAGGGGGACGTTTTCGGGAAATAGCTATTTCAAATGCATTTAATGAGCGGTTGAGTTCATTGCTTTATGGAAAAGCATCTAACGAAAGGATAATCAAAGTTTCCCCTACCACAATCCGTGATGGGATTAATGTTGCTTGCAAAAAAGCTGGTATTGAGCAAAGTAATCGTGGGACGCATGGATTCCGACATGCTTATGCACGTAACCGAGCCGAGCAGCTAATGACCAACAGTGAACGTCAAATGATGGATCGAATTTTATCTAATCGTGAAATTGGAAGAAAAGCTGATTATGGTATTAACGCTGAAAAAGACAAACAATTATTTGCTAATGCCCGTGAAAAGATGAATTTAATACATAGTGAGCTAGGGCATGGTGTTAATCGTTGGGAATTGGCTATGAGGTATTTAAAAAATTAAAGCCGATTTTACAATGAAATTAGACTAGTATAGTCACACGTGAAAACAGGAGTCTAGAAATCGCCTTAAACACTTGATACGACAACGTTATAAGTTATAGATAGTTGTGCCTCGATCTATAACATAAATCTATAACACTGACATATAAGTTCCGAGATTGGACGTTCAGACGAATCAAAATTTGTTTGGATGGGTAATCGTCCGTTTCGAATCGTCTAAAGCACGTTCTGACAGTAGTAACGCATTGGGTTAAATGGAAAAATCCGCTTGACGTATGCCAACCGGTAGTTTATCGTTAGTATTAACTTATTTGTTCGGAAAATAGAAAAAAGCCGGCTATACAAGAGTGTTGGTAGCACACTTGTACGGTCAATCGCGACTCTGACTCGCAACTAACACTAACCGACTTCTTTCGTTTAACATGATACGCTCATTGTATCTTGTTTATACGGAACTCGTCAATAGGAAAGCGTTATGTTGCAAAGTAAAATTTGTAGCGTAGCGCTTTTTTCGTTTCCAAGAAGGGAACGAGACGGTATGAATACAGCGGATTACATTAAAGAGATTCATAGAAAAACAGACGGATATATTACTTTTTTCCGTAAGTTAGAGGAAGGCGTTAAGCAATACCATTACAAACTAGACGATATTAACGACGCTATGCTTAACGAATGGATCACGTTCGATAGCTATGTATCTTTAAATAGTTTCTTCGTACCAAAACGTAATATCAGAACGCTGCGTACGTTGCACAACTTATACGTCGATATTGATTGCTATACGGTCAAAATGACGCCTGAGCAAGTCGTATATGAGCTAGAAAACGATCATTACGGCGTATCAATTCCGAAACCTAACATCGTCACATATAGCGGCCGTGGCGTTCAATTAGTATGGCATATCGAGGCTATGAGCGGATTAGCGGTTGAGCGTTGGGATAAGGTGCAACGCGCACTTTATGACGTCCTAAAGCCATATGGCGCGGATATACAAGCGCTCGATGCTGCTCGCGTATTCCGATTAGTCGGCTCAATCAATAGTAAGAACGGCGCTATCGTTTATGCGGACCGTTTGCATGACTATGAATATGCTTATGCAGAAATCGTCGAGGAATACTTCCCGGCATTGGCGATTAAGCCTTCGAAATCACGTCGAAATAAGCGCTCACAGCGGTTTAAAGCGACGTTCCTATTCAATGGCTATACGCTGGCACAAAGCCGTTTAAACGACCTTATAACGCTTGTGACGCTACGCGGTGGAGACGTTAGAGGAAATCGTGAACGCATTTTATTTTTAGCGCGGCTTAATGCGTTGAAAATTACAAATAGCGATCAAGCAGCCGTTGCTAAAATGCGAGAAATTAACGGTTTATTTGTGGAGCCGTTAAATGAAACGGAATTAATTAAGGCGACTAAGTCGGCGGTAGAATATCACCGTAACGGCGGTTTAAACATGCGTAACAGCCTTTATATCGAGTGGTTAGGAATTACACCGGAAGAACAAACGGAGATGTCTACGCTTATTAATCGCGCGGAAAAACAAGCACGCGACCGTAGACGTAAGCAGAAAGCCGCTAAACAGGCTGGCCGTCAGACAATGGCGGAGTATAATGCTAAACGTCGTCGCCAACTTATGCGCCAGGTGAAGCGAGTTAAGCTAGCAAAAGCAATCTATCCGCTTTATTCGATTCGTGAGCTTGCTGAGCGCGTGGAATTATCGAAGTCACACGTAGGAAACCTATTGAAAATGGCGGATTGTGGATTGTGTGAGGAAGTGGCCACTGACCGTTCTGCTTTAGTTAAGAGAGAGTTTCGAATTCGTGCTATAGGCGGCTATGTTACTATTAATCTAACGAAATCCTTTAATAGAAAGGTGGTTGAATATGATCGACCAATTAATGTCACCGAAACAAGCGGCTGACTTCTTATCGGTAAAGGCTAATGCTTTGAAGAAGTACGCGCTATTACTGGAAAAGAACGGCTATAATGTCTCACGTAACGAGTTGAATTATCGAATGTACAGCGGTCAAGATATTGCTATGATACGTGCCATGCTTATATTGAACCGTTTGAAGTCTGTTCAATTGGAGGATGCTGCGTCTATTGTGACGAGTAGCGATACGAATATAGCGGATATCCTGGCGATGGACGACACGCATAGCGACGTACATAACGATGGTCAAGCCGATGTACTACCCGTCACACAGTCACAAGTGCCGACCGTGCCAACACACGTTGCGGAACTTATAACGTCGTTACAGTCGGAGTTACAAGCCCGTGACGCCTTGCATACCGAGTTCATGGCGGCTATTGAAGATAAGCTAGCGGAGCAAACGACTATGATCCAGCAGCTATCGGAAAAGAATGAGTCCTTACTGGCGAAGTTAGAGGAAATGGAACGGAGACAAGAGTCGGATAATCGTAAATCGTTTTGGACTAAGCTATTCGGAAAATAGAAAAAGATGCCAATTAAGGCGCCGAAAGTTCTTTTAGGAAATTACGAATGTCTATCGCGTGCATAACGATTATATAGCCGATAGCACCACTCATTAAAAGCTCTATACCTTTCGAGCGATGGTCAAGCATCCAGTTAACTCCGGTAAAGATAATAATTAGAACGACGCCATGATCGACTATGTTCATAACGGCATCGTACACCTTAATGAATGTATCGCCAGTTTCAGAGGCTAAAGCGGTCGTAAGCGTTAAAAGTGCTGTCAAAATCCTATGAGGACCACCGAGAGGATATGAAAAAGGGTTACAACTATAAAAACGAAACAATTATTAATAAGCTTGGAATTACATTGGACGAGCAACGTCAATTATCAGGGAATTAAAGAAAGAATTGAATAAAATGAAGGAGCAGCCAAAGTCTGTCTGGGGTAGGTTGTTTGGCAAATAGAATGGTGTGAGGCACGGTATTATACAATTGCTTATCTGTATAGCATAACAGTGTAGTACAAGTACATAAGTTAAGTACAATTTACTTATGCTTTAATACAATTGTTTAATACAAATACACAAGTGAAATATAATATAAGAATTGTTTTATACAATTGGTTAATAAGAATGTACAATTAATACACAATTGTTTTACTGTATTATCAACCAGTTTTTTTTCAATTATAATTTAGCGGTAAGTAGATGGAGTTTTACTTCTTTACATGATTTTTGGACCTATGTTAAACTTAATTCGGAAAAACTATATATTGGGTTTTTAAATGTTTGGCACTACTATATGTAGTTTAAAAGGGAAGTTCGGTATGATGCCGACGCTGTATCTTGCAACTGTAATGCTGACTATGATTCATATGCTACTAAGTTATTTGCTTGGGAAGGGAATCAGAGTATGAAGCTAAGCCAGGAGACCTGCCTAACACTATTTTTTTACTCTAATGAAGAGTGTAGTGTTAGCTAGTTTTTGGGCTGCTTTTATTCTTTTTATATTTCTTGATCCAGAAATTAGCTTGCTTTTTATTAGAGGATTTTCTTAAAGACTCTCTAAGGGCAGGTGATAGATAGGTGGCAGAAGCAAATTTGGTAGTCAGCATAGTAACTTGTGTATGTATAATCATTTTTGGAATTCTAAATATCTGTTTAAAAAATAATAATTAAAATATAAAAAGCGCTGCCTTTAAATTTAGGCTGGCGCTTTTTCGAGTATTATTGCCTTGTAGAAGTATCTTTATACGCTTATGTACTTGTTTGGGTATTTCAACTTGCCCTGATTGCTCTGCTAGCTTTTGTTGCCATTCATAAAGCAACTCTGGTGGATTCAACATAGGTGCTTCGACAAAATACGATTATAATTTTAGTAGAAATACATATAATAAAAAATATAAGTTCTGAGTTTCGTACAAAGAGCTTATATAAAATGATATTATTTATTTTGTAGACGGGCAGCAAGCCTATTCACGTATTTGGATAGCCGACTACATAGCATTGAAATTTGCCTCCAGGACGGGTCTACCGTTGCAAAGGAGGTGAATGTCTTGGAGAATTTAAGCCGTGTCGAACGTAAGAAAAAAGAAAAAGAGGAAAGTAAACGAAAATGCATTAGCAAAGGCCTAACTACCCTTCGCGCGTTAATCGCACTTCCTCGTATCATTGCATTATTCGTGAACGCTTGGAATTTCTGTAAAGAATACTTTAGCGACCTATTCCTTTAATTCAATGATACAAAAAGGACATTGCCCTTATGGTTTGGGGGTGGTGTCTTTTTTTAGTTTTTATAATTTTTCTTTCATAGACAAAAAAAGCAAAGAGAGCAACCGGGTAACTAATCCGGTTGCTCTCTTTGTTTTAGTCTTGAAGACTAAGCCGTGTCTTGCTTTATGGTTTGTAGGTCTTACATTTAATAAGATACCCAAAATAAGTAATATTTATGTCTTGCAAATGTAACTCTATGTTACAAATTCATTGTAAACTCTCAACTTGAAGGATGTCAACGAAGAGTTTGCATTGCACACATAAATATTTTTTCTTTATGTAGTTAAGAATATGAAGAAGGACATTTTTGAACTAGGTTATATATCTATTAAAAATTCCCTTACTCGATCGCTCGCAGGGTACAAAAGAAATTAATAGTCCATCTCTTCTTATAGGCAGTTTTTATTTTCCAATGTACGAAAATAGATAGTTTCTTACATGGGGTCTCGCCAGAAAAATACGGATTTACAACGATAAGAAAAATCCACGATTTTATACAAAATGGAGAACACATGCAGCAAGCAAAAATACTGCTGTATCAACGGTTTGGGTTATCTGTATAAAAACTGCATAGACATTGTTCTATAAAAAAGGCTGCAAACACTGTTAAATCAAGTGTTTGTGGCTTTTTGTGCGTTCCCAAACTTGCATTTGGGAACGTTTATTAAGTTTATTTTGTATACTTTATAAATCCTTATTTCATTAAAACACTCGTTAGCTTAAGTACAATAATTCACAATCTTTCATCATGCAGGAGGAATGACACCATTAACTAGCAATATAAAGAAAAGCAATCCTATGCCAAAGTAAACAAGGGAAGCGAAAAACGCAGGTCCTCTTTTAAAAACAAAGTTCTCTCTTTCTTGAATAATTCCTGTTATGCCTGCATTTCTCGCTGTAAAAAAGTCCGAAAAAGGTCCACCTCCACTTGTTAATAAAAAAAGCAACCCGCTACATACTGCACCTAAAATTCCCATTACCTCAATAAATCGAACCGAGAACGTACTTGCGACAATAAAGGTGATTACTCCCTCAATACATAAGGTTAGGAAAAATAGCAAACTATTCTTTTTGTTCATAGTTCTTCAACTTCCCTTTCGTTATTATGTTTAGATATGTATACGTTATAAATCTACGGAAAGCCCCCTTCATCATCAGGATTACTTAACCTCCTAAAACATTACCATAAAAACCCATCAAAATATTCCCAAACCAACGTTTGGTAACATTTCATTAAAATTAAAACAGCGACAACTACTGTTAAATCAGTGTTTGTCGCTAGCTATTAAAAAACTATGATTTTCATTTATAAATAATGTAAGCGCTTACATTATTTATAAAAAAATATAGAAAAGTATATTGACAGGATTCCCCAAAATATGATACTATCTCTTTGGGCCCTTATACCCTTTTTTGGGTTCTGTGTCGGAATGATGGTAATTATGGTGGTTATTGTCACACATAAACTTGTAAACCTCATGAACTATGTTATTTGAACTTGGTCATTCAAATAATAACATTACAGTTCTCCGTTGACAAGTATCAAAAACAAGGAATTTTTATTTTTTCACCAAATATTAAAAAAAACGGAGATTATAGAATGGGAAAATTAAATATCAACACTGTTTCAGACTTACTTGGCTTACCGAAGGATCAATCATTGCATGAATTTGCTAACATTGTTATTGATGGTCCTGATAATAAGGTCTTTATTGACCCTGTGCAAATTCTTTCTAACCAAGATTCTTTTTCAAAAGATGCACAAGCAACAATTAAAGACTTTTTCACACATGTAACTAATATTTTAATCCAATATCCATTAAACGAAGTTAAATTAAAATCACTTTTCAAATATTCTTCAGAAAACAACAGTACACGTCTTGGAACTTCACGCTTAATTTTGAATAACTATTCCCAAGGGAACGGTTGTACACCTGATATGCTATACAAATTATTTACACAAGATAACGTTATTAAACTAGCTAAAAAAGGTGTCTTTACTGAAACTCCAGCTAATGTGAGCCTTTTCGTTAAAGGCTTCGATAAAGACCGTATGACAGACTTAATAAGTAGCTTGATTTTCCATTTACTCGTGAAATTTACTGACGAGCAAATGAAAAAAGGTAATAAAAAGGTGCTACAAAGTCCCGAACCATTAGAATATATGTATTGGAATCACATTGAACATTCTTGGGAAAAGGATTCTTATTATCCTTATTTAGACTTCAACAAGAAACCAATTGTTTTATTACCTAAAAATATACTGACTGGATATTATGTCTATAACGCTGAACGCTATATTCGAGGTCATGTACTTTTAGCAATCCAACAAAATGTGTTAAAAGAAGCAAAGATGAAAGACCCTAAAGCTAAAAAACAAAAGCTCGATAATTTAGAAAAAGATCTTCGAGACAAACTCGGCTTAAAATCAACTGCTTATAAGGACATGTTAATTGAATACACTCTAAAACAACCAAATCTCGACATGCTAACAGATTTCAAAAATCAAGATAAATACAGCAATATGTTTAGTTACACTGGTAGATTAACAGACCAGCAATTAACTACAATCATTATGAAACCTTACCTTTCTCTTAGTATGACGGACTAATTCAAACGAATTCATATAACCAGGAGCATATGGTCAGTATACTCCTGGTTATAATATTGCTCTAAGTATAATTTAAATAAAAACAGCGACAAACACTGATTTAACAGTGTTTGTCGCTGTTTTTATTTAAATTAAAGCGAAAAATTCTCCAACGACTTATCAATTTCATCATCGGTAATTCCTATGTATTTTAAGGTAATGGATGGAGCCGAATGATTAAATAACATTTGCAACGTTGCTACATCCTTGTTTCGTTTGTAATGATGGTATCCGAACGTTTTTCGCATTGTATGCGTGCCAATATCCTCTCGTCCCACAGCAACTGCAGCTTTTTGCAAAGCCCTATACGCTTGTGTCGTACTGATTGGCCCATTTCCTTTTCGACTTGGAAACAGGTAATCTTCCTCCTGCATCCCCCGAATATAGCCTTCAATTGCTTCCCTAATCGCTTTAGGGACCATAAACCGTTTGGGTTTCCCTGTTTTTTTCTCCGTAATAACCAGATGAACCTTTCCTTTGACGTCTTTTACTTTCAAGGGCACTAAATCACTCACTCGTAACCCCGTATTAATCCCTAAGTTAAACAAAAACAGATCCCGTGCACTTGCATACCGTGACAACGCCCAACGCATATCTTCGATTTCCTGAGCCGATCTTAACGGCTGCACATTCTTTTCTTTCGTCATTTAATTGCTCCTAACCGTACAATAACATACATTCAATGTACCCTATTGTATCATGTTAGTAAAAAGTTAGTAAAATAAACGATTTGAATGTATGAAAATATACATTTTCATACATTCAAAAAATCGATAATCTAAGTTTCTAACCATGCTTTGTAATCCCCCATAGATATACAAATATTTCGGCCTGTTCTGCAACCTCCCAAATACGATTTTGGGAACGAGAATAGACTGTAATTATGTTACCAAACGTCGGTTTGGGAATCTTATATTCGAAAATAATATACGTTATTGGGAATTGGAAGAGTCCAATTCTTTTTTTATTGTTTCATTCAAACATTCACTTGAATAATAAAGAAAAAGGAGTACACTATAATCAAATGGGTATTTGAATAAGAAGGAGTGATATTAATGAGTAAAAAAGATACTTGTGAAATTTATTGTTATGACGAGGAAAAAGTCAATCGAATACAAGGTGAATTAGAAAAAGAAGACCTTTCTAGTGTTGCCCAATTGTTTAAAGCACTTGCAGATGAAAATAGAGCAAAAATTTCCTTTGCTTTATGCCAAGATGATGAGTTATGCGTTTGTGATGTTGCCAATATTATTGGTTCTTCTGTTGCAACAGCTTCTCATCACCTTCGAACTCTTCATAAGCAAGGGATTGTAAAGTATCGAAAAGAAGGCAAATTAGCCTTTTATTCACTGGATGATGACCATATCAAGCAATTGTTCACCCTTGCATTAGCACATAAGAAAGAGGTGAAGGTCAATGTCTGAGCAACAAGGCAAATTAACAGAAGAAGAAATGAAAACCTATCGTGTTCAAGGGTTTACTTGTACTAATTGTGCAGCTATTTTTGAAAGTAACGTTAAAGGTTTACCAGGTGTTGAGGATGCAAAGGTTAATTTTGGTGCATCTAAAGTGTATGTGAAAGGCGATGCAACAATTGAGGAACTAGAAAAAGCAGGAGCATTTGAGAATTTAAAGATTCGGGATGAAAAAGAACAAAAAGTGGAACGTGAACCATTCTGGAAGCAAAAAGAAAATATTAAGGTTTATATTTCAGTCGTTTTGCTTGTGATTAGTTGGTTTTTAGGGGAGCAATATGGAGAAGAACATATCCTTCCAACAATCGGTTATGCAGCATCTATTTTAATTGGTGGATATTCGCTATTCATTAAAGGGTTTAAAAATCTAAGCAGATTAAAGTTCGATATGAATACGCTCATGACGATTGCTATTTTAGGAGCTGCTGTGATTGGTGAATGGGGCGAAGGGGCAATGGTTGTCATTCTGTTCGCTATTAGTGAAGCATTAGAGCGTTATTCAATGGATAAGGCTCGTCAATCTATTGAATCATTAATGGATATTGCTCCAAAAGAAGCGTTAATTCGCCGTGGAACTGAAGAAATGATAGTTCATGTTGAAGATATTCAGGTTGGAGATATCATGATCGTAAAACCTGGTCAAAAATTAGCGATGGATGGAACAGTTATTAAGGGAACTTCCACGTTAAATCAGGCTGCAATAACTGGAGAAAGTGTTCCAGTAACTAAAACAATAAATGATGAGGTCTTTGCGGGAACCTTAAACGAAGAAGGCTTGCTTGAAGTAAAAGTAACAAAACGAGTTGAAGATACGACGCTTTCGAAAATTATTCATCTTGTAGAAGAAGCACAGGCAGAGCGAGCGCCTTCTCAAGCATTTGTCGATAAATTTGCGAAATACTATACACCTGCAATTGTCATTTTGGCTGCTTTAATTGCCGTTCTTCCACCACTGTTTGGTGGAGATTGGAGTGAATGGATTTATCAAGGTTTAGCAATATTAGTGGTTGGTTGTCCATGTGCTTTAGTTGTTTCAACGCCAGTGGCTGTTGTTACTGCAATTGGAAATGCAGCAAAAAACGGTGTCTTAATTAAAGGTGGCATCCATCTAGAAGAAACTGGACACTTAAAAGCGATTGCATTTGATAAAACAGGAACTCTTACGAAAGGTGTTCCTGCTGTAACCGATATCGTAACATTTGACGGGAACGAAAATGAATTATTGACAATAACAGCAGCCATCGAAAATGGTTCCCAACATCCATTAGCTTCAGCGATTATGAGAAAAGCTGAAGAAAACGGGTTAAACTTTAAAGGTGTCGTGGTTGAAGAGTTCCAATCTATTACAGGAAAAGGCGTTAAAGCCAAAGTAAATAATGAAATGTACTATGTAGGAAGTCCGAATTTGTTTGAAGAAACCCTTCAAAATGGTATTGAAACATCCATTACAGAAAATATTACTCGTATGCAAATTCAAGGTAAAACGGTAATGGTTTTGGGAACGGAAAAAGAAATTCTTTCGTTGATTGCCGTTGCAGATGAAATGAGAGAATCTTCAAAAGAAGTCATCAGTAAACTGAATCATATGGGAGTCGAAACAGTAATGCTTACTGGTGATAATCAACGAACAGCAGAAGCCATTGGAAAACAGGTTGGTGTATCAGATATTAAATCCGATTTATTGCCAGAGGATAAATTAAACTTTATTAAAAAACTTCGTGAAAAGCATCAGAGTGTGGCAATGGTTGGAGATGGTGTCAACGATGCCCCAGCACTTGCAGCATCTTCAGTTGGTGTGGCAATGGGTGGTGCTGGAACGGATACAGCGTTAGAAACTGCTGATATCGCATTAATGTCTGATGACTTAAGCAAATTACCATATACCATTAAATTAAGCCGTAAAGCTTTAGTCATTATCAAGCAAAATATTACCTTCTCCTTAGCAATTAAATTAGTAGCATTACTGTTAGTTATGCCTGGTTGGTTAACGCTATGGATCGCAATATTTGCTGATATGGGCGCAACACTGCTTGTAACGTTAAACAGTTTAAGGTTATTGAGAGTTAAAGAATAAAAATTAAGTTCAAAAAGGGTTTATAACGTATACAAATTAAACCTAAATAACGTTCCCAAATGATACTTTGGTAACAAAATAGCCCGTTCATTAGAATGGGCTGTTTGCTTTTAGCTAATTTTGAATTGTATGTAATCAAATGTATCTTGTGGTGCATTTTTTCAACTAACACAGCAGGAGAATAAGGAATTATTGTAACCCAACAGGACAAACTAAACCTAAATATAATTGGGGTGATAAAATGAAATTGGATAAACGTATCCCACTTCTAATGGTTTTATTAAGTCTATTAACTTGTGGGTTGTATTATTATGGAACAGTAAATGCAAATTCGAATGATATTCAGCCTTCTTTTGAGGAAAAGTTCACTGAAGGTGGATATAAATCTGTAAAGGCTGCGATTAAAGAATTTGAAAATCATTTTAACTGTGAAGTAACGCTACCTGAAATGTTACCTTCTATTTCTTTCACACATGAATTCGGAAGATTTGTAGAAGATAAGAACTATAATTTGAACGATTCCCTGGAAATAAGGTTTGTTAACAAAGATTTAAGTGATAATATTTATAAAATTGATATTCGTCCTTTAAATAACAAATTGGACTTCAAAAATAAACTGAACTTAAATGGTAAAGAATATACACTTCAAGATGGTACAAAAGCTATTTACTTTGAAGATCAACTATTTAACTTTTTTGTCTTTGAAAAAAATAATTTGCAGTATATGCTTGGAATTTATAATAAAGTAGCTAACAAAGAAACGCTTGAAACATTCGTCTTAATAGCTAACTCATTTTAATAATTAATTCGGGACATTTAGTGCAACAAGGATTAATAAAGCATACAAAATTCAACCTCATAATGTTCCCAAATCAAAGTTTGGGAACGCATAGAAAATGCGTAAACGCTGTTAAATCAACGTTTGCGTATTTTTTGTTGGAACATTGTTTATACATGATTTTATGCACGTTTCTACAAATGTTGTGCCAGCAACAGTTTGATTGTGTTCCAGATCGCGCTGTGTCATCGGTGTTACTGAATAAAATCCTGCATATTTTTAACGTTGTAAAGCTGTATTTTTATGATGCTACTCCTTAAAATGCCAAGTGTTGTTGTTTTCAATTTGCTTAATATGGTATAATTTGTTTAAACTATTATTTTGATTTTATGCAGCTCTTGCCAGTAGGCGAAAGCAACTTATTAACACTTTTCCGAAGTGTTCAAACTACACCCATGTACAGGTGAAGTCTGCTCATTTTCGGGAAAGTGTTTTTTGTTTTCCTAAATATAAAACGTTGTATACGATATTGTGATAAGACCACAGAAATGTGAAATAATGATTGATTTGAGCTGGCTAATCCAACCAGCATTGCACTAGGCACAAAACAAAATTAACAAACGATTCATTCGTTTTTAAAATAAAATATATTACCGAAAAGGGGGAAAAGGATAATGAAAGATTGGTAAGAAGAATGTTGGTATACGGCTCATTTGAACAAAATGATTGCTGGAAATCCAAGCCATTAATCTAGAAAATGATGCTCTGCATCAAAACTCGCGTTCGCGAGAATAAAATTTTGAAGCACAGGCCAATGTCCATCGGTGTGTGTTTTTTTGCGTTCAGCTTTGCTGGACGCAGTGATTGCGAAGCGATCACAATTCGTTGCAATTTGTTGCAACGATTGGCTGCTGGCAGCCAACATAATCGTTCGCAAATTGCGAATGATTGAACGCTTAGCGTTCACCTCTTTTGGAGGCGGGGATTAGTTATGGCACACCTCGACAAGAAAGTGCGGAAAGTTGAATCTGGTTAACGTGGTACATTGACAATTTCAAATTTTTTTGGGAGATGAATCCGACACCTTATAGAGATGGTGCGCTTGCGCGCCGGCTCTATAAGGTGGACGGATTCGACGAGCGAAGCGAGGAGAAAATTTTTTGAGGTTCACGACTAATTTGTCTGACCTTCTGTCGGACAAATTTATAAGAGAAAGTGAGGTGCTAATGTTTACGCAAGACAAGCGTTAGACGCTTACAAAAAACATACAGGAAAGGGGTAATTTTATGGCCAGACGTGGACGAACATCAATTGTACGTGAGGTAAAAGAGGCACTGGATGCGATAGATCGTATCGGTCATTCAAAGAAATTGGCACGTGAAAAAGGAGAACACGCGATTCATTCTATAAAACAGAAAGAGAATACAATGTCTGATGCGCAAAATTTTGCGAAGTGGGTGAGGGCTGAACATGGAGTAAAGTCTCTTGGCGATTTAGAAGAGAAACAT